>JAZJYV010000103.1:0-25239 GCA_040390195.1 Pseudomonadota bacterium | reverse complement strand
AACGCTTCGAGAATTGCTTTGCGCGACGTGCTTTGCGCAGACCAACTTTTTTACGCTCGACTTCACGTGCATCGCGGGTCACGAAGCCGGCGCGTGCCAGATCGCCCTTCAATGCCGCATCGTAGTCGATCAGGGCGCGGGTGATGCCGTGGCGAACTGCGCCAGCCTGGCCGGACTCGCCGCCACCGTGCACGTTGACCTTGATGTCGAAACGCTCGACGTTGCCGGTCAATTCCAGCGGTTGACGGATGACCATCAGGCCGGTCTCGCGCGAGAAGTAGTCAGCAGCTGGTTTGCCGTTGACGATGATTTGGCCAGTGCCAACCTTGATGAACACGCGAGCGACTGCACTCTTGCGACGGCCGGTGCCGTAATTGTAGTTACCGATCATGTCAGCTCCTTACTTGGTCAGCACGAGTGCTGTAGGTTGCTGGGCCGCGTGCGGGTGGGAACCTTCCGCGTACACTTTGAGCTTCTTGATCATGGCGTAGCCAAGCGGGCCTTTAGGCAGCATGCCCTTGACCGCTTTTTCAAGCGCGCGACCAGGAAAACGCTCTTGCATTTTCTTGAAATTGGTTTCGTAGATACCGCCTGGATAGCCCGAGTGACGGTAGTAAGTCTTCTCGGTGGCTTTGGTACCGGTCACGCGCAGTTTGCCTGCGTTGACGACGACGATGAAATCGCCCGTGTCGACGTGCGGAGTGAATTCAGGTTTGTGTTTGCCGCGCAGTCGGAGTGCCACTTCGCTGGCAACACGTCCGAGGATCAGATCCGTCGCGTCAACCACGAACCAATCGCGCTGGACTTCATGTCCTTTAGCGGAAAAAGTTTTCATGTTGACTTCCTATTAATTAAATCGCTCAAATGGTGGTTCCGCTCTTGTTGCCTGCGGACTCTGCCTTATTAACTTTTCCTGAGCAAACGGAAAGCCGGCAATCATAGCGCACCTTCCCCTCGCGCGTCAAGCCCGCCCTGCGCTTTCGGGGAAACCCTACTTGCGCGCTCCTAGACAAATCACAATCGGCGCCGAGCGGCCTCGTCCTAGACTCGTGATCTGCCAACCCCATCTACAAGGAGATCACGATCATGTACAACTTTCCCATCGAGTTGAAACACGGCTCCGGCGCCCCCCTGCAGCTCGACCCCACGCGCCTGCTGCTCGCCTTCGAGACCGACCATCCGCGCGCCGAGATCGAGCAGCTGGCCGCCAGCGTCGAGCTGGCGCTGGAGAATGGCGAGCCCGAACCGCCAGTGCCCGGCGAAACGGTCAACCACACCGCGTCGCGCTACTGGCTGCGGGCGCGCGGCGCAATCGACGACGAGCGCTTCCAGCTGATCGAAAAAGCGGCCATGGCACTGGGCCTGGCCTTTATCAGCCCGGTCTACCGCTTGCAAGGCGAGCCGGGCCGGCGCGCCCTGCAAGCGCCCCTGCCGAACGTGGTGCTGGTGCGCCTGTCCCAGCGCACCGGCCTCGAACAGGATGCGCAGCTGGCCGTCGCCGGCGTGGCCGCCAGGCTGCCCCTGGAGCTGCGCGACGAGACCGAAAAAACGCGTCACCTGAACGGCTACCACTACCTGACGATCCTCAATTTCCGGGACATCAACGCCTACGCGCTCAAGCAACTGCTGGACGAGGCACGGCTCCCCCAGATCGCCGACGTCCAGTTCGAAACCATGCCGCTGATCACGCCCACCTCGATCGTGCCCAGCGACACCCTGTTCGCCAGCCAGTGGGACATGGCGCGCATCCAGGCCGGCGGCCCCGGCACCAGCGGCTGGGACATCGGTACCGGCGCAGCCAGCGTGGTGTGCGTGCTCGACACCGGCTGCGACCTGGGCCACCCGGACCTGCGCTTCGCCACGCCCGGCATCAACCTGGGCAGCATGCTGCCGGACGGCTCTCCCACGGGCGACCATGGCACGGCCTGCGCCGGCATCATCGCCGCCATCTTCAACAACGCGCTCGGCCTGGCCGGGGTGGCCGGCAACGCGCGCGTCATGCCGGTGGCGTTCCAGAACTGGACCGACGCCGAGGTGGCGGCCGGCATCAGCTGGGCCACGGCCAACGGCGCGGCCGTCATCAGCATGAGCTTTGGCAACAACGGCTGGAGCCACGCGCTCATCGACCCGGCCATCCAGAACGCCTTCAACCACGACGTCGTCATGTGCGTGGCCACCCACAACTATAACGGCGCCATCACCTACCCGGCCACCAATGCGCTGGTGATGGCGGTGGGCGCCTCCGACCAGATCGACAACCGCAAGAGCCCGTCGAGCCCCGACGGCGAGATCTGGGGCTCGAATTTCGGCCCCCAGATCTCGGTCGTCGCGCCCGGCGTGCGCATCCCCACCACCGACCGGCGCGGCTCGGATGGCTACAACACCGGAGCCGGCGCGGCCGGCGACTACACCCTGACCTTCAACGGCACCTCCTCGGCCACGCCGCACGTGGCCGGCCTGGCGGCGCTGATCCGCTCGGCCCATCCGGCCCTGTCGAACCTGCAGGTGCGCGCGCTGGTCGAGCGCAGCGCCCAGAAGGTTGGCGTGCTGCCCTACGCCGAGGTGGCCGGCCACGCCAACGGCAGCTGGAACCAGGAAATGGGCTACGGCCGCATCAATGTGTTTCGCGCGCTCGACGCGGCCGACGTGATGATCAAGGATGCCCCCGGCGACAGTGGCAGCGAGCCTTTTACGGGCGGCAATTTCTGGGACTTCTCCGACATCGTCGTGCGCATCAGCGACGATGGCGTGTTCGTGCCGGGCGACCCGCTGCGCTCGAAAAACGTGGAGCGGGGCCAGGCTAACTATATCTACGTGAGGGTCACCAACAACGGCCCGCGGGCGGCGCGCAACGTCCACGTCACGGCCCGCATCACGCCGTATGTCGGACTCGAATTCGTCTATCCGCAAGACTGGACCGAGGTCAACCCGAGCCATGTGACGCCCACGCCGATCGCGGTCAGTTTCGCCAGCATCGCCGCCGGCGCCACGGCGCTGGCCAGGTTCCGCATCGAGGCCGCCCAGAGCGAAGCCTTGTACGGCTGGGTCAGCGGCAGCGGCTGGCATCCCTGCCTGCTGTGCTCGGTCAACGCGGACAACGACTACGCCTTCGCCAGCGCGCCGCTGACGGCCTCGCCGGCCACGCCACGGCGCAACAACCTGGCCCAGCGCAACCTGTCGGTGATCGACGTCGTCGCAGGCGCCCCGGTCAGCTTCCCCTTCATCGCCGGCAATCTGTACAACACCGAACGCTTCATGACGCTGGTCGTGGACCGTTCGCGCCTGCCGCCAGCCATGCCGCTGCTGCTCTCGCTCGACGAAGATGGCAGCGCCTTTCCGCTGGTCGATTTCACAGCCCTGCCGGGCGATGTGGCGCCCCCGCCCGGCGCCTGCGACGACGCCGTCGTGTTCCTTGAGAAGACCCGCATCGCCACGCGCCTTGGATGCTGCCAGGGCGTGATGACACTTGAAAAAGGTGCGCGCTTCGACTGCCAGCCGAGCCGCAAGCTGGGCGCCGTCAGCGTGGTCGGCGGCGACGTGGTGCTGCGCGGCGAGAAGCGCTACGTCGACGTCAGGGGCTCGATGGCGACGGTGCGCATCGAGAAGGCGCCGCACCAGCGATACGCGCTGGCGCTGCAGGCGACGATCCCGGCTGGCGCCGCCAGCGGCACGCAATGGATGCTGCAAGTGGCCCAGCAAAACAGCCAGGAGGACACTGTCGGCGGGGCGGCGATGCTGTATCTGGTGCGCTGAAAGTGATTGACCGCCCAAACGCCGAGCATCTACTATGGCCCCGCAACCATTGCGGGGAGTCCTAGTGAATTGTCGTCTTTTGAGCATCGCCATCCTGTGCGCGACCGCCAGCGCCGCCGGCGCCGCGCCGATCGGCCAGCAAGGGCGCAGCTGCCACCTGCCCGGTTCGGAGGAGGCGCTGCGCTGCATCAAGGTGCCGGTGGCGCTGGACTACGCCCGGCCGGACGGCGCGCGCCTGGCGCTGCATGTGACGGTGGCGCCGGCGTTTCGCGAGGCGGCGCGCCCCGATCCCCTGTTCATCCTGGCCGGCGGCCCCGGCGAAGCGGGCAGCGATGTGCTGGGCCTGCTGAACGTGGCGCTGCGCCGCGCGCGCGCCACGCGCGACATCGTGTTCATCGACCAGCGCGGCACCGGCCTGTCGGGCAAGCTCGAATGCGGCGACAAAGCCGCGTCCGACAGCATGAGCGACGCCCAGCTCGACGCCCAGTTGCGCGCCTGCGTGGCGCGCCTCGGGCAGCCGCTGGCCGCCTACGGCACCGCCAGCGCCGCGCGCGACATCGAGCAGGTGCGCCTGGCGCTCGGCTACGAGCGGATCAACCTGTGGGGCGGCTCCTACGGCACGCGGCTGGCGCAGGCTTACGCGCGCGCATTCCCGGCCAGGCTGCGCGCCATGGTGCTCGACGGCGTGGCCGCGCCCGAGCAGGTGATCCCGGCCGGCGGGCGCGATGGCCAGGCCGCGCTCGACGCCCTGTTCGACCAGTGCGCGGCGAACCCGGCCTGCAAGCGCGCCTTTCCGGAACTGCGCAGCGAGTTCGGCACGCTGGCCGAACGGGTCGCCGGGGACGGCGTGAAGCTGTCCATCATCGACCCGCGCAGCGCCGAGCCGGTGCAGCTGACGATGACGGCAGAGCGCTTCATCGCCACCGTGCACGGGGTGCTGTACTCGGCGCTCGACAGCCGGCGCCTGCCCTTCCTGGTCCACAGCGCCTACCAGGGGCGCTGGGAGCCGTTCATCGCGCGACGCAACCTGTCGACCGACTTCGGCGCCGACGGCGCCACCTCGATGCTGCTGCACCTGGCGGTGGTGTGCGCCGAGGATATGCCGCGATTGACGCCGCAACTGCTGGCCATGGATGCGCGCGGCTCGTTCCTGACGGCCGGCCACGCCCGGCGCATGGCCGGCCTGTGCGCTGCCGTCAACGTGCCGCCCGTGCCTTGGGCCGCGCCCACGCCGATCGAAGCGCCCGTCTTGATGCTCTCGGGCGCGCTCGATCCGGTCACGCCGCCGCGCCGCGCGCAGGCCGCCGCCGCCAGCATGACCCACGCCCAGCAGCTGGTGGTGGCGCACGCCGGCCACGGCATTTCGCAACTTGGCTGCACGCCGCGCCTACTGCGCGAATTCCTCGACCAGCCCGGCGTGCCGCTCAAGGCCCAGTGCCTGTCCGAGATTCCGGCCGCCTCGTTCCAGCTCGGCAGCGCCGGACCGCAACCCTGACCTTCGAAGGTTCCGATGATCGAAGTCGATGACGTACGCAAGCAGTTCGGCGCCGTGCAAGCGCTCGGCGGGGTCAGTTTCGCCGCGCGCGACGGCCAGATCACGGCCCTGCTCGGTCCAAACGGGGCCGGCAAGACCACCTTGCTGCGCCTGCTGGTGGGCTTGCTCAAACGCGATTGCGGCAGCATCCGCATCGACGGCGTCGACCCGGCCGTGGACCCGATGACGGTACGCCGCAACATCGGCTTCCTGACCGACCAGTTCGGCCTGTATGAACGCCTGAGCACGCGCGAATACCTGAACTATTTCGGCCAGTTGAACGGGATGGCGGCCGGCCCGCTGGCCGCGCGCATCGACGAGGTGGCCGGGCTGCTGGCGATGGAGGACATCCTGGAGCGGCGCGCCAAGGGCTTTTCCCAAGGCCAGCGGATCAAGGTGGCGATGGCGCGCACCCTGCTGCACCGCCCGCGCCACCTGCTGCTCGATGAACCGAGCCGCGGGCTCGACGTGATGAGCACGCGCGCCCTGCGCGGCGCCCTGACGGCGCTGCGCAAGGACGGCTGCTGCGTGATCATGGCCACCCACGTGATGCAGGAGGTGACGCACCTGTGCGATGACGTGATCGTCATCGCCAAGGGCCACACGGTGGCCCAGGGCTCGCCGGCCGAGCTGTGCCGGCGCACCGGGATCGCCAGCCTGGAGGACGCCTTCGTCAGCCTGGTCGGCACCGAGGAAGGAATCCAGGCATGAAGCCCAAGTTCCTCATCGTGCTGCAAAAGGAATTGCGCGAAACCCTGCGCGACAAGCGCGCGCTCGGCCTGCTTGGCCTATTTACCGTCATGTATCCGCTCATGCTCGGCTATATCCTGCACCAGCAGATCGAACGCGCCACCAAGCCCGAGCGCGAAGGCATCGAGCTGGCCGTGATCGGCGCGGCCCAGGCCCCGACCCTGATGGCCCAGCTCAAGCAAAAGAACATCACCGTGCTCGAGCAGGGGCCGATGGACGAGGAGGCGATCGCCGCACTGCTGCACACGCGCAAGGTCGTCGCCCTGCTGCGCCTGTCCGACAAGTACGGCGAGAATTACGCGGCGATGCGCCCGGCCCTGATCGAATTGTGGTTCGACTCGGCGTCCGACAACGGCCTGCGCCAGCGCGAGGTGGAAGATGTGGTGCAAGCCTATGGCAACAGCGTGGCCGGGGCGCGCCTGCTGGCGCACGGCGTCTCGCCGGCCACGGTGGCGCCGGTCAAGCTGCAGCGCTACGACACGGGCAGCACGGCCGCGCGCTCGGCCGCGCTGATCGGCTCGATCCTCGGCTTCCTGTTCTTCCCCGCCTTCATTTGCGGCCTGAGCGCGGCGGTCGACAGCACGGCCGGCGAGCGCGAGCGGCGCTCGCTGGAAGTGCTGATGGCGCAGCCGGCACGGCCGCTGGACCTGATCGCCGGCAAATGGCTGGCGGCGGCCGCGCTGGCCGTATTCGGCATCACGGTCGAACTGGCGCTGGCGCACGCGATCCTGTCCTGGTTGCCGCTCGAGGAGATTGGCATGTCGTGGCGGGTGACATGGTCCGACCTGGCGCTCGTATGCCTGGCCTCGGTGCCGCTGTCGCTGTTCGCCGCGGCGATGCACGTGGCGATGGCGATGAACGCCAGGTCGTTCAAGGAAGCCCAAAGCATGCTGAGCCTGTTTACCCTGGTGCCGATGCTGCCGGGGCTGGCCGTGTCGATGCTCGACCTGAAGACGGCGCTGTGGATGTACACGGTGCCGATGCTGTCAAACCAGACCTTGCTGCGCGAAATCGCCAAGGGCCAGGACTTGCCGGCGCTGGCTTTCGTGCTCACTTTCTTGAGCGCACTGCTGCCCGCATGCGCCGCCGTCGCGTTCGCCAGCTGGCGCATGAAAAGCGAGCGCTACGTCCTCGCCGTCTAAAAAACCGGGGTCAGAACACATTAATTTAAGAAACCGGGGTCAGAACACATTAGAAAAAATGTGTTCTGACCCCGGTTTCTTAAATTAATGTGTTCTGACCCCGGTTTTCCTGACCCCGGTTTGGAAGGGGCGCCAGCGGTGTTGGCGCGACTCACTTACAATGCTTGCAGGTTCCTGTTTCGGAGAATGCAATGGAAGTCAAAGTCAGCTGGGATGGCCCGTCGGGCATGAGTTTTCGCGCCCAGACCGGGTCCGGCCACCTGGTCAGCATGGATGGCGCGCCCGAGGGCGGCGGCCACAACCTGGCGCCGCGCCCCATGGAGATGGTGTTGCTCGGCACGGGCGGCTGCACCGCCTACGATGTCGTGCTGATCCTCAAACGCAGCCGCGAGGACGTGGCCGGCTGCGACGTCGTGCTCAAGGCCGAGCGCGCCGCCACCGATCCAAAAGTGTTTACGGCCATCCATTTCCATTTCACCGTCAGCGGCAGGAAGCTCAAGCCGGCCACCGTGGAACGGGCCGTGAGCTTGTCGCATGATAAATATTGCTCGGCCTCGATCATGCTGGCCAAGACCGCCAGCATCACCCATTCCTTCGACATCGTCGAACTGTAAGGGGCGCTACAGGTAGTAGGCGGTGCCGGTCATCACCCTGGCCATCGCCGTCATTGCAAGGCGCACCGCTGGCGGCGCTTCCAGCGCGCCCAGCGCGCGCGCAGCCTGGCCGTGCGCCGCCTCGTCGTCGCGCATCTGCTCGACGATCGCGCGCGACTTGGCGTCCTGCGCCGGCAACAGCACCAGGTGGCTGTCCAGGTGCGCCTCGACCTGGCGCTCGGTCTCGGCGACGAAACCGAGGCTGCGCGCGTCGCCCATCTGAGCCGCCAGTGTGCCAAGCGCGTAGGCGCCCGCATACCAGAGCGGGTTGAGCAGGCTCGGCTGCGAACCGAGTTCGGCCAGCCGCTGCGCGGTCCAGGCCAGGTGGTCCTCCTCCTCGCGCCCGGCCTGGGCGAACTGGGCCCGCATTTCCGGGCTGCGCGCGAAGCGGGACTGCGAATTGTAGAGCGCCTGGGCGCATACCTCGCCGACGTGGTTGACCCGCATCAGGCCAGCGCTGTGGCGCCGCTCACCGCTGTCGAGCGTCGCGTCGGCCGCATGCACGGCCGGCGTCGTGCGCGACGCCGAGGCCACGCCAGCGATCACGCGCAGGGCCTTGTCGACACCGACGATCAGCTCGTCGAGCGGGTTGCTAAAGCGCTTCATGGCACGGTTCCAGGCAAGTCAAAACGCCATTATAGGACTTCCGGCGCGCCCTGGCCGGGCGCCTCGGGCGCGCCCTTCTGGCGTTCGATCCAGTCGAGCACCGGGCCGCCGATGTCGATCCCCGAGATGTTCTTGGCCACCCCCAGGTTCAGCGACAGCAGGAACGGAATGGTGTCGACCGGGACCTCGGCGCAGTGGGCGCCAAAGCCGTCAAGAAAACGCCGCGACTCGATCACCGGCACCACTTTTTCGCCGCTCATGAACTGCAGCACGCTGGTGATGCTGTGCCCCTTGCCCAAACCCTGGTAGATGAAGCGGTTGAAGTCGCGGTCGACCCGCTTGAAGTCGATCGTCTCGGGCGTCATCAGCCCGGCAAGGTAATACAGGCCCAGCGCCACCCGGAAATAGGCGACGCCCTCGGCGCGCGTGCGCCCCATCTGCGCCATGGCCAAGACGTTTTCTTTGATTCTGCTATCCATGCACAGCATTATCCGCTTTCCCGGCCCGCAAGGTGGGGCCGCACGTCCCGCTTTATTCAATTTTCGGCCGCGCCGCGTCAAACTTGAGCTGGCGCTTATCGTACTTACATCTCTGGCGCGCTGGACGGGAAGGCTTCCAATGACGTAGCATCGGGTGCCCGAACCGATTGCACGCGCCCTGTTCCCGCGTTTTCGCACTCTGTGACGGCCAAATTGCCGTGTGTCGCAGCAGCCTGCGGGCCCGGCGGCGAATCTCATACAATGCAATCATCAAAGAAGTCGTTGCGGAACAGGAGTCAGGCATGGAATTACGCATCAGGAATTTGTCCAAGACCTACGCCAACGGCGTGGTGGCGCTGGACAAAGTCACGCTCACCATCCCTCCCGGGATGTTTGGCTTGCTGGGCCCGAACGGCGCCGGCAAATCGACCCTGATGCGCACCCTGGCCACCTTGCAGGAGTGCGACAGCGGTTCGGCCTTCCTGGGGGAGCTGGACGTGCTCGACGAAAAAGATGCGGTGCGGCGCCGGCTCGGCTACCTGCCGCAAGACTTCGGGGTCTACCCGAAAGTGACCGCCTACGAGCTGCTCGACCATTTCGCCGTGCTCAAGGGCCTGTCGCACCGCGCCCGGCGGCGCGAAGTGGTCGACGGCCTGCTCCAGCAAACCAATCTGTTCGACGTGCGCCACCAGCGCCTGGGCGGCTTCTCGGGCGGCATGCGCCAGCGCTTTGGCATCGCCCAGGCCCTGCTGGGCGATCCGCAGCTGATCATCGTCGATGAGCCCACCGCCGGCCTCGATCCCCAGGAGCGGGTGCGTTTCCACAACCTGCTGTCGGACATCGGCGAGGACAAGACGGTGCTGCTGTCGACCCACATCGTCTCCGACGTGGCCGACCTGTGCGGCAACATGGCCATCATCAACAAGGGCAATGTGTTGTTGTGCGGCGAGCCGCAAAAGCTGATCGACGACATCGGCGGCAAGATCTGGGAACGCTTCGTGACCAAGCAGGAGCTGCCCCGCTTCCAGAAGGAGCACGCTGTCATCTCGACGCGCCTGCTCACGGGACGCACCCTGATCCACGTGTACGCCGAGCGCGACCCCGGCGACGGCTTCTTCGAGGCCGCCGGCGACCTCGAGGACGTCTACTTCGCCACCATCGCGGGCCGCCACATCGCCGCGGCTGCGGCCTGACGGTGGGCAGCATGTTCGAAATCGCCCGCTTCGAGGCGCGCCAACGCCTCAAACTGCTCTCGACCTGGGTCTACTTCGGCATGTTCCTGGCGCTGGCCATGCTGTGGATGGCCGCCGCCGGCGGCGTGTTCAAGGAAGCCTTCGTCTCGTTCGGCGGCAAGGTGTTCATCAACGCCCCGCGCTCGATCTCGATCACGGTCGCCTTCCTCGGCTGCCTGGGCGTGATCGTGGTGGCGGCCATGATGGGGCGCTCGGTGCAGCAGGACTTCGAATACGAGATGCACCACTTCTTCTTCAGCGCCCCGATCAAGAAGCACGAGTACGTGTTCGGGCGCTTCCTGGGCGCCGGCTTCACGCTGGCGATCGTATTTTCGAGCATCGTGCTGGGCGCCTGGCTGGGCACCTTCATCCCCGGCGTCGACCCCGAGCGGCTCGGCCCGGTGGCGCTGGCCGCCTACCTGCGCCCCTTCCTGATCCTGCTGCTGCCGAACCTGTTCATCTTCGGCGCGATCTTCTTCGTGCTCGCCGCGCTGACGCGGCGCATGCTGCCCGTGTATGTGGCCAGCGTGGTCATGATGATCGGTTACATCGTGGCGCCCTCGCTGGCGCGCGACCTCGACTACAAGAACCTGGCCGCGCTGATCGATCCCTTCGGCACCACGGCACTGGTGCGCATCACCGAATACTGGACCATCGCCGAGAAGAACACGCGCCTGGTGCCGTTCGAGGGCGTGTACCTGATCAACCGCCTGATCTGGTCCGGCTTCGCGCTGGTGGTGCTGTTGCTGGGCTATTGGCGATTCCAGTTCAGCGGCAGCTTCGACAGCCGCTCCGCGCCGCGCGGCGAAGGCGAGACGCCGCTGGTGCTGTCGCACACGGCCGCCAACACGCGCGAGAAGCCCGACTTCGCAGGGCGCAGCCTGGCCCTGCTGCTGCTCAGGTCGAGCTGGCTGAACCTGCGCGAGTCGCTCAAGAACGTCTACTTCGTCGTCATCGCCCTGGCCGGCGCGCTGGCCATGTTCGCCACCTCGCTGAACCTGGGCGCGATCTACGGCACCAACACCTACCCGGTGACGTACGAACTGATTGAACTGATCAGCGAAGTGTTCTCGCTGTTCATGCTGATCGTGACGACCTTCTACGCGGGCGAATTGGTGTGGCGCGAACGCGAGGCGCGCGTGGCCCAGATGCTCGACGCGCTGCCGCTGCCGACCTGGCTGCCGATGCTGTCCAAACTGTTCGCGCTGATCGGCCTGCAGGCGGTGATGCTGGCCATCGCCATGGCCTGCGCCATGCTCATCCAGCTGTTCAAGGGGTATTTCGCGCTCGAACCGGGCTTGTACCTGCAATCGCTGTTCCTGGTCCAGTTGCCCCAGTACGCGCTGCTGGCGGTGCTGGCCGTGTCGCTGCAGGTGCTGCTGAACCATAAGTACCTGGCCTTCTTCGCGATGATCCTGTACTACGTCGCGAGCATCACCTTCGCCTCGCTGGGCCTGGACCACCCGATGATCCTGTTCGGCGGCTCGCCCAGCTTCCAGTATTCGGCCATGAACGGCTACGGCCACTTCCTTGTGCGTGAACGCTGGTTCGAGCTGTACTGGGGCGGGGCGGCGCTGATGCTGCTGGTGCTCTCGCTGGTGTTCTGGCCGCGCGGCTGCAACGCCGAATTGGGCAGCCGCCTGCAGCTGGCGCGCCGCAACCTGAGCCTGCCCGTGCTGGCCAGCTTCGCACTCGGGCTGGCGATCTTCGCCGGTGCCGGCGCGCTCCTGTTCTACAACCTGCAGGTGGCCAACGATTTCCAAACCGCCTACCAGAAAGAGGAAGACCGGGCCCAGTACGAGCTGCGTTACAAGGCGCGCGCCGCGCTGCCGGCGGTGCGCATCACCGGGGTCGAGCTGAAGGTCGAGATCATGCCGCAGCAGCGCAGCCTGGCCGTCAAGGGCCGCTACCAGCTCGAGAACAGGACCGGCGCGCCGGTGGCCGAGGTGATGGTCAACCAGGACCGCGATGCCGACCTGAAGCTGAGCTTCTCGCAAGCGGCCCGGCGCGTGCTGGCCGACAAGTCGCGCGGCGTGCACCTGTTCAAGCTGGCCACGCCGCTCGCGCCCGGTGCGCGCCTGACGCTCGACTTCGAAGTGAACTATGCGCCCAAGGGCATCCTGGGCCTGGGCCTGGATACGCCGGTGCTCGAGAACGGCACCTTCTTCAACAACGACTACCTGCCGCGCCTCGGTTACCTGAAGGCGACCGAGCTGGCCGACGACCGCGACCGCAAGCGCCACGGCCTGGCGCCGCGCGCGCCCAAGCCGGCGCGCGACGATCCGGCCGGACTGGCCAACAACCTGGTCAACAGCGACGCCGACTGGATCAGTTTCGATGCCGTCGTCGGCACCAGCGTCGACCAGCTGGCGATCGCGCCCGGCACGCTCGAGAAGGAGTGGCTGGAATCGGGGCGGCGCTATTTCCATTACAAGATGGACAAGCCGATCCTCAATTTCTACGCCTTCCAGTCGGGTCGCTACGAAGTGCGCCATGACCGCTGGCAGGACGTCACGATCGACATCTACTACCATCCGGGCCACGACTACAACCTGGACCGCATGGTCAAGGGCGTGAAGGCCTCGCTCGACTACTGCGCCGCCAACTTCAGCCCCTACCAGCACAAGACGCTGCGCATCGTCGAGTTCCCGCGCTACGCCGCGTTCGCCCAGTCCTTCCCCAACACGATCCCGTTCTCCGAAGGCCTCGGCTTCATCGCCAAGGTCGACGACAAGAATCCCAAGGACATCGACTATCCGTATTACATCACCGCGCATGAAGTGGCGCACCAGTGGTGGGGCCACCAGCTGGTCGGCGCCGACACGCGCGGCGGCACGGTGCTCAGCGAAACGCTGGCCGAGTACACGGCGCTGATGGTGATGAAGAAGGCGGTCGGCCCGGCGCGCATGCGGCGTTTCCTGCGCTACGACCTCGACGGCTACCTGATGGGGCGGGCGCGCGAGAACAGGAAGGAGCTGCCGCTGGCGCAAAACGAGGACCAGCCCTACATCCACTACCGCAAGGGCAGCCTGGCCATGTACCAGTTGCAGGACGCGATCGGCGAGGACAAGGTCAACCAGGTGCTGCACGAACTGCTCGCGCGCTATGCCTTCCAGGGGGCGCCGTATCCGGGCGTGACGACGCTGATCGAGGCGCTGCGCAAGGTGATGCCGCCCGCGCAGGCCTACCTGATCGATGACCTGTTCGAATCGATCGTGCTCTACGAGAACCGCGCCACCTGGGCCAGCGCCCGCAAGCGGGCCGACGGCAAGTACGACGTCACGCTGGCGGTGAGCGCCTCCAAGGTGCGCGCCGGCGATCTCGGCGAGGAGAAGGACGTGCCGCTCAGGGACTTGATCGAATTCGGGGTCGACGACAAGGACGGCAATCCCCTGCTGCGCGAGCGGCGCCTGGTTGAGCGCAAGGAAATGACCCTGACGCTGGTCTCGCCCGGCCGCCCGTTCAAGGCCGGCATCGACCCGGACAACAAACTGGTCGACCGCAAGCCATCGGACAATATGATCGAGGTCGAGCATGGCGCTGGCAAGTAGCGTGCATCCTTGATCGGCATCGTCGGCGCCGGCACCGCCGGGCTGGCCGCGGCAATTGCGTTTGCCCGCCGCGGGCATGCCGTCACCGTGTTCGAGAAGCACCCCGCCATCGCCACCCACGGCAACGGCCTGCTGATCCAGCCGCAGGGGGTCGCTGCGCTCGAGGCGCTCGGCGTGGGCGCAGCCTTGCGCGCGGCCAGCGTGCCGATCGACCATCTACTGGGCCTGGACCAGCGCTGCTGGAAGCTGGTCGACATCCCCTACCGCCGGCATGTGGCGCGCGCGATCAGCCGATCAAAACTGGCGCAGCTGTTGCAGGCGGCGGCGCTCGAGCTCGGTGTGCAGATCCGCTTCGGGGCCAGAGTGACCCAACTGGAAACGGAGGGCGCGCGCGGCGTGGCCTGCATCGGCGCCGAACGCCATGGTTTCGATCTGCTGGTCATCGCCGACGGCGCCGGTTCGGCGCTGCCGGCCCAGGCGGGCATGGCGGTGCGCGCCAGCAGCTACGCCTGGGGTGCCTTGTGGGGCATGTTCGATGTCGACCATTGGGAGGGCGAGCGGCGGCTGGAACAGCGTTACTGCGGCACGCGCAAGATGTTCGGCCTGATGCCGACCGAACGGGTGGACGGCAAGCTCAGGATCTCGCTGTTCTGGAGCCTGCCGCGTGCCCATTACCCGGCCTGGCAGGCCAGTCCGCTCGAGCCGTGGAAGGCCGAATTGCTGGCCATGTGGCCGCAGTCGGCGCCGGTGGTAAGCCAGATCACCAGCCACGCGCAGCTGACGCTGGCCTCCTATTGCCAGGCCAGGCCAAGCTGCCTGGCCAGGGGGCCGATCTGCATGATCGGTGATGCGGCCCACGCCATGAGCCCGCAGCTCGGTCTCGGTTCGACCCTGGCAGTGCAGGATGCGCTGCTGCTGGCCGAGCTGGTCGGGCAGCACGGCGTGCGCGCCGGGCCGCTGGCCTATTCGCGCCGCCGCCTGCGCACGGTGCGCGCCTACCAGTGGCTCAGCGGTGCGCTGACGCCCTGCTTCCAGGCCGACGGCGACGGCCTGTGGCGCGACCTGCTGTTTGCCGGCGCGCTGTACCTGCCCGGCGTGCAGCGCCTGATGTACCGCGGCGTTGCCGAACCGATCTTGCTGGAGTAGGGGAAACGCCGACCGATCGCGCAGCCGCCTTCCACCATGCGTGCGCCACGTTGACGCAGACATGGTGGAAGGCGGCTGCGCCTTTTCCACACTCTACGTTTTTCGACCAATTCGCCCCTTACGGCGCGCCTTCCGCCAGCGCCTGGGCCAGCTGGCGCTGCCAGTTGCCGGCGCTGGCGCGGTTCCACACCAGCCACACCTGCTCGCTGCATTGGAACGCGCAATCGCTGACATGGATGCGCACCAACTGCTGGTCGTCGAGCGCGAAATCGGGCAGGTAGGCCAGCGCGTCGCCCGACTTGACGAAGCCGAGCAGCAGCTGCAGGTCGTCGGTCCAGTAGCGTATCTTGCGCGGCAGCTGGTCGTCGCGCCAGCCGTCCGAACGCGCGCCGCGCTGCACGCCGCAAAACAGGGACCGCGAGGGACAGGCAAAATCGTGGCGCAGCACTTCGGCGCTGCTCGCCTCCATCACGCGCTCGCCGTCCGAGCCGCCATGGCGCACCAGCGGATGGGTCCAGTTGGCCACCAGATGCAGCGTCAGCGCGCCCAGCGGCGTGGCCTCCCAGTCGGCCGACCAGTGACTGGTGCGTCCTTCGAGCGCGGCGCCGGTGACGACGGCGCCGTTGATCTCGCCGCGTGCCAGCGCCGCCAGCGCCTCGTCCTCGAACATGGCCTGCATGCGCAGCGTGCCGTCGGGCCAGGCCCGCAGTGCCTCGCTCACCGCCCCGCCCTGGCGCCACAACAGCACTGCCGGCCCGCCCAGGCGGCAATCGACGCTGGCGCGCTCGCCCATGATGTCGGCGCGCGCCTGCTCGGCCAGCGCCAGCAGGGTTTGCGCGCGCGCCAGCAGGCGCTGGCCGCTGTCGTTGAGCACCAGTTGCCTGGCGCTGCGGTCGAACAGTGCCGTGCCCAGGCTGTCCTCGAGCCGCTTGAGCGACTTGGACACGGCCGATGGCGTCACATGCATCTCGAGCGCGGCCGCACCGAGCGAGGGCCGGCGCGCGGCGCTGACGAAAATGCGCAGGTCGCTCAGGTTCATGGTTTCCATTTCGGACGCAAAACATGATTATAAGTTGCTTTACGCGATGCGACGGCGGCCTTACCATCGCAGCACAGCCACGCCCGCCGGAGCACATATGCAACTGACTCAACGCCAATGGATCTACCGCCGCCAGCCGGACGCGGCGATCACCGCCGACCATTATGAACTGGCCGAACAACCGCTTTCGAGCACGCTCGGCGCCGACGAGGTGCTCATCGCGGCGCGCTATTTCAGCGTCGATCCCTACATGCGCATCGGCCAATCGAGCAAGCCGACCTATGACCCCGATCCCCATCCCCTGAACACGGTGCAGCAAGGCGCCGTGGTGGCGCAGGTGCTGGCCTCGACCAGCGCCGCCTTCGCCAAGGGCGACTGGGTGCGCAGTTACACCGGTTGGCAAACCCACGCGCGCGTGCACCCGGGCGCGCTGGTTGGCATCGACCCCGGGCTGGCGCCGGTCAGCACCGCGCTCGGCGTGCTGGGCATGCCGGGGCGCACCGCCTGGTTCGGCCTGACCGAGTCGGGCCGCCCGCACGCGGGCGAAGTGGTGGTGGTCTCGGGCGCGGCCGGCGCGGTCGGCTCGCTGGTGGTGCAGTTCGCCAAGCGCCACGGCGCGCGCGTGCTCGGCATTGCCGGAGGCGCCGCCAAGTGTGCCTGGCTGCGCGAGTCGCTCGGCGCCGACTGGGCGATCGACTACAAGGCGCACGCCGATGCCGACGCGCTCGGCGCTGCGATCCTGGCCGCCACCGGCGGCGTCGACGTCTACTTCGACAACGTCGGCGGCATGGTCACCGACGCCGTCATCCCTTTGATCAACCGGCGCGCGCGCATCGTCATCTGCGGCCAGATCAGCCAGTACAGCGGCGGACTTGACACGCCCGAACTGGGCCCGCGCCTGCTGCACCACCTGCTGTACCAGCGCGCCACCATCTCCGGCATGCTGGCGCGCGACTACCTGCACCGGATGGACGAAATGGTGCGCATCGTCGCCCCGTGGGTGCGCAGCGGCCAGATCGTGTTCGAGGAAACCATCATCGACGGTTTCGATCAATTGCCGGCGGCGCTAAATTCGCTGTTTACCGGCGAGCACCGCGGCAAGCTGCTGGTGCGGGCCTGAGATGGCGGCAATGAGCGCCACCGTACCGCCCGAGTATGTCGGCCTGTGGCGCCGCACCCGCATCACGCGCGCCAGCGGCAAGAGCGACGCCACGACCCAGGTGTGGTGGTTCCAGTCGCCGCGTTTCCATATCGACCTGCGCATCCCGGCCGGGCGGCCGGCGGTGGCCAGCGCCGCCGCGCTCGGCCAGCTGGCGGCGAGCCCGTTTGCCGCCTACGCGGCGCAGCTGGCGTTCGCCGGCGAGACGATCGTCGGCGGCGCACGCTGCGAGTGGCATCCGGAGATCGGCTTCCCCTTTCTCTGCACCGACGTCGACGCCGGCTCGATGCGTTTCGACGCGCCCGACCGCCTGCACGAGGCGGGACTCGACGGCAGCTACGAGGAAGACTGGGAACGCATCGAAGCGGGCCCGATGCGCGGCCTTCGGCTCGAATCGGGTAGCGCAGTCGCGTTTCTGGTGATCGGCCAGCACTGGCTAGCGCTGGCCCATGGCGCGCCCGACGCGGCCTTTCCGGCGATGGCCGCCAATGGCCAGCCGGAATGGAGCGAATTTTGCGTGGCCGAGCGCGCGCCGGACCAGTCATGGCGCATCGTCGCTTGCAACAACCCATGGCGCGAAGGCGGCGCGCTGGCGCTCGACGGCCAGCTTGGGCGCGGCGCGATGGTCATGCTGCCGACACCGTTCGCGCAGCACTGGACCGTCACCGATACCGCCTAAGCGCCTGTCGATATCGAATTGTCATCATCAAGTCATCTTCACTCTGCATGCTCTGGTTTGCCGCCGCCGGACCGGCGCGGCCCCCCAACCAGAGGAAATACCGATGACTACCCTGTTCAGGGCGATTTTGTTCGCCATTGCATTGTGCGCGCTGCCGGCCAAGGCCAGCGTGAGCTACCAGTTCTCCTACACCTTCGGCGACAACAGCGCCATCACCGGCTCGCTCAGCGGCGACCAGAGCGGCCAGTTCATCACCAATATCGACCATGTCCACGTGTTCCTCAATGCCGTGGAGTTTGTCGGCGCACCCTTGTTCCAGGCGGCCTGGAATCCCCTCACCCACGCTTTCGACCATGCGGGTCAAGCCACCCTGTCGGCCAATCCGGCACTGAACAATTTCGTGTTCGCCGACGCCGCCGTGCCTGCCGATTTCAACGTCAGTAACTACTTCTACTTCATCAACGACGATCACGGCCAGGAAGTGTTCGCCGTGAATTACAACAGCGGCGACGTCGCGCTCGACAATCCCGCCAATGCCAGCTGGAGCCTGACTGCGATCCCGGAACCGGCCAGCCTGGCCACCTTGCTCGCCGGCCTGTGCCTGATGAGCATCACCCTGCGCCGCCGGCGCTGAACCCCCCATTCGTTTGATCCAGGAGAATTCCATGCACCTTGCACCTCTTGCGGGCAGCCCCTCCCGCTCCGTTTTATCCTGCGCCATGGCCGCTGCCCTGTTCGGCGCCTGCACGCTGGCCGTCGCCGCGCCAGCCACCGTGCGCGGCACCGTCGCCGGCAGTTTCTTCACCGCCCCGGTGGCGGGCACCGCGCCGGCCGTCAGCAGCCTGGGCGCCAGCGTGGCCTCGCTCTTCAAGGCGGCCAAGGTCTGCTTCGACAGCAATGACAATGGCGTATGCGACGCCGGCGAGGCGAGCACCCTGAACAAGGCCGACGGGACCTTCCTGCTCAGCAGCCGCACGCCCGGCCCCCTGCTGGCCGAAATTACCACCAGCGCCAGCAACGGCGGCCATCCGGTGACCGAGCGCATGGTGCTGCGCGTCAGCGCCGAGCACATCGCGGCGGCCAGCGTGAACCCGCTGATCCCGGCCAGCATCGCCATCACGCCGCTGTCGAGCGAAGTGGCACGCATGATGGACGACGAGGCGATCGGTTTCCAGGCTGCCGTCGGCCAGCTGGCCGACCGCCTCGGCGTGACGCCCGACCAGGTGCTGCAAGACCCCAACAGCATCGCCGACGCCACCGCGCGCGCTGCCGTGGTCACCGAGTCCGTCATCCTCGGCAACCGCCTGGTGCTGGCCACGCGCATGGTCGACCGCCACGACGTCTCGCCGGCCGCGCTGGCCGCCAACCCTGCCGCCAGCGGCCCGCCCATCACGCTGCGCGAAGCCCAGCACGCGGCCATGAACCTGGAAGGCATTCCCCGCTACGACCACGTGTTCATCATCATGCTCGAAAATAAGGCCACCGCGTCGATCAAGAATTCGCCGTACGCGCCGGCCATCAACGCCTACCTGAACGCGGGCAACCAGTTCACCAGCTACTACGCGACCGGCAATCCGAGCGAACCGAACCGCCTGGCAGTGGCCGCCGCCGACGATTTCGGCATCACCGACGACAACGCCTTCAACTGCATCCCCTCGGGCAGCACGGCAGTCAACGCCATCGAAGACTTGCCGCTGTCGGCTGGCACGCCCGCCTGCACCAACGCGACCAACCACAACATCAAGAACAAGCCGAACCTGTTTACCGCGCTGGCCGCCGGCGGCATGAAGTGGCGCGTCTACAGCGAGTCGCAAGTGCCAGGCGCCGACTGGCGCCGTGACGGCGCGGGCAACACCGCCATCGTGGCCCCGGACCACCTCTACAGCGCCGCCGACCCGGTCGGCGCGCTCGGCACGCCGGGCCTGATGGTGCGCATGGCCGGCGCCTTGTACGCGGCCAAGCACAACGGCAGCGTGTTCTTCCAGAACGTGCGTAGCGCGCCCGATTTCCTGGCCAATAACCGCACCCTGGGCGGTGGCCAGTGGGACGATGCGCTGGCCGCCAGCCCGGCCACGCCGCAAGGCTGGGTGGCCGACCAGTTCGGCAACGACTTGATCAGCGGCGACGTGGGCCAGCTCAACATCCTCGAGCCGGACCAGTGCGACGACATGCACGGCGTGACGCTGCAAGGCACGGTGCCGCCCTTGACCACGCTCAAGACGGCCAGTGATTGCAGCGGCAATGCGCTGGTCTACCGCGGCGACAAGTACACGGATTACCTGATCAAGAAAATCCAGGCTTCGCCGCTGTGGACCAACCCGCGCAAACGGGTGGCGATCGTGATGATGTTCGACGAAGGCACGGCCACCAGCGGCTTCAATTCCTGCTGCGGCTGGAACACCAGCGGCAGCGCGCTGGCGCTGGGACCGCTGCTGCACAATCCGGACGGCAGCGTGTCGGTGGAAGGCATCGCCAACTACAAGAACGGCAACAAGGGCCATGGCACCAGCATCCACGGAGTGCTCACCAACCAGCCGGGCGCACCGAAGGGCGTCCAGGACAGCGACGCCTACAGCCACATCTCCTTCGTGCGCACGCTGCAGGACATGTTCCAGCTGGCCGACCCGGGCGACGCCTGGTCGTACATGAACCGCTCCAAATATACCGAGCAGTTCATCGCGGCCAACATCCTGAACCTGCCCGAATATGCGGGCAGCGCCGACACCCACTTTGATGCCGTGCGCCCGATGAACCACGCCTACCAGATCCCGGCCGGCTACGTGCAGAAGAATGGCTACCCAAGCATCAAGCAGGTCGGGCCGGACGCCGACCAGCGCAACGGCTGGGCGCTGAAGTAAGATGCGTCGATCCGTTTTGACGGCGGCGCTGTTGCTGGCGCCGCACATCGAGGGGGCCGCCCAGGGCCTCAGTGCGGCGGCGCGGGTCGGCCAGCAGATGTTCTTCGACCAGCGCCTCTCGGCGTCGGGCAAGATGTCCTGCGCCAGCTGCCACGATCCGGCGCACGCGCACGCGGCGCCAAATGCGCTGGCGGTGCAGCTGGGCGGCGCCCGCCTGGACCAGCCCGGCACGCGCGCGGTGCCGTCCCTGCGCTACCAGGAAGCGACCCCGCCCTACGCCGACTTGCTCGACAACCCGGACGGCATCAGCACGCCGGGACCGGGCGGCGGCTACACCCAGGACGGGCGCGCCCCCACGCTCGCCGCGCAGGCCGCCATTCCGCTGCTGGCGGCCCACGAAATGGCCAACAAAAGCCGCGCCAGCGTGCTCGCCAAGCTGCGCCGCGCGCCGTATGCGCCCTTGTTCAGGGAGGCGTTCGGCACCACCATCTTTGCCCAGCCCAAGGCCGCATTCGCGGCCGCGATGGGCGCGCTGCAAGCCTATCAACTGGAAGAGAACAGCTTCCATCCCTACACCAGCAAATACGATCTGTACGCGAGCAACAAGATCGGTGGCACGCTCAGCGCCGCCGAGTTGCGCGGCTTCGCCGTCTACAGCGACCCCAACAAGGGAAACTGCTTTGCCTGCCACTACAACGGCGCCGGCTTGAACGGCAGCGTACGCCTGTTCACCGATTTCACCTATGCGGCCGTGGGCGTGCCGCGCAATCGCGCCATTCCGGCCAACCGCCAGGCCGGACAGTACGACCTCGGCATCTGCCAGCGGCGCGACCATCGTCCACGCGAAAGCGCCCGGTTCTGCGGACTGTTCAAGACCCCGACCCTGCGCAACGTGGCGACGCGCTCGGTGTTTTTCCACAACGGGCAAATGACCTCGCTCAAGGACGTGATCCGCTTCTACAACACGCGCGATACCGAGCCCCAGTTGTGGTACCCGACGGTCAAGGGCGTGGTGCAAAAGTTCGACGACCTGCCGCCACGCTACCGCGCCAACCTCGACACCCAGAAGCCGCTCGACGGGCGGGCGCGCGGCAGCGCGCCTGCCATGAGCGAACAGGACATGGAAGACCTCGAGGTATTTCTTCACACTTTAAGCGACCAACAATGAAACTGACACTTCTACCCCTGCTGTGCCTGGCCTGCGCCGCGCACGCAGCGCCCGCACCGAATCAACTCACCATCAGCGGCGCGCTGCAGCACTACCTGGCCGAACGGGGCGACCTGTGCGTCGGCAAATTCGACTGGCCGATCGCGGTCGGCGCGCAAGACCGTGACGCCGGCAGCCGCGACGCGCTGCAGATGCCGGTGCTCGAAAAACTGGGGATGGTGGTGGGCGAGCGCGATGGCGAGACCACGCGCTACGCATTGAGCGAGGCGGGGAAGAAATTCTATATAAAGCGGCGCGAAGGCAAGGCTGATTTTTGCGCCGGCAAGATCAAACTGAAGAAGGTGGTGCGCTGGACGCCGCCTGATGCGGCCGGTGAAACCACGGTCAGTTACACCTACACGATCGCGGCTGCGCCCTGGACGCGCGACAGCGCCGCGCAGCAGGTTTTCCCGATGGTCGACAGGGTTGTCAAGGGACAGGGCAGCCTGCAGCTCACGCAGCGCCTGAAGTGGCTGCACAGGCGCTGGGTAGCCGTGTTGTAGCGTCGCCGGATGCTTGCCCGTTCGCCCAACGATCAAACTATTTCTTGGCGACGGCTTTCCTGGCGGGCGCTTTTTTCGCGGCCGGCTTCTTGGCAGCCGGTTTCTTGGCGGCCGCTTTCTTCACCGGGGCCGCCGTTTCCGCCACTTCCTCGCCTTCGGCTGGCGCTGGCGCCACCTTGCCCTTGGCCGGTGCCTTGGCCTTGCGCTCCTCGAACTCGAAACTGATCTTGCCGTCCTTGCCCTTGACCAGGAAGGCCTTGAACGGGCGGCGCGTGCGCTGCGATACAAAACCCGGCATCAAATCGGTCTTGCCGTCATTGAGCAACTTGACCATCTGTTCGGGCAGGATCTCCTGCTGCAAAATGATGCGCCCGCTGCGGAAGTCGCAGGTCTTCGGCTTGGCCACGCTGTGCTCGCACACATAGGCCAGGCCCAGCTCGTAGACGCCGCCCGCGCATTTCGGGCACGGCCCCAGCGCAGTCTGGCCGGTGAAGTCGACACCTTCGCCGTCTTCGCTCTCGTCGTTCTGGCCGAAGTCGAACTCCAGCTTGAAATTCTTGATCTCCTCGTCGCGCACGATGCGCAGGATGGCGGCGAACGGACGCCCCATCTTGGAGCGGAAACCCTGCATCGGTCCGATGGTGCGGTTCGCCAGCAGTTCCTCGACCTCGGCGATCTCGAACTGGCGGCTGCCCGGTGTCTTGCTCATGTTGAATTCGCACTTGGTGCAGGCGAAGCGGCGGTAGTTTTCCTTGACCACGCCGCCGCAATTCGGGCACGGCGTCTTCAAGGTCGCGTAGTCGCCGGGAATGGTGTCGTTGTTGTATTCCTTGGCGCGCTTGACGATGATCTGGGTCATCTGCGCGATCTCGCGCATGAATTCGTCGCGCGAAATCTTGCCCTTCTCCATTTGCGACAGCTTGTATTCCCACTCGCCCGTCAGCTCTGGCGCCGTCAGTTCGTTCACGCCCAGGCCGCGCAGCAAGGTCATCAGCTGCGCCGCCTTCGCCGTCGGCATCAGTTCGCGCCCCTCGCGCAGCAGGTAGCGCTCGCCCAGCAAGCCCTCGATGATCGCGGCGCGCGTCGCCGGCGTGCCCAGGCCCTTGCCGGCCATCGCGTCGCGCAGCTCGTCGTCGTCGATCAGCTTGCCCGCCCCTTCCATCGCCGACAGCAAGGTCGCCTCGGTGTAGCGGGCCGGCGGCTTGGTGACCAGGCCGTTGGCGGTGACTTTCTCGGTCAGCACCTTCTCGCCCTTGGCCACGGGCACCAGGTTGCCGCCGGTGCTGCCGTCCTTGTCCTCGTCGGTCGACGCTTCCTTGCCGTAGATGGCCAGCCAGCCCGGGTTCGTCATGACCTTGCCTTCAGTCTTGAACTGATGGCCCGACACTTCCGTGTAGCGGGTGGTGACCTGGAATTCGGCGGCCGGGAAAAACACGGCCATGAAGCGGCGCGTGACCAGGTCGTACAGCTTCTGCTCCGGCTCGGACAGGTTCTTCGGCGCGACGTTGGTCGGAATGATGGCGAAATGGTCCGAGATCTTGGTGTTGTCGAAGATGCGCTTGTTCGGCTTGACCCAGCCCTTGTCGCTGATCTGCTTGGCGAACTGGTGGTAGTTGTTGTTTTCGGCCAGCACCCCCATGGTCTCCCTGACCGTGTCGATGTAGTCTTCAGGCAGGTGGCGCGAGTCGGTCCGCGGGTAAGTCAGCACCTTGTGCTTCTCGTACAGGGCCTGGGCCAGGCCGAGCGTGTTCTTGGCCGAGAAGCCGAAGCGGCCGTTGGCCTCGCGCTGCAGGCTGGTCAGGTCGAACAGGGCCGGCGCCATCGAGGTGGTCGGCTTCGATTCTTCCGTGACGCTGCCCTGGCGGCCCTTGCACGCCATCGCGATGGTGTCGGCCGCGGCCTTGCTCCAGAGGCGCTCCGGACGCTTCTCCGGATCGTTCTCGTCCTTCTTGAACGACTGGTCGAGCCAGCGCCCTTCGTAGATGCCGGCGGCGCAGACGAATTCGGCGCGCACTTCCCAGAAGTCGCGCGAGACGAATTTCTTGATCTTTTCCTCGCGCTCGACGACGATCGACAAGGTCGGGGTTTGCACCCGGCCCACGGTGGTGAGGTAGAAGCCGCCCTCTTTCGAGTTGAACGCGGTCATCGCGCGGGTGCCGTTGATGCCGATCAGCCAGTCCGCTTCCGAGCGGCAGCGCGCCGCGTCGGCCAGCGGCAGCATCTCTTCGTCGCTGCGCAGCTTGGTGAAGCCTTCGCGGATCGCGCCGGCCGTCATCGATTGCAGCCACAGGCGCTTGACGGGCTGCTTGGCCTTGGCGTTTTGCTGGATCAGGCGGAAAATGAGCTCGCCTTCGCGCCCGGCGTCGCAGGCGTTGATCAGGGCGCTGACATCCTTGCGCTTGATCAGCTTGTTGAGCACCTTCAGGCGCGACTCGGTCTTGGCGATCGGATTGAGCGCGAAGTAGGGCGGAATCATCGGCAGGTGGGCGAAGCTCCATTTGCCGCGCTTGACGTCGTGCTCCTCCGGCACCGCGATTTCGAGCAGGTGGCCCACCGCCGAGGACAGCACGAATTCGTCCGACTCGAAGTACTCATCGTGCTTGGTGAAGCCGCCCAGCGTCTTGGCGATGTCGTTCGCGACGGAAGGCTTCTCGGCGATGATGAGGGTTTTGGTCATAAGTTTTCTCGTGGTACCTGATTAGTGGTTTGGCACGCGCATCATACATGGTCGGGCCAGCAAACCGGCGATTTTGCCGATTTGATATCGAAATTGTAACAATGGATGGCGCGGCCAATGATAAGCAGCTTGCCCGCACATCTGCAAGTGGACTCTGCCTGGCCTGGCCGGCGCGCTCAATGCAGCAGGCGCGGCGCCTGCTCGTCGTCGGCGCCGAACAGGTCGTCGAACATCAGCGCGTCCGGCTCCTTGCCCTGGCTCCAGAGCAGCA
>JAZJYV010000102.1:0-7382 GCA_040390195.1 Pseudomonadota bacterium | reverse complement strand
CCTCAGCGTAATCCACGTTGCTTGAGGCTGGTAGGTCAATACATTATGTCTACTTTTCGGGTTCGGGCTCCGGCTTCGGCTCGGCCGGTTTTTCCTCCACCTCGGGTTTTTCCGGCGCCTCCGGTTTTTCAGGCGGCTCTGCGCTCGCTGCCTGCGCAGCGCCTGCGGGCGGCACCAGCGGCACCGGCACCAGCGGCGGCGGCGCCACCGCGCCCTGCCCCGTGGCGGTAAACTTCCAGTCCGACAAATGCACCTTGTTCTCGAAGTTCTGGAAGCGCGCATCGAAGTTGGCCTGCTTGAACGGCTTGGCCTGCGACAGGCTGTAGACACCGATCACCCCGCCCCTGTCCTGCCCTCCGAGCCGCATGATGCCCCACTCCGACGATCCCGTGATCGGATCGACGAACAGTTTGCGCAGGTGGCGCCGGGTGTCGGGAAAACGCGGATCCTTGAGCAGGTCCTGCAGGGACGGCGGCTGCGGCGGCTGCCCCTTGGGCGTGGCCGCCGCATAACTGCCCAGCGCGTCGCTGAACGCGGCGCCAATGTCCAGCAGTTCCTGTTCTGCCGCCGCGCGCTGCAGCACTGACCCCATCTTCAAGCCGGCTGCGCCGACCAGCGCGATGACCGCCAGCAGGATGATCAGGCCAAGATAGGTGAAGCCGCGCTGGCGCATCGCGCTACCAGTCGAGATACGGTTTGCCGTTGCGGCCATTGCCCGGCGCCCCGCTCTTGATGTTGGCCACCGCACCCTTGGTACCGTCTTCCGGCGCCACCAGGATCCAGCTGGCGCTGCTGTCGCTGATTGGGTCGAGCGGCACGCTGCGCAAATACTTCTTCTCGACCAGCTGGTCCAGCGAATCGGGATAGCGCCCCGTGTCGGCGTAATACTGGTCGATCACCAGCCGGGTATTGCGCAGGTTGTCTGCCAGGATGGTTTCCCTGGCGCCGTCGATGCTGGGAAAATAGCGCGGCACGGCCAGTGTCAGCAGCAAGGCGACGATCGCCAGCACCACCAGCAGCTCGATCAGGGTAAAGCCGGCGCGAACGCGGCGCATCAGAGGGCGCAAGGGGTTCACCATTTCCGGTAAGGGACGTCATTCAGGCCGATGCGCGCCGACGTCGAATACACATCATAGACGTCGTCGCCCTCGCGCGGCTCGTTCGCCTCGCTGGCGTAGCTGCGCTTGCCCCAGGACTGGGCCTCGCTCACCTCGGTCTCGGTGGAAAACGGGTCGCGCGGCACGCGCCGCAGGAAAAAAATCTTGGCCCGCTTCGGGCTGCGCAAGTCGGGCACGCCGTCAACCAGCACTTCGAGCGACTTCGGATAACCGGTCGAGGCCAGCGCCTTGGTGATGCGCCCCTCGTCGTAGGCTTTCTTGTAGGCGTCGATGCCTGCGCGGATCTCGCGCAGCGCGCGGCGCAGCTCCTGCTCCTGCTTGCGCTGCTGGGTCACCTGGGTCACTGGCACGACCAGCGTGCCGAGCATGGCCAGGATCGCCAGGGTGACCAGCAACTCAATCAGCGTGAAGCCTTTCATTGGACCGGGGCGGGCGCCGTCTCCGGCGCAGGCACGGGCGTGACCACGGTGGCCGGCGCCGCCGCCGGCAGCACCGCCGGACGCAGCGCAGGACCGGCTGGCAGCACGGCCGGCAATTTGGCGCTGGTGTCGGGGCGGCGCCGGAAGCTGGTCTCGGTGCCGGCCGAGAATTCGGAGGCGCTGGCCGGCGGCCGCAGGATGTTGCGGATCAGGTGAGGCGTGATCGAGAGCACGATCTCGGTCTTGTTGTCCTCGTCGTGGCCGCTGCCGAACAGGCGCCCCAGGATCGGCAGGCTGCCGAAGCCGGGCACCTTGCTGCCACTGCTGCGGTCCTCATTGTTGATCAAGCCGGCCAGCACCTGGTTTTCGCCGTCCTTGAGCTGCAACATGGTGCTGGCCTGGCGGCTGCCAATCTGGTAGGCCGTGGTGCCGGACTTGGTCGTCATCGAGCTGACCAGGTTGCTCACCTCGAGCGCGATGCGAATCCCCACCTCATTGTTCAGGTAGATGGTTGGCTCCACGTTCAGCGTCAGGCCCACGTCGAGATAGCTGACCGATTCCGAGGCGAAGCCGCCGGCGCCGGGCGAGATGGTGGTGGTGATGTTGGGAACCTTGTCGCCGATGACGACCTTGGCCTTTTCCTTGTTGCGCACCCGGATGCGCGGATTGGCCAGCGTGTTCGAATCGCTGTCGGTCTTGTTGGCGTTGATGGTGGCCGAGACGCCCGAGACGCCAATGTCGCGCCGCCCCAGGTTGCGCAGCGACTCCAGCGTCAGCGGAACGGTGGTTTTCAGCACCGGATCGACCATGGTCAGCGGCGCCAGCGTCAGGCTGCCCGGCCAGGCGATGCCCAGCTCCATAATGCGGCTGCGCTTGATCTCCAGGATCTCCACCTCCAGCATCACTTCCGGCTCGGCCACGTCCTGCAGCGCCACCAGCTTGCTGGCCAGCCTGACCGCCTCGGGGCTGTCGCGCAGGATCACCAGGTTCAGTTTTTCGTCGACCACCACGTCGCGCGACTTCAAGATGGTCTTCAATGTGTTGGCCACCGCCTTGGCGTCGGCATTGGCCAGGAAGAAGGTCTTGATCGTCATCTCCTGGTATTCCTTGAGCTTGGCGGCCACGTTCGGGTAGATCAGGATGGTGTTCGCATCCATCACCTGCATCTCGAGCTGGTTGCTCACCATCAGGTAGTAGATGGCCGCCTCCACGGTGCTGTTCTTGAGGATGATCGAGGCCCTCTGGTCCGTCTTGACGTCTTTGTCGAACAGGAAGTTCAGGCCCGAGCGGCGCGAAATGAATTCCATCACCTGCTTGAGCGGCGTGTCGCGGAACTCGAGGCTGATCGGCAGCTTGTAGGCGGCGGCCAGCATGGCTTCGCCGGCCGGGACGATGTTGGCCTGGTCCGTGATCTTCGCCATCATCAGGCGTGCCGCCTCATGGTTGGGGCGCTCGGTGAGCACCGCCGCCACGCGCGTGCGCGCCCCCTCGACATCCTTCTTCTCGAGCGCCTCGTCGGCCGCAGCCAACAGCGCAGTATGGCGCTGGTCGGCCTCGATCGAGCGCAGACCGGCGCGCGCGCGCTCGTTGCCCGGATCGATCGACAGCGCCTGCTGGTACTGCTGCAGTGCCGGGCCGGCGTGGCCATCGGCCAGTGCGCGGTCGGCCTGGTCGAGCAGGCGCAAGGTGCTGCGGTCGCGCGCCTTCAGGAAGGCCGAGCGGTACTGGGCGTTGCTGGGGTCGGCCGCGATCGCCTGCTGGTACTTGAGCAGCGCCGCCTCGACCTTGCCGTCGGCGGCCAGCGCCTGGCCGTCGCGGTAGGCCATTTGCGCCGCGCAGCCGCCCAGCGCCAGCGCCAGCAAGGGCACGGCCAGCAGGCGGGATAATTGCAGGCAGCGCGTGCCCATGCGGTGACGTGCCATCAGTCGAACACTCCAATATTAAGCTGTTGTACCTGGTTCAGGGGCAGGAAGGTCAGGGTCAGGGTGGGCGGCTTGATGGCGTCGACCCGGTACACACCGTCAATCACCATCTTCTCGTGCACCAGATAGGTTTTGTCGCCACGGGCCAGGTAGATTTCCCATACGCCGTCGCCGACCGCCTTGCCCATGTAGGTGAACGGCAGCGGTGGCGCCGTCGGCGGCGGTGGCGGTGGCGCCGGCCCCGGTTTCGGCGGTGGCGGCGTCCAGTCGCGGCTGCCGAACGGCGCATCGGCCGCGCCGAGCGCCTCGCCCTGCTCGCCCACCAGCGCGCCGCGCGGCAGCAGGCGCAAGATCTGCGGCTCGGCAAGCACTGCCGCCGGCGCGCGCGCACGCACCGGCGCCGCGCTCACATGCGCCGACGCGGTGGGCGTGCGCACCACGGCCTCGGCCACCGACGACGATGGCGACTTGTCGCCGAACAGGGCAAAGCCGGCCGCCACCAGCAGCGCGGCGCCCAGGGCCATGTGGCGCGGCTTCACGGCGCCTCCCCGCTCTTGGCACCGTCGGCCAGGTACAGCGTCAGGCGCAGGCGCGCCTCGACCGTGGGCTCGCCGATGCTGTCACGCTTGAAGCTCAGTTCATCGAGCGAAGCGAAGGGAATGGCGCCCAGCGAGAGCAGGCAGAATTGCCAGATCGCGCGGTAGCTGCCGCGCACCGGCAACAGCACCTGGTAGGTATGCATGCGGCCGCTGCGCTCGAACGCGGCCTTGTATTCGCCCTGGTTCAAGGTCAGGCCGGTCTTGGCGGCGATCCCGAACAAGGTCTTGACCTGCTGCTCGGCGTAGCGCTTTTCGCCCAGCGTGTCGTAGAACAGCGCCAGGTTCTCGTTGGCGCTGACCGGCGCCGGCTTGGGGGCCGCCGGCAGTGCCGCCAGTCCCAGCGCCACCGCCTGGCGCCCGGCCTGCACCCCGCGTTGCGGCAGCAGCCAGCCCAGCGCCACCAGCGCCAGAACGCACACCAGCAGCGCGCCGCAGGCCAGCGGCCCGAGCACGCGCGCGGCCAGGCGCAGGCGCAGCACGGCGGCAGCGAGGTTCAGGTCGTTCATGGCGTCCATTGTGCCTCAAGCTGGAAACGGATCGGCTTGTTTGGATCCTGGTCGTTGATTTCGTGGCGTACCAGCGTCACCGCCACGAACAGCTCCTGCTGCTTGAGCTGCTCGATGTAGGCGATCATGGCGTCGCTGGTCTTGGCTTCGGCCGTGATCTTGATGCTGTGCTTGCGCGCGTCCGGCTCCAGCGCCAGCAGCGCCACCTCGGCCGGGGTGGCCGCGCCGATGGCGTCGCGCAGCGCGCGCCACGGCAGGTTCAGCTGAAGCACGGCGGCGTTGACCACGCTGGCCTGGGCCTCCGAAATCTGCGGCGCCGGCGCGCTGGCAGGCAGCACCGGCGCGGGCGCGCTGGCCGCCGGCTTCAGCGCCGCCAGCTGCAACACATTGGCGCGCTGCTGGGCCCACAGGCGGTAGCCGACGCTGCCTGCCGCCACGCACAGCAGCAGCGCCAGCGCGCATAGTGTCCACCCCATGGGCCCCGTGCGAAACAGGGTGCGCCGCAGGCTGGGCGCGGCGAAATCGATCTGCACGGCCTTCATGTGCGTACTCCGGTGGCGGCCAGCCGTGCCAGGCAAGACCAGGACTGGGATGACACCAGTTCGAGTGGCGTGCAATTCGACTGGCCATGCCAACCTTGCGGCAGCGGTCCCGACACCTGCAAGCGCTCGGGCAGCGGGCGGTTCAAGCGCAGCGCCTCGCGCGCCAGATGCTCGCCCAGCCACTCGGGACCGGCGTCGCGCGGCACGGCGGCCGCACGCACCGCAAGCAGCCGTCCCTTGTCGGTCACGCCCAGCGTCAGCACGCCGCCTTGCAACAGGCCGTACCAGGCGCCGGCCTTGAGCGCGCCGCGCCACTGGTTCCAGCCGGCGACGAATTGCGGCACGATCTCGACCACCTGCAACTGCTGCTCAACGGCGACCTGTTCGAGCACCGCCAGCAACGCGCGCGGCACGCCGGCCGCCAGGAACGGTTGGCCGGCGTCCCAGCTGGCACTGAGCTGCCAGGCGGCCGGGCTCTCGCCGTACAATTTCTGGAAGCGCAGCGCGGCGCCCGCCTCCAGGTCGGCCAGGCGGGTACTGCCGGGCGGCGGCGTCACATGCCACAGGCGAACCAGCTCGTCCGACAGCACGAAGCTGAGCGGCCAGCCGCTGTGCCCATTCTGGGCCAGCAACTGGCGCAGGCCAAGCCCGATGGCGGCCGCGTCGAGCGTGCCGCCGCCCACGAACAGGTGTTCGGCCAGCGGCGTGGCCGGCGCGCCGAACCAGCGGCTGGTCTTGAGCAGGGCCAGGCCGTGGCGGCCCACCCCGATGCGCAGCGCCTGTCCGAAACGCCTACGCATGCAAGGTCACCCGCTTGATCTCGGTGAGCGTGGTGGCGCCGCGCTTGACCAGGTCGAGCGCGGCCAGGCGCAGGCTGCGCGTGCCGTTGTCGTAGGCCGCCTGCTTGATCTGGCGGATCGGCCGCTTGTCGACGATCAGCTCGCGGATCTCGTCGTTCAGCGTCAGGATCTCGGCGATCGAGCGGCGTCCCTTGTAGCCGGTGCCGCGGCAATCGCCGCAGCCCTTGCCCTGCATGAACAGGTAATCGTGCACGTCGATGCGTTCCAGGTTGACCGCGTCGAGCTCGGCGTCGGATGGCGTGTAGACTTGCGCGCAGTGCGGACAGTTCATGCGCACCAGGCGCTGGGCCCAGATGCCGTTGAGCGCCGAGACGAAGGCGTAGGGGTCGATGCCCATGTGGGTGAAGCGGCCGAACACGTCGAACACATTGTTGGCGTGCACGGTGGTCAGCACCAGGTGGCCCGTGAGTGCCGACTGGACCGCGATTTCGGCCGTCTCGCGGTCGCGGATCTCGCCGACCATGATCTTGTCCGGATCGTGGCGCAGGATCGAGCGCAAGCCTTTGGCGAACGTCAGGCCCTTCTTCTCGTTGACCGGAATTTGCAGGATCCCGGGCAGCTGGTATTCGACCGGATCTTCAATGGTGATGATTTTTTCGCGCCCGTTGTGGATCTCGGTGAGCGCCGCGTACAGCGTGGTGGTCTTGCCCGAGCCGGTCGGCCCCGTCACCAGCAGCATGCCGTACGCTTCCTGGGCCAGCGTGCGCAGCGACACCAGCGATGGCGCGTCGAAACCGAGCGCCTCGAGCGTGAGCGCACCGTAGGCCTCGATCATGGCGCGCTTGTCGAGGATACGGATGACCGCGTCCTCGCCGTGAATGCTGGGCATGATCGAGACGCGCAGGTCGATCTCGCGCCCCCCCGACTCGACCCGGAAGCTGCCGTCTTGCGGCACGCGCCGCTCGGCGATGTCGAGCTCGGCGAGCACCTTCAGGCGCGAGATGATGTGTTCGGCCACTTCGATGCCGTTGACCGAGGTGGCGTGATCGAGCACGCCGTCGACCCGGTACTTGACGGCCAGCCCGCCGGCCGTGCTTTCGAGGTGGATGTCGGACGCGCCGGCCTTGAGCGCGTCGTACAGGGTCGAGTTGACCAGCTTGACGGCGGGGCTGGCCGCCTCCGACACCGAGGCGAACGAGAGCACGGCGGCGGTCTTGCCGTCGCGCCGCTGCTCGGTGCCGGGCAACAGCGAGTCGACGGCGCGCGCCGACTCCTCCTGCTTGGACAGATAGGCCTGGATGTCGGACGCCAGCGCCAGGCGCAACTGCAGCGGCGCGCCGGCCGTGGCGCGCGCCTGCGCGCCCAGCCAGGTTTGCAGGTCCAGGTCGAACGGGTCGGCCAGCACCCCGGTGAGCACGCCGTCGGCGCCGCGCAGCAGCACGCAGTGGCGCGCCAGCGCCTGCGCCAGCGGCAGCA
>JAZJYV010000101.1:0-29455 GCA_040390195.1 Pseudomonadota bacterium | reverse complement strand
AAAATGCTCCCTAAACTAGCTGCAAAAACTGTCTCAAATAGTTTGACACGCTCCGCTCGATGACGTGGAATCGAAGGTTTGTTGGCGCCGTGCCTTATTGCTCGGAAGATCGCTGGGGAGACTTGGATTTGTCATGGAGTTGCTTGAGTCGATAAAGCTGAGGCGAAGCGAAGCACAGGCGTTGCGGCAATTCGATTCGGTATTGGTTTGCTCCGAACTCGAAAGAGAGCTGATCTTCAAGCGCACACGCACCAATAAGCTTTCCGTGTTCCCCAACGGAATACGTATTCCGAATCCAGCCGGCCAAATTGAATCAAGCAGCGGAACTGATCAAGCCAGGCGCGTCATTCTTTTCGTCGGAAGTCTCGATTTCTATCCCAATGTTGAGGGCCTGCTCTGGATGGCGCGCGGCGTATTGCCGCTATTGCGCCAGTCCGATCCAAGGCCCTTCCGGCTCGTCGTGGTTGGCAGGAATCCGGACGAACGACTCATTGCGCTTGCCAGGGAAGGCTTGTTTGAATTGCACGCCGAAGTGCCGGAAGTGGCCCCGTACTACGCATCCGCGAGTATCGTTGTCGCCCCAATCCACGCCGGCAGCGGAACCAGGATCAAGATACTCGAAGCGTTCGCTTTTGGCGTGCCCGTTGTTTCCACGACGATTGGTGCGGAAGGATTGAGTGCAGAGAACGGTATTCACTTGGCCATCGGGGATACGCCGGCCGCATTTGCCCGGCAGATCGACACACTGTTGGGCGATCCGGCCCAGAGGCGGCATCTGAATCGGAACGCGTCGCAATTGATAGAAAAGAATTTCTCTCTGGATGCGATTTGTCAAAAAATTACTGCACTGGTTGAATAAAATTTTAGTGATTGGAATTTCATGATATTTTCGATTGAAGGCACTTGCCCGCGAATTGCCCGCCGGAGGAAGAATGGTAATTAAGGAAATGGTTCGCAAGGCGATACTGGCCGGTGCGAAATCCAGAGGTTATCAGTTGATCCCATTTTGGAAGATGGATGAAGTTCCGCTGGCCAACCACTTGGGCAGGGTTTTCGCCCAGTACGATATTCAAATCGTCGTTGATGTCGGAGCAAATCGCGGTCAATATCACGATTTCCTGCGCCGGGACGTCGGCTTTCAAGGCCGAATTATTTCGTTTGAACCTGTGAACGCTTATGCAAAAGTACTTCGATCCCGGCTTTCCGAAGACGCCCAGTGGACAGTTCATGATTGTGCATTGGGCAGCGAACCGGGCGAGGCGGAAATTAACGTAACCCAGTCTCCTGGGCTTCATTCCTTTCTCGCGGCGCGAACTGACGTTGTGAAGGATTTGTGGAGAGAAGGATCAATAGTCGGCGTAGAGAAGGTACGGATTCGAACGCTGGACGACGTGCTCGTTGAGGCGGGAATCGATTGTACTGCATCTGGGGTCTATCTGAAAATCGATACTCAAGGATTTGATCTCGAGGTGATCAAAGGCGCGCGACATTCGCTTAAAAATATTCGCGCGCTTCAAACAGAAGCATCGATTCGGCCGATATACCATGGCATGCCACCCTATTCGGAAACAATTTCCGTCATGAATGAGAATTCCTTTCAATTATCTGGTATGTTTCCTGTGAATCATGATAAAAATCTTCGACTGATTGAGCTCGATTTCGTTTTCGTAAACGATGCTTTCGCCAAATAGCGGTGCAGTCATTCGATCAATCAGCGATCTAATTGCCGCGCCGCGCCAGCTGTGCAGGTATCCGCGATATTAATTTTCGAGCCTGAATAAGTAACACCTTTTCGATGCTGGCAGGGCGACCTGCCAGCAGCCACAATAGCAGCAAGACGAGGCCGTAAGCGAACGCTCCGGTCAGGACAGCAACAGCCAGTCGAGCGGGCGCCGCAGAAATTTGAGTCAGCGGCAGGAACACCAGGACATACGCCATCGCGGCGGCGGCCAGGGACGGCCTCCAGACAATGTTCAACACTTGGCGCAAGCGGAGGGGAATGGTCTGGATCACTTGAAAAAACAAGACAGGCGCGAGCAGCACGCTGGCCGCCAAATAAGCCTTGGCAACGCCCAACGGCCCTTGAATGCGCATGCCCACGATCAGGCATGCGAGCACCACCACCACCCGTATCCAGGACAGTGCCGCATCCCTGCGCACATTGCCCATCACGCTGAGCACGATCGAGGCGCTGAGGCCAATCCCGTTGACGGCGGAAGCGAGCGCAACATAGGCAATATACTGCGGCGTTTCAGGCCATTGCTTGCCAAGCAAGACGGCGGCAAGATCTACGGCAATGCAGGCAATTCCGACACCGCATGGCACGACCAGGGTCGCAATGGTCTCCAGGTTGCTCAACAGGGCGGTGACAAGGTGTTCTGGTGAAAAACGCAATTTGCTATAGGCTGGATAGAGCGCGCGCGCCACTGGATCGATCAACTCGGACGTCGGCAATTGGCCAAGTTCGCTGCCGATCAAATACTGGCCCATGACGGCGTCCGAGGCCCGACTACCCACGACCCACTGATCGAGCCGGCTTAACAGGTACGAACCGGTGGAGGCAACCAGGACCCAGACGGAAAACGACCAAATCTCCGACAATTTTTCCAGGGACAGGCGGGGGCGATAACTGACCATCACATAGCTTAGTATGATGGCCAGCAATTGGCCGATGACCATGCCCCCGATGAGCGCGATGTAGTTCCTGAAGTAAACCGCGAGCGACATGGTGACGACAAAACCGCAAATTTTCTTTGCAACATTGAATTTGAAATCCTTCGAGAAATCCATATTGCGGCGAAAATCGACGGTGCCGATGTTTTCCAGACCATTGAGCAAAGTCCGTATGGCCAGGATCCGCACCAGGGGAATGGCGTTGGGTTCACCGAAAAATACGCCCGCCAGTGGTGCGGCGAAGAAAATGGCAATTGCAAGCACCCCATTGACCATGATCGAAATTGTCCATGCGGTGTCGTAATGCGCGCGGGTCGGCGCCGGGTGTCGGATAATTGCAAGGCGCTGGCCCGATTCGGCCATGACCTCCAACATGCTCACGACGAGCATTGCCTTGGCGACAAGGCCAAAATCGTTCGGCGTGAGCAGGCGCACCAGGATCAAGGTGCTCAGCAAGCCGATGCCGCGCACCGACCAGCGCATGCCCATTACCCAAACCGAGGCAAGGAACATGGTCTTTCCCCCCACTACTTGTTTTTGATTGGGGAGGGCGGCATGCTCATTCAGCATTGTGTTTTTCCAGCGTTAGTAAGAAATTAATAAAGTCTTCCGCCAAGTGGTCGCGATTGTAGCGTTCTGCGCAGCGCCTGCGCAACGCCGAGTCCCATCTTGTGGCTGGTGTCTCAAGCAATGTATTCAATGCGTTTGTCAATGCCAGGGGCGTCAGGTCGCTCACGACCACGCCCGCCTCGGCGTCCTCAACGAGGCGCGCGGCGTCGCTGATCGCACCAAAGGCCAGGATCGGCTTTGGCACGTTCAGATAGTCGTAGGTTTTCTGGGTGATCACGCCATTGTATGCTGTCAGGTTAAGTAGCAACAGAGCATCGCTTTCCCGCATCATTTCGACAGCATGGTTTTGTGGTACCGCCGGCATGATCTGCGCCGTGCCGGGGTGGCGGGTATCGAACGCCGCCATCGATCGATGGGTGGAGGGGAGCTGATTGCCGATTAATAGCAGGCGAATGACGTTGGAGAGCTCTGGGTGCAGCTTGAAGACTTCGTCCAGTACGTCAAGGAATGGTTCGATGGGAGTATGCTGTGCCGCGCGGCCAACAAAACTAATCCGGAACCGTCCGGCGTGTTCCTGCAAATGTTCAGTGCGCATGGCCGCCAGGGAAAAGGCACGCGGATCCCAGCCATTCGGAAACACGCGGCCAACTTTGTTGCGGAGAAAGGGAAAAGCATTTTCATAGGCCGCGCGCTTCCCTTCCGTCACGTAGCAGATGGCATCGGCCGCGGCCAGACAGCGCCTTTCCCACTTGGTATCATTTTCCGCTACGGTCACAAATGGCGGTGTGTGTACACCCCATTCATCCATATACAGCAGCACCAGCTTGGCGCCCGCCCATCTGGCGATCAGCAGCGCGGCGACAAAATTTGAAAAACGTGGCCCGGCGGCGAACACGATTGTCGGGGGGCAGTCGCGGCAGCTTGCCAGTACCGCTTTGGCCATGGCAATTACGGTGTCGTCGCCACCATCGAGCGAGGGCATTGACGCATAATAGGGGCGCGGATGCGGCTCATTCCTGGAGTCCAGACCGCCCGCGCTCCGAATTATTTTCAAGTCCGGTGGCAAGGAGGCGAACATATCCAGTCCTTGCGCCGACTGCGTCTGTGGCACTGGGGAACAGACTACGCTGACGGAAGCGGCCCGGGTTTGCGCCAATCGCGCCAAGGTCATGGGAATCTGTCCGCTCGTTGCGTGAGCAGGTGGAAACGCCCAGGACACGAGCAGCAGGTGGGCGGGTTGACCATTCTTGACTTCTCTGGGGCGCGGCGCCCATCTTATCCAGGCCTTGTCACACAAATATTGTGCCGTTCTCCATGCCCTCATCTGCTTCCAGCCGGTCTTCATTGTCGGTGTTCTCGAATGATGTTTTCGAACAGGGTGATTTGACCTTCGGTTGTGGCATCCCAGCTGAATTTTTCGGCGTAGAGGCGGGTGTCCTGGTGGGACGGGTAATTGGCGCGCAATGCGCCAAGGGCCTCTGCCAGGCCGCTTGCGCTGCGCTCGCGCATAAGCACTCCGGCATCGGGCGAGGTCACGACTTCTGGCGTGCCTGAGACGTTGCTGGCGATCACGGGTGTGCCGCAGGCCATCGATTCGAGCAGGACATTGGCCCATCCTTCGCGGCTTGATGCCAGTACCAAGGCGTCGGCTGCGCCGTAATAATTCCTCAATTCAATTTGCGGGACTGCGCCCAAGAAAGTCACACGGTCCGCAAGGCCCAGTCGCTGAACCAGAGCTTCAAGCATGGGGCGCGCCGGGCCACGGCCCGCAATCAACAGGGAGACATCGGGGAGCGTGGCCAAGGCCGTGATGGCCAGGTCATGGCCTTTGTGGGGCTCCAGATGACCGACCGAAAGCAGCGTAAATTGATTCAGACCCAACGCTACTCTGCCGGCGGCACGGTCGATCGGTTGAAATCGCTGCAAATCGACACCGTTGCGTAGTGGGGTGATCCGGGTTGGATCGATCCCGAGCAGCATCATTTCAGTCTTGAGCGCATTGCATACGGTGATCAGGCCGGCAGCACGTCGCGCCGCCCAGACAATCATTTTTTTTGGCAAATAATAGTGAGGCAGCACGTTGATGTCCGAGCCGCGCGAGGTCACCACCACAGGCTTATTGAAATATTTTCCCAATAGGACTGCGGCAACCCCGTCCGGGTAAAAATAGTGTGCGTCGATCAGGTCGAAATCATAGCCATCGTCGATCATGCGGCCAATTACCGGCTTGACCGCATGAGCCAAGAGGAATGGAGCAGCGGTCATGCCAACTTTTGGCGGAAGGAAGTAACGCGGATGGACCACCTCGATGCCGTGCCGTGTGTCCGATTTCGGCACCTGCGCAAAACTGGCGTAGTCGCCAAAACGCGGATGGGTAAACGGGAACCATGGTATCGGCGCGATCACCCTGGATTCGACATTGCCGCTGGCCACGAGATAGCGCAAGCGCGTTTCGACGAAGATGCCGTGGTTTGGTCGTTGAGCGTTGGGGAAAAGCGTACTAAAAGTGAGTAATTTCATCGTGCAATGGTGGTCTGGAATATTTGAGCGAATGCGCAATGCCAGGGGAGCATATCATTCAACGCTTGGTATTGGCATTGAAACAATGAATCAATTCGCCAATTGTCGTCATCAGCTGGCCGCCCCTGCTTGAGTCGAGATCAAGATTTCACGCGTTCCAGCGCATACTGTTCTGCCCCGGCGGGCCGTCCCGCAGCCCACCATAGGGCCAGCACGGTCAATGCATATACCAATGCGCCGCTGAGCGTCTCCAGCACCAGCGCCGTCAGCGGTGTCACTGCGGCCAGCTGGTGATCGAGCAAGACTACCCAGCCGTACATGATGCCTCCTCCGGATGCCGGGCGCCAGCTGCGGCTTAGCAGGTCTCGCCATTGAAAACCAAGCAGCGTACGAGATGCAGCCATGCTGAACGGGAGCGTGGCCAGGTTGGCCAGCAAGTAGGCATAGCCGGCCCCCACGATGCCATACGTGTGCAGGAAAAAATACAGCGCGGGGAACAGCACACACAGGAATGCGCCCGTCATGATGGTGGTTGTGCGCGGATGTCCCAAGGCCATCCAGACAGGGCTGTTGTTACCTTGCGTCGCCATCAGGGCGCCGTGCAGGGCCAGCAGCGCAATCAAGGGAACGGCGCTGATCCAGGCTTCCCCCAGCGCCACTTGCACCAGTGGCCTCGCCACGGCCGCGATGCCGAGTCCGACGGGCAGGATGAGCAGGCAGATCATGCCGAAGATCTTCAAGTAGGCATCGCAGATCCCAGCCCGTTCGGCGATCTTCGAAAAACCCGGAAACGTGGCGCGGTTGATTGGGGCAACCAGTTCCGTCGAGGGCAAATTGGAAATCTCGTAGCTGACCGTGTACACGCCCAATGAGGTCGCGCCGAAAATGCGTCCGATCACAAACGTGCAACCGTCATGGAGCAGGAAATTCAAGAAATTATTGACGACGAGCCACTTTGAAAATTGAAATAATTCGCCCGCAGCGGCCAGGCTCAACTTTGGCCTGTAGGCATTCATGGAATAACTCAAGTGCAAACTGACCAGTCGCCCCACGGTCATGCCGATCAACAGGGCCCAATACGATTTGAGCAGCCAAGCGGCAGCGATGGTGATGAAAAATGTCACGACACGGCGCGCAAGGATGAACTTGAACTCCTGCTTGAAGTTCAGGTCTTTTCGGAAAGCCACAACGCCGATATTGTTCAAGCCGACCATCAAATACGAGGCGGACAGCACGTACATCACGGCAGGCAGACGCGGCTCACGATAAAAGCCGGCAGCCAGTTCGGCCAGCACGACCATGCCAAGCGCGCAGACAGCGCCAAAAATCACGTTGAACGTCCACACCGTGTCGTAGTGCTTGCGTTCGGCGTCGGGATTCTGGATCAGGGCCAGTTCGAAGCTGAACGAGCCGAGCAAGTCGAGAACGGCGCCGATCGCCGTGGCCATTGCGACCAAGCCGAAATCGCTCGGCATCAACAGCCGCGCCAGGATGAGCGTGCTGAACACGCCGATCAGGCGATCGGCCAGTCGCGCGCCGACCATCCAGGCAATGCCGTTCGCCATGCGCTGTTGAATGTTGTCCATGGCGGCGCCTGTTCAGCCCAAGCCTTGGGGCGCAGGCAGCGGCGCGCCCGCGCCCTGCCAGACCCGGTTCAAATAGCGTCGCGCAGGCTGTTCGATCAAATGGAAAGCGGCGACACCCGTAGCCAGCGCGCAGACCAGTGCCGCCCAAGTGGGCAGGCCCAGCCGGTCGACTGCCAGGTAGAACGGTTGCTGCCACAGGTATAGGGAAAACGAGTAGAGGCCCAGTTGACGTAGCGGCATGCACGACAGCAGCGTGTGGACGAGACGTGGTGCGCGCGCCAGCAATGCCACGCACATAGCGAACGCACCGACGCCGCCGATGGTGCGTAAAGGCAGTGCGACCGACCACCAATGTAGCGCCAACCCCAGGCCCAGCAGCGCCGGAAATACCAGCCATGGCAACGCGCGCGCGGGACGCAGCGCAGCGCCCAGTCGCAGTGCCAGATAGGCCGCCGCGAACAGGCCGTACGCAGCCACCTCCGTGTGCAGCCAGCGGTCAAAAGCGAGATTGGCGCCATGGTACGTGAGCCAATACCATATGCCCGATGCACCCATGCACAGCGCCGCTGTGCCGATCGCACGCATGCCATCGACCAGTCCGGCGCGCGCCGCCAATGCGATCAGGGACAGCAGGATGTAGCTGTGCTCCTCGACGCAGAGCGACCAGATGTGCCCAAACGGCATGACGGCAGCGCCCGGCTCGCCAGGGAAATAATTGTTGAGGAACGCCAGCGCCGCTCCCACCTCGGTCCAGCTGACGACCTGGCCGGTCGCCATGCGCAGCACAACGATGACGCCGATGAATACCACCACGCTCGGTACGATGCGCGAGATGCGGCGCCGGTAGAACGTCGCCAACGGCATTTTCTCGATGAACAGGATGCGCGCCATGAGCAAGCCGGACAGCACAAAGAAGAAATTGACCCCCGCCTGTCCCAGGTTGATGCCGGGGACGGGGGCAAAGTGGCCGATCAACAGAAGCGCGATGGCGATGCCGCGCCAGCCATCCAAGTAAGGATGGTAGACCCGGGGCAGGCACGTCGGAGTGGCGTGCGCATCCATGGCAGCGTCGGTGCGCCGCTCGTCTGTCATTGCGCGTGGCTGGTACGCAGAAACGCTTCGAACATCACCACCGACCACAGCGACTCGCTGTAGTCCTTCACGCCGGATTGGTGATCGTCAACCATGTGACGCAAGTAGGCGGCATTGAAGATGCCCGTGTCGAGTAGCGCCGGACTCAACACGGCATCGCGCACGACCTCGCGCAAGGGGCCGCGGAACCAGCTTGCGAGCGGAATCGAAAAGCCCATCTTCTTGCGATACAAGATATCGTCCGACAAGAACGGCGTGAGCGATTTCTTGAAGATGTACTTGCCCTCATTGCCGCGCAACTTGAGCGAGGCGGGCACGCCGGAAGCCCATTCGACGAAGTGGTGATCGAGCAGTGGCACGCGCACTTCGAGCGCATGCGCCATGCTGGCCCGGTCGACCTTGGTGAGAATGTCGCCTGGCAGCCAGGTCTTCATGTCCAGGTACTGGATCAGCGACAGCGGGTCGTCGGTGGGCGCGTTGGCCGCGTGCCCGCGCATGACTTCGAATGCGCGATAGCCTTGCAAATCGCGTTGGAAAGACTCGCTGAACAGTTCCGCGCGCACCCGGTCCGGCATTTTGGACACGCCGTGGAAATAGCCCTCGGCCAGATCGAGCGCGAGCGACTCGAAGGTGGTCTTGGCGCGGAACATGCGCGGCGCCCAGTCCGCTTTCGGATAATGCTCGCCCAGGAAGCCGAACACCGGCTTGCGCAGCGCCGACGGCAAGATGTCGCGCACGCTGTTCTCGCCCATCGCGTAGCGGTAGCGCCGGTAGCCGGCAAAGTTCTCGTCACCGCCATCGCCCGACAGCGCGACCGTGACATGGCGCCGCGCCAGCTCGCACACCCGGTAGGTGGGAATGGCCGAACTGTCGGCGTACGGTTCATCGTAGAGGCGCGCGAGCGTGTCGATCAGGCCGTAGTCGTCCTTGTCCACCACGTCGCTGTGGTGGTGCGTCTTGTACTGCATAGCGACTTGCTTGGCGTAAGTCGATTCGTCGAACGCCGGATCGTTGAATGCGATCGAGCAGGTCACCACGGGCTCGCTCGATTGCTCGGCCATCATCGCCACGATGGCGCTCGAATCGACGCCGCCGGAGAGGAAACCGCCCAGCGGCACGTCAGCGATCAGGTGGCTGGAAACGGCTTCGCGCAGCTGCACCAGCAATTCTTCTTGCGCTTCCTGCTCGGACATCGGCGCGTGCGGCTTGAACGGCACATCCCAGTACTGGCGCGGCACGGCCGCCGTGTCGCCCACCCGCAGCGTCAGCGTATGGCCGGGCGCGAGCTTCATGGCGTCCTTGAAAATGGTGCGTGGCTCGGGCACGTAGCCGAAGGCGAAATAGTCCTCCACGCTCAGGGGCGAAATTTCACGCCGAAGTCCAGGCGCTGCCAGCAAGGTCTTCAGCTCGGAGCCGAACAGGAACCAGCCGTCGACAATGGCATAGTGCATCGGCTTGATGCCTAGCCGGTCGCGCGCGGCGAACAGCACCTGCTTGTTGCGGTCCCAGACGACAAAAGCGAACATGCCGCGCAGGCGATCGACGCATTCGGCGCCCCACTGCTCCCAGGCGTGCACGATCACTTCGGTGTCGCAGCGCGTGCGAAAGGTGTGGCCGAGTGCCGTCAATTCCACCATCAGCTGCTGGAAATTGTAGATCTCGCCGTTAAACACGACCACCACGCTGTTGTCCTCATTGAACAGCGGCTGCTGGCCGGAGGACAAGTCGATAATGGACAGCCTGCGGTGGCCAAACCCCAGCCCTGGCTCGACATGCAATCCACCTTCGACGGGGCCGCGGTGATGTTGGGCCTCATTCATTTTCTCGAGCAGTTGCCGATCGACTTCGCGGCTTCCGCGCAGGTCAAACATACCGACGATTCCACACATGGCGTAGTAACTTTCCCTAGTTGGTTTTCTGGTTGCACAGCGCATCATACAGCGCCGTGTATTCGGCCAGCATGGCGGCAATGCTGTAATGGCGCTCGATGCGTTCTCGCCCCGCCGCGCCGTGGCGCGCGGCCAAAGCGGGGTCGTCGATCTGGGCGGCCAGCGCCAGCGCCAGTGCGGCGGCATCGTCGGGCGCGACCAGCGTTCCGGTGACGCCGTCCAGCACCAGTGCCGGAATGCCGCCCACGCGTGAAGCCACAACCGGCAAGGAGCAGGCCATCGCCTCGAGCAAGGTCACGGGCGTGCCCTCGGCGATCGAGGGCAGGGCGAACACGGTAAAGCCTTGCAGGATCGCCGCGATGTCGGTGCGCGCACCGGGCAGCCAAACCAGGTCGGCGATGCCCGCGTCGGCAACCTGCTGCTCAATCGCGGCGCGCAAGGGGCCGTTGCCGACGATGGCCAGGCGCAAGCGCGCGCGGTGCGCGGGCAGCAGCGCCAGCAGGAGCACGAAGGCGTCGACCAGGCAGGCTTGGTTTTTCACGTCCTGGATGCGTCCAACGGTGCCAATCACAAGGCATTCGGCACTAAACGGCCAATCGAGCGGCGGCGTGCGCACGGCGCCAGCGCTATGGAAACGTTCTGTGTCGACGCCGTTGTTGATCAGGCGGTTCTTCCCGTCAGGGACGCCGACGGCGCGCTTGAGCCAGCCCCGCAAGTCTTCCGAGACGGGAACATAGCAATCGATCAGCGGTGTCAGCAGGCGCCGCAACAGAAGATGCTTGGGATTTTTGCCTTCGGGATCGCTGGCATCGCGGCCATGTTCCGCATGGATGCGGATCGGCACGCCCGCCATGGTGGCCGTGAAGGCGTATTCGATGGCCGAGAGGTTATAGCTGTGAAGAATCGTTGGACGCAATTTGCGCAGTAGGCGCCACAGCTTGCCATGGGTGGCCAGGGCCAAGCCGGGTGGCTTATGCAAGGCGAAAATTTCGACATCGGGTCGGGTAATTTTATGGACGAAATCGGTGTAGCTGGTCAGGCAGATGATGGCGTGGCGGTACTTGTCCGGCGCCATGCGGTTTACGCATTCGGCCATCAGGGTTTCCAGCCCGCCAAAATCGAGTGCATAGATCAGGTGGACAACCAGGGGTGTGTTTTTCATTGCCATGGACTTGATCGCGTTCTCTCGCTAGCGACGTACGTTACGGCTTCTTGTTGCTGGCGATGGCCGACTGCAGCGGAGCCAGATTGCTTCCCAGGAATTGACGCATGCTGGCGCGCGCCTCCTCCGGATTGACGAGGTAGGGCGCAAACACCGTCACAGCCGCACCATCGTCGCCGTGCATCAAGAATTTTTCCTTTGCCTGCAGCAGTTTCCCGAGATATTTGTTGGCCGTGAAGCGGCCGTCGATCCAGTACCACTGCCACGCCAGCAGCGGTCCGTCGGCGCCCTGCAGGCGGCTTTCACGCAGTCCAAGGGTATGGCCGGCCACATTTTCCTGGCGGCTGACGGCGCTTACGTTCTGCCAGCGGCGATCTTTTTCCGCCACCATCCGGTTGACGGTGCTGATCAACTCGGCGCCGCGCTGCTGGTTGCGGTAATACAGCACGGACAATCCAACGGTCGCCTTGTCATGCTGGTAGAACCGGTAGAGCTCGGCGTTGGCAGGCAGGAAGGCCGGCTTCCAGTTGGCAAACGCATTGGCGTTCGTCCAGTCGCTGTTGAAGTTGGCCAGTGTCGGCGTCGCAGGATTGAAGCCGGCCTGCACCAGGTACTGCGCCGCGAACGGCCACATGGCCAGGCAGGCGATGGTGGCAATGGTGGCACCGACGCGCGTCGCCATGGTGGACGCTGCGGCGCGCTGTTGCGGCTGGGCGGGCGCGGGCTCAACCGGTGCGCCTGGCTCCAGGTCCTCGCGCCAATAGCTGCCGATCCACAGCATCAGGAACATCACCAGGCCAAAGAAAATCCAGCCGTAGATAATATGGTCGACACCCACGGCCAGCTTCATGCCGCTCAGGTGACCGATCATCACGATCATGAAGGCACGTAATCCATTAGCGACGATCGGAACGATGATCGAAACGAGCAGGAACAGAAACTGCCGCAGGCGCGACCGGTACGTCAGGTAAGCGTACAGGCAGCCCAGCGTCACTGAGGAAATCAGGTAGCGCACCCCGCTGCACGCCTCCACGACCGACCAGCTACCGGTGGGAATTTCGAAACTGCTCCCATTGCGCAGCACGGGAATACCGGTCGCGCGCACCGCCGCAACCGTAAAATCGGCCGTGAAATTGATCAGTGGATCAATGAAGGCCTCGCCGAAAGGCACGGCCAGTAACAGGAACACCAAGGGGAAGGCCAGCGCGCGCGCAATCGGCCAGCCCAACACGGCGATGACGGTCACCGGGACCATCGCGACGAAGGCATACTGGCGCACCACTTGCACGTCGCCCAGCTCGGCCAGCAGCCACGCCAGGCCGCACAGCGCGAGCCCGAACAGGGCGGGCAGGCAGGGCGCCGGCGTCATTTCACCCAGCGTGGCGCGCCGCTTCCAGATCAGCCAGAGACTGATGGGGAAGATGATATAGCCATGGGCGAAGGTTTCCGAACTATTCCACACATCGACCATGGAATGCAGCGTGCTGATGTAGATGGCGAACGGCGCCAGTAACGCAAGGGCGATCAACAGCGAGCCCGGCTGGACGAATTTTCTAAATGACGTGGTGCTCAAGCCAATTCCTTTGCCGGAGAGGGGAGTGTGGGCGCCAATGCCGCCGTGTGCTCGAGTAGGCTGTCGACTTTCGCCAGGTGCGAGTCCCAGCCGAAGGTGCCGACAACTTTGCCGCGCGCCGCCTGCCCGAGCGCGGGGTCCGGCTGCGCCAGCTGGGCCAGCACGGCGTCGATGAATGCTTGCGCACCATCGGCGAGGATCAGCTCGCTACCCGGGACGGCGTCGATGCCTTCCAGCGCCTGGGGCGAGACGATCACCGTCTTGGCGGCGGCCATCGCTTCAAGCACCTTGTTCTGGATGCCCCGCGCAATGCGCAGTGGCGCCACCGACAGCGATGCGTGGGCAAGGAATGGCCGCACGTCCGGCACGCTGCCGGTCACGGTCACGCCCGGCCGGGTGGCCAATTCCTGTACCTGGGGCGAGGGGCGCGAGCCAACAATATAGAACTGGGCCGTCGGGTGGCCGGCGCGCACGGCCGGCAGGATTTCCTGAGCAAACCACTGCACCGCATCGATGTTGGGCCAGTAATCCATGGCGCCGGTAAAGACGATGACCGGATCGGCCGTCGTGTAGGGCGTCGGAAAAACATGCTCGGGTGAGAAGTAATCAGTGTCGACGCCATTGCTGAAGTGGTCGATCCGCTGCGCGCTCTCGGGCGCCATGGTCTTGAACAGCGCCGCCTCGGCGTGCGACACGAACAGCGACGCGTCGAACTCGCTAGCCACCTGGCGTTCGTAGCGCAGCATGGCCTGCGCTTCGCGCCGGTAGACTGCGCTCATCGGCCAGGACTTCTTGACCGCATATTGGGCCCACTTGTCCGAATCGATATCGACAAAATCAATCACGCGCCGGGTCTGCGGCTCGGTTGCGTATTGCGCCATCGACGAGGAAAACACCAGCACCCTGGAAATTGGCTGACGCAGCATCAGGGCGCGCACCCAGGCATGCATGCCGCGGTCGTCATAATAGTCAAGCGAGAGGGGGCGGCCAGCGCCAAAAGCGCGAACGCTGCGCAGTTTTGCGGTGAGCGGATTGAGCTTGACGAAATGGGTTTCTCCGCAATACTGGCGGACCGTGTCCACATGCTGCCAGTCATCGGCGTCGTCGATAAACGTGGCCAGGTGGACGTGATAGCGTTGCGCCAAATGCTTGAGCAAATGGAAGGAACGGATCTTGTCGCCCTTGTTCGGGGGAAACGGAATGCGGTGGACCAAAAAAAGAAGGTGTTCCACCGTTATCCCAGGTTCTTGACGATGTGCGGGCCGATGGCATTGGCCAGCGACAGCGGCATGAGTTTCCACATCTTGATGAAAAGCTGGTACTTGGGATTGAGCGGATTCGTGTCCGGCACCGCCGCCGAGGCATGCAACTGATAGGCGTAGTGGAGCGGCTGGGCTTCGAAACCCCAGTTCTTCTTGAAATCGAAGGCGCCCGTGCCGCGCTTGCTGCGCCCGAAATCGAAGACCTTGAGGCCGCGCGCGCAGGCGCGCCGCATCAATTCCCAGTACATGAAGTCATTGCCGGCCACCGCGCGCGCTTCGTCGGTGCCCCCGCCATAGTAGGGCAGCACCTCGTCGCGAAAATAGAAACTCATCACGGCGGCCACGGTCCGGCCATCCTTGGTGATGGTGAGCACTTCGCAGTCCTTGCCGAAGGTGCTCATGAGCAGCTTGAAGAATTTCTTGGAAAACACGGGCGTGCCGAGACGGTGCACGCTGGTGGCATAGGCATGGAAAAAACGCTCGACGTCGCTGTCGATTTCGCCCTGCAATTCGGCCTTGATGCCCTTACGCACCATGGCGCGCTGCTTGCGCGGAATGGCCAACATGTTTTGCTCTTCATCGGCAAATATTTCTTTGCGGAAGGTGACATACAAGTCCTTGCCGATCCAGCCGGGACCCGCGGGCTGGGCCTGGAAATTGCGCAGTTCCAGATGACCGGCCTTGGATTCAGCGGCCAGGGCGGAAGCGGCACCTTCAAGGGCCAGGCGCGCCGCTTCGGTCTCGGCTGCAACGCCGCCATAGACGCAAAACGGCAAGGCGCACACGCTGTGGCCGAACAGCATGCTCTTGATTTCCGCCAGTGGCAGCACTCCGACGATGCGTCCATCGACCTCGGCGTACAGGAACCAGGTGCGATGACCGAATGCGCCCTCGATCACGCGCTGCCAGCCGGCGCGATGGAAGAAGGTCGCTTGCGGGCAATCCAGCACGAACGCATCCCAGCGCGCACACTCATGCGCCTGCATCGTCTTGACGACGGGGAGGGCCGTTTCCGGTCCCGCCGCCCCTGTTTCGAGCGCTGCGTTCATGGTTTGTCCAGGTAAATCCGGTCCATGCGGTCCCAGGCGAAATCGCGGGTCAGGGCGCGGATGCGTGCTTCCATGCGGCCGATGTTGACGTAGTGGCGAAAACGCGTCTTCAAGCCGATGCCTGCCGGACGCGGCTGGCCGGAATCGAGCTCCCATGGGTGGCAATAGAAAATGGCGGACTGGCCATCGATCTCGTTGACGCGTCGCATCATCCAGCGCGAGGCGGCGTACGGCAACAGGCGGAAATAGCCGCCGCCGCCGGCAGGCAAATTGCGCCCCATCAGCGGCACGGTCGTGATCGGAATTTCGAGCAAGCCTTGGGGGCCGTTTGGATAAAAGGCGAAGCGCGGCGCGTCGGGCATCCCGTAGTGGTCGTGCTGGATCGGGTAGATGCTCGAGCTGTAGCGGTAGCCGGCCGCATGCAAGACGTCCAGCGCCCACAGGTTGGCGCTGCCGATTGAAAAGCTGGGCGCGCGGTAGCCGATCACGGGCTGGCCGCCGATGTCTTCGAGCAAGGCCTTGCTGCGCGTGATGTCGTCGGTAAATTCGGCCAGGTCCTGGTCGGAGGCGCGCAGGTGGCCATAGCCGTGGCTGGCCAGCTCATGCCCGCCGTCGACGATGCGCCTGACCATGGCTGGATACCGTTCCGCGATCCAGCCAAGCGTGAAAAACGTCGCATGGGCCTTGGCGTCGTCGAGGATGCCGAGCAGGCGCTCGATATTGGCTTCGACCCGGCATTCGCGTTCCGGCCAGCTCGAACGTTCAATATGGGGGGCAAACGCCGACACCTGGAAGTAATCCTCGACATCGATCGTCATGGCATTGCGAAGGCGGATGTCGTTCATTCGTGCTTGCTGTCGTTTTGGTTGGAGGCGGGCACCAGCGGTACTGCTGCTGGGGCAGGCGTGGCCGTGCCGGGCAGGGAGCCGACGATTTTCTTCAGGATTGACAAGACCGATACCATCGATTTCTCCATCTTGACCATGCGTTCGTCCATGATGGGGGCGACGATCACCGCAGCGGCTGGGACGTCGTCAGGATCGGGCTGGCTTGCCGTGGGCACATTGAATTCGGCGCCGATGTCGCTGATCACGGCTTGCACTTCCGCTTCGCCAAAGCTGTGCAATTCTTCCAGATAACCCATCAGGAACAGGCGGTCGCACAAGCTGTTGGTCTTGCGCGGGATCCCGCCGGTGAAGGCGAAGATGGCGTCATGGGCCTTGTTGGTAAATGCCGGGTCGCCCTTCCAGCCAACCGTGTGCAGGCGGTGCTCGATGTAAGCCTGGGTTTCCGGGCCATCCATCGGGCCCAGGTGGTAGGTCGCCGTCACGCGCTGGCGCAGCTGGGTCATTCCTTCGCTGTGCAAGGTGGTTCGGAACTCCGGCTGGCCGAGCAGGAAAGTTTGCAGCAGGGATTTATCGTCGGTCTGGAAATTGGACAGCATGCGCAATTCCTCGACCGCGCGCGGCGTCAGGTTCTGGGCTTCGTCGACCACCAGCAAGGCGCGCTTGCCTTGGCGGTCGACGCCGCGCAGGAATTGCTCGAGCCGATTCAGCAGGCCGGCCTTGCTGGCATCCTCGAACGGCAGGCCGAAAGCGGCCACCACGGTGCGCAAGGTGTCGTCGGCATCCAGGTGGGTATTGACGATGTGGGCCGCGACGATCTGCTCGGACGAGTGCTCGTTGAGATGGTTGAGCAGATTGCGCACCAGCGTCGTCTTGCCCGCCCCGACGTCGCCGGTGACGACGATGAAGCCTTCACCATGCGAGAGGCCGTACTCGAGGTAGGCCATGGCGCGCTTGTGGCCCTTGCTGCCGAAAAAGAAGTGGGGGTCGGGGCGCAAGCGAAATGGCTTGGCGCTGAGCCCGTAGAACGTTTCATACATCGCTTGCTCGATTCTGCCTAAAGCTGGACGGAGAGCGATGCCGCCACCGCATTCTCATGGTATTCGTTACTGCCCTGTATGGTGCCATAGACGCGGCGCAGTTCGACCGAGCCCTTGACCTTGGTCTGGAACTGGCGCGTGACATTCAGGCGCACTGCCCGGGTGTGGTCGACGATGCCGGTCGAGACCGATTCGATGCGGGCCGCGTTGGCCGACAGGCTCAGCGCGCTGCGCCCCGTCATCTGCCAATTGGCCATGCCGGTCGCGCCGATCTGGTGCGTGTCGTCGTTCAAGGTGCTTTGGCTCGGTCCCAGCAAGCCGCTGTCGGTCTGGACCGCGGAAAGGGCGTTGCGCTTCGTATCGGACAGGCTCAGCAACAATGTGCTGCGCGCCGTGTTGAAGGCGACCGAGGCCTGGAAGCGCTTTTGCAAAATGAAGCGGTTGCTGAAGTAATTAATGTTGTCGGCCAGCGAAACGGGCAGGCCGGTGGCGCGCATGTAGGCGTCCACGGCCAGCGCTCGGGCCACCGGATCGGCAATCGTGGCCGAGAACAAGCGGTCGAGCAGGCCGGCGGTATCGACCGTGGCGGGCAGCAGGAACTGCGAGCGCGTGTTGGTCACTTCGTCGTTGTAGTTCACGCTCCAGACGGAATTGCGACTGTGGTGGGTCGCCGTCAGCGCATAGGTCGAACCATAGTAGCGCTTGCCGGCGCTCAGCTGCAGGCTGGTGCGCGCCGTTGGGGTCCAGTGGAAACCGACGGTCCAGGACTTGCCGCTGGTGGTGCCGCCCAGCGCCTGGTAATCGTATTTGTCATGGCCGACGCTGGTGGTCAGGCTGAACGTGGAACTGAGCGCATAACTGAGGTTGAGTCCGGCCTGGTCGGTCGTGCTTTCCGGTGCCAGGGTGTTGCTCAGTTTCTGACGGGTGAGCGACGCGCTCCAGTTGAAGCGGCGGAAAGCCGGACCGCTCGACAGGGAGAGCGCGAGCAAGTCGCCGCTGGTTCGGCCCAGGCCGCTGGTGCCGGCGTCGACCATGTCATGGGTGTAGCGCAGCTCGGAGACCGCTTCAGTGTCGAAACGGTGTTTCAGGTAAGGGCTGATGCGATAGCTCTTGACGTTGGCGCGATTGACGTCGGTGTAGCCGTTATTGTTGGACTGCTGGGCAAAGGCGGAGATCGGTTGCTGTCCGATCATTGCGCTGCTGTCGAGATACAGCAACTCGTCAATCAGGCTGGCCTTGGCATCGGCGTTCAACTGGCTCTGGCTGTTCCGGGTGCCGGCGAGCTCCTTGTCGGAAAACGAGAAGTAGTGCAACTGGTAGGACGCGCGCAGCTTCAGCGACGGTGAATTGTCGCTCAGCACGAAGCCGGGCGCCACTTCGCTGATGAACTGGGCGCGCGCCAGCTCGTCGCGCGCCAGTGCCACGTTGTCGGAATAGGTCTCCTTGAGCTCCACCGTCGGCGCGAAGCGCCATTCCGCATGGCTGGCCGGCGTCACGGACATGGCCAGCAGTGCTACCGATCCGGTCAGCGGCAGGCGCAGGCGCCCCCGCATGGCCTTGCGGCGCGTGTCAGCCATAGTGATAGTCATAGGTTTCGGTGCCGGGGAATTCGCGCGTCTTGTTGTAGATGAGGTTGACGTTGCTGCAGCCATCGAGTTGGCGCAGCGATTCCAGCACGGCGCGCTGGGTGGTGCTCTCAGCTTCCACGACCACCGCGATTTGCCCCATGTGGGAAGCCAGCACGTGCGCTTCGCTGGTGAGCAGCAGGGGAGGCGAGTCGAAGATCACGACGCGGTCGGAATACCGGTTGGCGATCTCGTAGACCAGGTTGGTCATGGCCTGGCTGGCCAGCAACTCCGTCGCGCGCAAGTTGTTGGTGCCGGCCGGCAGGATGCTCAAGGTGTTGACGTTGGTGCGCAGCATCACGTCCGCCAAATCGAGCTTGTCGTCGAGCAGGATGTCCATCAGGCCGCGGTGGGCCGGCAGGCCGAGCGTGCGCAACACGGACGGGCGCGCCACGTCGGCGTCGATCAGCAGCACGGTATGGTCGAGCTCCATGGCGATGCTCATCGCCAGGTTGATTGAGCAAAAAGTCTTGCCTTCGCCGGGCAGGGAACTGGTGACCATGATCAGGTTGCCAGGCTTGTCGTGCGGGCCGCGTTCGGCGAAGGCGCGCTTGATCAGCGGCCGTTTGATGATGCGGAAATCCTCGACCAGCGAGGTGCGTCCGCCGGCGGCGGTGACCAGGCCCATGCTCTGCATGCGGGCCAGGTCGAGCGTAACCATGCGCAGTTGCGCCCGTTCTGGCGCGGCAGGCGCGACCCCGGCCGGCACGGCACCGGGCTCAGGACTCGGCACTGCCGGTGCGGGCGCCATCTCAGCGGCCGGGGCGGCGGCTGCCGCCGCGACAGGCGAAGCTGGCGCACTCGCCGCGGCTGCCGCCTCGGCTGGCTCTGGAACGACCGGTGCTGCTGGCTCGCCCTTGTTGACGTCGATGCGGTTTGCCGCTCTTTCAATAATACTCACAATCGCTCCCCGTGGTCTTCACGATTACAGCAATGGCCGGATCAGAATCGCCGTCATCACGCCACCATATGCGGTAAACAACACCAGCACGGCGGCACTGAAGGCGTACATCCGGCTCTTGCGTTTGATTTTTTGTTCATTCGTCCAGTTCATGCCGATGCTGCCCAGGATCGGCAGGCCCGTCACCTCACGCAAGGAGGATTGGGTCACGAAGGTCGGACGAACCTGGCTCATCAGCAGTGCCACGCCGAGTCCTGCCACCAGGGCACCGATGAACACGAAGGAGAACAGGCGCGGCCGGTTCGGCCCGGCGGGCAGGGCCGGCGCGGTCGGTGGATCGATTACCCGAAAGGTCAGGATGTCGGTGGCCGAACTGAGGTCGCCCGAGAGCTTGGCCGCTTCACGCCGGGAGACCAGCTTTTCGTAGTTTTCCTTGTTGATCTGGTAGTCGCGATTGAGCTGTGCCAACTGGGCTTCCACCTCAGGCGCGGCCGTGCTCTGGGAGCGCAAGCGCGCGCTGCGGTTGCTGAGCTCGTCGACCCGGGCCCGCAGCGAGGCAACGCGCGCCTCGGCTGCCGACAAGGAAACATTCATCTGTTGCAGCATCGGGCTGTAATTGGCGCCCGGATCGGACGTGTGCTTGCGCCGCTTGGCTTCTTCCAGCTTGCGCGCCTCGAGCTGCGCGATCAGCCGCTTGGCCGCCATGATGTCGGGATGCTCTTCCGTGTACTGCATGCGCATGGCATCGAGGTTTTTCGCCAACGCTTGGATGCGGGAATCAAGCTCGGGATTGTCCGCAGCCACTTCGACCGGCGCCTGGCCCGCGGTCGGGGCTTCGCCGCCGATCTGACGCTTGATGGCGTTGCGCGCCTGTTCCGCTTCCATGTACTCGAGCTTGGCCGCATTCAAGGTGTCGAACAGTTCGCCCATCTTGCTACTGTAATCGCCGCCCTGGCGCGGCAGCATGCCCAGGTTCTTGATCTTGAAATCCTTGAGCGAGTTTTCCGCCGCGACCAGTTTCTCTTCGTAATTCTTGATCTGGTCTTCGATGAACTGGACTGCTTTTTCCGAATCCTGCTTCTTGTTGCCGAAGCTCCCCTCGACAAAAATCGTCAGCAGGGATTGGACGACATCCTTGCCCAGTTTGGGATTTGGATTATTGTAGGAAATCGTATAGATGTCGTCGCGTTCGGTGCCGCCGATCTTGATGTCTGCCATCAGGTCGTCCACCAATTGCTCATGGTCTTTGGTCGACTTGGTTTTCAGGTCGAGGTCCACCATGCGCATGACGCGTTCGACGTTTGGCCGGCTGATCAGGGTGCGGCGCATGAAGCCAACTTGCTGCTCGACATTGGGTGCCGTCGTCATTCCCGCCAACAGAGGCTGCAGCATGCTTTGGGTGTCCACATAGACACGGGCCGAGGCGCGGTAGTCGTTCGGCAGCCGGTACACGACCAGCCAGCCGATGATGGCGACGACCCAGGAAATCACTACCGCATACCAGCGGTATTTCCAGATTGCCTTTAGAAACGTAATTAGTACGGCGGTTAATTCTGCCATTGCGTCAATCTCGCCATGAATAGTGTGTGAAGCTCGTCAGTGGACTTGCGTCCGGGATTGCGCCAATCAGCAGCTGCGCTGTCGGCAGATACGGTAATGCCAGGGCGTATTATAAACACCACTAACATTGCCTAAAAAACATTAATTATTATCATATGATACATCAAAAACTCTTGCTTCATACTACTAATTGCATGCGCATCCACGGCGACCGTCGTCCTCGCGAAAGCGGGGACCCATGCTGATTCAAGCTCGGCATGGGTCCCCGCTTTCGCGAGGACGACGGCGCTCACGCAACCGCCTTGCCCGTGCATCTGGGCCGAAATTACCGTTAGGAAGCGCAGCATTGCACAGATTACACCCAGTTTGCCGCAATTAACTTGCAGCCATGAAATTTTTCAAGCTTTTCCTCCGCCATGTTGCTCTTGAACAACCAATCCAGGCAACTGTGGACGAGAACTTGCTGCAGTGGCGGCGGACAAGTGCATAATTCATACTTGTTTTATTTCAGACACCTTTTTTGGGCCACCCGTTTCCATGCTTACTATCGCTAGCCGCACTCCATCCCCCCTGCTGCGCTGTTGCGCAGGCGCCGTGGTCGCCTGGTGCATGGCCGGCGCGGCATGCGCGAGCGATTTGATCCATGTCATCGCCCAGGTCAAGCCCGCAATCGTCGGGATCGGCACCTTCCAGAAAACGCGTAGTCCGGCCGTCAACTTCGTGGCCACCGGCTTTGTCGTTGGCGATGGACTGAGCGTGATTTCGAATGCGCACGGCATCCCCGACCTGCTCGACAGTGAGAACAAAGAGGTATTGGGCGTGGTCGTGGCCCAGGGCGAACACTTTGATTTCAGGCCAGCCGAAGTGGCAGGCATCGACAAGACGCATGACCTGGTGCATTTGCGGCTGACTGGCGCGCCCTTGCCGGCGCTGCAACTGGGCGATTCGGACACCGTGCCGGAAGGCCGGTCCGTGGCGTTTACCGGCTTTCCGCTGGGCATGGTGCTGGGTTTGCACCATGTGACGCACCGCGCGACGGTGTCGGCACTGACCCCGGTGACGATGCCGTCGATCAGTTCGCGCAAGCTCGATGTGCGCGTGATCGCCCAGTTGCAAAAGTCGCCTTTCTCGATTTTCCAGCTCGACGGCACGGCGTATCCCGGCAATAGCGGCAGTCCCGTCTACGATCCGGAAAATGGCGAGGTGCTGGCTGTTATTAATATGGTGTTTGTGAAAGGCTTGAAAGAGACGGCGATCACCAGTCCCAGCGGCATTACTTATGCGATCCCTGTCAATTTTGTACGAACGCTTCTGCAGCAAAAGGGGCAGTAGGGAAAACCTGCATGGGGGAAAAGACTGTCTTTGCTATAAAATTACATGTTAAAATGGAAAGTAGCACAATTAAAATTCCACTGACGCAACTACAACGGCGCTCCGGTGCATGAAAAGGATTTCCAGGTGAGTACTTTGAAAAAAAATCTGACCCATTGGCTGCCTTGCGCGGCTTTCGTCCTCGCTACTGCCTTATTGGGCGGCTGTGCCAGCACCCGGGTCGCCGCGCCCGAAGCGGCGCCTGCCGTGGCGGACAATCATGATTATCTGATTGGCCCTGGCGACAGTATCAGCATCGTGGTTTGGCGCAACCCTGAAGTGTCGCAAACGGTGCCGGTGCGTCCGGACGGCAAGATCACGACACCGCTGGTCGAAGACTTGCAGGCCAGCGGCAAGACTTCCACGGAACTGGCGCGCGACATCGAAAAGGCCCTGGCCAAATTCATCCAGCAGCCGGTCGTGACCGTCATCGTCACCGGTTTTGTCGGCACCTACGGCGAACAAATTCGCGTGATCGGCCAGGCGGCCAAACCGCAAGCCTTGCCATACCGTCGCGACATGTCGCTCATGGATGTGCTGATTGCCGTTGGCGGTGTGACCGAATTTGCCTCTGGCAACAAAGCGAGCATTATCCGCACCGTTGGCGGCAAGTCGCAAAAATTGCCTGTGCGCTTGAATGACTTGATCAAGGATGGCGATATTTCTGCCAACATCGGGATGATGCCGGGTGACGTGCTGGTCATTCCGGAAAGCTTCTTCTAAGAAAAACCTCAATACTTGAGTAAAAAACACTGCATTTGAGCAATTTTCGATGTATTTTGGAATTTTTTGCAAAGAGTGCGTGCGTTTCGATGGCGATTTGGTTAGCATGGCCTGTCGGGAATTCTTACAGCTGAATGGCGGAGCGCAAGGCCGCAGGTGTACGAATCCCGGGAAAACACCCGCAAGCCTTTGATTTAATTCGAGTTCAAACCGAATTGATGCATGCGGGCATGAAGATTGCTAATAATAAATTGAGCACTACGTATGCCAGGCCCGCGTGCTTGTGCAGCCGGTGGACTTGCCGAGGCGGCTATTGCAAGCTGCCGGAACTTATCGAGGAATTGACGTGGCTACCCCAGAACAAAACGATGTTGAGAACTTCCCGCCGCTGAGCGCGAGCGGCGTTTCGCGCCGCCGTTTTGCACGGATCGGCGCCGGCGCCTCGGGTGTACTCCTGACGCTGGCCAGCCAACCGGGCATGGCTTGCGATATTTGCACCTCACCGTCCGGCTCCCTTTCGGGCGGCCTGGCCAGTCACGGCCCCACCCAGGTTGCGTGCAACGGCGTGTCGCCGGGGTACTGGAAGAACAACGACCCATGGCCGATCGCCAAGACGACCAAATTCGGCTCGGTCCCGAACCAGGTATTTACCTGCATCAGCGGCAGTTTTTCCAACTACGGCAGCTGCGAGCTGGGCGGTCTGATCGATGGCAAGGGTTGGGACAACGCCAACCTCGGCATGCATCTGACTGCGGCTTACCTCAATTTCAAGTCTGGACGCGCCGCGTTTCCGACCGAAACGATGCTGCATGCCATGTGGTACGAGTTTCAGTCGGTTGGCTACTACAAGCCGACCGCCACCGTCAAATGGTATGCCGATGACATCGTCAATTATCTGAAAGGGACGATGAGCTGAATCGTCGCCGCGTGAGTTTTCCTGCCCCATCTGCTTCTCCCGCTGTTGCCAACTGCATCAAGTGGCAACTCATAGACGGTCAACAGCTGCAGCATCGCAGCTGGGATGACGACTGCGTCGCCTACAATAATTTGTCAGGCGATACGCACTTGCTCAATTCGACCGCCATGTTTCTTTTGCTGGCCCTGCAGGCCGGCCCGGCCGACCTGCCGGAACTCGCGGCTGCCGTCCGCGCAGAATTCGAGGTCGACCCGGATGTGGTGCTGGAAGACCAGCTTGCCACCTTGCTGTCCGAACTCCACTCCCTGTCATTGATTGAAGCGCGCGCATGACGACCGTTTCTTCGCTGACGCGGGCGCAGTTGGGTCAGCGCCTCGCAAACGGCGGCATCGATCTGCAAACGGGCGAGTTTGTGACGCGCCTGCAGACGACCATTTCCAGTGTGGCCGACGGAATCGGCTTGCTGTACGCCGACTATCCCCTGCGCGACACAGCCGAATTCGCCGATTTCCATGTCCGGCTGGTGCGCCCCGCCGGTTGGCGCCGCTGGTTCAAGCCCCAGGTGCTGTTCCTGTACGATGGCTTGTCCGCATTTCGTCCGCTGCCGCTCGACCATGCGTTTCCCATGTTCGAGTGGGGCTTGAACTGGTGCGTTTCGAGCCGCGCAAATACCTTCCTGATCATCCATGCGGCCGTGGTCGAGCGCGACGGCATGGCCGTGGTCCTGCCGGCGCCGCCCGGTTCCGGCAAAAGCACCCTGTGCGCGGCGCTGGTGCATCACGGCTGGCGCCTGCTGTCCGACGAGCTGGCCATGCTGCGCCTCGATGATGGCATGCTGGTGCCCCTGCCGCGCCCGATCAGCCTGAAAAATGCGTCGATCGGAATCATGCGGCGCTATCTGGACCAGCCCGTCTTCAGCCGCGAAGTGAGCGATACTGCCAAGGGCACCGTGGCGCACCTGAAACCGCCAGCGGACAGCATCGCGCGCGCAGGCGTGCCGGCGCGTCCGGCATGGGTGATTTTTCCGAAATATGTGGCCGGGGCGCCCTGCGCGCTGGAGCCGATGCCGTCGGCGCAGGCGTTCATGAGCGTGGCCGAGAACAGCTTCAACTACAGCTTGATGGGCGCGCGGGGCTTCAACGCGCTGGGCGGCATGATCGACAAGTCGCTGTGCTACCGCTTCAGCTATAGCGTGCTGGACGAAGCGATCGCCGCGTTTTCCAAACTGGAGCCCCGTTCGCCGTGACTCCCGATCCCCTCGTCCTGCAAGCGTTCCGCGATCCGGAGTGCGTTCGCCATTTCAGCCTGGTCGACTGGGACCTGGCCCTGCGCCAGGCCGGAAGCGGCAAGCTGGTGGCCAGCCTGGCAATGGTCTTGGAGGACAGCGGCTTGTTGCCGACGTTGCCGCAACAGGCGCGCGCGCATCTGGCCTGGTCGCTCACCCAGGCCGAACGGCACGGCCAGGCGGTGCGCTGGGAAGTGGCGCAGATCCGCGCGGCGCTGGCCGATTGCGGCGTCCCGTTCATCCTGCTCAAGGGCGCTGCCTACCATATGGCGCAGCTTCCGGCCGCCCGCGGACGCCTGTTTTCCGATATCGACATCCTGGTCCCCAAGGCCGACCTGGACCAGGTGGAGGCGGCGCTCATGATGCATGGCTGGATTTCGACCCATCATGACGCCTACGACCAGCGCTATTACCGCGAATGGATGCATGAATTGCCGCCGATGCAACACGTTCGGCGCGAAAGCCTGATCGATGTGCACCATGCGATCTTGCCGGAAACGTCGGCGGCCCGTCCCGACCCTGAAAAGCTGCGCGCCGCCGCGCTGCCGCTCGGTGCGCTGGCCGGCGTGTCGGTGTTCTCTCCGCACGACCTGGTCCTGCACAGCGCGGTCCACCTGTTCTACGACGGCGAACTCGATCACGGGATGCGCGACCTGATCGACATCGACCGCCTGTTGCGGCATTACGCCGGCGCCCCCGGATTCTGGGATGCTCTGGCGGCGAGGGCAGTCGAGCTGGAAGTGGGGCGCCCCCTGTTTTACGCCCTGCGTTACGTCAGCCAGATGCTGGGCAGTCCCATCCCGGCAGCGGCCCTGGCGGCCAGCGCCGCTGCCGCTCCGCCAGCCATGTTGTTGGGCCTGATGGACCGCCTGTTCGGCCGCGCCCTGTTGCCAGCCCATGCCAGTTGCGACGATGCCTGGACCGCCTGTGCTCGTTTTCTCCTGTACCTGCGCGCCAACTGGTTGCGCATGCCGCCACTGATGCTGGCGCGCCATCTGTTCCACAAGGCCTTCCTCTCGCCCAAGCCGGAGTGAGACCTTTTTGTCTCAGCGCAACAGATTTCTGACAATTAACTTGTTGAATCGCTACAATGGTCTGATCCACTAAAACAGCGAGGGAGGAACGTCATGGACCTGGCCTTAAAGAGCGCCATTGCAGAATGGACGGCATTGTTGGGCGCTGACCAGGTCATGGACGGACCCCAGGCGCAACTGGCCTATGGTGCCGATACGGGAGGCGCGGTTCGGCGCATTTCCGGCGCACTGAAGGTGCGCGGCCGTGCCAGCGTGCGCGGGATCATGCGCATTGCGTTTCAATATGGCATCGCAGTCTATCCCATCAGCACAGGACGCAATTGGGGCTACGGCGCTGCAATGCCGGCCCGCGACGATTGCATGATCCTGGACTTGTCGGGCTTGACCCGGATCATCCATTTCGACCCGCTGCTCGGCGTTGTGACGCTCGAGCCTGGCGTGACCCAGGGCATGCTGTCGGTCTGGCTGAAACAGCATGGTCATCCGTTCATGGTGCCGGTCACCGGCGCCGGGCCGAGTTGCAGCCTGCTCGGCAATGCACTCGAACGCGGCTACGGCGTCACCCCCCATACTGACCACTTCGGCGCCGTGACCGATCTCGAGGCCGTATTGGCCGACGGCAGTCGCTATCGGACCGCCCTGCGCACGGCTGCCGGCGCGGGCTTGGCCAGCCTGTTCAAATACGGCATCGGTCCCCTGTCGCCAGGCTTGTTCACGCAAAGTGGCTTTGGCGTCGTCACCCGCATGAGCATTGCGCTGGCGCGCAAGCCGGAAGCGGTCAAGGTCTGCCTGTTTAGCCTCAAGCACGATCACTTGCTGGAGGAGGCGATAACGCGCATCCATGCCATCCTGGGCAAGTTGCCCGGCACCGTGGGCGGCATCAATCTGATGAACCGGCATCGCGTCCTGGCGATGTCAGCACCCTATCCCAGCGAGCGCCTGGATGCGCATGGCTTGATGCCGGCCGCCGTGGTCGAGGAGCTTGGACGGCAGTATCAAATTGCGCCGTGGACCGGTTTCGGCACTTTGTATGGCAGCAAACGCATGGTCGCGGCCGCGCAAAAGGAAATCCGCCAGGCCCTGTCCGGGGTGGCGAGCCGCCTCTTGTTCCTCAGTCCGACCAGCGCCCGCAACCTGGCAGGCGCCGCGCGCTGGATCCCAGGCGCCATGGGCCAACGCCTGGCAAGCACCGTCCAGACGCTGGCGAAATCGCTGGAACTGGTGGCCGGTGAGCCGAACGAGACCGCGCTGCCGCTCGCTTACTGGCGCAATCCGGTTGCCCCCCCGGCAGGCCCGCGTCACCCGGCGCGCGATGGTTGCGGCTTGCTCTGGTATGCGCCGCTGGTGCCGATGCGGCCTAAAAACGCCCGCGCCTATGTCGACATGGTGACCCGCGTGACGCGCGAACATGGTATGGAGCCGCTGGTGACGTTTACTTCGATTAACGACAAGCTGTTCGACAGTACCGTACCCCTGCTCTTCGATGCCGGTGATCCGAACGCCGTCGGACAGGCGCGCCAATGCTATGACGAATTGCTCGAGGCGGGGCGCAAGATCGGCGTGTTTCCGTATCGCGTCGGGATCGATACCATGAAGCATTTTTCGCGCAGCCAGGGCGACGCCGGCGTGCTTCACAAGCGACTGCGCGATGCCATCGACCCGCGCCGCGTGATTGCGCCCGGCCGTTATGAATAAGTAAATTTCTTGTCGGGATTTCTTACAGTCCTAATTTTAGTTGTCTAACGACATCTCAATTATCTCGATAACTTTCAATTAAATCAAATACTTACATTTCTTTATGCGAGCTGGCACACAAAATGCTTTAATACCTTCGTAGCGAAATTTACTCTGTGCCCAATAAATAAGTTGAAGTCATTAAGGAGCAATTCCATGAAATTTATCAAAAATATGTTGTTGGGCGCAGCCGCAGCCTTGACACTGACTGTGGCGCAAGCCAGCCCGATCAATGTCGGCGGCGTGATCTGGAATCCAGATAGCGGCGCGGATTTTAGCTCGACCGCAAGCATGATGCGTCAATACGTCGATGCAAACGGCTTCTTGTCCGGTTTTGGCCTGATCTCCAATATCAATAGCACGGGTGCCAACACCTACTGCCCAGGCTGCGAACTGACTTTCGTGTTCGACGGTTTCGCGCCAGTCACTAGCGGTGCCACCCCAACCACGCCAGGCCAGGTCATCGGCTACTCGGGCGGTTCGGTTCGCTTGTATGTCAACTTTGCTCCATCGACCATCGATCCATTCAATCCGCTGACCTTGAACGCAAGCACCACTGGCCTGGGCAGTCTCTGGCTTGGCTTGACCGGTCACAATTACCTCGGAACCTCGCTGAACGGTACCGTCACTGGTAGCATTGGCGGCGCAATCACCGGTCTGACCGGCATTGGCCAACTGGATGCCACGAGCGGTATGGCCATGGGTAACTTTGACACCAACGGCGGTACCGATGGCGCCGACTTGAATTTCGTCAACGGTTTTTCCCAACTGGACGTGCGCGGTAACCCTAACGCAGCATCCGGCAACGGCAACTTCAGCGGCAACACGATTCCTGAGCCTGCATCGCTGGCCTTGCTTGGCCTGGGCTTGCTTGGCGCCGGTCTGGCCCGTCGTCGCACTTCGGCAAAATAAGACTGGCTTCGCCGGTCCCTGATGCGCCGTCCGCCTCGCGGCGGCCATCGAAAAAAAACCCGCTTCCCCGGAAGCGGGTTTTTTTTGGCTATGTCACCGCTAAGTATTGAACAACCCGCTATGCCTATGGTCC
>JAZJYV010000100.1:0-33143 GCA_040390195.1 Pseudomonadota bacterium | reverse complement strand
CCGGGCCGCATGACCACGTCGTTAAATGCGACAACTAGCTTGACACTGACCGGTTTCCCCGCTGCGCTTTTCCACCCATTTTTTTCGGCGAATTCCCGACTCAGGACACTAGGCCATGGCCAGCGCGACGCCGCCCGGCCACAACTGCATCGCGCTCTTTTTTCGGTAGATGGTGTTGCGCGAAATCCCCAACGCCTTGGCCGTGGCCGACACGTTGTCGCCGTGCGCGGCGAGCGAGGCCAGGATGGTGGCCCGGGCCGCCTGCTCCAGGCTGGCGCCGGGAGCGACGCAAGGCTCGAGCGCCGGACCGGGCGCCGGGCAGGCCTGGACGTCGTCGAGGAAATCGGCCGGCAAGTGCTGCAGCCCGATTTCGCGGCCCGCCTCGCCGTCCGCCTCGGCCATGACGCGCGCAGTGCGCAGCAAATTGTCCAGCTGGCGCAGGTTGCCCGGCCAGCTGTGGCCGACGAACAGCGCCATGACGGCCGGCGCGAGCGTATGGGGCGCGGTGCCCGGCCCGCGCGCCAGCATCGCGCGCACCAGGCTGGCCAGGTCGTGCCGTTCGCGCAGCGGCGGCAGCTTCACCACCAGGCCATTGAGGCGGTAGTACAGGTCTTCCCGAAAACGGCCCTGCGCAATCATCTCGCGCAGCGTGCGGTTGGTGGCGCAAATGACCTCGACGTCGACCGCGATCGAACGGTTGCCGCCCAAGGGCGTGACGGTGCGCTCCTGCAGCACGCGCAGCAGGCGCGCCTGCAGGCCCAGCGGCATGTCGCCGATCTCGTCGAGGAACAGGGTGCCGCCGTGGCTTTGCAAGATCTTGCCGATGGCGCCCTTCTTGCGCGCTCCGGTAAACGCGCCATCCTCGTAGCCGAACAGCTCGGACTCGATCAACTCTTCCGGGATGGCCGCGCAATTGACGGCCACGAAGGGGCCAGCCGCCCGTGGCGAATCGTGGTGGATCGCCTGCGCCATCCACTCCTTGCCGGTACCGGTCTCGCCGGCCAGGATGATGGGGATGCCCAGTCCGGCGACCTTCTCCAGCTTGCCAATCACCTGCTCGAGCTGCGGGTCGCCGGTGGCCAGGTCGCGCAGGCGGTTCATCCGGCGTGCCGGGCGTGCCGGCGCGCGCGCGGCGCTGGGGGCCTCGGACGTGCCCTCGCGCGGCGGGCGCAGCTGCAGGCGTCCAAAGCCCTTGACGCCGCCGCCCAGGCACAGCGGCAGCAGCTCCGGCAGCGCGCGCCGACTGTGCTCGTAGAGCGCCTCCATCGACAGGCCCAGCAGGGACGTCATCGTCTGCAGCGCCAGCGCCGGCCAGGCCAGGCCCAGCTGGCTCTGGCCGGCCCGGTTGACGGCCAGGAAGCGGCCGGTGGGCGTGAATGCGGCGCGGCCCTCCATCGGCGTGCCGATCAGCTCGGGACGGACGTGGAATTGCAGCAGGTTGGCCTGGGCACAGGCGAGGGAAAACAGCTGGTTCTCGATCAGTTGCGCCGCCATGCGCACCAGCGCCATCGTGTGGCGATGGCTGTCGCACAGTTCGCCTGCCACGTCCAGCACGCCCACCACCAGGCCCTGGGCATCGAAAATGGGCGCCGCGGCGCTGCTCAGGAAATGCAGGGCGCGCAAATAATGTTCGCTGCCGTCGACCCGGGTCGGCAATTCTTCGACGATGGCCGTGCCGATCGCGTTGGTGCCCCTGCGCGCCTCCGACCAGGCCGCGCCAGGCAGCAAGGCGATCCGCTCGGCCCGCGCCAGGAACTCGGGATCGCCCAGCACATGCAGGATCACGCCATTCACGTCGCACAGGATCACCATGTGGCGGGTACCGGCGATCTGGGCGTACAAGGTTTCCATCAACGGCAGCGCGGCGCCGTACAAGACCTGGTTTTGCGCGATCAAGCCTTGCAGCGCAGCGCCGCCAAGCAGGCCGGCATCGGGCGACTCTTCCTGGTAGCGGCCGTGCAGCGCCGAACGTTGGTGCGCCTGCTCGATCGTCCGTTGCTGTCCTATTGCTGACGTCATGGTGCGCCTGTCTGTGAGCCCTACCCCGAAGCTTCGGTAGTGGACCCCAGCTTAAAGTGGCCGCTCAACTGAAACCATGATCCAGATCAAATTGTCCGGAAAGCCGGCGGCACGCCCGTGGCAGGGAGCGAAGCGATGAAGCTGCTGCCCTTGCCGGCCTCCGACTTGATGCTCAGGCTGCCGCCGTGGCGCAACAGGACGTGTTTGACGATGGCCAGCCCCAGCCCGGTGCCCTGGGTCTCGCGCGAACGGCTCTTGTCGACCCGGTAGAAGCGCTCGGTCAGGCGCGCGATGTGCTTCTGGTCGATCCCGATGCCCGAGTCCGAGACCACGAATTGGGGGCCATCCGGGCCGTTCTGCCAGCACAGGTGGATGCTGCCGCCGGGCGGCGTGTAGCGCACCGCATTCGAGGCCAGGTTGCCGAAGGCGCTGCGCAGCTCCTCCGCGCTGCCCTTGACGTCCGGGCCGGCGACGCTGGCGCTGATCTTGTGCTGGCCGCCCGACAGCGCGCGCGCCTCCTGCAGCACCTCGTCGACCAGCGCGGCCACGTCAACCTGGTCGGCGCGCAGTGGATAGTCGACCGACTCCAGGCGCGAGAGCGTGAGCATGTCCTCGATCAGGCGCTGCATGCGCTGGCCCTGCTCCATCATCAGTTTCAGGTGGGCCTGGCGGGTGGCCGCGTCGATCTGCATGTCGCTGGCGGCGATTTCGAGGAAGCCGACGATCACCGTCAAGGGCGTGCGCAGCTCGTGCGAGGCGTTGGCGATGAAGTCGCGCCGCATCTCCTCGATGCGCACGCTCTCGGTGGCGTCGTGGGTGACCAGGATCTGGCGCCGGTTCTCGAACGGGATGATCTGGCAGATCAGCTTGCGCTCGCGCAGGCTCAGCGTGAGCGGCTGCTCGTAGCGGCCCAGGATGATGTAATCGATGAAATCGGGATGGCGGATCAGGTTGGTCACCCGCATGCCCTTGTCGCGCTCGAGCGTGAGCCCCAGGTGGCGTTCGGCGGCCGGGTTGCACCATTCGAGGAACAGCACGTCGTCCATGATGGCCACGCCGTCCGGCAGCAAATGCATGGCCTGGCGAAAGCGCGCCAGCCACTCGGTCAGCTCGGCCTGGTTGCGCTCGTCGTCGCGCCGCAAGCGGTACAGGCGCGAGAAGATATTGGTCCAGGAACCCCAGCCGTCGGGCAGCCTGGCGCTGTGCGGATCGTCCAGCCAGTCGCCCAGCTGGTGCAGGTAGGTCAGCTGCACGAACAGCAGCGCGACCACCGCCGCCAGCGCCGCCGCCAGGCCGTAGATGGCGCCGAACAGCGATCCGAGCACACCGGCGCCCAGCAGGATGAAACACATGCGCAGCAGCGCGGGGATCCAGAACAGCAGTTTGGGATTCATGAACTCGACGATCTATTTTTCCGACAGCATATACCCAACGCTGCGCACTGTCTTGATCAAGCGTTCGGACTGCTTGAGGGCCTTGCGCAATCGCAGCACGTGCACGTCGACGGTGCGCTCCTCGATCATCACATGGTCGCCCCAGACCTTGTCGAGCAGCTGGCTGCGCGAGAACACCCGCTCCGGGTGGGCCAGCAGGAACTTGAGCAGCTTGAATTCGGCGTGGCCGATGTCGATGCGCTGGCTGTCGATGGCCACCGTGCAGCTGACCGGGTCGAGCGTGACGGCACCGGCGCTCATGGCCGCCTGGGCCAGCTCGGGCGTCTTGCGGCGCAGCAGCGCCTTGGCGCGCGCCAGCAGTTCGCGCGGTGAAAACGGCTTGGTCACGTAGTCGTCGGCGCCCGTGTTCAGGCCCGCCAGCTTGTCCTCTTCCATGCTCTTCGCGGTCAGCATGATGACCGGGATGTCCTGGAAATTACGGTCGGCGCGGATCCGCGCCAGCAGGCGCAGGCCGGTCTGGTCGGGCAGCATCCAGTCGAGCAGCATCAGGTGCGGTTTGCGGTGCTGGATGAACTCCCAGGCGTCGCCGGCCGTCTGCACGGCGCTCACATTCCAGCCCGCCTCGCGCAGGGAAAAAGTGACCAGTTCGACAATGGCCGCTTCGTCTTCGACAATCAGTACCGTGGTTTTATCGCTTGCCATCGTTATTCGGCGAGCGGTTGGGTGGCCGACTTGGTGTGGCGGATGTCCTTGCCCTCGACCACGTAGATCACATATTCGGCGATGTTCTTGGCATGGTCGCCGATCCGCTCGATCGCCTTGGCCACCCACAAGGTGTCGAGCGCCGACGAGATGGTGCGCGGGTCTTCCATCATGAAGGTGATCAGGTTGCGCATGATGGAGCGAAATTCGTGATCGATCACGGCGTCCTGGGCGATCAGCTGCAAGGCTTGCTTGCCGTCGAGCCGGGCGAAGGCGTCGAGCGCGTCGTGCAGCATGTCGGACGTAGCGGTGGCGATGGTGCGCACCATTTCATAATGGTTCAGGCCGGCCGCGCCGCGCCCGTGCAGGTTCTTCGCGGTGCGCGCGATCTTGGTCGCCTCGTCACCGATGCGCTCGAGGTCGGTGATCACCTTGATCGTGGCCATCACCGTGCGCAGGTCGTTGGCCGTGGGCTGGCGCCGCACGATCAGGTGGCTGCAGGCCTCGTCGAGCGCCACTTCGAGCTGGTTGACGGTGTCGTCCTCGGCGATCACGCGGTCGGCGCGCTCGAGGTTGCCGATACGAAAACAGGTCATCGCGTCGAGGAACTGGGTCTCGACGATGCCGCCCATGAGCAGCACCTTGGAGCGGATGGTTTCGAGGTCGTGGTCGTACTGTTTGGATGAATGCTCGCCGATCATGCTGCTCTCCGTCGTATCTTGGTAGGGTATCAGCCGAAACGGCCGGTGATGTAATCTTGCGTCTCTTTGCGCGCCGGATTCATGAAAATCTGGTCCGTCTCGCCGAATTCGACCAGTTCGCCCAGGTACATATAGGCCGTGTAATCGGAGCAGCGCGCCGCCTGCTGCATATTGTGGGTGACGATGACGATTGTGTAGTCCTGCTTGAGCTCACTGATCAGCTCCTCGACCTTGGCCGTCGAGATCGGGTCCAGCGCCGAAGTCGGTTCGTCGAGCAGCAGCACGTCCGGCTTGACGGCCACGCCGCGCGCGATGCACAGGCGCTGCTGCTGGCCGCCCGACAGCGACAGGCCGCTCTTGCCCAGCTTGTCCTTGACCTCGCCCCACAGCGCGGCCTTCTTCAGGGCCCATTCGACGCGCTCGTCCATCGCGCCCTTGGACAGGTCTTCGTACAGGCGCACCCCGAAGGCGATGTTGTCATAGACCGACATCGGGAACGGGGTCGGCTTCTGGAACACCATGCCGACCTTGGCGCGCAACATGTTCACGTCCTGGCCCGGCTCGAGGATGTTGGTGCCGCGGTACATGATCGAGCCCTCGGCGCGCTGGCCCGGGTACAGGTCGTACATCCGGTTCAAGGTGCGCAGCAAGGTCGACTTGCCGCAGCCGGAAGGCCCGATGAAGGCGGTGACCTGCTTGTCATGGATGTCCAGGCTGACGTTGGTGAGGCTCTGGGTCTTTCCGTAGTAAAAATTCAAGCCCGAAATTTCAATGGTCTTGCTCTTCGGGCTGACGGTGGGAATCGGCATAGGCATGGCGGAGTTCATCTCGTTATTCAAAGTTTAATGCGGCGTTTTTTGGCTGAACACGGTGCGCGAGAGGATATTCAGGAACAGCACGCTGAAGGTGACGAGCAATGCACCGCCCCAGGCCAGCTCGCGCCAGTTGTCATACGGGCTCATGGCGTAGCTGGCGATCACCACCGGCAGGTTGGCCAGGGCCGAATTCATGTCGCTGAAAAATTGATTGTTCAGCGCCGTAAACAGCAGCGGCGCCGTTTCGCCCGAGATGCGGGCCAGCGCCAGCAGCACGCCCGTCATCACGCCCGCCTTCACGGCGCGCAGGCGCACCAGGGTGGCCACCTTCCAGCGCGGCGCGCCGAGCGCAAAGGCCGCTTCCAGCAAGCTGTTGGGCACCAGGCGCAGCATATTGTCGGTGGTGCGCACCACCACCGGCACGGCGATCAGGGACAGGGCGATCGAGCCCGCGTAGCCGGAAAAATGCTTGGCGTTGAACACATAGGCGGCATACACGAACAGGCCGATCACGATCGAGGGCGCCGACAGCATGATGTCGGTGACGAAACGGGTGAGCTGGGCGAACCAGTTTTCCTCGCCGAATTCGGCCAGGTAGACCCCGGCCAAGACACCGATCGGGGTGCTCACCCCCGTGGCCAGGCCCACCATCATCAGGCTGCCGACGATGGCGTTGAGCAAGCCCCCGTTCTCGGTGCCGGGCGCCGGCGTGGTCTGGGTGAACATGTGGACCGACAAGGCACCGAAGCCCTTGATGGTCAGGGTGGCCAGGATCCACAGCAGGAACAACAAGCCGACCGACATGGCCAGTACCGACAGGGCGATGCCGATCCGGTGCACTCTCAGGCGCTTGCGGTAGACAGGATTGTGGACAGCGCTCATTTGACACCTTCCTTGCGCGACATATTGACCAGCATCAGCTTGGCGGCGGAGAGCACGATGAAGGTGATCAGGAACAGGATCAGCGCCAGCGCGTACAGCGAGGACACATGCAGCACCGTTTGCGCCTCGCCGAACTCGTTGGCCAGGGTCGAGGCGATGCTGTTGCCGGGGGCGAACAGCGACCAGGACAGGCTGTTGGCGTTGCCGATGACGAAGGTCACGGCCATGGTCTCGCCCAAAGCGCGGCCCAGGCCCAGCATCACACCGCCGACCACGCCGGTCTTGGTGTAGGGCAGCACCACCTTGCGCACCACCTCCCACTTGGTGCAGCCCAGGCCGTAGGCCGACTCCTTGAGCACGGCGGGCACGATGTCGAACACGTCGCGCATCACCGAGGCGATGAAGGGGATGATCATCACCGCCAGGATCAGGCCGGCGGTCAGGATGCCGATGCCCATGGTGGGGCCGGAAAACAGCGCGCCGATGATGGGCAGCTGCCCCAGGGTGTGCTTGAGCAAGGGCTGCACCGTCTCGGCGAACAGGGGGGCGAACACGAACAGGCCCCACATGCCATAGATGATCGAGGGCACGCCGGCCAGCAGTTCGACGGCCGTGCCCATGGGGCGGCGCAGCCAGGGCGGGCAGATCTCGGTCAGGAACAGGGCGATGCCGAAGCTGACCGGGAACGCGATCAGCAAGGCGATGAACGAGGTCGCCAGGGTGCCCACGATGGCGATCAGGGCGCCGTATTTGTCGTTCACGGGGTCCCACTCGGCGCTGGTGATGAAGGCCGGGCCGAACTCGCGGAAGGCCGGCACGGCGCCCACCGCCAGCGAAATGATAATGCCCACCAATACCAGCAGCACGGAGGCGGCGAAGGCCAGCGTGATCTTGTGGAAGACGAAGTCCTGGATGCGCTGCATGCGCATGGTCGAGAGCATCGCCGCGTGGCTGACGGCCGCTTCAGGCATGTCGGTGACAGCCAGGGATGGAAGTGCGCTCATGGTCGGTGATTCTCTCAGCATGGTCTTGTGTCGGGCGAAAGAGCGCAGCGCTTTACGCGAGACCGGGGTCAGACCCCGGTTGATTCGCGCGGGGACTGACCCCGGTTTCACGTAAAGCAAAGCGCTGCGCTCTTCCGCCCTACGCTGCAACTGGCAGCGTAGGACGGAACGAGCTTACCAGATCGCTTTGCCGGAAGCATCTTTCAGGTTCGCTTTCCAGGCATCGGCGACCAGCTTGGTCACGCTGGCCGGCAGCGGCACATAGTCGAGCTCGGTTGCGGCGGCGCCGCCGTTCTTGTAGGCCCAGTCGAAGAACTTCAGCACTTCCTTGCCCTTGGCCGCGTCAGGCTGCGTCTTGTGCATCAGGATGTAGGACACGCCCGTGATCGGCCACGAGCTCTTGCCGGCCTGGTCGGTCAGCACCACGGCGAAGCCAGGGGTCTTGGTCCACTCGGCACCGGCGGCGGCGGCCTTGAAGTTGTCGTCGTCCGGCTGCAGGAAGAGACCATCCTTGTTCTTCAACTGGGTGTGCGACATCTTGTTCTTCTTGGCGTAGGCCCACTCGACATAGCCGATCGCGCCCTTGATGCGCTGCACGTTGGCGGCGACGCCTTCGTTGCCCTTGCCGCCCACGCCGACCACCCACTTGACGGCCGTGCCGGCGCCGATCTTGGCTTTGAATTCGGCGTTCGTCTTGGACAGGTAATCGGTGAACAGGAAGGAGGTGCCCGAACCGTCGGCGCGGTGCACCACGGTAATGTCATCGGCCGGCAGCTTCACGCCAGGGTTGAGGGCGGCGATTTCAGGCGCGTTCCACCTGGTGATCTTGCCCAGGTAGATGTCGGCCACGACCGGGCCGGTCAGTTTCATCTGGCCCGGCGCCACGCCTTCAAGATTGACGACAGTGACCACACCACCCATGATGGCAGGAAATTGAATCAAGCCCTCGGCGTCGAGCTCCTCGGCCTTGAGCGGCATGTCAGAGGCGCCGAAATCGACGGTCTTTGCCTTGATCTGCTTGATCCCGGCGCCAGAACCCACGGATTGGTAGTTCAAGCCGTTGCCGGTAGCTGCCTTGTACGACTCGGCCCACTTGGCGTAGATTGGATAAGGGAAAGTTGCGCCAGCGCCGGTCATGTCGGCGGCGACCGATGGGGCCATGGCCAGCAGGGCCGATGCGCCAACAACGAGGGAAGCCAGTAACTGTTTCATTCGCATATCAGGTCCTTTGAGGGTTGTTCAAGTGGAATGCTGCGCAGTCTACCGCCCGATTATGACAACGCCGTGACAAGTCCAAAAATGCATCAAAACACCCCGGTGCGGGGCGTGCTACCCTAGTTTGGCGCAGCTTTGTCATTGTCGGGCGCACGCCATGTCACCGAGCTGTCATATTTGTTTATTACACTCGGCGTGGCGAAAATTAACTATCTGTAAAGTCATAATGAAACCTGTGTCGAGCGCCGAGCCGAGCAAGCCGAACATCTTCCTGGACCGGGAGCTGTCCCAGCTCACGTTCAACCGCCGCGTGCTGGCCCAGGCGGAGGATGGTACCCTTCCCTTGCTGGAACGACTGCGTTACCTGTGCATTGTCAGCAACAACCTCGATGAATTCTTCGAAGTGCGGGTGGCCAGCTTGCTGGCCCAGGGCGACCTGGCGGAAAACCCCGCCCTGGCCGCCTCGCTGGGGCGCATCAGCCGTGAATGCCACGACCTGGTCGACCTGCAGTACGCGATCCTGAACACCGACTTGCTGCCCCAGTTGCAGCAAAACGGCGTGCACCTGGTGCGCCACACGGACCGCAACGCGGCCCAGCGCGCCTGGGTCAAGGAGTATTTCGAAAAGGAAGTGCGTCCGCTGCTGACCCCGATCGGCCTCGATCCGGCCCATCCCTTCCCCCAGGTGGTCAACAAGAGCCTCAACTTCATCATTTCCCTGTCCGGCAAGGACGCATTCGGGCGCGGCACCGGGATCGCCATCGTCAAGGCGCCGCGCGTGCTGCCGCGCGTGATCCGCCTGCCCGACCCGCTGTCCGACAGCGGCCCCTCGTTCTGCCTGCTGTCCTCGGTGATCCACTCGCACATCGAAGACCTCTTCAGCGGGCGCGAGGTGATCGCCTATTCCCAATTCCGGGTCACCCGCGACAGTGACCTGTGGGTCGACGAGGAAGAGGTCAAGAACCTGCGCCAGGCGCTCAAGGGCGAGTTGCAGGGGCGTCAGTTCGGCACCTCGGTGCGCTTGGAGGTGGCCAAAAATTGTCCGCCCGAGCTGTCCCAGTTCCTGCTCGACCAGTTCAACCTCGACCCGAGCCGGCTGTATGCGGTCGACGGCCCGGTCAACCTGGTACGGCTGAACGAGCTGATCGACCTGGTCCAGCAGCCCCGGCTGCGCTTTGAACCGTTTGCGCCGGGCATGCCGCAAAAGATCGCGCACAGCGACATCTTCGAGCAGCTGCGCCGCCACGACATGCTGCTGCACCACCCTTTCCAGTCGTTCCAGAGCGTGATCGACTTCGTGCGCGTGGCCGCCCACGATCCGGCTGTGGTGGCGATCAAGCAAACGATCTACCGCACCGGGATGAACTCGGACTTGATGGACGCGCTGATGGTGGCCGCCCGCCAAGGCAAGGAAGTGACGGTGATCCTGGAGCTGATGGCGCGCTTCGACGAGGAGGCGAACATCAACTGGGCCGACAAGCTCGAGCAGGCCGGCGCCCAGGTGGTGTACGGCGTGGTGGGCCTGAAGACGCATGCCAAGATGGCGCTGGTGATCCGGCGCGAAGCAACTGGATTGCAGTACTACGCCCACCTCGGCACCGGCAACTACCACCTCACCACCACCCGCCTGTACACCGATTTCGGCTTGCTGACGGCGCACCAGGCGATGGGCCAGGAGGTCAACGAAGTCTTCATCCACCTGACCAGCCTGACCAAGCCGCACAAGCTGAACCTGCTGTGGCTGGCGCCGTTCGCCCTGCAAAACGAGATCATCCGCGCGATCCGCAACGAGGCCAAGATTGCCAAGGCGGGGCGGCCCGGGCGCATCATCGTCAAGATCAACGCCCTGGTCGACGAATCGGTGATCCGCGCCCTGTACGCGGCGTCCCACGATGGCGTCAAGATCGACCTGATCGTGCGCGGCGCCTGCACCTTGAAACCGGGCGTGGCAGGGCTGTCGGAGAACATCCGGGTGCGCTCGGTGATTGGCCGATTCCTCGAACACAGCCGCATTTACTACTTCCGCAACGATTTGGCGCACAATGTGTACTTGGCCAGCGCCGACTGGATGAGCCGCAACCTGTTTCGCCGCATCGAGGTGGCGTTTCCCGTGCTCGACAAGGCACTCAAGCGGCGCGTCATCAATGAAGGATTGAACCCTTACCTGAAAGACAACTCAAACGCCTGGGAGCTCAATCAGCATGGACATTACGAGCGGCGCAAACCGCGCAGCGCGCCGTTTTCCGCCCAACGCTACCTGATGCAATTGCTGGGAAGTCCGGCGCCCGAAACGAGCGACTAAGGAGAACAGCATGGATCTGATTTTATGGCGTCATGCAGAGGCCGAGGAAGGCGAGCCGGACGCCAAGCGCGTTCTCACCCCCAAGGGCCAGAAGCAAGCGCGTCGCATGGCCGAATGGCTCACCTCGCAACTGCCCGACAGTTGCAAGATCCTGGTCAGCCCCGCCGTGCGCACCTTGCAAACGGCCGAGCCCCTGGGCCGCAAATTCAAGGTGGTGCCGGAACTGGCGCCCGGCGCCTCGGCCGAGGCCGTGCTGCAGGCTGCCAACTGGCCCAACGCGAAGGAAGCGGTGCTGATCGTGGGCCACCAGCCCACGCTGGGCCTGGTGGCGGCCAAGCTGCTGGCGGGCGAGCAGCAATACTGGAACATCAAGAAGGCCGGCGCCTGGTGGATTGCCCAGCGCGACCCGGACGACCCGGAAAGCCTGTACCTGAAGGCGGTCATGGGGCCGGACCTGATTGTGAAATGAGTTAAATGCTTCCTTGAAAAACGTCCTGCATCTGCTAGAGTTTAATTGTATCAACTCTAGGGAGAATCGCTCAACGGCGATTGGATGATCATGTTGAACATGCTCATTGTTGCCATCTTGGGAGGAATGGTCGGGCTGGTCGTCTACGAATTGGTCGAAGAAATTCGCGGCGGCTCGAATAAACTTCACGATCACTACCACGAGTAGTGCGGCTCCAGGAGAGCCATGAAAAAGCGGCGAGCCCTCTCTGGCACTCGCCGCTTTCGCATGGAGCCGCGCTGTTCCTACATACCGGTCTTGAATTTGGTGAAGGCGCGGGTGATCGTACGGCGAATCTCGGCCGGCACCGTGTCCGGCGCGATCATGCGCTTCAAGTCCTCGGGCGGCAGGAACACGGTCTTGTTCTCGGCAATATCCTTGCGCACGAACTTGATGCTGGCCGTATTCGGATTGGCGTAGAACACCTTGTTGGTCAAGCCTGCGTGCACCGGGCCGCGCAGGATGTAATTGATGAACAGCTGGGCGTTGCCCGGGTGCGGCGCATCGGCCGGGATCGCCATGGTATCGAACACCAGTGGCGCGCCCGTCTTCGGCACCAGCGCCAGGATCTGGTTGCCGTTCCTGGCGTCGATGGCGCGCTGGCGCGCGATGTTGATGTCGCCCGACCAGCCGAACACGGCGCAGATGCCGCCGTTGGCCAGCTCGTTGATGTAGCCCGATGAGCTGAACAGCGTCACCGAGGGCCGGATCGCGGCCAGCACCTTGGCCGCCTCGGCATAATCGGCGGCATTCTTCGAATAGGCCGGCTTGCCCAGGTAGACCAGCGCGGCCGGCAGCACCTCGGACGGCGAATCGAGGAAGGAGACCCCGCACGATTTCAATTTGGCCGCGTACTTGGGATTGAAGATCAGCTCCCAGGCGTTGTCGGGCATCGGCAGCGCGCCCAGCGCGGCCTTGACCTTGGCGACATTGATGCCGACCGTGGTGTAACCCCACAGCCAGTCGACCAGGTAGTCATTGCCCGGGTCGAGCGTGGCCAGCTTGGCCTGGATGGCCGGATCGAGGTTGCCCAGGTTACCCAGTTTCGACTTGTCGAGTTTGCGCAGCAGCCTGGCGTCGATCTGCAGGCGCGCCCATTGCGCCGTCGGCACCACGATGTCATAGCCCGATTTGCCCGCCACCAGCTTCGAATGGAGGATTTCATTGTTGTCAAAATTATCGTAGCGGACCTTGATGCCGGTCTCTTTCTCGAAATTCTTGATCGTGTCGTCGCCGATGTAATCGGACCAGTTGTAGATGTTGAGGACTTTTTCTTCCTGTTGCGCGTGGGCCGGAGCGGCCAGCGCCAGCGCCGCCGCCACGCCCAGTCCCAGTGTTACACGCGCTTGCCAATGCACTGCCATCGATGACGCCTCCCGAGGATAAGTTTCGAGCATTGTAGCGAGGATTGGCCGCCCCGGGTTGCGCAAGCGCGGCCCGCGACTGCTTCAAAAAAATAATGGCTTAGTGACAATGTGTGTATATGCCGCGTTTCCCACTCGCTATATTGAATCGTAAGCAAGCAGACACGGCCGCCGAGACAGCCTTCCTACCGCCTGCCCCATCTCGGCAGGGGGCCGGCATCCACGAGAGAGTAACCGTCATGGCACAGTTCCAGATTCGAACGACGATCCCCGGCAGCGATCGCGGCCAGCCCCTGCACGACGCCCGCATCCTCGGCCCGGTTGCGGCCGACGAGCGCTTTGAAATCACGGTGCGCGTCAAGCGCGGCACCCCGCTGGCCAGTTTGCCGGACCAGGGCTTGTACGCCGACCAGTTGCCGGCGCGGCGGCGCTACCTGGCGCGCAGCGACTATGCCGAGCGCCACGCCGCGCCCCAGGCCGACTTGGCCAAGGTGGCCGCGTTCGCGCGCGACTGCGGCTTGGTGGTGCTGGCCAGCGATGCGGCGCGCCGCAGCGTGTTCTTGTCCGGCAACGCCGCGCAGATCGGCCAGGCCTTCGACACCGTCGTCGAATACCATGAACATGACGGCGGCGTGTACCGCGGCCGCAGTGGCGCGCTCAGCGTGCCGTCCGAGCTGGCCGGCGTGATCGAGGGCGTGTTCGGCATCGACGACCGGCCGGTCGCCAAACCGCACTTCCAGCAGCGCCGCCAGAGCCCGGGCATCGGGATCGTGGCCCACGCGGCGAGCGCCGCGTTCACCCCGCCGCAACTGGCCAGGCTGTACAATTTTCCGCCAGACCAGAACGGCGCCGGCCAGTGCATTGGCATCATCGAGCTCGGTGGCGGCTACCGCAGCGCCGACCTGAATGCCTACTTCGCCAAGCTCCGTCTCGACCCGCCGCAGGTGGTGACGGTGCGGGTCGATGGCGGGCGCAACCAGCCTTCGGGCGTCGACAGCGCCGACGGCGAGGTGATGCTCGACATCGAGGTGGCGGCCGCCATCGCACCCAAAGCCAGGATCGCCGTCTACTTCGCGCCGAACACCGACAAGGGCTTCCTCGACGCGCTGACGCTGGCGATCCACGACCAGGTCAACCAGCCGTCGGTGATCTCGATCAGCTGGGGGGCCGCTGAAATCAACTGGACCGCACAGGCGAAAAGCTCGTTCGACCAGGCCTTGCAAACTGCCGCTGCGCTGGGAGTGACGGTGTGCGTGGCCACCGGCGACAATGGATCGGACGATGGCATGGGCGATGGTCGCCCGCATGCCGATTTCCCCGCCTCCAGCCCGTACGCCCTGGCCTGCGGCGGCAGCAAGCTGATCGCGTCCGCGGGCAAGATCAGCAGCGAGGTGGTCTGGAATGAATCGACCACCAGCGCCACCGGCGGCGGCGTGAGCGACTTCTTCGACACCCCGGCCTACCAGCTCAAGGCCGGGGTGCCGCTGACGGCCTATCCGAAGGCCAGGGCCGGACGCGCCATTCCCGATGTGGCCGGCGACGCCGATCCGGCCACCGGCTACGTGGTGCGGGTCGACGGCCAGGACATGGTCATCGGCGGCACCAGCGCGGTGGCGCCGCTGTGGGCCGGCCTGATCGCGCTGATGAACCAGCGGCTCGGGCACCCGGTTGGCTTCATCAATCCCATGCTGTACGGTTCGGCGCACGGCAACGGCGCGTTCCAGGACATCGTCAGCGGCAATAACGGCGCGTTCAAGGCCCATCCGGGCTGGGATGCTTGCACCGGCTGGGGCTCGCCGAACGGCGTGAACCTGCTGCACGCCCTGAAGGGCTAAGCGCCCGGGGTGGATGCGGCGCCTGCGGAACCGGGGTCAGACCCCTGGTACGTGGCTGCACGCCCTGAAAGGCGAAGCGCCCGGGGAGCAAGGGGTCGGACCCCGGTTTTGCTTTTCAGGGGGTCTGACCCCGATTGAGACGGCGCCTGCGGAACCGGGGTCAGACCCCTAACAGAAAAACCGGGGTCTGACCCCTCGTGCGTGGCTGCACACCCTGAAAGGCGAAGCGCCCGGGGAGCAAGGGGTCGGACCCCGGTTTTGCTTTTCAGGGGGTCTGACCCCGGTTGAGACGGCGCCTGCGGAACCGGGGTCTGACCCCTCGTACATGGCTGCACGCCCTGAAAGGCTAAGCGCCTAACTTCTACGGTTTTGCTTTTCCGGGGGGGCTGACCCCGGGTCGGTTGAGACGGCGCCTGCGAAATCAAACATGCAGCAGCAGGTGTTCGCGCTCCCAGGGACTGATCACGGTCATGAATTCGAGGTGCTCCTGGTCCTTGATGGCGGCGTAGACGTCGACGAAACGCTCGCCCAGCACGGCGCGCAACTTGTCCTCGGCGCGCAGCAGGCGCAGCGCCTCGGGCAGGCCTTGCGGCACTTCAAAATCGACGTCGAAGGCGCTGCCGGTGGCGGCCGGCCCCGGCGCGATGTGCTCGCTCATGCCCAGGTAGCCGCAGGCGAGCGTGACGGCGAATGCCAGGTAGGGATTGGCGTCAGCGCCAATCAGCCGGTTTTCGACGCGCCGTTCGGCCGGCGCCGACTCGGGCACCCGGAAACCGACCGTGCGGTTGTCGCGCCCCCACTGCACGTTGATCGGCGCGTTCCCTTGGCGCACCAGGCGCCGGTAGGAATTGACATACGGCGCGGCCAGCGCCATGGCCGCCGGCATATAGCACTGCAGCCCGCCAATGTAATGGTAGAAGGCTTGCGACGGCGCGCCGCCGGCCACGCTGAACAGGTTGGCGCCGCCGGCCGCATCGCTCACCCACTGGTGCACATGCATGGCCGAGCCGGGCTCATTGGCCATGGGCTTGGCCATGAAGGTGGCGTACATATGATGTTTGAGTGCGGCCTCGCGCACGGTGCGCTTGAAATAGAACACATTGTCGGCCATGCGCAGCGGATCGGCGGCCTGGAAGTCGATCCCCATCTGGCCGGCGCCGATCTCGTGGATCAGGGTGTCGACGTCGAGCTTCATTAGCTCGCAATAGTCGTAGATGTCCTCGAACAAGGGGTCGAATTCGTTGACCGCGTCGATGCTGTAGATCTGGCGGCTAGTCTCGGCGCGCCCGCTGCGCCCGATCGGCGACTTCAGCGGCAAATCGGGGTCGGTGTTTTGCGCCGTCAGGTAGAACTCCAGTTCGGGCCCGATCGAGGGCTTCCAGCCGCGCTCGGCATACAGGCCGAGCACCCGCCGCAGCACCGACCTGGGCGCAAAATCGACCAGGCCGCCATCGGCAAAATGGCAGTCATGGATCACTTGGGCGGTCGGGTCGGCCGCCCAGGGCACCATGGTGATGGTGGCCGGGTCGGCCTTGAGCACCATGTCGCGGTCGGTCTTGGAGATGGCGCGCGCATAGGCAAAGTCGTCTTGCGGGGTGTTGCCGGTGACGGTCATGCCGAGCACGGCTTCGGGCATGCGCATGCCGCGCTCTTCGGTGAATTTGGTGCGCGGCAGGATCTTGCCGCGCGCGACCCCGGTCAGGTCAGGGACCAGGCATTCGATTTCCGTGATGCGCTCGGCGTTGAGCCACAGGTCCATTTCACGGTAGCCGAAGTCGGAGCCGGCGGCCATGGATGGCTCCTCATGCGAGGAAATCGAACAGCGACGTCGGCCCCGTATAGCCGGGCAACACGCTGTTGCCGGTGCTGCTCTGGCTGGCCTGGCTGTACTGCGCCGCCAGCGCACTGGCCTGCGCGCTCAGGGTGTCGGTCAGACGGGTTTTCTGGCTGCCCAGGCTGGCGATCTCTTTCTGGGTCGCGGCGCTGCGCTGGCCGATGCTGCCGCCAGCGCCGACCAACTGGCCGATCCTGGCCGCAAGCTGGTCGGCCACGCCCTTGCCGTTGTCGGTAAACAGCTTGCCGACCGCGCCAGCGTCGGCTGCGATGGCGTCCTTGAGCAGCTTGCTGTCCACCTTCAGCTGGCCGTTGTGGTCGAGCGTAACGCCAACCTTGGCCAGGGCGCCGCCCCGCTGGACCAGCTCGGACAGCTGATTTTGCAGCTGGCCGAGCGTGGCGTCGGACTGCAGCTCGCCCTGCTTGAGCGCTGCCAGCCTGGTTGACAAGTTGTTGTAGCCCTGGGCGAAATTGGCGACGTTCCTGGCGATGGCGCCGCTGTCCTGGGCCACCACGACGTCGGTGTCGCCGGTGGCCGTGAGCGCCAGCGCGGTGCCGCCGATTTCGCCGGTGATCACGTTCGAATCGCGCGTGAGCTGTTTGCCGTCGATGCTGAGCACGGCGTCCTGGGCGGCACTGGTCTGATTCAGCCTGTGGCTGCCGGCGGGATCGAACGCAAGCAAGTTTTGCAGGGCGCTGTCACCGCCGACGCTGATGCGCAGGCTGTTGGCGCTGCCAGTTTGCGCCGTCAGCTGCAGCGCATAGGCGTTGCCGCTGCGCACGACCTTGCTCTCGATGCCGGCCTGGCTGAAGGCGGCGGCGATGCCCTGCAAGCTGTTGTTGCTGGCATCGATGGTGAAGGTCTTGCTGGCATGAGCGCTGAAACTGCTGCCCGCCGTGCTGCCGAAATCGACCTTGATGGTGGTGGCCGCAGCGCCGCCGATGGCCGTGTCGGCGCTGTTCTGGGGCCGCGAGAGCAGGGTTTGCGCCTGCGCCAGCTGCCTGACCTCGACCTTGTAGCTGCCCGGCTTGGCGTTGCCGTTGGTGAGCGCGGTCAGCACCGAAGGCTTGCTGGCGTTGGCCGCCGTTTGCAGGCCGACGCCCGACAGCGACTGGGCGAACGCCTGGAAATTGGCCAGCGCGCTTTGCAGCTGGCCGAGGCCGGACAGGCGCGTCTGGTCGCGGCTGATGCTGCCCGTCAGTTTCTGGACGCTGGCGTTCTGGGCCAGCAGCGACTTGCTGACGCGGCCGTACACATCGCTGGCCGAGACGCCGTTCGGATTCAGTCCGGCCAAGGCATTGGCCGTGTTAAGGGGAGAGACCATGATGCACCTGTCTTTCATCTGGCCGCGGCGCAGCCGCGTGCTTACTGACAGACGGTAACACAGAAACGCCCCCATGCCCGGTCCGCCATATGAACCAGTATAGCGCCCCTAGCGCAAGTATTTTGCCAACACGCTCATGGCCGACAAGTCGAGGTTGAGGAATTGAAAGCCGATCTTGTACTCGCCATGGCTAAATATGCAATACAAGGCCTTGGCGCGCACCGTGATGGTGCTGCCATTGCCGTCGAAGTAGAGCTCGAAGCTGACGGTGCCGGTGCTGCCCACCCGCACCGGGTTGGGGCTGGTGATGCACATGCCGTTGGCGCCGACGTCCATGGTGCGCGCCTGCTGCGGCGGCGCGTCTTCCAGGGCGAGCTGGGCCTTGACTTTCAAGACCTTGCGCGCCGTTTCTCTTTGTTCAGTTAACACAATTTTGTCCAATTCGCTGCGTGTATGCACATTATAGTGCTAACTGGAAACTTCAATCCAATTCGCGCAACTTGTTGAACGCTTCGTCGATGCGTTCGACGCCGACAATGGTCATGCCTTCGATTTTTTGCTTGGGCATATTCGACTTGGGGATCATGGCGATCGAGAAGCCCAGCTTGGCCGCCTCGCGCAGCCGCTCCTGGCCGCGCGGGGCGGGCCGGATCTCGCCGGCCAGCCCGACCTCGCCGAACACCACCAGCCCGCGCGGCAGCGCCTTGCTGCGCATCGACGAGTTGATCGCCAGCAACACTGCCAGGTCGGCCGCCGGCTCGCTGATCTTGACCCCGCCGACGGCGTTGATGAACACATCCTGGTCGAAGGCGGCAATGCCGGCGTGGCGGTGCAGCACCGCCAGCAACATGGCCAGCCGGTTCTGCTCGAGCCCGACCGAGAGCCGGCGCGCGTTCGGCAGGTGGCTGGTGTCGACCAGCGCCTGGATCTCGACCAGCAGCGGGCGCGTGCCCTCCTGGGTCACCATCACGCAGGAGCCGGGCACCTGGCTGTCGTGCTGCGACAGGAACAGCGCCGACGGGTTGGAGACCCCCTTGAGCCCCTTTTCGGTCATGGCGAACACGCCAAGTTCGTTGACGGCGCCGAAGCGGTTCTTGATGGCGCGCACCAGGCGGAAGCTGGACTGGGTGTCGCCCTCGAAGTACAGCACCGTGTCGACGATGTGTTCGAGCACGCGCGGACCGGCCAGCGCGCCCTCCTTCGTCACGTGGCCCACCAGGATGATGGTGATGCCGGTCTGCTTGGCCACCCGCGTGAGCTGGGCCGCGCATTCACGCACCTGGGCCACCGAACCGGGGGCGGAGCTGAGTGCGTCCGAATAGACGGTCTGGATCGAATCGATGACGGCCACCTCGGGGCGCAGTTCGGCCAGGGTGCCGAGGATCTTCTCGAGCTGGATCTCGGCCTGCAGCTTGAGTTCGCGCGCGTCCACGGCCAGCCGGCGCGCGCGCAGCGCGATCTGGGCCCCGGACTCCTCGCCACTGACGTAGAGCGTGCTTTTCGCATGCGAGATGTTGGCCAGCGCCTGCAGCAGCAGGGTCGACTTGCCGATGCCCGGGTCGCCGCCGATCAGCACCACGCCGCCGGGCACCAGGCCGCCGCCGAGCACGCGGTCGAATTCTTCGATGCCGGTGCCAAAGCGCGGCACGTCGACCGCTTCGATGTCGGCCAGCGAGAGCACCGGCGCCGTCTGCGCCAGGCTCTTGTGCTGGGGCTGGGACAGGCGGTTCAGGCCGGGCGCCTCCTGCACCGTCTCGACCATCGTGTTCCATTGCTGGCAGGCGGCGCACTGGCCGGTCCAGCGCGTGCTGATCCCGCCGCAGTCGCTGCAGGTGTAGTTCGTTTTCGCTTTAGCCAAGGTCGTGTTCCAATACCCGCACGCGCGGCGCCAGGGCGCACATCAATTCATAGCCGATGGTGCCGGCCGCCTCGGCCACCTCGTCGATCGGCAGGCCGGCGCCCCACAGCGTGACGGGGCTGCCGACCCGGGCCGCCGGCAGCGCCGTCAGGTCCACCGCCAGCATGTCCATCGAGACGCGCCCGACCAGGGTGCTGCGCACGCCGTCGACCAGGATCGGGGTGCCGTGCGGCGCGTGGCGCGGATAGCCGTCGGCGTAGCCGCAGGCCACCACCCCCACCGTCATCGGCCCGCTGGCCTGGAAATGGCTGCCGTAGCCGACCGTGTCGCCCGCCTCCAGCTGCTGGATTGCGATCAGTTCGCTCGCCAGGGTCATGGTCGGGCGCAGGCCGTAGGCGGCCGCGCTCTGGCCGCCGGGGGTGCCACCGTACAGCATGATGCCGGGGCGCACCCAGTCGTTGTGCAGCTCGGCCGCCAGCGCCGCCTGCTGCAGCACCCCGCCCGAGTTCGACAGGCTGCGCGGGCCGTCGATGCCGTCGGCGCCGGCCTGGAAGCGGCGCACCTGCTCGCGGATGGTCAGGCGCGGATGCTCGAGTTCGTCGGCGTTGGCGAAATGGGTCATCAGGGTGATCTGGCGCACCAGCGCGATCGCGCGCAGGCGCGCGTGGGCGGCGGCGAACTGCCCGGGCCGGAAGCCGAGCCGGTTCATCCCCGTGTTCATCTTCAGGTGCAGGTCGATCGGGCCCGCCAGGCGCGCCTGCTCGAGCATCGTGATCTGTTCGGCCGAGTGGATGGTGCTGTTTAAGCCATGGGCCGCCAGCAGCGGCACGTCGGCCGGCTCGAAGATCCCCTCGAGCAGCAGGATCGGTTTGCGCCAGCCCAGTTCGCGCAGGCGCAGCGCGTTCTCCGTCTCGATCAGGGCCAGGCCGTCGGCGGCGCCGAAACCGCGCAGCGCGCGCTCGAGACCGTGGCCGTAGGCGTTGGCCTTGACCACGCCCCACAGGCGGGCGCCGGGTGCGCAGGCGCGCGCGTGCTCGAGATTGTGGCGCATGGCGTCGAGGTGGATGGTAGCTTGCAGCGGCCTTGGCATGGTGGTTTTTTTGCGGGCGGTCAATGGAAGACGTATTTTAGCCCGCCCCGGCGGCGGCGTGGATTTCTTTGGCTTCCCTGCCTTTCATGGTATAAAGCAACCCACACATGCTTTTAGAACTACTCGAATGAATCGTGGTTTTTACACCATCATGGCGGCGCAGTTTTTTTCTTCGCTCGCTGATAACGCCTTGCTGTTCGTGGCGATTTTCTTGCTGACCTCGATGAATGCGCCAGCCTCGCTGACGCCGCTGCTGAAACTGTCGTTCGTGCTGTTCTATGTGCTGCTGGCGCCATTCGTGGGCGCGTTTGCCGACGGCCTGCCCAAGGGGCGCGTGATGTTCATCGCCAACCTGATCAAGGTGTTCGGCTGCGCCCTGATCTTCTTCAACGTCCATCCCCTGGTCGCCTATTCGGTGGTCGGCTTCGGCGCGGCCGTGTATTCGCCGGCCAAGTACGGCATCCTGACCGAGCTGCTGCCGCCCGAGAAGCTGGTGGCGGCGAACGGCTGGATCGAAGGCTTGACCGTGATGTCGATCATCCTCGGCACCGTGATGGGCGGCGCGCTGGTGAGCAGCCGCGCCTCGAGCTACCTGCTCGGCTTCGATCTGCCATTCATCGACACCGGCATCGACACCCCGACCGAGGCGGCGCTGTGCGTGGTGGTGGCGGTGTACATGCTCGCCTCCATCTTCAACCTGCGCATTCCCGATACCGGCGCGCTGTACGAGCACCAGCAGCGCAACCCGGCCAAGCTGATCGCCGATTTCGCCGCCTGTTCGTCCATGCTCTGGCGCGACAAGCTGGGCCAGATTTCGCTGGCCGTGACGACCCTGTTCTGGGGCGCCGGGGCCACCTTGCAACTGATCGTGCTGAAATGGGCCGAGAAGTCGCTCGGCATGGCGTTCGAGAAGGCCACCAGCCTGGTGGGCGTGGTGGCGCTGGGCGTGGCGCTGGGCGCGGCGGCGTCGGCCAAGATCGTGCCGCTGAAGAAATCGCTGACCGTGATCCCGCTGGGGATCGTGATGGGCGTGATCGTGATGAGCATGACCATGGTCCATTCGGTGATGCTGGCCTATCCGCTGCTGCTGCTGATCGGCGTGCTGTCGGGCTTTTTTGTGGTGCCGATGAACGCCCTGCTGCAGCATCGCGGCCACGTCCTGATGAGTGCCGGCCACTCGATCGCGGTGCAGAACTTCAACGAGAACCTGTCGATCCTGACCATGCTGGCCGTGTACGCGGGCATGATCTCGCTGAACCTGGACCTGAACGTGATCATCGTGCTGTTCGGCCTGTCGGTGGCCGGGATCATGTATTGGATCATGCGCCTGCACGCGAAGAACCAGCTCGAGTTCGACTCGCTGGCGCTGATCGGCGAGCACAAACACTAACAAGGCAGGGCCGAAAAGGCGAAGCCGCCTGCTGCCAATGCGTGCGCCCCGTGGACGCGAACAGGGCGCACTGCGCTCGCCCCCTTGGGGTTCCGACCTACGAATTGGCCAACGATCTTCCCGCTTGCGCGGCGCGTGCGCGCCAGTCGTCGGGGACGATGAAGCCGCGTTCGAGTTCGATCCAGGCGCCATCCTGCGCGCCGACGACAGCGACCAGCGCCGGCACCTCGAGGCCGGATAGTGCCGCTTGCAAGCCGGCGCGATCGAGCGTGTCCTGCTGCGCGCATGCTCGGTATGGCGCCAGCCACTGCAGGCGTGGCAGCACCACGAAACAATTCCCCGCCAGCGCCCCCACCGCGCCCAGCGCGCACCAGAAACCGCGGCAATGCGCCGCTTCGATGCCAGCCATCGCCTGCCCGCCGGCGCCCGGATAGAACAGCCAGCCCTTGACCAGTGCCCGCGCGCGCGCCACCGGCCGTGGCAGCACGGCCTGGGCCGCCGGATGGGCGGCCAGGGCCAGCTGGCGCTCCATGATCTTGCGCATCTTGGCGCCCAGGCTGTCGGCCAGGTTGGGGCCGACGAAACTGTCGACACGGGTGCCCTCCCCCGCCAGCAGATAAAACTTGGTCGCAAATTCGATGTGTTCGAGCGCGTCGGGCCCTGCCTCGAGCAGGAAATCGAACTCGCCGATGGTGTCGTTGCGGCTGGCGCGCACTTGCAGGCCGTGCGCCACCAGTTGGCCATGCTCGCGGAAATAGAAGGCCATCAGCTTTTCTGCGTACAGCCCGAGCCGGGTATGGACGCGCGGGCCAAGCGCGCCGTCGAGCGCGGACGGATCGGCGTCAAGCCGGGCCAGCCAGCGTGCCACCTCCAGCGTGGGCGCAGCCAGGGTCGCCACCTTGCCCTGCCATTGGGGATCATCCGCGTCGAGCAGGCCGGGGGCGTCGAGCAGCCAGGCCAGCGCGCGGACGTGGGCATGCACCAGGTGGCCCCAGCGCAGCGCGAAGCGCGCCTGGTAGTTGTCAGCCGCTGCTGGCATCATGCGCCGTGGCGCGGCACAGGTCAGCCCACGCCAGCGCCTTGTCGGCGCCGCGCCGCAGCAACTCGCCCGGGTGCAAGGTCGCCACCTGCGGCACGCCGCCAAAGACATGGACCTGGCCGCGCGCGCCTGCCAGCGGCTCGGCCAGCGGCTTGCCCTGCAGCGTATTGGCCGCAATCTGGCCCAGCGTGAGCACCATCGTTGCGCCGCACAAGACCAGTTCGCGCTCCAGCCATGGCCGGCAGGCGGCGGCCTCGTCGGCGGTGGGCGCGCGCTCGCCGCCGCTGGCGCTGGCCGGACGGCATTTGATCACGTTACTCAGCCAGGTGTCGCGTTCGAGCGCGTGGCCGGCCGCGGCCAGCATATTGTCAAGCAGGTGGCCAGGTTCGCCGGCCAGCGCCTGCTGCGCCTGGGCGTCGGCGGCGTTGCTGGCGCCGGCCACCACCAGCCAGCGGGCCGACCGGGCACCGCGTCCTGGCACTGGCGGGCGCCCCCCCTTGCACAGGCTGCAGCGGGTACAACTGGCCACGCCGGCCTGCAGCTCGTCCCAGTCCATGGCGCCGATCTGGGCGTCGCTGACCGCCGGCAGCGCGTCCCAGGCCGGTGCCGGGGGCGTGTCGAACTCGCGCACGATGGGTGGGGCCGAGGGACCGGCGTACGGCAGCGGCGCCGCCGCGGGCGGCGCAGCGGGCAGCAAGGCCGGCTCGCCCGCCGCTGGCGCGCGCGCGCTCCAGAGCGGAGCGATGCCCATCTCTTCCAGGAAAGCGGCGTTGCGGAGCGACTGGGTCATAAGGTGAACCTCATTACGATGGCATCCTCGCGCTGGCCGTGGTGGGCCGGGTAGTATGCCTTGCGTCGGCCGATTTCGGTGAAACCGTAGCGTTCATAGACCTTCAGGGCGCGCAGGTTCGACGGACGCACTTCGAGCAGGATTGACTCCATCGCCAGCCCGCGCGCACAGGCGGCGATCTTGTCGAGCAGGTAGCGTCCCAGGCCCTCGCGCTGGCGCGCACCGGCCACCGCCACGTTCAACAGATGCGCCTCCTCGACCACCCCCATCAACAGGAAGTAGCCGGCCAGGACGCCGGCCTCGTCACGCACGGTCCAGGCGTGGTAGCCGCTGGCCAGCGAGTCGAGGAAATTGCCGCGGCTCCAGGGATGCGGGTAGACCGACTGTTCCAGTGCGAGCACCTCGTCGACATCGGCCGCGGCCATCGGGGCGTAGGCCAGCAGTTCGTGGGGGGAACTGCCGATCATGCGGCCGCCTTCGCGGCATTGATCAGCAGGCGCTCGGCGCTGGTGTAGGCGATCTTGTTGCGCAGGTAGAGGGGCTGGGCCTGGGCCGCCGGCAGGCCTGCGCCGGCCGCAAAATCGATCTGCGCCAGCTGGGCAAGCTCGCGCGCGTGCGGCAGGATGGCTGGCAGCGCGCCGGCCATGAAATCGCGCCCGCCAAACGCCTCGGGATAGGCCGAGAGCCCGTTGCCGCAGGCCGTCAAGCCGCCGGCGGGCAGTGGCGCCACCGCTTGCGGCGCGCACAGGGCGGGCGCGCACAGCACCTGCCACGCCCCGTCGAAACGGTATTGGGCCCAGTAGACTTCGCCCATGCGCGCGTCGAGCACGCTGACGATGTCGGTCGCGCCGCTGTGCTGGTGGCAGGCCAGCGCCATCATCGCCAGCGTCACCAGCGGCAGCACCGGCAACTGCGCGCCGAAGGCCAGGCCCTGGGCGATGCCGCAGGCGGTGCGCACGCCGGTAAACGAGCCGGGGCCGGCGCCGAACGCGATGGCGTCGCACTGCCCCAGCGTGATGCGCGCTTCAGCCAGCAGTTCCTGGACCATCGGCAGGATGGCCTGCGAGTGGGTGCGCACGCCCGACGATTCGCGCACCAGCACAGCGCCGCCGTTGATCAGGGCACACGAGGCCAGCTCGGATGAGGTTTCGATGGCGAGAATGATAGACATGCCGTATTTTACCCTGAGCGGGCGCGGCGCCGGCAAGGTAGAATGCCGCTCATGCATAGCCTGACTCTAGACGCCGACAATCGCGCCAGCATCGCCACCGCCCTGGCCGGCGAGCGCTGGGTGGTGGCCTGCCTGTGCGCGGCGTGGTGCGGCACCTGCGGATCGTACCGGGGGGCGTTCGAGGCGATCGCAGCGCGCCACCCGGAGGTGCAATTTGTCTGGATCGACATCGAGGACCAGGCCGACGTGGTCGGCGAGCTCGACGTGGAAAATTTCCCTACCCTGCTCATTCAGCGGCAGGATCTGGTGGCGTTCTTCGGCACCATGCTGCCCGATCCGGCACTGGCCGAACGCTTGCTGCAGGCGCAGGTGCAAACGGCGCCCGAGGAGCTGGCCACGCTGGCCAACAGCAGCGCAGAGCGGCGCCGCTGGCAACGCGAGTGCAATTTGCGGGCACTGCTCGCCGCCGCATAGCGGAAGCGCTTGGTTTGGAAAACCGGGGCCAGGGGAAAACGGGGTCAGACCCCAAGCGAATCAACCGGGGTCTGACCGCGTTTTCCCCTGGCCCCGGTTTTCCCGCAAACTTGTGCCACGCTCGAGCGCATTGCGCCGGTCAGGGCCGCCACTTGCTCATCAAATCGTCGGGCAGCACGGGGCGGCTGTAGAAATACCCTTGGGCCTGGTTGCAACCATGGCGCAGCAGGAAAGCGGCCTGCTCCTCCGTCTCCACCCCTTCCGCGATCACCGACAGATTGAGCGATTTGCCAAGCTGGATGATCGCGATCGCAATCGCCTCGTCATTGACATCGGTCGAGATGTCCTTGATGAAGCTGCGATCGATCTTCAAGGTCTGCACCGGCAGTTGCTTCAGGTATGCCAGCGACGAGTAGCCGGTGCCGAAATCGTCGATCGCTAGTCCCACCCCGATCGAGTGCAAATCGTTGATGAACACCAGCGCGTCGCCGGTGTTCATGATCACCGACTCGGTCACTTCCAGCTGCAGCCGCTCCGGTTCGAGCCCGGTTTCCTTGAGGATGTCGGCCACCATGTTGACGATGCTGCCGCGCTCGAACTGCTTGACCGACAGGTTGACGGCGATTTTCGGCACGTGCAGGCCCGCCTCCTGCCAGCGCATCATCTGGCGGCATGATTCGTACAATACCCATTTGCCCAGCTGGTTGATGAAGCCGGTGTCCTCGGCCAGCGGAATGAAGCGGATCGGCGGCACCAGCCCCAGCTCCGGATTGTCCCAGCGCACCAGGGCCTCGACCCCGATCAGGCGGCCGGTGTCGATCTCGACCTGCGGCTGGTAGTTCAGGAAGATCTCGTTCTTCTCGATCGAGCGGCGCAGCATGGCCTCCAGGCGCAGCCGTTCGACGCCCTCGCCGGTCATCGACGGCGCGTAGAACTGGTAGCCATTGCGCCCGCGCGCTTTGGCCTGGTACATCGCCACGTCGGCGTTCCGGATCAACATGTTCAAATCGGTGGCGTCGTTCGGATACAGGCTGATGCCGACGCTGCCGGTGACGAACAGCTCATAGTCGGAAACGATGAACGGCTGCTCGAACATGGCCATCAGCTTCTCGGCCACGTGGCCGGCACCGAACTGGCCATCGACATTCTCGAGCAACACGATAAACTCGTCGCCGCCCAGGCGCGCCAGGGTGTCGCCGTCACGCAGGCGGCCCGACAGCGCGCTGGCGACCTGCTTGAGCAGCTCGTCGCCGATGTGGTGGCCCAGCGTGTCGTTGACGTTCTTGAAGCGGTCCAGGTCGATGAACAGGATCGCCAGTTGCTGCATGTCGCGCCCGGCGCGCTGCAGCGCATGGTGCAGGCGGTCGTGGAACAGCAGCCGGTTCGGCAGCGCCGTGAGCGGGTCGTGGTGCGCCATGTGGTCGAGCTTCTCCTGCGACTCCTTGACCTTGGTGATGTCGCTGAACACGCCCACATAATGGGTGGTGATGCCCTGGTTATCGCGCACCGCCGAGATGGTCAGCCATTCGAGGTACAACTCGCCGTTCTTGCGCAGGTTCCAGATTTCACCGCGCCAGAAGCCGTTGGCCACCAGCTCTTCCCACAACTGCTGGTAGAAGCTCTCGTCGTGGCGCGAGGAGCGCGTCAGTGTCGAGTCCTGGCCCAGCGCCTCCATCTCGGTGTAGCCGGTGATCTGGGTGAAGGCCGGGTTGATGGCCACGATGGTGCCGTCGGCGCCGACCACCATCACGCCGTCGGCGATGTGTTCGAGCACGGTGGCCGAAAGGCGCAGCTTTTCCTCGGCCTGCTTGCGTTCGGTGACGTCGGCGTAGACCCAGATGCTGCCTTCGCTGGCGTGGTGGGGATCGAGTGCGCAGCCGCTGACCAGGCACCAGAACAGCGCGCCGTCGCGCTTGCGGTATTGACGCTCCTCGGTGAAGTATTTGCCCAGCTCCAGGTCGGGATACTGGCGCACGCCGGCCAGCTCGTACTCGGCCTGGTTGGGGAACACGATCGCCGTCGACTGCCCCGTCATCTCGCCGTTGGCGTAGCCGAACAGCTCCTCGCAGCGGCGGTTGACCGACACCACCTGGCGCTCGCGCACGAACATCACGCCGAACATCACGTTGTCAAGGATGGCGCTCTGCTCGGCCAACAAGCCCTCGATGCGCATCTCGTTGTGTTTGCGCTCGCTGATGTCGGAGATGATGCCGTCGATCCAGGCGGCGCCATCGTCGGCCGCCACTTGCGGCTGGCCGTTTTCGGCCACCCAGCGCTCGGTGCCGGTGGCATCGACGATGCGGTATTCGATTTCGTAGGGACGCGCCGTCTCGATCGCCTGGCGCACCGTGCGCGCCTGCATGCGGCGATCCTCCGGACAGATGATGTTGCTCCAGTCGTCGGTGGCGCCGTGCATGAACATCGCGGCCGGATAGCCGCAGATCTCCTCGATGGCATCACTGACGAAATCGACCTGGCCGCCGCTGCGCACGCGGAACACGGCACCCGGGACCTGGGTGACGATGGTGCGAAAACGCTCCTCGCGCTGGCCGATGTCCTCGAACAGGCGCTTGATGGCCACCCGCATCTGCTCCATCTGGCTGCCCAGGCGGCCAAGTTCATCGGTGCCGTCGAGGTCGAGGCGGGTTTCGAAGTCGCCGTGCGAGAGGCGGTCCGAGAACGTCATCAGCTTGCGCAGCGGGACCAGCAGGCGGCGGTTCAGGAACAGCACGATCAGCAGCAGCGACACGGTCAGCTGGCCGGCCAGCACGATCGCGTAATTGGACTGCTTGGTGCGCAATTCCTGCTGGCTGCGGGCGTCGTCCATCTCGACCAGGATGCGGCCGATGCGTTCGCCGCGCACCACGATGTCGCGTTCGGCGCGCGAGACGTTGCCGATCTGGCGGTTCGGCGAATGCACGTTCATGAACTGGGTGTCGGCCTGGCCGATGACCTGGATTTGCAGCACCGAAGGATCGCGCATGACCGACTCAACCAGCGAATGGGCCGACTCGGCGTTCATGTTCCACAGCGACTCCTGCATGCCCAGCGCCAGGATGTCGGCGTTGCGCTGCAGCGACTCGTTCAATGCCGTCTTGGCGGACTTTTGCTCCTGCACGCCGATGAGTACATAACTGCCGATGATGGCGGGAATGACCAGGCCCCCGAAGACCACCAACAACAGCGCTCCGTAAATCGACAGCCCGTACAAGGCACCTAACCTGGCGCGAAATTGCTGATATGTCGTACTAGGCATGCTGCCTTAATCGAAAAATTGGAAGAAATTCGTTTCTATCCGGAATTATGCACGGAAAGCTTGATTGAAGTCATCAACAAGCGTCGCCGGTGAGGGGTTTTACCGACAGCGTCGCTACCGTTGCGCCAAAAACGGGGGCGGCCAGCGCAAATTGACGCGGCTTGCTATCATCGCTGGACTTTTTCCAAAGGGGACACATCATGACATTTTCCATGTACGAAGCATCGGTACCCGTATTCAAGCAAATCCTTGGCGCCCTGTCGGCGGTGATCGACAAGACTGAACTTCACCTCACCGAGAAAAAGATCGAGCCGGCCGCGCTATTGCAGGCGCGCCTGTATCCCGACATGTTCCCGCTGATTCGCCAGGTGCAAGTGGCGGCCGACTTCGCCAAGGGCTGCTGTGCCCGGCTCGCGGGCGTCGAGGTACCGCGCTATGAGGACACGGAGCAAAGTTTTGCCGATCTGAAGGCGCGCATTGCCAAGACACTGGCCTTCATTGACGGCTTGCCGCAAGACGGCATCGAAGCGAGCGCCCAGCGCGACATCAGCACCAGCAGCGGCCCGAATGCCAAGCAATTCAAGGGCCAGGTGTATTTGCTGCATTATGCGCTGCCGCATTTCTACTTCCACGCCACGACCGCCTACGCGATCTTGCGCCACAACGGCATCGACATCGGCAAAAAAGACTTCATCGGCAGCTTTTAATCCAAATTAAACCCGGGACAGACTCAGGTTCCACGATAACCCGGGACAGACTAAGATTCAGAAATGGCGCCATTTAGCGTTGAATGGTGCCATTTTGCGTTTTCGACGCCATAAGTTGCTAGAAACCCGCTTTATTCGGATCAATGAAATCTTAGTCCGCCCCGGGTTTTCCGTTTTATCCGGGCCCATTAAATCTTAGTCTGTCCCGGGCTTTCGTGAAAACTTTAGTCTGTTCCGGGTTTTCAGGTGTTGCGGCGGGGGTAGCCCTGGGACAGGATGCGCTGCCAGACGCGCTCCTTGTGCTCGGCCGACATCGAGACCCAATGCGCCACCTCGAGCACGCTGCGCCCGCAGCCGCGGCAAATTTCGTCAAACGTCGTCGAGCAGACCGCCACGCAGGGCGTGTCGGGACGCTCGGGCAGGCTCACCACCAGCTCCTCACTTGGCCGGGCCGACATCGAGCGCGTCCCAGCCGTCGTGGCCCAATTGCTCCAGCTTGGCGATGTTCTTGTCAAAGATCTCGGACGCTTCCGGGAACGCTTCGACCGCACGCTCGATGCTCTCTTCGCGCAACAGGTGCAAGGTTGGATACGGCGAACGGTTGCTGTAGTTGCTGATGTCGTTGAGGTCGGTGTCGGCGAACTGGTACTGGGGGTGGAAGCTGGCCACCTGCAATTCGCCAGCCAGCTGCATGTCTTCCACCGCCGCGTCGGCCACGTCGAGAAACTCGTTATAGTCGAGAAAGTCGGTCAGCACGAAGGGGTGGATCAGCAAGGTCGTGTCGATTTGCGCGGGATCGCTGTCGGACAAGGTTTGCAATTCATCCATCAATTGCCCGAGCAGCGCTTCGACCGTCGTGGCGCTCGAAACCACGTAGCGGATCTGCTGCTTGATGTGCACCGCCTTGGCGAACGGACACAGGTTCAAGCCGATCACCGCTTTTTCCAGCCAGTTTTGGGTGGCCGCAATGATCTGCTCATCGTCGACATTCAGGTTCGGGGTGCTCATGGTGAGGCTTTCAATAGGGATGCGCTCGGCGCGAAAGCCAAATTGTACGCATTCTTTGCGCCAGCTCATAGTTTGTCGTCGTCATAAGGGGTAACTTGGGCGGCACTCGGCAGGCCGGCCGCAGCCGCGGCTTGCAAGATTTTCGAAGCGCTAATGTTGGGGAAAACAGTTGTCAAACTATTTTCGGGCAAACCGACATAGTGCTTGACTGTCGCGCCGCGCCCTACGTACACTCCGAGCTTATTCATCGTCAGTCCGGCAGTTCTCGGACGCAACAATGGAAAACCATGCATCTATTTAGCCGTACCAGTGCCGCGCTGGCAGCCCTGATTTTCCTGCTTGCCCCCGCGCTCAGCCACGCCGTCGACAGCACTGTGTCCATCGCGCGCGCTCCCGCCCCGGCGCTCAAGGCCGACGAATTCAAGGAAGCCGACTTGTGGGGCCGCATCCGCAGCGGCTATGCCATTCCTGACATCGACAACGCCCTCGTCGCCAAGCACGTGACCTGGTACAGCACCCGCCCCGACTATATCGCGCGCACCTCGGCGCGCGCCTCACGCTATCTGTTCCACGTGGTCCAGGAACTCGAAAAGCGCGGCATGCCGACCGAACTGGCCCTGTTGCCGATCATCGAATCGGCCTTCAATCCGCAAGCCTATTCGAGCGCCAACGCGGCCGGCATGTGGCAGTTCGTGCCAGGCACGGGCAAGGATTTCAACCTCAAGCAAAACCTGTTCAAGGACGAGCGGCGCGGCGTGCTGGCCTCGACCGACGCCGCCCTGTCCTATCTGCAGAAGTTGTATGACATGTTCGGCGACTGGCAACTGGCGCTGGCTGCCTATAACTGGGGCGAAGGCAATGTGCAGCGCGCCATCAAGAAGAACCAGGCGCTGGGCAAGCTCACCGATTTCGACAACCTGGCCGAACTGATGCCGGCCGAGACGCGCAACTACGTGCCCAAGCTGCAAGCGGTCAAGAACATCATTGCCAATCCCACCCAGTACGGCGTGACGCTGCAGGCGATCGACAACCAGCCCTACTTCACCACGGTCGACAAGACCAGCGACATCGACCTGACCATCGCCGCCCAGCTGGCCGAATTGTCGGTCGAGGAATTCAAGGCCCTGAACCCCCAGTTCAACCGCCCCGTCATCACCGGCGGCGAACAGACCAAGATCCTGCTGCCACAGCAAAATGCCGAGAAATTCCAGTTGAACCTGGCGCAATGGGGCCACGCCCTGTCGACCTGGACCACCCACAAGATCACCAGCGCCAAGGAGAGCATCGCCTCGCTGGCCTCGAAATTCGGCACCACGCCGGACGTGATCCGCCAGGCCAACAATATTCCGGCCCAAAGCCGCCTGAAAGCCGGCTCCACCATCCTGGTGCCCAAGATCTCGACCTCGCTCAACACCGACATTGCCGAACAAGTCGTCGACAATGCCGTGCTGGCCTTCGAGGCCGAGCGCCAGGGCAAGCGCGGCGCTGCCACCGTCAAACTGAGCGGTGGACAGAAACTCAAGGCCAAGGCCGCCGACGCGGTCGAGGAAATCAAGAGCCACGTCGCGCGCGGCAAGCACGGCAGCAAAACGGCGGCGGCCGGCCACGGCAAGAAGAAGCACGGCTGAGCGCCGCGCAGCGCCAACCCAATGAAAGCGTCCTGCGGGGCGCTTTTTTCATGCTTTCTACGGTGCTGCGCCCTCACACAAAATTTACTTTTTTATTATGATTGTTCGCACTGAATTATTTGCAGAACGACACTCATCTTGTTAAAGTATGACCTCCTTGGACCCAGTTTGCGTGGCCGCGCTGGCTGGCGCCGGCCACGCTTTTTTTCGCAACATGCCCGGGCGCACTTATTTTTCTGCGTGCACGAACAGCTAAACTACTGTATAGTTCTGTTTGTGCGCTGCAATATGCTTCCCTTGCGATGGCAATATCGGCAGTGACATGAAATAAAACTAGCAGCTTCGCAAGCCTAGGCGTATCCACCGGATACCCTCAATAAAGCCCTCCCGCCTTGTGTGTCGCACCTGACACCGTCCCGGCGCAAAGCTTTTGTGCCGAAATTTCTTTCATCTTTGAGTCATTTCGTTGTGTTGGTTGGCGTTGCTATTTTGCGCTCGATGCGTTTGCTCGGGCGCTGATTTATACCGAAAGAAAAGAACATAATGAGTTTTGAAGCATTAGGCCTCCACGCGTCCATCGTCACCGCTGTCACCGATGCCGGCTACACCAAGCCGACCCCAGTGCAGGAACAAGCCGTTCCTGCCGCCATCGAAGGCCGCGACCTGCTGGTCTCTTCCCAGACCGGCTCCGGCAAAACCGCAGCATTCATGCTGCCCGCACTGCACAAATTCGCCGTCGCCGAGCAATCGCCGGCTGCCCGCACCGCCGCACAGGAAGCCCAATCGGCCCGTGCCCGTGGCGAGCGTCCACGTTTCAAGCCTGCCCAGCCAAA
>JAZJYV010000099.1:0-78812 GCA_040390195.1 Pseudomonadota bacterium | reverse complement strand
ACCGCCTGATGGCCTCGTTCGGCTCGATGCTGCTGTACTGGTACCACTTCAGCCACAACGGCAAGCGCATCGAAGTCGAAACCGACGACGAGTCGATCGGCGGCCACTTCCTGCACTTGCTGCACGGCGAGAAGCCGTCCAAGTCGTGGGAGCAGGCGATGCACACCTCGCTGATCCTGTACGCCGAACACGAATTCAACGCTTCCACTTTCACCGCGCGCGTGATCGCCGGCACCGGTTCGGATATTCACTCGGCCATCACCGGTGCGATCGGCGCCCTGCGCGGTCCCAAGCATGGCGGCGCCAACGAGGCCGCTTTCGAGATCCAGAAGCGCTATGAAAACGCCGACGAAGCCGAAGCCGATATCAAGAAGCGCGTCGAGAACAAGGAAGTGGTGATCGGCTTCGGCCACCCGGTCTACACCATCTCCGACCCGCGCAACGTGGTCATCAAGGAAGTGGCGCGCTCGTTGTCGGAGGAAGCCGGTTCGATGAAGATGTTCGACATCGCCGAACGGCTCGAAACGGTGATGTGGGACGTCAAGAAGATGTTCCCCAACCTCGACTGGTTCTCGGCCGTGTCGTACCACATGATGGGCGTGCCGACGGCGATGTTTACGCCGCTGTTCGTGATCTCGCGCACCTCCGGCTGGGCCGCCCACGTGATCGAGCAGCGCATCGACAACAAGATCATCCGCCCGAGCGCCAATTACGTCGGTCCCGAGGACCTGCAATTCGTGCCCATCAAGGAACGCACATGAACAACGCACACCGCAAAGCCCTGCCGGGCACCAGGCTCGATTACTTCGATGCGCGCGCCGCGGTCGATGCGATCGAAGCGGGCGCCTACGCCAGACTGCCCTACACCTCGCGCGTGCTGGCCGAGAACCTGGTGCGCCGCTGCGACCCGGCCACCTTGAACGCGTCGCTGTCCCAGCTGATCGAGCGCAAGCGCGACCTGGACTTCCCGTGGTTCCCGGCACGCGTGGTTTGCCACGACATTCTCGGCCAGACCGCCCTGGTCGACCTGGCCGGCCTGCGCGACGCCATCGCGGCACAGGGCGGCGACCCTGCGCTGGTGAACCCGGTGGTGCCGACCCAGCTGGTGGTGGACCACTCGCTGGCCGTCGAGTGCGGCGGGTTCGATCCCGACGCCTTCGCCAAGAACCGCGTCATTGAAGATCGCCGCAACGAAGACCGATTCCACTTCATCGACTGGACCAAGAAGGCGTTCAAGAACGTTGACGTGATCCCGCCAGGGAACGGCATCCTGCACCAGATCAACCTCGAGCGCATGTCGCCGGTGGTGCAGGTGCAAGACGGCGTGGCCTTTCCGGACACGCTGGTGGGCACCGACTCGCACACCCCGATGGTCGACGCGCTTGGCGTGATCGCCATCGGCGTGGGCGGCCTGGAAGCCGAGAGCGTGATGCTCGGGCGCGCCAGCTGGATGCGCCTGCCCGACATCATCGGCGTGGAACTGTCCGGCAAGCCCCAGCCGGGCATCACCGCCACCGACACCGTGCTGGCGCTGACCGAGTTCCTGCGCAAGCAAAAAGTGGTGTCGTCCTTCCTCGAGTTCTACGGCGAGGGCGCCGGGCACCTGACGCTGGGCGACCGCGCCACCATCGCCAACATGGCGCCCGAGTTCGGCGCGACGGCCGCGATGTTCTATATCGACGAGCAGACCATCACCTACTTGAAGCTGACCGGCCGCGCCGACGAGCAGGTCGCGCTGGTCGAGCTGTACGCGCGCGAAACGGGCCTGTGGGGAGACACCCTCAAGGACGCCGAATACGAACGCGTGCTCAAGTTCGACTTGTCGACGGTGGTGCGCACCATCGCCGGTCCGTCGAACCCGCACAACCGGGTGCCGACCTCGGAACTGGCCGCGCGCGGCATCAGCGGCGTGGTCGAGAACGAGCCGGGCAAGATGCCTGACGGCGCCGTGATCATCGCCGCAATCACCAGCTGCACCAACACCAACAACCCGCGCAACATGATCGCCGCCGGCTTGCTGGCGCGGAACGCCAACGCACGCGGCCTGACCCGCAAGCCGTGGGTGAAAAGCTCGCTGGCGCCCGGCTCCAAGGCCGTCACGCTATACCTGGAAGACGCCGGCCTGATGCCCGAACTCGAGCAGCTCGGCTTTGGCGTCGTCGCCTATGCCTGCACCACATGCAATGGCATGTCGGGCGCGCTCGACCCGGTGATCCAGCAGGAAGTGATCGAACGGGACCTGTACGCCACGGCCGTCCTGTCGGGTAACCGCAATTTCGACGGACGCATCCATCCGTACGCCAAGCAGGCCTTCCTGGCCTCGCCGCCGTTGGTGGTGGCCTATGCGATCGCCGGCACCATCCGCTTCGACATCGAAAAAGACGTGCTGGGCATCGACGCCAATGGCCACTGCGTGACATTGAAGGACATCTGGCCGAGCGACGAGGAAATCGACGCGCTGGTTGCCTCCAGCGTTAAACCGGCCCACTTCAACAAGGTCTACATTCCGATGTTCGCCAGGCAGGCTGACGACGGCATCAAGGTCAGTCCGCTGTACGAGTGGCGTGCGCAGACCACCTACATCCGCCGTCCGCCGTACTGGGAAGGCGCGCTGGCCGGCGCGCGCACGCTGTCGGGCATGCGTCCGCTGGCGGTCCTGGGCGACAACATCACGACCGACCACCTGTCGCCGTCGAACGCGATCATGCTCGATTCCGCAGCCGGCGAGTACCTGGCCAAGATGGGCCTGCCGGAGGAAGACTTCAATTCCTACGCCACCCACCGCGGCGACCATTTGACGGCGCAACGCGCGACCTTTGCCAATCCGACCCTGAAAAATGAAATGGTCAAGGTCGACGGGAACGTCAAGGCAGGTTCGCTCACGCGCGTCGAACCGGAGGGCAAAATCACCCGCATGTGGGAGGCGATCGAGACCTACATGGAGCGCAAGCAGCCGCTCATCATCATCGCCGGTGCCGATTATGGCCAGGGTTCGTCGCGCGACTGGGCCGCGAAAGGCGTGCGCCTGGCCGGCGTGGAGGCGATTGCGGCCGAAGGTTTCGAGCGCATCCATCGCACCAACCTGGTTGGCATGGGCGTGCTGCCGCTTGAATTCCTGCCTGGCGTGAATCGTGTCAGCTTGCAGATCGATGGCAGCGAGACGTTCGACGTGACGGGTGAGCGCACGCCGCGTTCAACGCTCACGCTGGTCATCACGCGCAGCAATGGCGAGCGGCTCGAGGTGCCGGTGGTGTGCCGTCTCGACACGGCCGAGGAAGTGTCGATCTACGAGGCGGGCGGCGTGCTGCAGCGCTTCGCCCAGGATTTCCTCGAATCGTCGAAGGCGGCCTGATATGAGCCACCTTCCGCAAGTGAGGATCGCCGCCACCTACATGCGCGGCGGAACCAGCAAGGGTGTGTTCTTCCGGCTGCAGGACCTGCCGGCGAGCGCGCAGGTGGCCGGCGCGGCGCGCGACGCGCTGCTGCTGCGCGTGATTGGCAGCCCCGACCCCTACGGCAAGCAGATTGACGGCATGGGCGGCGCCACCTCGAGCACCAGCAAGACGGTGATCCTGGCCCCCGCCAGCAAGCCCGGGCACGACGTCGATTACCTGTTCGGCCAGGTTTCGATCGACAAGGCCTTTGTCGACTGGAGCGGCAATTGCGGCAACCTGTCGGCGGCGGTCGGTTCGTTCGCCATCAGCGCCGGCCTGGTCGAGGCCAGCCGGATTCCGCGCAATGGCGTGGCCACGGTGCGCATCTGGCAGGCCAATATCGGCAAGACGATCATCGCGCACGTGCCCATCACCGACGGCGCGGTGCAGGAAACGGGCGACTTCGAACTCGATGGCGTCACCTTTCCGGCAGCCGAAGTCGAGCTCGAATTCCTGGACCCGGCGGCCGAGGAGGAGGGCGGTGGCGGCGCCATGTTCCCGACCGGGAACCTGGTCGATGAGCTGGTGGTGCCCGGTGTCGGCACCTTCCCGGCGACCATGATCAACGCCGGCATCCCGACCATATTCGTTGATGCCGCCTCGATCGGCTACACAGGCTGCGAGCTGCAGGAGGCGATCAACGGCGATCCGAAGGCGTTGGCCAGGTTCGAGGCGATTCGCGCATACGGCGCGCTGAGCATGGGCCTGATCGCGCACATCGAGGAGGCGGCCACGCGTCAGCACACGCCGAAAGTAGCGTTCGTGGCAAAGCCGGCGGACTACATCTCGTCTTCCGGCAAGCCGGTGCTGGGCGCCGACGTCGACCTGCTGGTGCGCGCCATGTCGATGGGGAAACTGCACCACGCGATGATGGGCACGGCGGCTGTCGCCATCGGCACCGCCGCAGCCATTCCGGGCACGCTGGTGAACCTGGCTGCTGGCGGGGGCGCGCGCAATGCGGTGCGTTTCGGTCATCCCTCGGGCACCTTGCGCGTTGGTGCCGAGGCCAGCGAAGTGGATGGGCAGTGGAGCGTGGCCAAGGCCATCATGAGCCGCAGCGCACGCGTGCTGATGGACGGCTGGGTGCGGGTACCGGGCGACGCCTTCTGATTTTCATGTACCTGGTTTGTCGTTTCCGCCATCGGCAGTTCCGACTTCCCGCCTGAGCGCACCGGTGTCCGGAATACATAAGTTGACGCGAAACGTCCAGCGAGCGTGCGGCCACGCCGAATTCGCGGCCTAAGTTAAGACCGAAATAGTGAACCAACGTCGTCCTCGCGAGGACGACGTTGATTCTTGAATTTCAAGTCTCATTGTCGCGATTTCTGCAGTAGTCCAAGGCCTGATTGGGGGTGCGCGGGAATGACGGAATTGTCGAGAAATCGAATTATTCACAAGTTCGCAAGGTGGAAGGCGCTGCGCTTTTCCACCCTACGTTTGCGTTTGTCTATTTCCATATTCCATAGCCAATATGGATGGAAAGGCAAGGTCCGCCCGGCCGGCCTTTTATTTCTGGCGCACCAGCCATTTGTACAGAATCGGGGCATTTGTGGTTTATGATCACCACTCTTGTAGCTGTCCGCACTGGAGGCAGCGTTTTTGCCAAGTGGGGACATGGACCGAGCACCAACACACCCGGAATTCATTGCCGAGGCCTTGCGGCTGATTGGATCGCCGGCGTGCGCATGCGACGAAAATGGCCGCCTGTTTGCCGTCAATCCCGAACTGCACGCGCTGGCGGGAGACCAGGCCGGCGCCGCCATGCTGCTCGACCTGTTCGCCACCAGTGCGGTGCCGGAAGCGGCGCAGCGCATGCGCCAGGCGCTCGAATCGGAACAGCACTTCGATAGCGTGCTTGGCCAGGGCATTCCCGTGCAGGTGCACGCCAAGCCGCTGCCGGCGAACGCCGGCGCATCCGGCGCCACCTTCGTATTTACCGATCTGCGCCGTTTCGAGCGCGACCAGAGCGCCCTGAAGAAGGCCTTGCGCGAGCAGCGCGCGATCCTCGAAAACGCCGCCGTCGGCATCATGCTCAGCAGTGACCAGGCGATCTGCGAATGCAATATCCGGGCCGCTGAAATGCTCGGCTATGGCGAGCATGAACTGCTCGCCATGCCCAGCGTGACCATCTTCCCCTCGCCCGAACATTACCAGGCGCTGGGCCGCGAAGCGTCGCCGCTGCTCGCGGCCGGCCGCCCCTTCTCAACCGAACTGCAGTTGCGTTGCAAGGATGGCACGCTGCTGTGGTGCCGCCTCTACGGCCGCGCCGTCGACCGGCACGACGCCGCCCACGGCACCATCTGGATCATCGAGGACATCGACGAGCATTACAACAACGAACACAAGCTGCGCCGCGCTGTGCTCGAGATGCAGGTCATTATGGACAACGCGCCGCTGGCCATTGTGTTCCAGCGCGACCTGAAGATCGTGCGCTACAACCACCAGTTCGGGCGCCTGTTCGGCTTTCCCTCCGACAGCGCCGTCGGGCGCACCGCGCAAGAGCTGTTCGCCTCGGCGGCCATCTGCGACTCGATGCTGGCCAATGCCCAGCCCCAGCTGCAAAGCGGCCAGCCCTGCCAGGTCGACATGCGTATGATGCGCCAGGACGGCAGCACCTTCTGGGCCCATGCCTACATCTACGCGATCAACCACGGACGCGCCCAGCAGGACACGGTGTGGATCCTGGACGACCGCACCGAGCAGCAGGCGGCCGAGGAAGCGACCAAGAAGATCCTGCTCGAGCAGAAGGCGATCCTCGACAACGCCTCGGTCGGCATCCTGTTCTCCAAGGGCGGTGTGATGTTGTCGTGTAATCCGCGCATGGCCGAGATGTTCGGCTATCAGCGTGACGAGATGATCGGACGGCGCGCGGTGGAGGTGTTCCCCTCGGCCGAGGCCTACCACCAGTTCGGCCTGGAAGCGGGGCCGCTGCTGGGCAACGGCCTGCCGTTCGAAAAATCCGAGTTCGAGTTCAAGCGGCGCGATGGCAGCATGGTGTGGTGCCGGGTGCGCGCCAAGGCGATCGATACCGACCGCAGCGAGGAGGGCACGATCTGGATCCTGGAGGACGTGACGCAGTCGCGCCAGACGTCGGCCGATATCCAAGCCATCATGACGAACGCCTCGGTGAGCATCCTGTTTACCAAGAACCGCCTGATCACGCGCTACAACCGCGGCTTCGCCGACATGTTTGGCTACCGGGGCGACGAGGCGCTGGGCCTGCCGGGGCGCGCGCTGTACAAGGACGACGAGAGCTACGCCCAGCTGGGCGCGGCGGCGATGCCGCTGCTATCGGTGGGCAAGCCGTTCCAGATCGAGTTCGAGATGGCGCGCAAGGACGGCAGCCTGCTGTGGGCGCAATTGATCGGCTACGTGGTCAATCCGCTCGACCCGACCCAGGGCACGATCTGGATCATCGAGGACCGCACCGAGCAAAAGCGGGCCGAGAAGTCGCTGCGCAACGCGTTGCTGGAAAACCAGGCCATCCTCGACAGCGCGGTGCTGGGCATCGCGGTCGTCGAGAACGGCTACAACCTGCGCTGCAACACCAAGATGGAAGAGCTGTTCGGCTACGCGCCGGGCGAGATCGCCGGCCTGTCGGTGCAGGTGCTGTATCCGGACCGGGCCGGCTGGGAGAAGGCCAGGGCGGAGACGGCGCGCGAGTTTGGCGCCGGGCGGGTCAGCATGTCGGAGTTCCAGCTCATGCGCAAGGACGGCAGCCTGTTCTGGGCGCGCCTGTCGGGCCGCCCGTTCGACCTGGCGCAAGCGAACGGGCGCTCGGTGTGGCTGGTCGACGACGTGACGGCGCGCCGCGAGGCGGCCGAGGCGGTGCGCCGCGCGCGCGACGAGCTCGAAGTGCGGGTGCTTGAGCGCACCGCGGAACTGGCCGGGGCCAATGCGCTGCTGCAGGGCGAGATCGTCGAGCGGCGCCAGGCCGAGGCGCGGGTGCACCACATGGCCTACCACGACACGCTGACCGGGCTGCCGAACCGCGCGCTGCTGGCCGACCGGCTCGACCGGGCGATGCTCGCCGCCCAGCGCTCCGAGCGCAAGCTGGCGGTGATGTTCATCGACCTGGACCGCTTCAAGACCATCAATGATTCGCTCGGCCACCTGACGGGCGACCACTTGCTAAAGGAAGTGGCGAGCCGGCTGTGCCGCGCGGTGCGCGCCAGCGACACCGTGGCGCGCCTGGGCGGGGACGAATTCGTGGTGCTGGTTCCCGGCATCCGCGGGGCCGATGAATGCAGCGGCGTGGCCGAAAAAATCATCGACGCGCTGGCGACCCCGTTCCCGTTCGAGGGGCGCATGCTGCACGTGACGCCGTCGATCGGGATCTGCCTGTACCCGGACGACGGCGAGGACGTCGAAACCATGATGCGCCACGCCGATGCCGCCATGTACCACGCCAAGGCGAGCGGGCGCAACAACTTCCAGTTCTTCACGCCGCGCATGAACCAGGCGGCGGCCCAGCATTTCGAGCTCGAGAGCAGCCTGCGCAACGCGCTCGCGCGCGAGGAGTTCGAGCTGTACTACCAGCCCATCATGGACGCCGGCACGCGCCGCCTGCACGCGATGGAGGTGCTGCTTCGCTGGCGCCGGCCGGACGACGGGCTGGTGCTGCCCGACCATTTCATTCCGATCATCGAGGAGAACGGCCTGATCGTGCCGGTTGGCGAATGGGTGCTGCGGCGCGCCTGCGAGCAAAGCGTGGCCTGGTTGCGGGCCGGGCTGGCGCCGGTGCCGCTGGCGGTCAATTTGTCGCCGCGCCAATTCATGAACCGCGGGCTGATCGAGTCGGTGCGCCGGGTGCTGGCCGAGACCGGGATCGACCCGGCGCTGCTCGAGTTCGAAATCACCGAGACGGCGCTGATGCAGCACGGCGAGCAGACGCTCGAGATTTTGGGGCAGATCAATGCGATGGGGATTCGCCTGTCGATCGACGATTTTGGCACCGGCTATTCGAGCCTGGCCTACCTGAAGCGATTCCCGGTCAAGAAGATCAAGATCGACCGCGCCTTCATCAAGGACCTCGAGGAGAGCGCCGAGGACCGCGCCATTGTCGGGGCGATCATCGCCTTGTCGGACAGCCTGCAGTTGTCGGTGGTGGCCGAAGGGGTCGAGACGGAGGGCCAGTTCGAGCTGCTGCAAATGAACGGCTGCCAGTTCGCGCAAGGCTACTTGTTCTCGGTGCCGGTGCCGACCGAGGAAGCCGGCGCAATGCTGCACAAGACTTCGTAGGGCGGCCCCCTTATTTTCCACCCTGCGAGCTTGCGAATATTTTGATTGCTCGACAAAGCCGTCGTGCCGCGGGAGCGACAAGTCAAATTTAATACTATTCCAAAGTGGCGATCACCGGCGCGTGGTCCGAGGGCTGTTCCCACTTGCGCGGCACGCGGTCGATGGCGCAGGCCACGCAGCGCCCGGCCAGGGCCTTCGACAACAAGATGTGATCGATCCGCATCCCCTTGTTCTTCTGGTAGCCGAGCTGGCGATAGTCCCACCAGCTGAACGACTTCTCGGCCTGCTCAAACATGCGGAACGAATCGGTCAGCCCGAGCTCAAGCAGCGCCGTGAGCGCGGCACGCTCCTTGTCCGAGCACAGCACCTGTCCGGCCCAGGCGGCCGGATCATGCACATCGCGGTCTTCCGGTGCGATATTGTAGTCGCCCAGGATCGCCAGGCCCTGCTCGCCGTGGCGGGCCATCTCCTCGCCCAGCCAGTCGCGCAGGGAGGCCAGCCAGGCCAGCTTGTAGACGTACTTGTCCGAGTCGACCGCCTGGCCGTTCGGGACATAGGCGCAGATGAAGCGGATCCCTTCAACGGTGGCCGCCAGGATGCGCTGCTGCGCGTCCTCGAAGCGCGGATTGTTCTTGACCACGTCGACAATTGGATGGCGCGACAGGATCGCCACCCCGTTGTAGGTCTTCTGGCCGCTGAACACGACCTGGTACCCGGCGGAATTAATTTCCGCCAGCGGGAACTTATCGTCCATCAGCTTGGTCTCTTGTAGGCAGAGGACGTCAACCGGGTTGGTCTCGAGCCAGGCCAGCAGGTGGGGCAGGCGCACTTTCAGGGAATTTACGTTCCAGGTAGCTATTTTCATGGTCAAAGGCTCAAGTTAATGTCGGCGCGGACGAAGTATCAGGCAAGGACGCGCAACTGGCAACAATTGCTGCTGCGCGGGCTTGAAATTGGCAGTAGAATATGTTTTGTCGTATTAACAATTTACTTGTTAAAAAAATAGCGTATATTCCAAAATAACGGTTGTCAACCTTGGCAATTGGGCCTATAAATAGGTCGAAGTGTAGCAAAATGGGGACAAAACCACAGAATTTCACCGCTGTTACTTTTGGGGAATTAAAAATTGCATTCTTATAACAAGCAGGGTACACTGTAAATAGTGGCGAATTATCTGCATGACGCGGCGCCACCGGCAACCTCGGAAGTAAGAGTAACGCGTCCTGGATGGGTCGACCCTTGGAGTAGGCGACCCGATAGGTGATGCTATTTGAAACGCTGGTTTCAAGTGGTTTTAGAAATGCGAAGACAGCATTTGTAAAGGATGAAAATGCGCACTGCATTTGAAGCATGGGCACAGCGTGATGGACATATTGTTCGCCGTCGTGAAGACAAGCCTGAAGAGTATCTCGTGTTCGAGACGCAGCGCCGCTGGGTAATCTGGCAGGCGGCTTTGGCGCATGGCAAGTCGGCAGCGGCAACGGCAAAATATGCGGCTCAGAAGGTGGCAAGCAAAGAACCTGCGGCCGAGCCAGCGCGCCTGTCCCTACAGAAGGCCCAAGTGGTCGCACCTGACGAAGCGGCGATGCGTAATCGCGTGCTCAACGAAGTGCTGGATGCGTTCAGCGACCTCGATGACACGGCCGGCATCGAAGGCGTACTCAAGGTGATCCAGAGCCTCAAGAAAAAGCAAAAGGCCCTGGTCGGCGATTCGTCCGAGGGTTGATTGCAATACCGTCACTACAAGGGCGGTCTGTACGAGCTTGTGTGCGTTGCCAAGCTTGAGGCGGACCTGTCTGAAATGATCGTGTACCGTGCCGCCGATGGGTCGTTCTGGACCCGCCCCAAAGCAGTATTTTTTCAACTGGTCGAAGTCGACGGCGCGCTCGTGCCGCGCTTCGCACCCGTCGCGTAATTGACCTTCCCGCTTGCTTGCCCTCCGGAGTTCCCATGAAGCTTTGCATCGCAGCAGCCTGTGCTCTTGCCATGGCGTGCGCGCACGCCGAGACGGTCGGTTCGGTGGACACGGCATTCAAATTGATCGGTCCTGACCACAAGGTGGTGGTCGAAGTGTTCGACGATCCCAAGGTCGGCGGCGTAAGCTGCTACCTGTCGCGCGCCAAGACGGGCGGCTTCAAGGGCGCCCTCGGGATCGCCGAGGACAAGGCCGAATCGTCCGTCGCCTGCCGCCAGGTTGGTGCGCTCAGCTTCAACGGCGCACTGCCGAGGCAAGAGGAAGTGTTCTCGGAGCGGGCCTCCGTGTTCTTCAAGCACGTGCGCGTGGTGCGCATGGTCGATGCGAAGCGCAACGCGCTGGTCTACCTCGTCTATTCTGATCGCCTGATTGACGGCAGCCCGAAAAACAGTGTGACGGCCGTGCCGGTGCCGTCCGCCCAGCCGATTCCGGTGCGCTGAGCTCATGATCGCGCGCCGCCGGCCGTAAACGACAGTAGGCAATTGGAGAGCGGCATGATCGATGTGGTGAGAATGGCAGGGGTGGGGGCGTTGCTGGCGCTGGCCGGCTGCGCGACGCTGAGCGAGACGACCGAGCAGGTGGTGTCGCTGCAAACGATCTTGGACAACCGGGAAGTCGCCGGCGTGGGCTGCGTGCTCAGTAATGCGGCCGGTCGCTGGTTCGTCGTCTCGCCGGGGCGCGTGGCGATCCAGAAGAGCGCCGGTGTGTTGACGGTGGATTGCGTCAAGGGTGGCGCGGCCACGGGACTCGAGGTGATCGCGTCGAGGCCGAATAATACGGTGCTGATCGGGAACGCCGTCACCAGCGCCGGGATCGGCTATTACCTGGACCGGCGCACCGGCGCCGGATTCGACTATCCGGCGGTGCTGACGGTGCTGATGCACCAGCCTGAGGCCGCGCCCGAACCGGAGTCGGGCGCCGGCAGCGCCAACGTCGTCTACTAACCGTAGGGCGGAAAAGGCGAAGCCGCATTCGGCCATTGCCGCGTCTTCGCGACGCATGCAGTGGTGGAATGCGGCTTCGCCTTTTCCTCCCTACGAAGCTGTGAATATTCCGCTGTTCGAAGTATTCACAGCTTGTACGGTGCAGCCATTACACGCGGTTGATCAGGAACGTTGCCAGCAGCGGCACCGGGCGGCCGGTGGCACCCTTGGCGCCGCCCGACTTCCAGGCCGTGCCGGCGATATCGAGGTGGGCCCAGGTGTACTTGCGCGTGAAGTTCTCCAGGAAGCACGCTGCCGTCACGCTGGCGCCGCCCGGCGAGCCAATGTTGGCCAGGTCGGCGAAGTTCGACTTGAGCTGCTCGTTGTAGGCGTCCTCGATCGGCAGGCGCCACGCGGTGTCGCTGGCCTGCTTGCCGGCCGCCAGCAGCTCTGCCGCCAGCTTCTCGTGCGCCGCGTCGCTGCGCGTAAACAGGCCCGAGTTGTGGTTCCCCAGCGCGACAATGCAGGCGCCGGTCAGCGTGGCGATATCGACCACGGCGGCCGGGTTGAAGCGCTCGGCATACGTGAGCGCGTCGCACAGCACCAGCCGGCCTTCGGCGTCGGTGTTGAGAATTTCGATGGTCAGGCCATTCATCGAGCTGACGATGTCGCCCGGCTTGGTGGCACGTCCCGACGGCATGTTCTCGCAGGTGGCGATGACGCCGATCACGTTCAGTTTCAGGCCCAGTTCGCCGATGGTGCGGAAGGTGCCCAGCACCGAAGCGGCGCCGCACATGTCGTACTTCATCTCGTCCATGGCCGGGCCGGGCTTGAGCGAAATGCCGCCGGTGTCGAAGGTGATGCCTTTGCCGACCAGGACCACCGGTGCGTCCTTGGCCTTGCCGCCCATGTGCTTGAGCACGATGAATTTGGGCGGCTCTTCGCTGCCGTTGGTGACCGACAGGAAGCTGCCCATCTTGAGCGCCTCGAGCTGTTTGCGCTCGAGCACTTCGACTTCGAACTTGTATTCCTTGGCCAGCTTCCTGGCCGTGCTGGCCAGGTAGGACGGGGTGCACACGTTGGCCGACAGGTTGCCCAGCTCCTTGGTCAGGTCCATGCCCTTGGCGATCGCCACCGCCTGCGCCAGCGCCAGCTTGGTCTCGGCGTTGGCCGTCGCAGCCAGCGTCACCTTCGACACGCCGCTTGGCGCCGGATCCTTCTTGCTCTTCTGGCCGTCGGTGCGAAACACGCTCTCGTGGGCGGCGCAGACGATGGCGCGCATGGCCCAGCCCAGGTCGCGCTCTTTCACGCCGGCCAGAGGAAGTGCGATAATGGCGTCTGCGGCGCCCAGCGCGGCGAACGCCTTGAGCGTGGCGGAAACGCCCGAGCTGAAGCTTTTCTCGCTGAGCGCTTCATCGGCGCCCAGGCCGACGAGCAGCACGCGCGCTGCCGCAGCGCCGGAGACGGCGCGCAGCAGCAAAGTCGTGCCGGCCTTGCCGCTGATGTCGCCGGACTTGAGCGCAGCCGTGATTTCGCCACCCTGGTCGAGGGCTTTGGCCTCGGCCGACATTTTTTTGTTTTCAAAAACCGCAACGGCGATACAGCCTGATTTGGCCGTCGTGATGGTGTTCTTGGTGTCGAATGCTTTTATGCTAAAGTCCATTTGATTCTCCGATTTCGTTTTTGTGACGCGCACGCCTAACTTGTGATTATAACTTTCGAATGATCTTCCAACGCGCCCTTCAACGTGAATTGGCCAGCGTGGCCGGCGCTACCTTCACGGTGCTGTTTACCATTTTCGTCACCTGGACGCTGATTAAGATCCTTGGCGAGGCCGCCGGTGGCAAGGTCGCGTCGGCCGACGTGGTCGCGCTGCTTGCCTTTGCAGTGCTGAATTATCTGCCAACTGTCCTGATCCTCACCAGCTTTATTTCTGTACTGATGGTCGTCACGCGCAGTTACCGCGATTCAGAGATGGTGGTGTGGTTCGCTTCGGGCCTGTCGCTGGCGCGCTGGATCCGTCCGGTGCTCGCCTTTGGCCTGCCGCTGGTGCTGCTCACGGCCACCCTGAGCCTGGTCGCCACGCCCTGGGCCAAGATGAAGAGCAACGAGTTCGCCGAGCGCTTCCAGAAACGCGAAGACCTCAAGAAGGTCTCGCCGGGCCAGTTCAAGGAGTCGGCCGCCAGCAACCGCGTGTTCTTCGTCGAGGGCGTCTCCGGCGAGGCGACCGTGGTGCAGAACGTGTTCGTCAATACGATTGAAAAAAACGGCAATACGGTGGTGGTGGCGAAAGAAGGGGTGATCGAGCCCGACCCGAAAGGCGGCGGCCAGTTCCTGGTGCTCAAGAACGGCCGGCGCTACCAGGGCGTGCCGGGGCAGGCCGATTTCCAGGCCATGGAATTCGAGCGCTACAGCATGCGCGTGTCGAGCACGGCGCCGGTGCTGGGCACCGACATCCATGTCGACGCGCTGTCGACGCCGACCCTGCTCGAGCTGCCGAACCGGGACGCGCTGGCCGAGCTGCTGTACCGGATTTCGGCGCCCATCAGCTGCCTGGTATTGATCCTGCTGGCCATTCCGCTCGGCTTCGTCAATCCGCGTGGCGGCAGTTCGGCCAACCTGATCATCGCCTTGCTGATCTTTTTCACCTACAGCAACCTGTCCAAGGTCGCCGAACACAGTGTCGGCATGGGCAAGGTGAGCTTCGGCGTGGCATGGTGGCCGACCCACCTGCTGGCCGCACTGTGCGTGCTGGGGCTGTTTGCCTGGCGCCTGAATGTGAACCACCGCTACCATCCGCTGGTGCTGCTCGCGTCCATCAAACGCCGGCGCGCGCCTCAGAAAGCGGTCCTCCAATGAGAATCCTGCAGCGCTATTTTGCCGTCAACATCATCCAGGCGGTGTTTTTCGTGCTGGTCGCCTTTCTGGCACTGACCAGCTTCATGGACCTGGCCGGCGAATTGCCCACCGTCGGCAAGGGCAACTACATGATCCAGCATGCCTTGCTGTACGTGCTGCTGCTGGTGCCTGGCCATGTGTACGAGGTGATGCCGGTGGCGGCATTGATCGGCACCATCTACACGATGTCGCAATTCGCGTCGAGTTCGGAATTTACGATCATGCGCGCCTCGAGCATGTCGACTGCGATGGCGGCCGGGATGGTATTTCGGATCGGGATCGTGTTCGTGCTGATCACCTTCGTGTTCGGCGAGTTCATCACGCCGCGCACCGCGCCCCTGGCCGAACGGCTCAAGCTCAGCGCCAAAGGAGGCACGGTGTCGGCGGAGTTTCGCACTGGGATGTGGACCAAGGACATGGTCCGCAGCGATGGCACCCGCGGCGAGGTTACCGGCTCGCGCTTTTTCAACGTGCGCCAGTTCCGCCCCGACGGCCAGCTGGTGGGCGTGAAGCTGTACGAATTCGACACCAGTTTCAGCATGCGCTCCCTGATCACCGCCGCCAGCGCCGTGTATGCGGGCGATAACACCTGGCGCCTGGCGGATGTGACGGAGACGATCTTCTCGAACAGCGGCGCCCAGCGCGGCGCGGCGCCGGCGAGCCGCTTCGGCCAGGAAAACAGCGTCGTGTCGACCCGCAAACTGGCCACGCTGGACCTGGTGTCGGAGATCACGCCCAAGATCTTGTCGGTGTCCTCGGCCGACCCGGAGCGCATGTCGGCCAGCGAACTGGCCGTCTACACGCGCCACCTGGCCGAAAACAAGCAGGGCACCGACCGCTTCCAGATCGCATTCTGGAAGAAGCTGATCGATCCGTTCGCCATCTTCGTGCTGATGGCGCTGGCGCTGCCGTTCGCCTACCTGCACACGCGCAGCGGCGGCGTGAGCCTGAAAATTTTCATCGGCATCATGATCGGTGTGAGCTTTTTGCTGATCAATACTTTGTTCTCCCACCTGGGGCTGCTCAGCACCTGGCCTGCCTTTGTCACGGCGATCGCGCCCAGCCTGCTGTTCCTGGCGCTGGCGCTGGGGGCTTTGTGGTGGGTCGAGAGGCACTGATGGCACGCGCCGCCCTGGTCCTGTTCGCGCACGGCGCGCGCGCCGCATCCTGGGCCGCGCCGTTCGAGCGCCTGCGCGCACTGACCCAGGCGCGCCTGCCGCAGGTGGCGGTGTCGCTGGCCTTCCTCGAACTGATGGAGCCGCGCCTGCCGCAGCATGTGGCCGCGCTGGCCGCTGCTGGCATCGGTGAGGTGACCGTGGTGCCGGTGTTCCTGGGGCAGGGCGGGCATGTCCAGCGCGAGCTGCCGTTGATGGTCGATCAGCTGCGCATCGACCACCCCGGGCTGGCCATCAAGGTGGTACAGGCCGTTGGCGAAGACGCGGACGTGCTGGCGGCAATGGCCGAGTACTGCGTCGCGTCGTGCGCGCGCCCGTGAGCGCGTCGAGCGCCGCCGTCACATACACCAGCGGCGCGTTCCAGTTGATTGCGATCTCGTTGCTGGCATAACTGCACACCTGGTCCAGGTAGGACCGGGCCGGCAGCGCCGACTGATACCCTTCACCGCATTGCCCCTTGTCCTGCTGCCCCGGCTGCGGACCGCCGACCAGCAGGCCCGGCACCGGCTCGGCGACGCCGTCCGCCTGCGAAGGCCGGTGATGGGGATGCTGCGGCGTGCGTGCGCCATAGCCGGTGACGAAGGACATGCCGGTCGCATTGCGCCCCAACACGTAGTCGAGCGCCGACTGGGCAGCGCGCAGGTCGTCGGGCTGGCCGCCAATCCGGTACGCCTGCAGCAGCATCATGGCCTGGTTCAGCACCACCGCGTTGCTGCCCCAGACGAAGTCAGGCGTTTGCATCGCGACCCGGTAGGCCGAGTCGCGCCAGGCGCCGCGCAGGCTGGCCGCCAGCGTTTCGATGCGGCGCACGATCAAGCCCTGGTCGGCGATTGGCGCCAGGTGCCGGCGGTGGTGGGCCAGCGAGATCCAGGCCAGGCTGCGCACATCGTCCCAGGTCGGCACCGTCGCCTGAAGCTGTTCGGCCTTGACGGCCCGGTAGTAGCTGTCCTTGCCGGTCACGATGAACAGCTCGGCCGCCGCCCAGGCGAATTCGTCGTCCAGCGTGGCGTCGCCGTACTCGCCGGTGACGATGTCGGCCGGCTGGCGGTACAGCTGCGCCGGATTGGCCTGGGCCCAGGCCCAAGCCGCCTCGGCCGCCGCCAGCATGCGCGCCGACATGCCCGGCAGGGTGCGCCCGTAGGGCTGGAATACCCGGCTGGCGGTGGCCATCACGGCCGCGAAGTCGAGCGCGGCGGCAGTGGTTTTCTGGACTACGTAGCGCGCCGTGGTTGCCAGCGCCGGCATCACCATGGCGTCGAATTGCTTGTTGGTGAGCTTGTGGTAGACGCCTCCGTCATTCGGGTCCTGCATCGAGAGCATCCATTCCAGGTTCCACAGCGCCTCGTTCAGGATGTCCGGCATCCCATTTCCGGTTTCGGGAATATTGGTCTGCTGGGTCTTGAAGTAGGCCGGAAAATGCTCCCAGGCGGCCAGCAGGGTGTAGGTCGCGATGCCGGAGTTGACCACGTACTTGTTATAGTCGCCGGCGTCGTACCAGCCCTTGGGACTGGCGATGACGCTGCCCTCGGGCCGCGCGCCGGATGCCGCCGACGCGTGCACCAGCACCTGCGTGTCCGGATGCCCGGCCGCGCGCGCGTAGACGCCCGCGTGGCGCGCCGCCAGTGCCAGTCCGGCGCGGTTGAAGTAGTAGCCCTTCAGCGCTGCCGCGTTGAGCGCGCGGTAGGCCTGGCGCTGGACCTCGAACGGTGCCGACGCGGGCAGGCCGTCGACCAGGATATGGTAGCGGCCCGGCGTGACGAGCGCGGAGAAATCGGCCACCCGTACCGTTTCCTGTGCCGGCGCCCAGCTGGCCGGCGCGCCCAGCGGGCCGCGCAAAACGATGGCGCCATCGGCGGCGATCACGGCAAAACTGTCGGCCGCGCCTTCGGGCACCACGGCCAGCTTGCCCGCGTCCGGCGCAAAGCCGAGCTGGTTGACCCGGATCGCATCATCGGCGCCGGCCAGGCCTGCCGCGCACCACAGGCAGGCCGCCAGCGCCCTAGCACTCATGGGCCGCGCCGGCATGGGACAGCGGCTCGGCTGCGGGCGCTTCCTCCTCGATGTTGAAAGGGGCGAACCAGCAGGCGAGGAAGGACGGTATCGTGGCCAGCATCACGAACACGAAGTAGCTGAGGTAACCCATCGCTTGCTGCAGGTGGCCGCTGACCACGCCGGTGACCAGCCCGCACAAGCCCATCAGGCCGGTGCCGAAGGCGTAGTGGGTGGTCATGAATTTGCCCGGCGCGAGCTGCTGCATCAGGTAGATCATGAAGCCGACCGAGCCGAAGCCGAAGAAGAACTTCTCGACCACCACGCCGGCGCCGATGGCGAACAGGTTCGACGGCTGGTAGATGCTCATGAGCAGGAACGTCACGTTCGGGATGTTGACCGCGCAGCACAGCAGGAACAAGGTCGAGCGCAAGCCGCGGCGGGCCACGAAGATCCCGCCCAGCAGGGAGCCGAGCAGCACGGCCGCCAGGCCGTAGGTGCCGTAGATGATACCCAGCAGTTCATTCGACAGGCCCAGGCCACCCTTGTCGACGCCGTCGACCATGAAGAAGGGACCGATCTTCTCGAGAAAGCCGATGCTGAGCCGGAACAGGAAGGCGAAGGCGATCATGCGCCACACGTCGCGCTTCTGGAAAAACGTGACAAAGGCGTCGCGCAGGATGCGAACGGCGCCGCTCGCGCTGGTGGGCGTGTCGGCCGCGCGCGCGCCATCGGGCATCACGCGCGCGTGCCACAGCGCCAGCGCGACCGTGATCGCGGCGGCGATGAAGAACACGACGCGCCACGCCTCGATCCAGTCCGGGCCGAACACCTTGGCGTCGTGATGGAACAGGCCCGTGTGCAGCTTGCCGCTCAGGTAGACCAGGCCGCCGGTGGCGAAGATCGGTCCGATGTTCCAGGACAGGCTCTGGATGCCGCAATAGAGCGACTGGGTGCGCTGGTCGAGCGAGGTGACGTACACGCCGTCGCTGGCGATGTCCTGGGTGGCGCCGACGAAGGACATCAGCCAGAACAAGGGCATCAGCACGGCCATGTAGTCGGGCAGGGCCATCGCCAGCGCGATGCCGAAAAAGCCCAGGGCGACCAGCGCCTGGGCGCACAGCACGAAGAACTTCTTGGTGCGGTACATTTCGACGAAGGGCGCGAACAGCGGCTTGATGGTGTAGGCCAGGATCAGCATGCTCGAGTACTCGGCCGCCTTGCCGTTGTCCATGCCCAGGTTCTTGAACATGATCGAGGTGACGCTGGTGAGCATGACGTAGCCGAGCGCCATCGTGAAGTAGCCGGTCGGCACCCACAGCAGCGGCGAGACGGACGGTTTAGTGCTGGACATGGTGCGGCTCCAAGTGGGTTGCCAGGTGGCGCGACAGCAGCGCCGCCGCGCCGGACAGGGCGGGGTAGGGCGCGGTGATCAGCAAGGTCGGAATCTGCGCCGTGAAGGCGCTGAAGCGACCCTTGTTTTCAAAGCGCGCGCGAAACGGCGAGCGCGCGAAATAGGCGCCCAGCCGCGGCACCACGCCGCCGCCGATGTAGATGCCGCCGCGCGCGCACAGCGTCACCGCCACGTTCGCGGCGACCGTGCCGAGCATGCCACAAAAGCAGTCGAGTGTCTCGCGGCACAGCGGATCGGTATCGGCCAGCGCGCGCGCCACGATCTCGCAGGTCGGCAAGGCCGGCGCCGGCGCGCTGCCGCGCTGCGCTGCCAGCGCTTCGTGGATCAGGGCGATGCCGGGCCCGGAAGCGAGGCGTTCGGCCGAGACATGGGCGTAGCGCTGCCAGCAGTAGCTGAGCACCGCCTGTTCGCGCGCATCGGACGGCGAAAACGCCACGTGGCCGCCTTCGCTTTGCAGGGCCAGCCAGTGGCCGTCGGCCGGAATCAGGCCGGCCACGCCGAGCCCGGTGCCGGCACCCACCAGGCCGATCACGGCGCCGGCCTGGGCCTGGCCGCCGCCCACCGCCTCGACCTCGGAGGCATGCAGCGCGGGCACCGCCATCGCCAGCGCGGCGAAGTCGTTGACCACCAGCAGGGTGGCGAAGCCGAGCGCGGCGCGCACCGTCTCGATCGAAAATTCCCAGTCGTGGTTGGTCATGCGCACCAGGTCGGGACCGACCGGGTTGGCGATCGCGATCACCGCGTGGCGTACCTGGTAGCCGGGGTGGCGCGCCAGGTAGGCGCGCAGCACATCCTCGAAACGCGGGTAATCGGCGCAGGCCAGGGTGTCGATGTGAATGACGCCACCGCCGCCGGCGGCCAGCGCGAAACGCGCGTTGGTGCCGCCGATGTCGGCCAGCAGGCGCGCCTCGCGCCGGACAAGCACGGTGCCCATCCTAGCCACCCATCGTGTGCTGGCCCGCCAGGAAATCGCGGTACCACCTGGCGCTGTCCTTGAGGGTGCGCTGCTGGGTCGCGTAGTCGACGTGGACGATGCCAAAGCGCTTGCCGTAGCCCGAGTTCCATTCGAAGTTGTCGAGCAGGCTCCAGAGGAAATAGCCGCGCACGTCCACGCCCTGGTCCATGGCCGACTTGAGCGCGCCCAGGTGGCCCTGCACGTAGGCGATGCGCGCGCTGTCGGCGACCTGGCCGTGCTCGAGCCGGTCGGCGCTGGCCATGCCGTTTTCGGTGATGTAGACCGGCGGCAGCGCGTATTCGCCGTTCAGCTTGAGCAGCAGTTCGGTCAGGCCCTGTGGGTAGATTTCCCAGCCCATATCGGTGACGCCGTGGCCGCCCTGCGGCAGGCGCGGAGGCGTCTCGGCGCTGCAGAAGGCGCGGAAGTAGTAATTGACGCCTAGGAAATCGAGCTTCTGGCCGATGATGTCGAAGTCGCCCGGCGCCACCTGCGGCGCATTGGCGCCGTGCGCGCGCAGCGCCAGTTCGGGATAGGCGCCCTTGAAGACCGGGTCCATGAACCACTGGACCGAGCGCGCATATTCGAGTTCGGCCATGGCGCGGTCGGCGGCGCTGTCGGTAGCCGGGTCGGCCGTCCATTGATTGAGCACGATGCCCAGTTTGGCCGAGGGATTCTGCGCGCGCATCGCCTGCATGGCCAGGCCGTGCGAGAGCAACAGGTGGTGCGAGACCTGGATCGCCGAGCGGGCATCGGCCACGCCGGGCGCGAACTGGGCGTTGCCGTAGCCGAGATTGGCGGTGCACCACGGCTCATTGTGGGTGGCGATGGCCGCAAAGCGCGTGCCGAAGCGGCGGCACACTTCCTGCGCGTAGTCGGCGAAGCGGTAGGCGGTGTCGCGCGCCAGCCAGCCGCCGTCGTCCTGCAGGCCTTGCGGCAAATCCCAGTGGTACAGCGTCAGGTGCGGCGCCACGCCTTTTTCCTGCAGCGCATCGAGCAGGCGCTCGTAGAAATCGAAACCGGCCAGGTTCCAGGCGCCCTTGCCCTCGGGCTGGACGCGTGACCAGGCCATCGAGAAACGGTAGGCGTCCACGCCCAGCCCGGAGAGCAGCTCGACGTCCTCGCGGTAGCGATGATAGTGGTCGCAAGCGACGTCGCCATTGCTGGCATCCTTGATGTTGGCCGGGTTGCGGCAAAACGTATCCCAGATCGACGGCCCCTTGCCGTCGGCATGCGCGGCGCCTTCGATCTGGAAGGCGGAAGTGGCCACGCCCCAGGTGAAATCGGCGGGAAATTGATGTGAATTGCTCATGTCTTTGAGGTCAGGTGAAGGGAACGGCGACCCCTCCCGGCGCTGCGCGGGGAGGGGCCAGGCGGGCTAGATCAGAAATCCACGCCGGTGTTGATGCCGATGGTGCGCGGTGGCAGGTACTGCGCCACCCAAGGGCCGCCGCTGTTGCCGGCGCTGGTCTTGACGTTGGTGTTGCCCGCGTTGCGCACGAAGGCGTCGACCCAGAACGCCTTGCCGTTGCTGTAGCGCAGACCGAGGTCGGCCCGCGTGTACGCCTTCTGCTTGTCGCCGTCGCCCAGGTTGAATACGCTCAGCCAGGTTTCGGTTTCGTAGTGGGCGCTGACGCGTGGCGCCAGCGTGGCGCCGGCGTCCAGGCGGAACAGGTGCTGGTACTGGAGCTGGGCGGACAGCTTCGGCGCGTGCGGCATGGTGTGGCCCGTCACGTCCAGGCAGGTGCTGATGCCGGGCACCTTGCAGGCCGGCAGCGCGTAGTCATTGGTGCCGCCGATCAGCTTGCCCAGCGTGGCGTGGCTGAACGATAGAACCAGTTGCAGCTTGTCGTCACGCGTGAGCTTGGCCGCCAGCTCGGACTCGAAGCCATAGATGGTGGCCCCCTCGGCGTTGTTGGTGGCCAGGCCGCGCGTACCGTCCGGATTGGTCACCGGTGCGCTGAACTGGAAGTCCTTGAACTTGCCGTAGTAGAGCGCGTTGTTGATCAACAGCGAGCCGCCCATCAGGGAGCTTTTCAGGCCCAGCTCGTAGTTGGTCAGCGTTTCTGCGCCGTACGGACGGCCACCATCCTGCAAGCCGCCCGACTTGTAGCCGGTCGACACGCTGGCATAGGCCATGTTGCTGCGGTCCAGGTCGAAGTTGATGCGTGCCAGGCCCGTCAATTTGTTGTCCGTGAATTTGCCGTCGTTCGATGGCACGCCCGGGCTGTAGCCCTGGCCGGGAATGCGCGGGTCGATCGAAGGCGACAGCGGCACTTGCGGGATGCCCGCCGCGTAGTTCCAGGTGTAGCCGTTGCCGCCGACGTTGGTGCGCTCGTCCGAGGTGTAGCGCAGGCCGCCGGTCAGGTGCACGCTGTCGCTGGCGTTCCAGGTGGCCTGGCCGAACACGGCCGAGGAGGCCACCGTTTCCTTGGGCTGGATGAACGATCCCTGCCAGCCGACGGTGCCTTCCTGGGTGCCGTTGAAGATCGGGATGTCGAAGCGGATGCTGTTCTTCTCGGCCGCGTAGTAGGCGCCCAGTTGCCAGTCGAGGTCATGCTTGCCCACCGACTGCAGCTCGAACTCATGGCTGTAGTTGGTGTAGTGCGAGGCGACCGTGTTGTTGGCCTGGTAGCCGGCACCGGTGGCAAAACTGGTCGGCACGCCGGCGCCGCCATCCTGGTCGAAATTGGACGAGCCGTCAAAGCGCGAGAAACCGGCGATGTAGGACAACAGCACACTGTCGCTGAGATTGTATTCGAGGCGGCTGCGGAAGGAATCGGTGTCGCGCTTCAGGAACGGTGCCGTGTCGATCAGGGCCGAGAACAGGGGCTGGCCGGCGCGCGGGCTTTGCATCAGGTTCAGGCTCGGTGTGCCGCGGTCGGCGAACTTCTCGTAGGAGAGGTTCCATTTCAGGTCCGCAGTCGGTTTCCAGAGCAGCGACAGGCGCAGCGCGGTCTGGTCCTGCGCGCTGTATTTCGGCCCGCCGACGACGAACAGGTTCGGGTTGATCGGGCGGAAGTCGGCCAGCTTGCCGCCGCCGGCGAGAAACGCCGCCTGCTGGCTGGCCAGCGGAATGACCGGCAACGTCTGGTAGTCGACATAGCCGTCGTGCTGCTCATGGACGAAGGCGATGCGCATGGCGGCAGTCTCCCCGAGCGGCACGTTGAACGCGCCGCGCGCGCCGAAACGCTTGTAGTCGCCGGTGCCGGCCTCCATGCTGCCCGAGTGATCGCCCAGCACCGGTTTGGCGGTTTGCATATTGACCGCGCCGACGGTGGAATTGCGGCCCCACAGCGTGCCTTGCGGGCCGCGCAGCACTTCGATGGCATCAAGGTCGAACAGCAGCGTGGTGGCCCCTTCCGGACGCGGCGAGAAGACGCCGTCGACGAAGGTCGCCACTTCCGGGTCGGCGTATTCGGTCTTGGCGCTGTCGTTGCCGATGCCGCGCAAGGTCATCGAGACGATGCCATGGTCGCCCTGGCCGGTGGCCTGGAAGCTTGGCACCAGGTTGACGACGTCCTGGATGGTCTGCACGTGAGCCTCTTCGAGCACGCGGGCATTGAGCGCGGTGATCGCCACCGGAGTGCGTTGCAGCGAGGTCGAGCGCTTGGTGGCGGTGACGTACACTTCAGGGATGGTGGTGCTGTCGGCGGCCGGTGTTGCCGGTGCCGGCGCCGCCGTTTGCGCGTGGGCGGCGTTCATGCCGGCCAACAAAGCAAGAACGGCGAGTTGAATCGGCGAACCTGCGCGCCGGGCCTTGAGTACGGATGTCTTCATGCTGTCTCCAGATTGGATTGGATGTGTTTGTAATTGTATGAATCGGCAGAGGTGAGCTGCTTGAAACCGATTTCATTTAATTTGAAATCGATTTCATGGTACATTCTCAAATAAATAAAAGTCAAACTAAATTTGAAAAAATCACCAGGAGACCACACATGCGCCCCATCCAGCAGGTATTGATCGTCGGCGGCGGCACCGCCGGCTGGCTTACCGCCGCCTTCCTCGCCAAGACGCTGGGAGCGGGCATCCGCATCGCGCTGGTCGAGTCGCGCGAGATCGGCATCATCGGCGTGGGCGAGGGCACCTTCCCCTCGATCCGCGGCACGCTGGCGGCGATCGGCATCGACGAGGCGCGCTTCATCCGCGAGTGCAACGCCACCTTCAAGCAGGGCGTGCGGTTCGACCACTGGGTGCGTCCGCCCGGCGCGCCCGGCGCGAATCACTACTTTCATCCGTTCAGCCAGCCCAGCAACCGCCAGGGCGGCCCCGACCTGCTGCCGCACTGGCTGAGCGGGGCGGCCGGCCCCGGCGTGCCGTTCGCCCAGGCGGCCACGATGCAAAAGCGGGTGGCCGACGCCTCGCACGCGCCGAAGCGAAGTCATGATACCGATTTCACGGGGCCGATGAACTACGCCTACCATTTCGACGCCGGGCGCTTCGCGGCGCTGCTGGGCGAGCATGGCCGCTCGCTCGGCGTGCAGCACCACCTGGGCACGGTGGAGCGGGTCGAGCTGGACGCCGACGGCGCCATCGCGGCGGTGCACACGCGCGAGCAGGGCGCCTTGACGGCCGACCTGTTCATCGACTGCACCGGCTTTCGGGCCAGCCTGATCGGCGAGGCGCTGGGCGCGCCGTTCAAGGGCATCAACGATGTGCTGTTCGTCGACCGCGCGCTGGCGCTGCAGGTGCCGTACCCGGCCGCCGACACCCCGATCGCCTCCTACACCATTTCGACCGCGCACGAGGCGGGGTGGAGCTGGGACATCGGCTTGCAGCAGCGGCGCGGGGTCGGCTATGTGTATTCAAGCGGCCACACCGGCGACGCGCGCGCCGAGCAGGTGCTGCGCGCCTACATCGGCCCGGCCGCCGCGGCCCTGGAGGCGCGCCAGCTCAAGCTCAACGTCGGTTACCGCGAGACGCACTGGATCAAGAACTGCGTGGCGGTGGGGCTGTCGGGCGGCTTCCTGGAGCCACTCGAATCGTCCGGGATCGGCCTGATCGAGACGGCCGCCTACCTGATCGGCTACCTGTTCCCGTTCAACGGCGAGTGCGCCCCGGTGGCGCGCCTGTTCAACCAGCTCATGCGCGATCGCTACCAGCGCATCGTCGATTTCGTCAAGCTGCACTACTGCCTGAGCCAGCGCAGCGAACCGTTCTGGCGCGACAACGCCGATCCCCGCTCGATCCCCGAATCGCTGCGCGAGAAGCTGGCGATGTGGCGCGCACGGCCGCCGCACCGGCTCGATTTCGTGGCCGACCTGGAGATGTATCCGACCTCGAGCTGGCAGTATGTGCTGTACGGAATGGAGTTCGACACCCGGCTCCATGCCGGCGCCACCAGCGCGGCCGGCATCGCGGCGGCGCGCAAGGAATTTCACACGATCGCCCAGATGGCCCAGCGCGCCCTGGCCGATTTGCCGCCCCACCGCGCCCTGGTCGAGCATTACTGCCGCCAGGCGGAAACCAGGAAAGCGCTGCGCGCCTGAAGCGATCCCGGGCGTTTCAGAAATCGATTGCATGATACACTTATCCTTTTCCGCATAGAAACGAATGAAAAAAGATCCGAATCAACCGTCATCGACCGTCCATGAAGTCGCCCGTGCGGCCGGTGTGTCGGCCGCGACCGTGTCACGCTTTCTGAACGGCACCGCCAAGGTCTCGGACGAGAAGCGCAAGAGTATCGAAAGCGTCATCGAGCGGCTCAACTACAAGCCGAACGTGCTGGCGCAGAATTTAAAGACGGGCAGCTCGCGCACCATCGGCGTGCTGACCCAGTCGCTCGTGTCGGGCTATTTTGCCGACGCCATGGCCGGCATCGACGACGCCTTGCAGGGCACCGGCTACGCGCCGCTGATCGTGTCGGGACACTGGCATGCCGACGAAGAGGTCGAGCGCATCGAACTGCTGATCGCGCGCCGCGTCGACGGCCTGGTGATCCTGACCGGCAACCTGACCGATGCGCAAATCCTCAAGTATTCGCAACGGGTGCCGATCGTCGTGTTCGGGCGCGACCTGGTGGGCAAGCGCGCCTTCGGCTTCTACCTCGACAATTACAAGGCGGCTTGCGAGGCGGTCGACTACCTGGTCATGCAGGGCCACCGCAACATCGCCTTTATCGCCGGCCCGCCCGAGCAGGACGACGCGCGCGCGCGCCTGGCCGGCTACCGCGATACGCTGGCCAGGCACAAGATCGACGTCAATCCCCAGCTGGTGGTGGCGGGCGATTTCCAGGAATCGGGCGGCCTGCTGGCGGTGAACCAGCTGCTCGAATCGGGGCAGCGCTTTTCCGCCATCTTCGCGGCCAACGACCTGTCCGCGTACGGCGCGCGGCTGGCGCTGTATCGCCGCAATATCCGGGTGCCGGAAGACATTTCGATCATCGGCTTCGACGACCTGCACAGCTCGATGTGCACCACGCCGCCGCTGACGACGGTGCGCCAGCCCCTGTTCGATGTCGGCCGCTGTCTGGGCCAGACCATGCTCAAGATCATCGCCCACGAAAAGTTCACGGTCGACGTGCCACCCCTGTCGCTGGTGGTGCGCGAGTCGGTGCGCCGGATCGTCTGAGGCATACAGGCCGCTGGTAAAACGTCCGAACCGTCCCTGCCGCGCCGGCGCCAGAGTGCGCGCGGCGACGCCGCTCACCGGGGGGCCATGCGCCGCAGAAATGCAAGCTGAACGGAGTTTGTTTTTGCTCAAATCGTGGCCTGTCCGTTCGTTTGACTCGTCCGGCCGGTGCGCCCAAACTGGTTTGACTCACGAACTTCCACCTGCGCGCCCATCATGTTGTCCGCCACCATCAAACTCATTTTGCGCGAAGCGCGCCAGGTGCTGCAGCTGGGAAAATCCGCTGTGCCCGAAGTGCTGCGTCAGCTCGCCATCGTCCTGTGCCTGGCCCCGCTGATGATGGAGATGCGCTGCGCGCGCCGCCTGGATTCCCTGGCTGCCCGCCTCAGCCGCATGCGCAACAAGATCGACTCGCTGGGTGCACGCCTGCAGCGCGGCATGGTGCATGAGGCGATTGACGCCGACCACAGTTTCCGCGACGCGCTGGCCGGTCTCAAGGAAGAAATCCGGCTGGTGCGTTGCCAATTGGCCTGGCTGAGCGACGCCCACCGCCACGGCAACATGGGTGTGCGCCTGCAGCGTGCCTTCGACAATTTGCACAAGGTGGCCGAGCAGACTTATGCGGCGGCCGACAAACTGCAGTGGGACATTGCCGAGCACGACAGCCGCTTCCTGGCCTGCACCGCGCGCTCGTGACGGCGCCGCCATGCCGGCGCCGTCCGGGGTGCTGGTCGCGCTTAGCCTTGATTCTTCAGCTCGTCGCCGCCCCTCGAAAAATGGGCAATGGCAGGCATCTGGAAAATCTCCACCTTGCGCAGGCTGACATCGACCCATCCCTTTTTCCGGAAATTGGCGATCATGCGGCTCAAGCTTTCCACGTTAATCCCCAGATAGCTTCCGATGTCCATGCGCGACATTCTCAATTGATACTCGTGCGGCGAGTAGCCCAGTGCTGCGTAGCGTTTCGATAAATGGAGCAGGAAGACGGCAAACCGGCGATCGGCGCGCAGATTTGCCAGGACCATGCCGCCATCGACGGCGCCGGCGATGTCGGCGCTCATTCGCCGGTGAAAATTCTTCATCAGGTCGGGCAGCTCGGCCATGGCCTGGTTCAAGCGGGCGAAGGGAATTTCGCACACCTCGCTGTCTTCGAGCGCAACGGCGCTGAATCGATGGCGTCCGTTGGCGAGCGCATCGAGGCCGATCAGATCGCCTGGCATGTGAAACCCCGTGACGCGCAATTGCCCGAGCTGGTCCATGCCAACCGTTTTGAATTGTCCGACACGCACGGCAAACAGGCTGGCGCCGGGTTCATCGACACTGACCAGCACCTCTTGCCGTACGACACGGCGGCGGACGGTAATCAACTGTTCGAAGCGACTGGTCTGGTCCGCGTCGAGGCTGTCGGCGAGGCACGATTTCCTGACATTGCAAGCATTGCAGCTCGGGGCTGGTGGCGCGTCTTTCGCTAGCGCGATCAACCATGGGCGCGTTGGCTGACTCATGGAATTCACGTTCTTCCTCCTGCTCTACGAATAGGCAAAATCAAACTGAACTACAACAGACTGTGCTCGATCGCATAGCGCGTGAGCTGCGCATTGGAGCTCATTCCCAATTTTTCAAGGATCCGGGTGCGGTGCGTGGTGATCGTCTTTGGACTTAGAAATAATGCTTCTCCAATGTCGACCAGTGATTGCCCTGATGCGATGCGTTTCATGACGTCGAATTCGCGGGTCGACAGCTGCTCGTGTTCGGCAACGGCCCCGGCGCACGCGGCCAGGGCCAGCCGTTCACGCAAGCTGGCGCTGAGGTAGGTCGCACCGCCAGCGACTTCGCGCACGGCCGTCTGCAGCACCGTCGCCGGTGCATTCTTGTTCAGGTAGCCGGCTGCGCCCAGGCGCAAAGCACGCACCCCATACATGTCTTCGGCATGAGAACTGAGCATGATGACCTTCAGCGCCGGATGCGCGCTGCGCAGGGCCGGGAGCAATTCCAGGCCGCTCTGGTCGGGCAAGCTGATGTCGAGCACGGCCACATCGAACTGTCCGGCACTGGCCAGTTCCAAGGCGCGCGAGGCTGAATCGGCCTCGCCCGCGACCCTCAGGTCCCGGCATTGCTCGAGCATCGCGCAGACGCCGGCGCGGGCGATGGCATGGTCGTCGACCAGCAAAATGCGGATCGGGTCAGCTGGCATGGCGATGCCCTGTCGGCAAGCTCAGCACGACCGTCGTGCCCTGACCCGGAGCGGACGTGAAGGATACCTTGCCGCAAAAATGCCCGGCGCGTTCCTGCATGCCCAGAATGCCCCACGAACCACTGCCTGCCGAGCGGCCGGCGGGTATGCCAATCCCGTCGTCGCGCACACTGAGCCGCAACACCCCCTCGTGACGCGCAATACTGACCTCCAGGCGACGCGCCTGCGCATGCCGCACGACATTGGTGAGGGCCTCCTGGAGCACGCGAAACAGCATCGATTCGCATTCCCGTCCCAGCGTCATGTCGTTCAAGGCCGGATCCATGCGCCACTCACAGTGCAAGTCGCCAAGGCGGGCCACATGCCGCGCTTGCCATTCGAGGGCGGGCCAGATCCCAAGATGCTCAAGGATACTTGGCCGCAAATCGGTGGCCACCTTGCTGACCGTGGCGATGGCATTGTCAATCAGCTCCAAGGCTGCGCACAAGATCGGTTCTCCCGAGTCGGCTGCGCCCGCATTCTGCCGGCTCGCAATCACAATGCAAGCTTTCACGCCGGTCAGCAAGCCGCCCAGCTCGTCATGGAGTTCACGGGCAATCCGCGTGCGCTCATCCTCCTTGACACTGTCCTGGCGCGCTGCCAGCGCGCGCAACTGGTCCTGGGTGTGAGCCAGGGCTTGCTCGGCCGCCTTGTAATGGCTGATATCGACCAGCATGCCTTGCATATGGGTCCAGGTCCCGAAGGCGTTGCAAATCGGCTGCGCCTGGTCGCGATACCAACGGATGGCGCCATTGCGTGCGATCAAGCGGTACTCGATATGCAGGGGCGCCCCCGAGCAACGGCTGGCGGCGAGCGCGGCAAGGGCATGGTCGCGGTCGTCGGGATGAATGCACATGCCATGCAAGGCGGGATTGTCCAGCCATTGCGCAGCAGAGTATCCAAGCGCCGAGATTTGCGGGCTGACAAATGCCAGCGCACCACCGTGGCAAGTGGGCAGCACGACATAGGTGATTGCGGGCACTTGCTCGATCAGGCTGCGATAGCTGGCTTGCTGCGGGGGGCTGTCGCAACGCAAACGCCAACTGCGGTGATTCAGGCGACCAGGATCAAGGCCACCGGAGGCATCCTGGTCATTGGCCGCGCCAGCGAACAATTCGTACTGGGCGTGATCCGGAAAAAGGTTCTCCAACGCAATGTTCATTATTACCTCATTCAGACGGTCTCATTCAGACAGGGTGATTGATTTTTACTGGTAGTATAAATGACAACATAACCAAGAGTGTAATTGTATTGTAGACGCCTTTATCTCCAAAAAAAATTGATTTTTTTCAAATTATCCAAGAAAGGGAAATTCGGGCGGAACTTTTTCAGTCATGCTTGTAACCTTGCGAAAAATTGTCAGCTCAGGATGTTTCAGTAGGCCAAATGTTTCAGTCCATTCCAATTGCGATGCGAAGTGCACACGGTCCCAGCCAAACAGCAAGAGTGAAATGGTCACAAAGATGCCCAGCTATTCGGAGTTTTTCCTTGGCGCCTATGAATCGAGCCTCATTTATGTAGGCAATTACGACCCCGTCCTGGTCGGCCTGTCCGTGATCGTCGCCATTTTCGCCTCGTATGCGGCGCTGGTGGTGTCGCAGCACATCACCAGCGCCCATGAGCGCCACCAGCGTCAAATCTGGCTGGCCACGGGCGGTGTCTGTCTCGGCCTGGGGATCTGGGCCATGCACTTCGTGGGCATGCTCGCCTTTGCACTGCCATGTTCAAGCAGCTATGATTTCCTGCAGACGATGGTGTCGACCATTCCAGGCATGCTGGTCAGCATGCTGGCCCTGAACACGATCAGCCACCGCCAGATCAGTCCGCTTCGCCTGGGAACCGGTGGCCTCCTGCTCGGCGCCGGCATCGGTGCCATGCATTATTCCGGCATGGCCGCCATGCGCCTGGACGGCATCATCCGCTACGACCTCAAGCTGTTCCTCCTGTCGATCGTAGTGGCGGTGCTATTGGCCACGCTGGCCTTGTGGATCAAGTTCCGCCTGCTGGCCTGGCGCATCCGCTCCCATGTCCCGCCGGCGATCGTCATGGGCCTGGCAGTGGCGGGCATGCACTACACCGCGATGGCTGCCGCCAATTTCATTCGGGATGGCAGCGCCGGCAATCTCGGCGTCCAGCTCAGCCCCAAGTTGCTGGCGGCAGTGGTGCTGGTCGTCACCAGCGTAATCATTGTCATCACCATCGTTGCGACCTATGTCGAAAAGCACAAATTATTTTCATTCGAGCGCTCCTACCGGCTGGTGGCGCTGCTGATCGTCGCATGGATCATGATCGCCTCTGTCTGCGCCGATAAATTCCATCAACACCAGCTCGATCAGATGGTGCAAACGGAAAGCCAGCAGGCCCAGCGTCAAGTCGACAGCGTTGCCGCCAACCTGAGCGATAGCCTGAACGTGCTCAAGGCCATTCCGCAGTTCTTGGCCCGCAACGAGGAAACCCGGCGCATCCTGCGCCAATTCGGTCCGGCACCAGTGAGCACGGCGCTCGACTATGAAACCCGCAAGCGGGCATGGAGCAAGAATCGCGCACTCCATGCGCTCGATCTGGCTCTGGAAGTGACTGCCTTCAATTTCAAGGCCGATGCCGTCTGGATCGTCAACGCCTCGGGCGACTGCGTTGCAGCGAGCAATGCGCTGCGACTTGACAGCTTCGTTGGCAGCACATTCAGCGATCGCGATTACTTCCTACAAGCTCGGGCCGGAAATTCCGGCCACCAGTACGCGATCGGGCGGGCCAGCAAGTTGCCCGGCCTGTATTTCTCCGTTCCCGTCATCGAACAGGGGCGATTTCTGGGCGCGGCAGTCGTGAAGCGCAATATCTCCGCCATATCCAGCTGGTTCGATCGTGCCGGCGCTTTTTTATCCGATGAGAATGGCGTGATCGTGGCCGCGCCGGACCAGAGCTTCATGATGCGCGCCTTGCCCAATGCCCTGATCAACGACATGGCGGCCGAGCGGCGTCAAATGCAATACCAGACGATGCGATTCGATCCGCTGCTCATTGCGCCGGTGCTCCAGCTTCCGGGCGTTTTTCAAATCGGCGGTAGTGGCGTGCCGCAGGTGCTGGCCTCACGCACGCTGGACGAAGAGGGCATCACTGTCCATTTACCCGTAGCGCTGCTCGAACTGGCCCATCTCGACGCCCAGCGCCTCTGGATATTTGCCCTGATCGCGTTTACCGGAAGCACCTTGATCGTCGCCGTATCGGCCATCGTGCTCTACTTGCGCGAAGCGCGCAGGAGCGAAGCGGACTTGCGCGTCGCGGCCACCGCCTTTGAGTCCCAGGCGGGCATGATCATCACGGATGCCTGGTATTCGGTGTTGCGGGTGAACAGATCGTTTACCGCCATCACAGGCTATTCGGCCGATGATGTCGTTGACCAGGAATTGCTGATTTTCGATCCGGTGCGCCATGACGACGCCTTCGGTCAAGCCATGTGGGACAGCGTTGCGCGTGACGGTGCCTGGCAAGGCGAGATCTGGAATCGCCGCAAGAACGGCGAGAGTTACCCTGCCTGGCTGGTCATCACCGCGGTCAGGGATGCCGCACGCATGGTGAGCCATTTTGTCTGCACCTTGACCGACATCACCGAGCGCAAGGCCTCGGAAGAGGAAATCCGCAATCTGGCCCTGTACGACTTCCTGACCCGGCTGCCGAATCGGCGCTGCCTGATGGAGCGCCTGAAGCAGGCTTTGGCTGCGTCGGCGAATACGGGCCGCCACGGTGCCCTGCTATTTATCGATCTCGATAATTTCAAGGACTTGAACGACACGCTTGGCCACAATATGGGCGACATGCTGCTGCAGCAGACGGCGGAACGATTTACCGCCTGTGTACGCGAAAGCGATACCGTGGCACGCCTGGGGGGCGACGAATTCGTCATCATGCTCGAGGATCTGGACGACGACGCGTCCGTGGCGGCATCGCGCGCTCGCGCGGTGGGCGAAAAAATCCTGGAATGCCTGAACGAGCCGTATGTGCTTGAGGCGCACCAGCACAGCTGCACCTCAAGCATCGGCATCAATTTGTTCCTGGGATACGGCGAAGACATCGAAAGCCTGCTCAAGCAGACCGACCTGGCCATGTATCAATCCAAGGCAGAGGGGCGCAATACCTTGCGGTTTTTCAATCCCGCCATGCAATCGGTGGCGACGGCGCGCGCGGCCCTCGACAGCGACCTGCGCCAGGCGCTGCAACTGCGCCAATTCACGCTGTACTACCAAGCCCAGGTCGACGATGCCGGGCGCCTGACCGGTGCGGAAGCATTGTTGCGTTGGCAGCACCCGGAACGGGGCATGGTGCCGCCAAATGAGTTCATCGGTGCTGCCGAGGAGTCAGGACTGATCCTCGCGCTCGGGCACTGGGTGCTGGAAACGGCATGCGCCCAATTGCTTGCCTGGTCGGCACTGCCGGCGATGCGGCACCTGAGCGTGTCGATCAATGTCAGCCCGCGCCAGTTCCGCCAACATGATTTCGTCGGGCAAGTCATGACAGCGCTGGCCAACAGCGGCGCTGCGCCCCATAAATTGCGGCTTGAATTGACCGAGAATCTGCTGCTCGACGACATTGAGGAAACGATCGCCAAGATGTCGCGACTAAAGCGCCAGGGCATACGTATCGCGCTCGACGATTTCGGAACCGGGTACAGCTCGCTGGCCTATCTCAAGCGGCTGCCGATTTGCCAGTTGAAGATCGACCGCTCCTTCGTGCGCGACATCCTTGACGCTTCGGACAACGTCGCGATCGTCAGGACGATACTGACCCTGGCCAACAGCATCGGACTGGAGGCGATCGCCGAGGGCGTTGAGACGGAACGGCAGCGGACGTTTTTGCTCAGCCAGGGCTGCCGTGCCTTCCAGGGCTACCTGTTCGGCAGGCCAGAAACGGCGGCGCAGTTCGAGCATCGCGCCACTGTGGCGGCGCAGGCCGTGCCTTACCTGCAGTTGGCGGAAGCGAGCTAGTATCGACACTAAGTAAAGTGCAATGCGCTCGACCCCTTGGGGATCGACGACGAGTCAAGTTTTTGATTTGCTCAAAAATTGTACGTTTACGCGCGGCGCGCCTCAAGCGGCGCTGGCATGCCAGTGTCCTGGTGCTGTCGCAGTTTGAGCGCGTCTCCCAGCATGACCAGCACTGGACCGTGCGCCGTCCCCAATCCGTGCGCCAGCGTCGCCAGGGTCAGGCGCAAGATGCGCTGCCCGGGCAGGCTGCAGTTTTCGATCACCACCACCGGGGTGTCCGGGTGGCGCCCTTGGTCCAGCAGGCGCTGCGCCGTGACGGTCGCCTCGCGCCCGCCCATGTACTGCACCAGCGTGTCGGTGTCGGGAATGGTGACCTGGTCGGGATGCGCGGGCGCGGTGCTCGACGTGAAAAAAGCCACGCTGCGCGCCACGCCGCGCTTGGTCAGTGGCTGTTTGGTGGCCGCCGCCGCCGCCAGCGCAGTGGTGATGCCGGGCACGACTTCGACCTCGATGCCGGCCGCCTCGAGGGCGCTCAATTCTTCGTCGGCGCGCCCGAACATCATCGGATCGCCACCCTTCAATCGCACCACCAGCGGAAAATTCCTGGCGTTGTCGACCAGCTGCTTGTTGATGAACTGCTGTGCCGTGGACAGCTGGCCGCAGCGCTTGCCGACCGCGATTTTTTTGGCCTGCGGGCACAGTTCGAGCATCTCGGGCGTCACCAGCGCGTCATGCAACACCACGTCCGCCTGCGCCAGCAGGCGCGCCCCGCGCAGGGTGATCAGGTCCTGGGCGCCGGGGCCGGCGCCGATCAAGTAGACTTTTCCGGGCATGCTATGCACTCCGCTTATTGGGCCAGGCGAATCATGCCCGCGGCGACGGTTTGGTGCGTGACTTCATCGATCAAGATGAAGGCGCCGGTGGCGCGAATGTCGTCATAGGCATCGCCCGCCAGTGGCTGCTGCACCGTCAGCGCGATGCGCGCGATGTCGTTGAGCTTCAGGCCCGCCGCCGGATGGCGCTGCTGGGTGTTGATGTCGAGCAGCGTGTCGATGGCGGTGATCTTGGCGCCGGTCTGCTTGGTGCCGTGCTTGATCCAGTATTTGCGGCGCAGGTCGAGCGGCTCGTCCGACATCCAGCACACGTCCGCGGTGACGGTCTTGAGCAGGGTCGCGGGCCGGTCGGCGCCGGCCAACAGGTCGCCGCGCGAGATGTCCAGGTATTCATTGAGCAGCAGCGTGACCGACTGGCCAACCACGGCCGACAGGTGCGAGCCTTCCAGCGTGACGATGTCCTTGACGGTGGCGCTCTGGCCGGATGGCTGCACCACCAGCTTGTCGCCGACGCTGACCTTGCCGGCCTCGATGCGGCCCATGTAGCCGCGGAAGTCCTTGGCCTCGTGGCCGTTATGGCGCGCCACCAGCTGCACCGGGAAACGGAACGGCGCATGGTGCGATTCGTCGTACACGGACAGCGATTCAAGCAGTTCGATCAGGGTCGGCCCCTGGTACCACGCCATGTTCTCGCTCGTCTCGACGACATTGTCGCCCGTCAGCGCAGACAGGGGAATGGGGGTGATGTCGCGCAAGCCGAGCGTGGCGGCGAACTCGCGGTAGGCCTTGACGATGCGCTCGTACACGGCCTGGTCGTAGCCGATCAGGTCCATCTTGTTGACGGCCACGACCACATGCTCGATCTGCAGCAGGTGGGCGATGGTCGAGTGGCGCTTGGTCTGGATCAGCAGGTCCACGCCGCCGTCCTCGCGCAGCTTGACCTTGGACACGTCGATCAGGATGATGACGGCGTCGGCAGTCGAGGCGCCGGTGACCATGTTGCGCGTGTACTGTTCGTGGCCGGGCGTGTCGGCGATGATGAACTTGCGCTTGGGCGTGGCGAAGTAGCGGTACGCCACGTCAATGGTGATGCCCTGTTCGCGCTCCGCTTCCAGGCCGTCCGTCAGCAGCGACAGGTCGACCGCGTCGCCCACGGTGCGCTTGTGCTTGGAACGCGACATGGCATCGAGCTGGTCGGCGAAAATGCCCTTGCTGTCGAACAGCAGGCGACCGATCAGGGTGCTTTTGCCGTCATCGACGGAGCCGGCGGTGATGAAGCGCAACAGGCCCCGTTCGGTCAGGTTTTCATTCAAGGCGTTCATCAGAAGTATCCTGCTTTCTTGCGTTTTTCCATCGATGCTTCGGAGGTCTGGTCGTCCATCCGGGTGGCGCCGCGTTCGGTGATTTGGGTGATGGCCGTCTCGGCGATGATCGCTTCGACCGTCGATGCATCCGAGGATACAGGGCAGGTGCACGAAATGTCGCCCACGGTGCGAAAGCGCACCACCTGGGTCTCGACGGTTTCGCCCTCGCGCGCCGGCGTGAGGCCAGTCAGCGGCACCAGCAGGCCGTTGCGCGGAATGACCTGGCGCTCGTGTGCGAAGTAGATCGGCGGCAGGGCCAGCTTCTCGCGCTGGATGTAGAGCCAGACATCGAGCTCGGTCCAGTTCGAAATCGGAAACACCCGCATGTTCTCGCCCGGATGCACGCGCGTGTTGTACAGGTCCCACAGTTCGGGGCGCTGGGCCTTCGGATCCCATTGGCCGAATTCGTCGCGAAACGAGAAGATGCGTTCCTTGGCGCGGGCTTTTTCCTCGTCGCGCCGCGCGCCGCCGATGCAAGCGTCGAACTTGTGTTCGGCGATGGTCTCGAGCAGCGTCACCGCCTGGGCCGCGTTGCGCGAGTCGGTCAGCGGATTGCGCAGGCGTACCGTGCCGCGCTGGATCGATTCCTCGACCGAGCCGATGATCAGGCGCTCGCCCAGTTCGGCCACGCGCGCGTCGCGGAACTCGATCACTTCGGCGAAATTGTGGCCGGTGTCGATGTGCACCAGCGGGAAGGGGAATTTGCCGGGCCGGAAAGCCTTCTCCGCGATGCGCAGCAAGACCACCGAGTCTTTGCCGCCCGAGAACAGCAAGGCGGGATTGGCGCATTCGGCGGCCACTTCGCGCATGATGTGGATCGCTTCCGATTCCAGCGCGTCCAGGTGGCGCGCATTGACGTCGGTCAGTACGCGCGGGGTGTCAATCAGTGTGTTCATGGTGGCTGTGCCTTGTTCTTGTGTGTGGCTTACGCCGCCACGGATTTAATGCGGATCAGTTTGCCGTCGACCATGTGCAGGCCGCATTCCTTGGTGTCCGGATTTTCCCACCACCAGCGCCCGGCGCGCACGTCTTCGCCCGGTTCGATGGCGCGCGTGCAGGGCGCGCAGCCGATCGACGGGAAGCCCTGGTCGTGCAAGGCATTGTAAGGCACCTGATGGTCGCGGATGTAGTTCCAGACATCCTGCTCTGACCAGTCGGCCAGCGGGTTGAACTTGGTCATGCCATGCGCCGCGTCGTGTTCCTCGATGTGCAATTCGGCGCGCGTGGCCGACTGTGCGCGGCGCTGGCCGGTGATCCAGGCCTTGTTGCCGGCCAGCGCGCGACCGAGCGGCTCGACCTTGCGGATGCGGCAGCATTCCTTGCGCATCTCGATACTGTCGTAAAAGGCGTTCAGCCCGTTCTGCGCGACATAGGCGTCGACCGCCTCGGCCTGCGGGCGGTACAGCTGCACGTCGTAGCCGTAGGTCGCCTTGACCTTGTCGATCACGGCCAGCGTTTCCGGATGCAGGCGACCGGTTTCGAGCGAGAAGATCCCGATCGGCAGGCCGGCCTTCAATATCAGGTCGGTCAGCACCATATCTTCGGCGGCCAGGCTGGAGGCGAACACCGCGGGCGAGAAATCGGCGGCGATGCGGGCCAGGGTGTGTTCGGTATTGGCGACGAGGGCGGTCATATCGTTCATGAGGTTCCGATCAGATGCCGTAGCCGACGTCGCTCTGCTCGATGCGCACGTCGCGCGCGTGGCGGCGGAACAGCGGCAGCTTTTGGTCGACCGAAGCCTGGTAGGTTTCGGAGAAGTCGGACAGGCCCTTGAGCGCGTCGTGAATGCTGCGGTCGGGGCGCGTGGCGAAGGCATCGAAGCCGACCCGCTGCATCGAAAACAGCTGATCGCGCAGCACGTCGCCGATGGCCCGCAATTGGCCCGTGTAGCCCAGACGCTGGCGCAGGTTGTAGGCGATCGAGAAGCCACGCCCGTCGGTGAATTTCGGGAAGTCGACGGCCACCACGGCAAAGCGCGCCAGTTCGCCCTTGAGCGTTTCCGGACGCTCGTCGGCGCCGATCCACACGCCCAGTTCAGGACGCGACTCGAGCGCGCCACGCTGCGCCAGCCACACCGGCAGCGGGAAGATCACTTTGCCGTCCGGCAGCGCGACAGTGGCCGCATCCTGGCCTTCTTCAAGCCGCAGCACGCTCCAGTCGTCTTCGACCACGGCGCGGTCCTTGATGATCAGGTTCTTGTTCGTCTCAGGCATATTCGTCTTCCCCAACCAGTTGGCCCGCCTTGATCGGCGTGGCGTACACATGTTCCTTGAACGGCGCGATGCCCAGGCGCTGCGCGGTGTCGACGAAGCGTTCGTCCTCGGCGCGCTCGCGCACATAGACCTGCAGCAGGCGATCGATCACTTCGGGCATCTGCAGCGCCGAAAACGAGGGCCCGATGATCTTGCCGATGGCCGCATTGTTGCCCTGCGCGCCGCCGATCGAAACCTGGTACCACTCGCTGCCGTCCTTGTCGACGCCCAGCACGCCGATCGAGCCGACATGGTGGTGGCCGCAGGCGTTGATGCAGCCCGAGATGTTCAGTTCGATCTCGCCGATATCGTGCTGGAAGTCGATATTGTCGAAGCGCTCCGCGATGGCGGCGGCGATCGGCAGCGATTTGGCATTGGCCAGCGAGCAGAAATCGCCGCCGGGGCAGCAAATCATGTCGGTCAGCAGGCCGATGTTCGGCGTGGCCAGGCCCTGGGCCTTGACTTCCTGCCACAGCGTGAACAGCTTGCTTTGCTCGACGTCGGCCAGCACCAGGTTCTGCTCGTGCGTGATGCGCAGTTCGCCGAAGCTGTAGCGGTCGGCCAGGTCGGCGACAAAATCCATTTGCGCCGCAGTGGCGTCGCCCGGCGGCACACCGGTCTTTTTCAGCGACAGCACCACGATGCTGTAACCGGGCACCTTGTGCGGCTTGACGTTGCGCTGCAGCCAGTTCGAGAAGGCCTTGTTGCCCTCCTGCGCGGCGCGCGGATCGATGTTGGGCAGGCTGGCGTAGGCCGGCGGCACGAAATAGGCTTCGATGCGGGCGATTTCTTCCTCCGTCAGCGTGGACGGGCTGTCTTTCAGGTCAGCCCACTCGGCTTCGACCTGGCGCGTGAATTCCTCGGCGCCCATTGCCTTGAGCAGGATCTTGATGCGCGCCTTGTACTTGTTGTCGCGCCGGCCGTACTGGTTGTAGACGCGCATGATCGCCTCGATGTAGGTCAGCATGTGCTGGCGCGGCAGGAACTCGCGCACCACGCTGCCCAGGATCGGGGTGCGGCCCATGCCGCCCCCGGCCATGACCTTGAAGCCGATCTCGCCTGCCTCGTTGTAGACCACGGTCAGCCCGATGTCGTGCACGGCGATGGCGGCGCGGTCTTCCTTGGCGCCGTTGACGGCAACCTTGAATTTGCGCGGCAGCGCGGCGAACTCGGGGTGGAAAGTGCTCCACTGGCGCAGCAATTCGGCGTACGGGCGCGGATCGATGATCTCGTCGGCCGCCACGCCCGCGTATTCGTCGGACGTGGTGTTGCGGATGCAGTTGCCCGAGGTCTGGATCGCGTGCATCTCGACCGAGGCCAGGTCGGCCAGGATGTCCGGTGTCTGCTCGAGGTTGATCCAGTTGAACTGGATGTTCTGGCGCGTCGTGAAGTGCCCATAGCCGCGATCGTACTTGCGGGCGATGTGGGCGAACATGCGCATTTGCTTCGACGCCAGCAGGCCGTAGGGCACGGCGATGCGCAGCATGTAGGCGTGACGCTGCATGTACAGGCCGTTTTGCAGGCGCAGCGGCAGGAATTCGGCTTCGGTCAGCTCGTCGCACAGGCGGCGCCGTACCTGGTCGCGGTACTGGGCGATGCGCTCCTTGACGATGAGGTGGTCGTACTGGTCATAACGGTACATGTGGCATCCTAATTGAGCGGGTGTTCCCCAAACTAGGCTCAATGGTAATAAACTCGTCCCTTATTCCAAACAACTAAGAATTTATTTGCTTATATGCGTAACAGGCATAAGCATTCTTATAAAATGGCGCCATGAACCTTCATCAATTGCGCTTCGTGCGCGAAGCAGTACGCCAGAACTACAACCTGACCGACGCGGCCAAGGCCTTGTTTACGTCCCAGCCGGGGGTATCGAAGGCCATCATCGAGCTCGAAGAAGAGCTCGGTGTTGACATATTCACACGTCATGGCAAACGCATCCGCGGCCTGACCGAGCCTGGGCGCCTTGTGCTCCAGTCGGTCGAGCTGATCATGCAGGAGATCGACAGCCTCAAGCGCATCGGCAAGGAATACGCGGCCCAGGATAGCGGCAGCTTCACCATCGCCACCACCCACACCCAGGCCCGCTACACGCTGCCCAAGGTGGTGCAGGCGTTCATGCTCAAGTATCCCAAGGTACGCCTGTCTCTGCTGCAAGGCAATCCCCGCCAGATCGCCGAAATGGTGCAGCGCGACCAGGCCGACCTGGCCATCGCCACCGAGTCGATTGCCGGCGTGGACGGCCTGATCACGCTGCCGTGCTACCAGTGGGAGCACGTGGTGGTGGTCGCACCGGACCATCCCTTGCTCAAATCGAAGGCAGTGTCGCTTGAGGAAATCTCGACCTATCCGCTGATCACCTACGATAGCGCATTCGCCGGGCGCAGTAAAATTGACCACGCTTTCGGCCTGCGCGGGCTGAAACCGGATGTCTTGCTCGAAGCCATCGACGCCGACGTGATCAAGACCTATGTCGAATTGGGCATGGGAATTGGTATCATAGCGGGCATGGCGTTCGACGTCGAACGCGACAAGAACCTGCGCGCGATCCCGGTCGGCCACCTGTTCGGCATGAATGTGTCGCGCGTGGCGGTCAAGCAGGGCGCTTACCTGCGCAGTTATATCTATACCTTCATCGAGCTGCTGGCGCCGACCCTCAACCGCAAAATGGTCGAATCGGCCATGAGCGGCAATAAAGAAACCTACGAGTTGTAAACCATGATCAGCGAACAATCCGCACAGTACTACGCCAAGAGCGCCTCCAACCACGACCGCGTGTACGACCGCGCCGAGCGCCAGGACGACCTGGCCGCCATGCACGGCCACCTGGCCGAGACCTTGCGCGGCCACACGGTATTGGAATTGGCCTGCGGCACCGGCTTCTGGACCCGCACCCTGGCCGAGACGGCCGAGCGGGTGCTGGCCACCGACATCAATCCTGAAATGATCGCGATGGGCATGCTGCGCGCGCTGCCGCCCGAAAAGGTGACGTTCCGCGTGGCCGATGCCTGGAACCTGCCGGAAGACATCGGCAGCTTCAGCGCCGTGTTCATCGGCCTGTGGTGGTCGCACGTCAAGCGCGAGCAGCAGGAGCGCTTCCTGGCCCACCTGCGCGCGCGCCTGGGCAAGGATTTGTTTGTCGTGCTGCTCGACGACTGCTATGTCGAGGGCGTGAGCGACACCGTGGCGCGCACTGATATGGAAGGCAACACCTACCAGATCCGCACCGCGCCCGATGGCGAGCGCTATGAAATTCCAAAAACCTATCCATCGGACAGCGGCTTGCGCAAAAAGCTCGCTTCCTCGGTGCGCGAGATCAGGATCGTGCGCCTCGAATACTATTGGCTGCTTAGTTGCCGCTTGAAGTAGTCCAGCCGTCGATGTACAGGTGGTGACGGCTCATGAGTGAGCTGCATCGCCCGCTGAGTACAATATGCAACAGTTTCACGCTGTCATGATCCTGAAGTATTTGGCAAGCATGATGTCGCCTTTACCACTCAAGGACTGACTCATGAAACACACTATTCTGGCCCTCGCCCTGGTGAGCGCATTCGGCGCGGCTCAAGCTCAAAGTTCGGTGACGGTGTACGGCGCCATCGACGATGGCATCGCCAAGGTGACCGACAAGACTTTGGCCGTCACCAAGCGCGACAGCAACAAGCTTGGCTTCAAGGGCACGGAAGACCTGGGCGAAGGCTTGAAAGCGCTGTTCCAGCTGGAAATGCGTTACGAGCCGGACACGGGTACCGTTGAGTCCGGCACCCGTCCGCTGTTCCAGGGCCAGACCCGGGTCGGCCTGCAAGGCGGCTTCGGCATGATTCGTATCGGCCGCGGCGTGACCGCCGTGCAGGACGCCAAGGACGCGTTCGACCCGTTCAACGGCATTTCCGGCACCCCTGGCTTCAAGAGCGACATCGAAGTGGCCGGCTACACCAGCCAGCCGCTCGACGCCGCAGGCAGCTCGAACGACCGCTTCAACAACGCCGTCTGGTACACCAGCCCGCTCATGGGCGGCCTGCAATTGAACCTGACCATCGGCAGCAAGGAAGCCAACGGCGGCCCAGTGCTGGTCGGTCGCGGCACGGCTGCAGCGCCGCAATACGCAGCTGGCGCGGAAGCTTCCGCCAATCCGTTCTCGATCGCCTTGACGTACAAGGAAGGCAACATTGCCGCCATGTTCGGCTACGAACGCAATACGGTCGAAACGAAGCTGTTGCACGCAGGCATTTCGGTCAATCCGATGGCCGACCTGAAGCTGATGGCCACCTACGCGCGCCAGAACCAGGACCACAGCAAGGCCATCAATCCCAACACCAAGGGCTGGCTGGTCGGTGCCAACTACACCGTCGGTGCCGGGCGCTTCCTGCTCGGTTACGGCCAGAAAACGCCGGACGGCGCCGTCAAGACCAAGCAGACTTCGGTCGGCTACGAGTACAACCTGTCCAAGCGCACCTTCATCTACGCCGATTTGTCGGACAAGAAGGCGGCAACCGACGTCAAGTACTACGGCGTGGGTGTGCATCACAATTTCTGATGCGACTTTAGCGGGAGGGTGATGTCAATGCGGGTGCCGGTCGGGTCGTCAGGACTGATCGTGATCTCGCCGTGCATCGCCCAGACCCGCTCCCGCATTCCCACCAGGCCGAGCGATTCGGCCTTTTCCATGTCCGCCGGTGCAATCCCGCGCCCGTCATCGCGCAGCGTGATCAAGAGGTCGCCGTCGATGCGGTACAGGTTCAGCGTCACGCTGCTGGCCTGGGCGTGGCGCGCGATGTTGGTCAGCCCCTCCTGCACGATGCGGAAAATCGCGGTGCTGGTGGCGTCGTCGATGCGCAGCTCGTCCTCGTCGGCGTACAGCGCGCAAGGGACGCCGAAGCGCTCGGTAAAATCGTCGCGCAAGCCTTGCAAGGCGAAGTACAAGCCGCCCTCGTCGAGCGCGCGCGGACGCAGGTTGCTGGCGATTCGACGCAGCGAAATGATGGCCGTGAGCAGGTTCGCCTCCATGGTATTGATCAGGTGCAGACTGGCCGGTGAGGACTCGGCCGATTGCAGCAGCGTCAGGTCCATGCGCAGCGAGGCGAGCAACTGGCCCAGGTCGTCATGCAGCTCGCGCGCGATGTGCGAGCGCTCTTCCTCACGGATGGTTTGCAGCGCGGCCGACAACTGGCGCAGCTGGGCGTGCGAGCGTGCCAGTTTCTCCTGCACTTGCTGGCGCTCGGTGACGTCGCGCAAGATGATGGTGTGGATCGGTTTGCTGCCTTCGAGCACGCTCGAGATCGAGCCTTCGAGGGGAAACGTCTCGCCGTCGGCGCGCACGCCAGTGACGGCATAATCGGTGGCGCGGCGCCCGCTGCGGCCGACGCGCTCGCCGAAATAGCTGGTGCCGCTGGTGTCGGCGACCGGCATCGGCGAAATGAATTCGCCCAGCGATTTCCCCTGCATCTCGGCCACGGTGGTGGCGAAGATGGCCGCGGCCGAACGATTGACCAGCACGATGGTTTGCGAGGCGTCGGTCGAGATGATCGCTTCGCTGGCGTTGGCAATGATATCGTCGCCGTGGTTGCTGGCAAAGCGACGCGCGCGCCGCCGCCACAAGGCGCGAGCGGCCAGTTGCCCGCCCAGAAAGCCGAGCGCGAACAGGGCAGGGCGCCAGCGCCGGATGCGATGGGTGGAGGTCATGGAGCGCGCTCGCGGTGGGTGGCACGCGAAGGCGCGCCCCGTTTGCCACATTACGGCGTGTCGCGGCGTGGCGCTTGATGCGACGCAATCGTGCGCTATTGGCGGCTCATGGTGGAAAAGCGCAGCGCCCACCACCATGACCCGTCGGGGACGATTCTCGACGGCCCGTAGGGTGGAAAAGCGCAGCGCCTTCCACCATGAGCCGTCGGGGACTCACATCTGCTTGAACAGGTGCAGGAAACTGCGGCTCACTTCGAGCTTGTCGGTCTTACCCTTGATGAGCACCAAGTGGCGGCCGCGGATGTCGCGGGTGACGCCTTCGATCGCGTTCACGTTCACCAGCGTGGCGCGGTGGATCTGCCAGAACAGGGCCGGATCGAGTTCCTCGGCCAGGTCGCGCACGGGCTTGCGGATCAGGGCTTCGAACTTGTCGGTCTGCACGCAGGTGTATTTCTCGTCCGAGCGGAAAAACAGGATCTCCTCGACCGGGATCATGCGCAAATCCTGGCCAATGCTGGCCTGGATCCACTGCAGATAGGCCGGCTTGGGCGCGGCCATCTTCTCGGCCAGCTGCGACAGCATCGCCGTGACGCTCTCGTTGACCGCCTCTTTCGGCTTGGCCAGGCGCGCCTTGAGGCGCTCGACCGTCACCTGCAGGCGCTCCTGCTCGGGCGGCTTGAGCACATAGTCGACGGCACCGCGCTCGAACGCTTCGACCGCGTACTGGTCGTAGGCGGTGACGAACACGATGTTGCTCTGGTTGCCGATCACGCGCGCGGCCTCCATGCCAGTCTTGCCCGGCATGCGGATGTCGAGGAAGGTCAGGTCCGGCTTGAGTTCGGCGACCAGCTCGATGGCCTCGTCGCCGTTCTTGGCCTCGCCGACAATTTCCAGTTCGGGCCACACCTGGTTCAGGCGCAGGCGCAGCTGGTCGCGCATCAGTCTTTCGTCGTCGGCAATGATTGCAGTTGGCATGGTGTGTCTGTCTGGATGTGAGTGCGACAATTATTCATTGAATCGACCCGTAAATCAATCGATTCAACGCGATTGGTAAGGCACCTCGATGGTGGCGATCACGCCGCTCGGGCTGTTGGCGGCGATGTGCAGCTGGCCCTTGTCGCCGTGCAGCAGCTTGAGGCGCTCGCGGATGGTGGGCAAGCCCAGGCCGGTGCCGTTGCTGGGCACCACGCCGAAGCCGACCCCGTCGTCGGTGACGATGACGCGCAGCCGGGTGCCGAAATTGGCCACTTCGGCCACGATCTTCAAGGTGCCGCCCTCGGGCTTGCATTCGAGGCCGTGCTTGATCGCATTTTCCACCATCGATTGCAGCATCATCGGCGGGAAGGCGGCCGTGCGCAGCTCGTCGGGGATCTGCATGTCGACCGTGAGCCGCTCTTCCATGCGCATCTTGAGCAGGTTCAGGTAGGCCTGGACCATGTCCGCCTCGCGCCCCAGGTTGGTGACGACGGCGTTATCACGCATCTGCGGCAGCACGGCCCGCAGGTACTGGATCAGGCTGCGCTGCATGGCCGAGGCGCGCGGGGGATTGGTCTCGATCAGGTATTCGACCGAAGCCAGGGTGTTGAACAGGAAGTGGGGCTCGACCTGGGCCTGCATCATCTGCATCTTCGTCTCGGAAAGCTGGCGCTGCATCGATTCGCGCTCGGCGGCTGCGTTGGCGCTCTGGGTCTGGGCTTCGGCGCGCTTCTTGCCGCCCACCAGCGCCTTGGTGGCGAACAGGGCCAGCACCAGCAGCGACACGAAACTCTTGAACCAGGTCGACGCCTGCTTGTGGTAGCGCGACACTTTCTGTTCGGCCGCGTTCTCGATCGCCTCGTCGATCGCGTTCGAGAGCTCCTCGCCGATTTGCGGCGGCAGGTCGATGTGCACTTCGCCGGGACTCGGTTCCGGGTGGGCCGCCGCGGCGGGCGGCACCGGCGGCACCGGTGCGGCCGGCGGTGCGAACGGGGCGGCCGGCGCGATCTCGGCCGTTTCCGCCTTGTTGGCCGCCCCCCGTTTCGGCTTGCGGGGATCAAAATGGATGCCGCTCTCGTCGATCAGGATGCTGGGCTCGGCCTTGTCATTCTTGCGCGGCTTCTTGTCCGAGCGCACGACGATTTCCTCGCCGGGGCTGGAAAACAGTTCGTCCTGCAAAATGGAGCCGGCGATCAGGGCCAGCACGGCGAACAGGAAAAACTTCCACCACGACAACTGTGTAACCCAGGTCGCGGTGGCGTCGAAGCCGCGGTGCAGCCAGGCCAGGAGGCGGGCGACGTGTTCTTGATTGGGGCGCCGTGCGTGCATGCGGTAATCCTGAGTGTCAAATTGCTGTGGCCAGCGGCGAGTGTAATGCAATGTGCGCCGCCGGCCGCGAAAAAAATCCGTTTTTCCCGATCAAATTATATTGGGATGATGCAACTTTATGCTTTTGCCGCCGCAGCGGCCACCCGTTTGCGACAGCCTGCACGAATCGGGGTCTGGAATGCAGCCTGCGGATTTATGGTGCATCTTGCGCGCAATGCCTGTGCAGCATCTATTTAGCGCGGTATGATAACTGAAAGTTTTCACACTACTGAGGGTGATCCAATGTCTTCTGATGCAAAAAAATTCCGCCTCGTCACCCGTAGCGATTTCGATGGCCTCGTTTGTGCCGTGTTGTTGAAGCACCTGGACATGATCGACGAGATCCTGTTCGTCCATCCGAAGGATATGCAAGATGGCAAAATTGCCATCAGCGACAGGGATATTTCGACCAATCTGCCCTATGTGCCGGGCATCCACCTGGCGTTCGACCACCACCTGTCGGAGACGATCCGCAACACGGGCGACCGCAGCAACCATATTATCCATCCGGAGGCGCCATCGGCGGCGCGCGTGGTGTACGACTTCTACGGCGGCGCCATGGTGTTCCCGGCGGCCTGGTTCGACATGATGGCGGCCGTGGACAAGGGCGACGCGGCCCAGTTCAACCGCGAGGAAGTGCTCGATCCCAAGGGTTGGGACTTGCTCAACTTCCTGATGGACGCGCGCACCGGCCTGGGCCGTTTCCGCGAATTTCGCATCTCGAACTACAACCTGATGATGGACTTGATCGACTATTGCAAGAACCACACGATCGACCAGATCATGGCCTTGCCGGACGTGGTTGAGCGCAAGGAGCTGTATTTCGAGCACAGCCAGAAGTGCAAGGACCAGATCCGGCGCTGCGCCACCGTGCACAAGAACCTGGTGGTGCTGGACTTGCGCAAGGAAGAGACCATTTTCGCCGGCAACCGCTTCATCATCTACGCGCTGTATCCGGAGACGAACATCTCGATCCACGTGCTGTGGGGCTTGAAGAACCAGAACACCGTGTTCGCCACCGGCAAGTCGATCCTGAACCGCACGTCCAAGACCAATATCGGGGCCTTGATGCTCGAATACGGTGGCGGCGGGCACGAGAATGCGGGCACCTGCCAGGTGAATAACGAGCTGGCTGAGGAAGTGCTCGGCGCGCTGGTAAACCGGATCAATACCGAGGGCTAGCGCTGGGTTCAGGGGGCAGGCCCCGGTTTGCAGGCGCCGCCGCAACCGGGGTCAGACCCCCTCGAAAAGAAAAACCGGGGTCTGACCCCTCGGGCATTGTCCGGCTCAGTGCGAGGGCGCGCCGCCCCGAGTATTGGCGGTCGCAGTGTCGCCCGGCATGCTTGGCCGCGTACCAAGGGGTCAGACCCCGGTTCTTCTGTTGGGGGTCTGACCCCGTTTTGCAGGCGCCGCCGCAACCGGGGTCTGACCCCTTGGGCATTGCCCGACTCAGTGCGAGGGCGCGCCGCCACGCGGGGCGCCCGAGTATTGGCGGTAGCAGTGTCGTCCGGCATGCTTGGCCGCGTACATGGCCGCGTCCGCATGGAGCAACAAGTCGTCCGGCGTGGCTCCGTCTTGCGGAAACACGGCGATGCCGATGCTCGCCGAGACGTTGGCCCGGCCGCGGATCAGGGCGAACGGCTGGTCCAGCTTGGCCAGGATTTCCTGCGCCAGGCTGTCGATGTGCTGCGGCTGGTTCATGTCGGTGAGGATCACGGTGAATTCGTCGCCGCCCAGCCGTGCCACGGTGTCGGTGCCGCGCACACAGCCGCTGATGCGCAGGGCCACCTGCTTGAGCAACTGGTCGCCGGCGGCATGGCCGAGCACGTCGTTGACTTCCTTGAAGCCGTCGAGATCGATGAACAGCAAGGCCAGCGGCGTGGCGTCGCGCGTGGCGTGGCGGATTTCCTGGCTGAGGCGGTCGGCAAACAGGCTGCGGTTCGGCAGGCCGGTGAGCGCGTCGTAGTTGGCGCTGCGACGGATGCGCTCCTCGGTGCGCTTGCGCTCGCTGATATCGCGCGCCGAACCGGCCACCGCCTCGATCGCGCCGCGCGTATCGACCACCGGCACCAGCAGGCACTCGTAGATCTGCTGGCGCTTGCCGGGCGGGTGCACCTGCCACTCGCTGCGGTAGGTGCGGCCCGTTTGTGCCACTTCGCGCACCTGGCCGGCGATGTCGGCGCTGGCCGGCGCGCACAGTTCGAACAGATTGCGATCGCGCAGGGCGCTGGGCACGCCGCCAAAGCGTGTGGCAAACGCCAGGTTGGAGTACTGCAATTTGCCGTCGAGGTCGACGATGAAGTTCAAATCCGGCGAGGCGGTCAGCAGCGCGGAAAACAAGCGCACCTGGCGGTCCTTGTCGCCTGAAAAACGTTGCAGCGATTCCGTCATGGTCTGGTCGATCGCTTCGTTGAAGCGGGTGACGTCGTCGAGCACGGCACTGCGGTCTTGCGGCGACTTGATGCTCCAGAGGTGCAGGACGCTGGCGCGCAGGGCGCGGAACTCGGACATGGCGTCGCTGACGCTAAAGCCTTCGAGCAGACGCGCCGCGCCGTGCAGCTCAGCCTGGGTTTCCTGCGTGCCATGGGGCGTCTGGCCCCGCGATTTGGACGAGCGCTGCTCGTCCGACTGTGAATTGTCGAGGTCGTCGGCGATGACCTCCAGGATGCCGGAGGCGTGATCGCGCAGGGTCGACACGTCCAGCGCATGGCCGGCGACGATGTCTTGCGCAAAGTGTTCCCAGGCATCGAGGATGGCGACCTTCTCGGTGCGAATGAATTCAGCCAGCTTCATGATCTTATAGCCCCAGTTTCCTTAGACCACCGCTGCGGGAAAAAGTTCATGAGGGGCATCAATAAACTGTTCAAGCGCCTCCACGCCGAGCGGCGCGCTGAGGAAATTGCCCTGCGCGGCGTCGCAGCCATGGGTGCGCAGGAAGTCGAGCTGGACCTGGTTTTCGACCCCCTCGGCGATGGCGCGCAGGGACAGGTCATGGGCAATGTCGATGGTGGCCTTGGCCAGCGGCCCGGCCTTGGCGGTGCCGCAGATCGCCCCCACCGAGGCGCGGGCGAGCTTGAGCTGGCACAGGTCCAGCGATTCCAGGTAGCTCAGGCTGCTCATGCCGTCGCCGAATTCGTCGACCGACAGCTTGACGCCGATCGCGTGCAGCTCGTCGGCCAGGCTGCGCCCCAGTTCCGGATTGCGCAGCAGGTCCTCCTCGCTCACGTCCAGTTCGAGGCAGCCCGGCGCCAGCTGCAGGCGCCCGAGGCGCTCGCCGATCTGGCGCGCGTAGTCTTGCTGGTTCAGTTCGCGAAACGAGGCGTTCATCGCCACCGGCAGCGCATGCCCGCCCAGTTTGAACCGGGTCAGAAGATCGCACACCAGGTCGAGCACGCGCGCGCCGATCGGCACAATCAGGCCATTGTCTTCGGCCTCGGCGAGGAAGTCGGCCGGCAGCAGCGTGCCGCGCTCCGGATGGCGCCAGCGCAGCAGCGCCTCGACGCTGCTCACCTTGCCGCTGACCAGGTTCAGGCGCGGCTGGAACAGCAGGAAGAACTCGCCGTTCTCGAGCCCGCGGCGCATCGCCGTTTCCATGTGCGCCTTGGCCGCCGTGCAGCTGGTCATGTCGGTCGAGAAGAAGTGGGCGTCGCCCTTGCCGGCGCTCTTGGCATGGTACATGGCGACGTCGGCCGCGCGCACCAGGTCGAACACATTGTTGCCGTCGTGCGGATAGACGCTCACGCCGATGCTGGCCCCGACCGGAATTTGCTTGTTGTCGAAGGCCACCGGCTTGGCAATGCTGCTGCGCAGGCGGTCGATCATGCGCATGGTGTAGCGCAGCGACGGCTGGTTCGACAGCACCAGCACGAATTCGTCGCCGGACAGGCGCGCCACCGTGTCGCTCTCGCGCACGGCCGCCTGAAGGCGCCGGGCCATGGCGGTGAGCACCTCGTCGCCGGCATCGTGGCCGAAGCTGTCGTTGATCTGCTTGAAGTGGTCGAGGTCGAGCATCAGCGTGGCCACCATCGTCTTGTTGCGCTGGGCGACGTGCAGCGCCTGGCCCAGCCGGTCCCACAGCAGGTTGCGGTTGGCAAGGCCGGTGAGGGCGTCGTGGTTGACTTCATGTTCGAGGTCGGCGGTGCGCTGGCGCGAGGCTGTTACGTCATCGAGCACGCCGATGTAATGGGTGGCCACGCCGGCCTCGTTGAGCACCGGCGTGATGGTCAGGTCATTCCAGAACAGCGTGCCGTCGCGCCGCTGGTTGCGAAACACGACGTTCAGTGCGTGCCGCTCATGGATCGCCTCGCGCAGGCGCGCGCGATCTTCCTTGTCAAGTTCGGGCGCAGCCAGGAAGCGCGCGTCGCGTCCCAGCGCCTCGGCGGCCGGGTAAGCGGTGATGCGCTCGAAGGCCGGGTTGACGTACTCGATCACATTGTCGGCGCCGCAGCAGCGGGTGATCAGGATGCCGTTGCTGGCAGCGTGCAGGGCGCGTTCGAGCAGCCGCAGTTTCGTCTCCTGGGCGCGGCGCTCGGAGATGTCGAAGCCCAGGCCGCACAGGTAGGGAACGGCGTCGCATTCGATGCGTGAGCCGCACAGCAGGAACGGCGTGACCGTGCCCTGCTGGCCCTTGCAGTTGGCCTCGACCATGACGGCGACCCCCTCCTCGAACACGGCGCGAATGTTTTGCTCGACACGCATTTTGTCGGCCTCGTCGAACAGGTCGAGGGCATTGGCCCGGGCCAGCTGCTCGGGCGTCATCTCCACGTAACGTTCGAGATTGCGGTTCCAGAGCACGAAACGGCTGTTGCGGTCGATGATGTAGAAGGTGCCGGCGAAGGCGTCGACGATGGCCGCCAGCGGCGTGCGCCGGACCTTCTCCGCTTCGCTGGCGGGCGGCTGGTCGGCCAAGGTGACGGACGCGACGCAGCCGTGGAAGGCGCCGTCATCGGAAAATTGGGGCATCAGCTGCAGCTGCGCGACCGTCCCGGTCAGCGCCAGCAATGCCTGGGGCGGCCAGTCGGTGGCGCACTTGGCCGCCGACTGCGCCGTCAACAGGATCGACAGGGGTTGGCTGACCGTCTCACTTGTGGGGCGCCCGAACAGTTGCTCACAGCTGGGATTCCACGAACTGATGCGGCCTTCCGGGTCGATCAGGAAGGCGGCAGTGGGCGCAGGCGGACTGACAGGCATGGTGGTCCTCCTGAAGTATCGGGCACAGGCCCGTAACTTGTTTTGACTGCCGCGGCGCGACCGATGTTCCCCACACTACTGAAAATTAAATGACGGAAAAAGCTTTGGCGCAAAAGAAAAAGGCCACGCCTGGCGTGGCCCTTCGGCGCTGCGGGTCGGACTCAGGCCGGGTTGGCTTCCCGGCGCGGCGGCAGTGCGATCTGGTTGTCGACGCTGAACTGGTAATCCTGGAACACATGTTCGGCCGTGAGCATCTGGTAGCTGCCGTCGGCCAATTGGTGGGTGGTGTCCTTGAGGCGGTAGGTGTAGTGGCCGCAGGTCCAGCAATTGAAGTTGCGCATGTGGGTGCACAGGCAAGTCTTGTCCATCACCACCACCGTCTTGGCGTCCGGATTGGCCAGCACTTCGCGGTTGTAGGAGTTGATGTAGGAGCAATTGCCGGTGGCGTCGAGCAGGTAGCCGTAGGATTCGCAGCCGGGGCGGATGCCCGAGCCGATGGCTGGCGTGTTCTTGAGCATGCGCATCGGATAGCCGGTTGGCGAGATGCCATTGACGATGATGTCCGACTCGCTCGCCTTCACGTATTCCTGCTTGACGCTGTCGGGCAGGCCGCATTCGTCGGTGATGGTGAAGCGGGTCGCCACCTGCACGGCGCCGGCGCCTTTTTCCAGGAAACCGACCGCGTCCGAGCCGGTGAAGACGCCGCCGGCGGCGATCACGGGGATGGCCAGCTGTTCGGCGCGCAGGTAGGCGTGGACCTCGTCCATGATGGTGTGCAGGTCGTAGTCGGCCCAGTCGAGGCCGAAACCGAGGTGGCCGCCGGCCAGCGGGCCTTCGACGATGATGTAGTCGGGCAGGCGGTCGAGCTTGGAGACCTTGCGCAGGAACAGTTGCAGTGCGCGCACCGAGGAGACGATGATGCCCAGCTTGGCGTCGCGAAAGCGCGGGTGGTCGGCGATCAGCGCGAAGGAACCGAGGTGCAGCCCGGCCGACATGGTGATGCCGTCGATGCCGGCGTCGAGCGCGGCGGCCAGGCGCGTGCGCAGCGTCTCGCGCGGCGAGTTCATGGTCAGCTTTTCCATGCAGTTGACCAGGATCAGGCCGTCCCCGCGCTTCGCTTCCATGGTCGAGCGCACGTGGTTGACGGTCGCCTCGGCCAGGCGGCCCAGGTCGAACTGCACCACCGCCTTGTCCATATTGTTGATGTTGAACTTGTAGGTCTTGGTCTTGTCCTTGATGAAGGTGGTGTCGAACTTGCGGTCCGACACGTCGTGCACCATGGCATCCGAAATGTGGCCGATGCCGCCCAGGCGGGCCGCTTCGAGGGCCAGTTCCGAGGTCGAAATATCGACCCCCATGCCGCCGACCATGATCGGCACATATTCCTTGTCGCCCAGACGCAGGCGGAAATCATCAACACGTTTCATTGCTATCCCTTAACTACCTATTATTCTTGCAGCGCGTTTGCGCAGGCTCAATTCTACCCTAAGCACGGGTGGGCTTCATGCGGGAACTTCCCGCGCGGGGCCCCTGTCTGGCTCCGCGCTGGCCCATCAATCGCGGAAATTATTGAATTCGAGCGGCATGTCGGGCACGTCCTTGCGCAGCATGGCCATGGCCGCCTGCAAGTCGTCGCGCTTGGCGCCGGTGATGCGCACCGATTCGCCCTGGATGCTGGCCTGCACCTTCATCTTGCTGTCCTTGATCAGGCGCGTGATCTTTTTGGCGTCCTCGGTTTCGATGCCGTTTTTGATCTTGATGAGCTGCTTGACCTTGTCGCCGCCGATTTTTTCGATCTTGCCCACATCGAGGAAACGCACGTCGACCTTGCGCTTGGCCAACTTGTTGGTGAGCACGTCGCGCACTTGGGAGAGCTGGAAATCGGAATCGGCGAAGGCGGTCAATTCGGCCTCTTTCTGTTCGACCTTGGCCGAGCTGCCCTTGAAATCGAACCGGGTGGTGATTTCCTTGTTGGACTGCTCGACGGCGTTTTTCACTTCGATCATGTCTGCTTCGGAGACGACATCAAACGAGGGCATGGTAGATCCTTTTTATTGCAAGATGATGAATGCCGACATTTTAACGGACAACCAGGTCCGCGCCGGGGTGGTGCGCTGGTTTTTTGCGCGATAGCCTCTATAATCGAGCAAAAAACCGGTATCCCATGCATCCAGACCTCGCCATCGCCCACGATTTCCCGCTCCAGACCCTGAACAGCTTCGGCATTGCCGCCCGGGCGCGCCACTACCTGCGGGTCGAATCGACGGCCGCGCTGGTGGCGGCGCTGGCCGAGCCGGCGCTGGCAAGCTTGCCGCGCCTGCTGCTGGGCGGGGGCAGCAACATCTTGCTCACGGGCGATTTCGACGGCCTGGTGCTGCACATGGCGATGCGGGGACGCAGCGTGCTCGGCGTCGAGGGCGGGTGCACGCTGGTGCGCGCGGCGGCCGGCGAGAACTGGCATGGCTTCGTGCAATGGACGCTGGCGCAGGGGTTGGGCGGGCTGGAGAACCTGTCGCTGATTCCCGGCACGGTGGGGGCGGCGCCGATCCAGAACATCGGTGCCTACGGCGCGGAGATGTGCGAGGTGTTTCACGCGCTGACGGTGGTCGAGCTGTCCAGCGGCGCGCAGCGTACGCTGACGGCCCAAGAGTGCCGTTTCGCCTACCGCGACAGCATCTTCAAGCATGGGGCGGGGGCAGGCCTGGCGATCGTCGACGTCACGCTGGCGCTGCCGCTGGCCTGGCAGGCGAACCTGAAATACGCCGAGCTGGCGCAAGCGGTGGCCGAAGCGGGCTGGGTGGCGCCGACGGCGCAGCAGGTCAGCGACACGGTGGTGGCGATCCGGCGCCGCAAGTTGCCCGACCCGGCGCAGATCGGCAACGCCGGCAGTTTCTTCAAGAATCCGGTGGTGAGCGCGGCGCGCTGTGCCGCGCTGCTGGCCGCCTTTCCCGGCCTGGTGCACCACCGCCAGCCCGACGGCAGCGAGAAACTGGCGGCCGGCTGGCTGATCGACCAGTGCGGCTGGAAGGGCCGCTCGCTGGGCGCGGCCGGAGTCTACCCCAAGCAAGCGCTGGTACTGGTCAACAATGGCGGCGCCACCGGCGCCGACGTGGTGGCGCTGGCGCGCGCAATCCAGGCCGACGTGCAGGCCCGCTACGGCGTCACGCTCGAACCCGAACCCGTCTTCATCTAAACCGGGGTCAGAACACGTTTTCAGTCAAAAACCGGGGTCAGAACACGTTTTCGGTCAAAAACCGGGGTCAGAACACGTTTTCGGTCCAAAACCGGGGTCAGAACACGTTTTCGGTCAAGAACCGGGGTCAGAACACGTTTTCGCTTAAAAATCGGGGTCAAAACACGTTTTGGTAAAAAATGTGTTCTGACCCCGGTTTTAAGCGGAAATGTGTTCTGACCCCGGTTTTTGTGCGAAAACGTGTTCTGACCCCGGTTTACCGCGCTTTCTGGGGTTTTAGCCGAAGTGGCAGACGTAGTCGAGCGTTTCGAGCGTTTCGATGTCGAATGCGGTGTTGGCGCCGACCGAGAAGCGCTGGCCGCCCTGGTAGTCATTCCAGTCGGCGGCGCCAGCCAGGCGGACCCGGCACTTGCCGGCGACAAGTTCCATCTCTTCGGGCGCGCCCGTGTTGAACGTCAGCGTCGAGGGGAAAATTACGCCCACCGTTTTCTTGCTGCCGTCGGCCAGCTGTACCGTGTGCGAGACGCACTTGCCGTCGAAGTAAATGTTCGATTTCTTGGTCACCGAGACCTGGTCGAGCGTTGTCATGTGTTTCCTTGCTGGGTTGATTTGGCTCTATTGTAGAGCCTGGAGCGCGGCGGTGTGCCCTTGCAGCGCCAGCCGCGCTTCGGCCAGCTGGCGCCGGCACAGCTCGTAACCCGAGTGGTAGCGCACCCGCGCCACCAGTTCTAGGCGCTCGGGCAACTTTTGCACGTAGTCATTGGCCCCCAGCTCGAAGCTGCGCGCCTTGAACTTGGGATCGTCTTTCGAGGACAGCACCAGCACCGGCACCGAGGCCAGCGCCGCTTCGGCGCGGTAGGCGGCGATCAGGCCGAAGCCGTCGATCTCGGGCATCACCAAGTCTTGCAGGATCACCGTCGGGCGCCAGTCGAGCGCCGTCGCCAACGCCTGGCGCGCGTCGGTCACGAAGGCGAATTCGATGTCGTGCTCCCCGCCCAGCATGCGCCGGATCGCTTCGACAATGATCATCTGGTCGTCCACCAGCAGCACCCGCAGCTGGCTGGCGTCGGTCGCGGCTTCGGTCGTGGACATGGCGGTCTCCCCGGTGGCTAGGGCTTGTGCCCGATTTTACTGCGCAGGGCGGGGCCGATCTGGTCGAGCGCCAGGATCTGCCCCGCGGCGTTGAGGTCGGCGGCGGCGCGCGGCATGCCGTACACCGCGCTGCTGGCCTGGTCTTGGGCGATCGTGTGCATGCCGGCCTGGCGCATCGCCAGCAGCCCGGCGGCCCCGTCGCGCCCCATCCCGGTCAGCAGCAGGCCGGTCGCCTCGCCCTGCCAGTTGCGCGCCACGCAGTGGAAGAACACGTCGACCGAAGGCCGGTATGCGTAGTCGGCCGGGTGCTCGTCGTATTGCAGGCGCTGGTGGGCGCTGAGCGTGAGGTGGTCGTTGGTGCGCGCCACCTGCACCACTCCGGGGGCGAGCTGGTCGCCGTGCTCGATCACGCGCACCGGCAGCGCCAGCATGTCGCCCAGCCAGCGCGAGAAATTGGCCGCGAAGTGCTGGTCGATGTGCTGCACGACGACGATCGCGGTGCCCGCCGGCGGGACCCAGCCGGCCAGCACCCGGGCGATCGCCGCAGGTCCCCCGGTCGAGGCGCCGATCGCCAGCAGGTGGCCGCAGGCGCCCACCCCCGGTTCGGCCGGCGGCGCGCCGGTCGCCGCGTCGGCGGCGCGCACCAGTTTGCCGATCGTCTTGATCTTGTGCAGCAGCTCGGCGTCGCCGCCGGGCACGCCGCGCAGGATCGGCGTGGCCGTCACGTCGAGCGCGCCGGCGCCCAGCGCGCGAAACACCTGTCCCACGCTGTCTTGAGGCTGCCCGGTGACGATCAGGATCGCGCACGGCGTCTGCTGCATGATCTGGCGCGTCGCTTCGACCCCGTCCAGCTCGGGCATGTTCAGGTCCATCAGCACCAGGTCGGGGCGGTTCTCGACGCACATGCGCACTGCCTCCAGGCCGCTGCGCGCGATCCACAGCACCTGATGCTCGCTGGTCGAGGCCACCACCCGGCGCAGCGCCTCGGCGGCCATCGCGACGTCATTGGCGATGCCGATCTTCACGGCACTGCCTCGCCGATCAGGTCGACGACGGCGTCGAGCAGGGTCTCGTCGTGGAAGCTGCCCTTGGTCAGGTAGTAGTCGGCGCCAGCCGTCATGCCGCGCGCGCGGTCTTCCGGCCGGTCTTTGTAGGAGACGATCATCACCGGCAACTGGTGCAGGTGGATGTCCTTCTTGATCAGGCCGACCAGTTCGATGCCGTCCATGCGCGGCATGTCGACGTCGGTGATGACCAGATCGTAGTCGCCGCTGCGCACCACGTTCCAGCCGTCGATGCCGTCGATGGCGATGTCGACCTGGTAGCCGCGCCCGTGCAGCAGCTTGCGCTCCATTTCGCGCACCGTGAGCGAATCGTCGACCACCAGGATGCGCTTGGCCTTGGCCTTGCCGGCGGCGACCCCTTCGGCCAGCTGGTGCAGCGCGCCCTCGTGCAGCAGCTTGTCAATCGACAGCAGCAGGTCGGGCACGTCGAGGATCAGCAGCGGCGCGCCGTTGTCGAGCAGGGCGGCGGCGCTGATGTCGCGCATCTTGCCGAAAATCGGTTCGAGCGACTGCACCGCCAGGCTTTGTTCGCCGCGGATGGCGTCGACCACCAGCGCGTAGCGGCGCTGGCCGCTGCCGATCACCACCACCGACAGCTCATCGGCGCCACCGGCGTGCTGGCCCAGTTCGAGCACCTGGGCCGCCGAGACCAGCCCCAGGTGCTCGCCGCCGTGTTCGAAAAATTGCTTGCTCTCGAGCGTGTGGATCTCGGTGCGCGCCACCTTGAGCACCCGCTCGACCTTGACGATGGGGATGGCGTAGGCCTCGCCCTGCACGTCGAGCACCAGCAGGCGCATGATGGACTGGGTCAGCGGCAGCGTGAGCGCGCTGCGAAAGCCGGCGCCGGCGTCGGACTCGAGGCGCACCGTGCCGTTCAGGGCGCGCACGGCCTGCAGCACGATGTCGAGCCCGACGCCGCGCCCGGAGACGGTGCTGGTGACATCCTTCAGGCTGAACGCGGGCAGGAACAGGAACTCCATCAGTTCGGCCGCCGACATGGCGGCGGCCATCGCGCCGCTGGCCAGCTGGCGCTCGACGATGGCGCCGCGGATGCGCTCGGGGTCGGCCCCGCGCCCGTCGTCGCTGATGTCGATGCTGAGCATGCCGGCCCGGTGGCGCGCCTCGAGCACGATGCTGCCCAGCGCCGGCTTGCCGGCGGCCAGCCGTTCCTGCGGCGCCTCCATCCCATGGTCGACGGCGTTGCGCAGCATGTGGTTGAGCGGGCTCTCGATGCTGGCCAGGATGTCGCGGTCGACCAGCGTGTCCTCGCCGCGGATGTGTAGCTGGACCTGTTTGCCCAGGCTGCGCGCCAGGTCGCGCACCATGCGCGGAGACGCCTGCACGCCGTCGCGGAAAGGGCGCATGCGCAGCGCCAGCACCTCGTCGACCAGGTTCTTCGAGCCCACCAGCAGGCGCCGCTCGTAGGCCTCGCTCTCGGCCAGGTGTTCGAGCACGAACTGCTTGAGCGGAGCGGCCTTTTGCAGCGCCAGCGCCGACCGTTCGAGCAGTGCCGGGTCGCCCTTGCGCACCAGTGCCTCGTGCAGTTGTTCAAGTGCCTGGAACAGGCCGCGCTGGCCGCGCTTGAAGCGTTGCAGCGAGTGGATCAGCGGATGCATCTGGTGCGCGCTGATGCGCGTTTCGCTGGCCAGCGCCAGCAGGCGGTCGAAGTTTTGCTGCCTGGCCGGGGCGGCGCGCGGCGCCGGCTCGGCCTGCACGGGAGGCTCGTACGGCGCTTCGAGCGGAACCGGCCCGGCCGACTCGATCAGCGCGATGCCTGCGATCGAATCGAGCGTGGCGCCGATGCGCGCCGCGTTCAGGTCGAGCCAGGCCTCGGCGGCGCCTTCGCCCAGCCGCGAGAACTGCAGCACCAGGTCGACCCCGGCCAACAGCGCGTCGATGCGCTCGGGCGTGAGCTGCAGCTTGCCGTGCTGGGCGGCGACGAAAGCGTCCTCCATCCCGTGCGCCAGTTGCACCACCACGTCGAGCCCGACGATCGCGGCGGCCCCCTTGATCGAGTGCGCGGCCCGCATCATGGCCTCGAGAGTGGCGCCGTCGCCGGTGCCACGTTCGAGCGCGAGCAGGCCGGACGTCAAGGCCTGGCTCTGGCCGTCCGCCTCGATGCGGAACAGGTCCAGCATGGAGAACTGGCTCATGTCGCCGGTCTGCTCGTGGCTCATCGCAGCAACCTCGCCAGCTGGTGCCCGAGCAGGGGCGCGTCGAGCAGGCCAACCTGCAGCTCGCCGGCGCTGACCACCCCGGTCAGGAAGCGCTGCAAGCCCTTGTTGATGGTCGCCGCCGGCGCGCGCGCCGTGCCGGCTGCATAGCGCACGATGCCGTGCAGGTCGGCCACCGGCAGGGCGAACGACTGGGCCTCCCATCGCATCACGATCAGGCGCGCGAACACGTGGCGTCCGGCCTGGGCCACCCCCTGCTGGGCGTCGATCCCGAACAGCTCCGTCAGCGCCACCGAGGGCAGCAGCGTGCCGCCGACGTTGACCACGCCGAGCAGGCCGCGCCCGCTGCGGTGCGGCAGCGCATGGCTGGGCGCTTGCGGCGCCACCATGGCCACCAGCGCGGTCGGCAGCGCCAGCCATTCGCGGCCGATGCGAAACACCAGGGCGGAGGCGTCGTCGGCGGCCCGTTCGGCCAGCGGCTGGCGAAAGTGCAGGGCCCATTCTTCGCGATAGCCGGCGCCGACCGGGCGCTGCAAATTGCGCTGGGCGGCGCCGGCGTACACTTCGCAATTGCGGCAATGGACGTGCACGGCCAGCTTCTCGCAGCTCTGGTCGCCGACCACGCCGATCTTGTTCCAGCAATCGTTGTGGCTCGTGTTCATTGGATGCTCCCGCCCAGCTGGCGCTGGTAGACGCGCGCGGCGCGCCGCTTGAAGGCGGCAGCCTGCGGCCCGTTGCCGCATTGCTCGGACAACAAGGCCAGGTGGCACAGCGCTTCGTAGTGGTCCGGCTGCAGGTAGATGCAGCGCCGCCAGTACTGGTCTGCCACGCCGCTCTTGCACTCGCATTCGCTGATCATGCCGAGGATGAAATAGGCTTCGGCCGAATCGGGCGCCAGCGCCAGCACCGCCTGGCAGGCGCTGGCGGCGGGACCGAAGCGGGCCTGGTCGGCCAGCTGGCGCGCCTGGGCCAGCTGGCTGGCGACGTCGGGCGGCGGCGCCGGCGCGGTCAGCGTGCGCGGCGCGGCCAGGGGGCGCGCTACGGCGGGCGCTGCGGCGACCAGGCGCTTGCGGCGCGCTGCCGGCGGCGCGGGCACCACGCCAGGCTGCTGGCGCTGCAGGGCAAACGCGCCCGCTTCCCGCAGCGCGCTAAAACCGTTGCGGCAGAAGGCGGGTACTTCCGCGTAGCCGGCGAACAGCAGGCCGTTGGGGGCCAGCAGCGCGTCGAGGCGGGCAATGGCCGCGCTGGTGGTGGCCTCGTCGAAATAGATCAGCAGGTTGCGGCAGAACACCAGGTCGTAGGGCGTCTCGGCCACCAGGTCGATCAGGTTGGCCTGGCTGAAGCGGACCTGGGAGCGGATTTCCTCGCACAGCTGGAACTCGTCGCCGACGCGCGAAAAATAGCGTTCGCGCCAGGCGTGGTTGCGTCCGCGGAAGGCGTTGCTCGAATAGCGTGCGGCGCGCGCCCGTTCCAGCGCCCGCGCCGACAGGTCGTAGGCGTCGATGCGGAAGGCGCCGGGCGACACGCCCCCTTGGTGCAGGGCGATCGCCATCGAATACGGTTCCTCGCCACCGGCGCAGGGGACCGAGGCGATCCGCAGCGGGGCGCCGGCGCCAGCGGCGAGCCGCTCGCGCACCACGCGCACGGCCAGCCGGAACGCGTCGGCGTCGCGAAACATCCACGACTCCGGCACCACCACCAGCTCGACCAGGGCGTTCAGCTCCGCTCCCGAGAGCTGGCCCAGGTAGCTCGCGGCGTCGGCCATGCCGAGCTGCCCGAGGCGCCGCCGCACGGCGCGGTCGGCCGCCAGCTGGGTCAGGTTGAGCCCGGTGGCCGCCTGCAGCTGGTCGCGGATGTTCATGGCGCCAGCGCCTCGGCCGGGAACAGCAGCGCGCGCGCGGCGGGCGTGAGCAGCCCGGCCGGCTCGATCAGCTGCAGCATGCCGGCGCCGCTGCTGGCCACCTGGCCCAGGAACGGCGGGCCGGCCACGCCGCTACCGGCCAGCGCCGCCGGATCGACCTCCTCGACCCCGAGCACGTGCTCGGCCAACAGGCCCAGCGGGCGCAGCACGCCGTCCTCGCAGGCATGGTCGACCAGGATGATGCGGCTGTCGAACCAGACCGGCCCGGGATCGGCGCCGGCCAGGCGCGACAGGTCGATCACGGGCACGGGCGCACCGTGCAGGTCGAGCAGGCCGGCCACATAATCGGGTGCCAGCGGCAGCTGCTTGAGCGCCAGCGCCGGCAGCACCCGCGCGATCCCACCCAGGCGCAGGCCGTAGCGGTCAGGCCCGATGTGGAAGACCAGCACCTTCATGGCCGCCTCAGGTGTTGACCGCGAAACTGGCCACCGACGCCTGCAGGTCGCCCGCCGCGTACTGCAGCTGGTGCACCGCTTCGCTGGTGGCCTTCAAGGATTCGACCGTCTGCTGGGTCGCGTCGTTCAGCTGCATCATCGTGTCCGAGATCTGCGAGGCGCCCACCGCCTGCGACTGCATGCCCTGCAACACCAGGTCGAACTGGGGCGCCAGCTTCTGCACCTGGTCCATCACCGCCGAGAGCTGCTCGCCGACCTGGCGCACCTCGCCCACGCTGCGCCGGATCTCCTCGGAGAATTTGTCCATGCCCATCACGGACGCCGAGACGGCCGACTGCATCTCCTTGAGCATCTGCTCGATGTCCCAGGTCGACACCGAGGTCTGGTCGGCCAGGCGCCGGATCTCGGTGGCCACCACCGAGAAGCCGCGCCCGGCGTCGCCCGCCTTCTCGGCCTCGATCGCCGCGTTCAGCGACAGGATGTTGGTCTGGTCGGCCACCTTGGTGATGGTGGTCAGGACCGAGTTGATGTTGCTGGCCTTCTCCGACAGCGCGGCCAGCTTGGCGTTGATCGAGTCGGTGGCCGCGACCATGTGCTGCATGGTCGCGTCCATGCGCTTGAGATTGGTCTGGGCGTCGGCCGTGGCGCTGGTGGTGTAGTCGGCCACGGCGGTGGCGTCCTCCATGGTCTTGAGCAGCTGCTGGGTGTTCGACGAGATCTCCTTGGTCGTCGACAGGATTTCGACACTGGTCTGGGCCTGTTCGATGCCGGTCGCTTCCTGCTGCTTGGCCGAGGCGGCGATCTCGGTGGCCGAGGTGGTGACCTGGATGCCGGCCTTCTGCACGTTGTTGATCAGTTTGCGCAGATTGTCGAACATGGTGCGCAAGCCTTCGCCGAGGCGCCCGATGGCATCGTCGCCGCCGATCCCGATGCTGCCCGTCAGGTCGCCCGAGGCCGCGCGCGAGACCACGTCGAGCACGCTGTCGACCTTTGATCGGAGCAAGTTGGTGGCGGCCAGCTCGCTGGCCTGGCTGTCCTGGATGGTCTGGGCCATGCGGTTGAATTCATGGCTCACCTGGCCCAGTTCGTCGTTCGAGACGATCTTCACGCGCGCGCCCGGCTCGCCGGCGCCGATCCGGTTGACGGCCTCGGTCAGGTTGCCCAGCGGCGCCACGATCGCCTTGGCCAGCAGGAAGGCGGCCATCAGGGCCAGCGCCACGCACACGGCCCCACCTGCGCTGAGCAGCAGCTGCATGGTCTGCTGGAGCCGCGCCGACTCCTTGCTGCGCTGCGCCAGCAGGGCGGTTTCGTCCGCGGTGGCGGCATCGAGCTGCTTGAACATATTGCTGACGCTGGAAAATCCGTCGGACAGCTGGGTGGCCTTGGCCATGACCTCGGCCGTGCCGGGCGCGTTGCCCAGGGCGCGCCGCTTTTCGATCATGGGATGGATGATGGTGTGAATCCATTCGGCGCTGGTGGCGGCAATTTGCTTGAAGCGCGTGGAGCGCTGCACGTTATCGGCCGTGAGCACGGCTGCTTTCTCGAGATGTTCGCGCAGCGCCGACTCCTCGTCGCGGCCGGGCGTCAGGTAGCGCTCGTCGCCAGTCAGCACATAGCCGCGTTTCTCGCCTTGCACCTCCAGCATCGCGATCTTGATTTCGTCGATCTCGTGGAGCACGTCAATGGTGTGCCGGTCCCAGGCGCTGGCTTCGGACAATTGCGAGAAATTGTTGTAGGCCATCGCCAGCAGGGCCAGGATCAGGGTCAGGATGGTGCCGAAACCCAGATACAGCTTGTTCTTGATGCGCAAGTCCTTGAACATGTTCGCTCCGAGGTCGGGATTGATTAGGGTAAATGTAACATTCCGGCCCCCCAAGGTGGAACAATTCGCGCAAGGCGCAACAAAAAAGCCGCCCGAAGGCGGCTTTTGGCGACACGGCGCGCGCTTACTGCCCGCGCTTTTCGCGCGCCACGGCGGCGATCCGCATGCGCAGTGCGTTGAGCTTGATGAAGCCGCCCGCGTCGGCCTGGTTGTAGGCGCCGCCATCCTCGTCGAAGGTGGCGATGTTCATGTCGAACAGCGAGTCCGTCTTCGAATCGCGCGACACGACGATCACGTTGCCCTTGTAGAGCTTCAGGCGCACCCAGCCGTTGACGGTGGCCTGGGTATGGTCGATCAGCGTTTGCAGCGCCACGCGCTCGGGCGCCCACCAGTAGCCGTTGTAGATCATCGAGGCGTAGCGCGGCATCAGGTCGTCCTTCAGGTGCGCCACTTCGCGGTCCAGGGTGATCGATTCGATCGCGCGGTGGCCCTTGAGCATGATGGTGCCGCCCGGGGTTTCGTAGCAGCCGCGCGACTTCATGCCCACGTAGCGGTTCTCGACCAGGTCGAGGCGGCCGATGCCGTGCTTGCCGCCCAGGCGGTTCAATTCGGTCAGCACCGTGGCCGGCGACATGCGCACGCCGTTGAGGGCGACGATGTCGCCTTTTTCGTATTCCAGGTCCAGGTACTCGGCCGCGTCGGGCGCCGCTTCCGGGCTGACGGTCCAGCGCCACATCGATTCTTCCGCTTCCGCGCTGGGGTTTTCCAGGTGCCGGCCTTCGAACGAGATGTGCAGCAGGTTCGCGTCCATCGAGTAGGGCGCGCCGCCGTTCTTATGCTTCATATCGACGGCGATGCCGGCGTCTTCGGCGTACTTGAGCAGCTTTTCGCGCGACAGCAGGTCCCATTCGCGCCACGGGGCGATGATCTTGACGTCCGGTTTGAGCGCGTAGGCGCCCAGCTCGAAGCGCACCTGGTCGTTGCCCTTGCCGGTGGCGCCGTGCGAGATGGCGTCTGCGCCGGTGGCGCGCGCGATCTCGATGAGGCGCTTGGCGATCAGGGGACGCGCGATCGAGGTGCCCAGCAGGTATTCGCCCTCGTACACGGTGTTGGCGCGGAACATGGGGAACACGAAGTCGCGCACGAATTCCTCGCGCACGTCGTCGATGTAGATGTTCTCCGGTTTGATGCCGAATTTGATCGCCTTGGCGCGCGCCGGTTCCAGTTCTTCGCCCTGGCCCAGGTCGGCCGTGAAGGTGACGATTTCGCACTGGTAGTTATCCTGCAGCCATTTGAGGATGACCGAGGTGTCGAGGCCGCCCGAATAGGCGAGGACTACTTTTTTGATGTCGCTCATGACAATTCCAATTGAGGTTGAGGTGTGATTATGCGCCGGCCACGGGGCCCAGCAGCAGGTATTCGATCAGGGCCTTTTGCACGTGCAGGCGGTTCTCCGCCTCGTCCCAGACCACCGACTGGGGGCCGTCGATGACGTCGGCCGACACTTCTTCGCCGCGGTGGGCCGGCAGGCAGTGCATGAACAGCGCGTCCTTGTCGGCGCGCGCCATCTTGGCGGCGTCGACGATGAAACCGTCGAAGGCGGTCATCCGTTCCGCGTTTTCCTTCTCGTAGCCCATGCTGGTCCAGACGTCGGTGTTGACCAGGTGCGCGCTGGCACAGGCGTCGGACGGGTTCTCGAAGCAGGTGTAGCGGTTGGTGTTTACCAGCGCCATGTCCATGTCGTAGCCCTTCGGGGTCGCCACGTTCAGGTGGAAGCCGAACACTTCGGCCGCCTGCAGCCAGGAGTACAGCATGTTGTTGGCGTCGCCGATCCAGGCCACGGTCTTGCCGGCCAGCGGGCCGCGGTGCTCGTAGTAGGTGAATATGTCGGCCAGCACCTGGCAGGGGTGGTGTTCGTTGGTCAGGCCGTTGATCACCGGCACCCGCGAGTTGGCCGCGAAGCGCTCGATGATCTCCTGGCCGAAGGTGCGCACCATGATGATGTCGCACATGCGGCTCATCACCTGGCCGGCGTCCTCGACCGGCTCGCCGCGCCCGAGCTGGCTGTCGCGCGTGTTCAGGTAGATCGCGGCGCCGCCCAGCTGGTGCATGCCGGCCTCGAACGAGAGCCGGGTGCGGGTCGAGTTCTTCTCGAACACCATCACCAGGGTGCGGTCGATCAGGGGGTGGTAGATCTCGTAGTTCTTGAACTTGCGCTTGATGACCTTGGTGCGCTCGATCACGTATTCGAACTCGGCCAGGGTGAAGTCGGAGAACTGCAGGAAGTGCTTGATCGGTTTTTTGGAAGACATATAGACAACTGACGAAGACGGATTATCGCAGCAATTATAAGGGTTTTGTGTGTTCCCCGGGCAATGCGCGGGGCGGAAAGGTGGAAGCCGGCCTGGGCGGCCCCCTATTTTCCACCCTACAAGGGCGGTCCGTCGCGGTGCGAAGGTTGGAAAACAAGGGGGCCGCCCAGGCCGTCTTCCACCTTCGCCGCCTAATAAATACTGGCCGGGCTGGCCGGGTCGTGCTGGGGCGCCGTGAGCGGCAAATCGAGCATGAAGCAGGTGCCGTCGTGGGCGCTGCTGAACACCGTGATCTGCCCGCCCAGCAGCGAGGTGACGATGTTGTAGCTGATCGAGAGCCCCAGCCCGCTGCCGCCCTGGCCCAGTTTGGTGGTGAAGAAGGGGTCGAAAATGCGCGACAGGTGTTCGCTGGGAATGCCGCTGCCGTTGTCGCGAAATTCCACCTGCACCCGGCCCTCGAGCGGGGTCGCGGCCGACAGCACCATGTGGCCCCCTTCGCCATGCGCGAACGCGTGCAGCAGCGCGTTGTTGATGAAATTGGTGATCACCTGCCCGAACGGGCCCGGGTAGCTGTCCATCGCGATCGAGTCGCCGACCCGCAGCTCGATGTTGTGATTGGCCGCGCGCACCCGGTTCATCATGGTGGCGATGATCTCGTGGCACACCTGCTGCAGGTTGAAATTGCGGCGCTGCTCGGTGGTGCGGTCGACCGCGACCTGCTTGAAGCTGTTGACCAGGTCGGCCGCGCTGGTCAGGCCGCGCATCACCAGCGACGACGCTTTCTGCGAATCGGCGATGAAATTGGCCAGCTCGGAGCGGCGCAGGCCCGGTCCGTTCATCAGGGCTTCGATCTGCGCCGTCTTCTCCTGCATGGTGCTGGCGATGAGCAGGCTGTTGCCGATCGGGGTATTCAGTTCGTGCGCCACGCCGGCCATGAGCGAGCCGAGCGCGGCCAGCTTCTCCTGCGACACCAGCTGGGTCTGGGCATCCTGCAGCTGGCGGTAGGCGTCGGCGTTGTCGAGCGCGATGGCGCCGTACGCGCACAGGGTGCGAAAGATCATGCGCTCGTTCTCGCCGTAGGCGCGCGAGTGGGGCGCCTGCACCGTCATCACGCCCATTGCGCGCTCGCCCACCACCAGCGGCACGAACAGGGCGCTCATGTTGACCATGGTGCCCGGCACCACGTTCTGGTGGTCGGCGTCGGGCCAGTGGTCGATGTAGATCTCGCGCCGGTCGCGCAGGCAGCGCACCGAATAAGCGTCCGGGTTCGACAAGGGGATCGAGTTGGTCGGCAGCGGCTTGCCCATCTCGACGCCGAACGCGCGGTTGAGCATCTGCCCGGTGCTGTCGGTGAGGTAGATGGCGAAGGTGCTGGCCGTGAGCAGGCCGTGGATGTGGCGGTCGAGCGCGTTGAACACGGCGGCCGTGTCGAGGTGGGCGGTGATCTCCTGGCCGATGGCCGAGAGCCGCTCGAGCGTGGCGCTGGTGCGCTGGAGCACCTCGGCGCGCCGCGCCTCGGACTCGGCCAGCTCGCGGTGGTGGTAGCCCTCGTTGCGCGCGTGCTCGGTCTGGTGGTGCACCTGCATCGCGATGGCGCGGTTGGTGGCCTCCTGGCTGTGGGTCTTCTCGCGCGCGGCCGACGCCTGCAGCGCAATCTCGTAGGCGCGCACATAGTCGCCCGCACCCGCGTATTCGCGCGCCATGGCGTCGTACAGTTCGCCCGGCACGGTGTAGGCGTCGATGGTGTCGGCCACCGACATGGCCAGGTGCAGATAGTGCAGCGCCCGGTTCAGCGCCACCATGCCGGGCGGCGCCGCCAGCTCGTGGCGTGCGTGGATCATGGCCATCACGCGCAGCGCGGCGATGTGGTTGAGCGCGTGGCTCTGGACGGCGGCCATCTCGATAGCGTCCTGCGCCACCTCCAGCGCCTCGAGCGGACGGCCGAGCTGGGACAGGGCATGCGCCTGGCCACGCCGCGCCACGCTGCGGAAATCGGACTGGTTGAGCGCGTCGGCGCGCCCCTCGAGCTGCTTGAACGCGTTCAGCGCGCCCAGGTAGTCGCCCTGGGCCAGCGACAGGTCGCCCAGGTATTGCAGCGCGATGGCGTAGCTGCGCGCGTTCTCGAGCGGCTTGAGGATAGCCAGCGCCTCGTGCAGCATCTCGTGCGCCGAGTCGAGCTGGCCGAGCCGGCGCAAGGTGTCGGCCGTGTGCATCAGGCAGGCGCCCACGCTGCGCGGCCAGCCGGTCGGGCGCGCCAGTTCGAGCGCGCTTTGCATCCATTCGAGTGCCGAATGGTGGTCGTTGAGGATGGTGAAGTCTTCGCCGATGTTGGTGGCCGCGGTGATGGCCGCGCGCAGCTGGCCCGTCTCGAGCGCCGCCTCGTAGCAGCGGATGAAGTAGCTGGCGGCGGCGCCGAAATCGGCCACCGCGCTGGCCGCCAGCGCCAGGAAGTCATTGATCCAGGTGGCCAGCGCGGGGTGCTGCTGGGCGGTTTCGGAATTGAAGCGCCCGCCCCAGCGCACCACCGCCGTGTTGCGGTCGCTCAGCACGGCCCAGCGCGCGTTGGCCGCCTCGGCCAGCATGGTGCGCTCGCCGTCGCCGGCCAGGCGCCCCGACTCGGCCGCGGCCGCAAAGGCGGCCTCGCTGGCGGCGTGCTCGCCGCGGTCGACATGGATCCATGCCAGCAGCCAGTGGGCGTCGGCGCAGCCGGTGTGGTCCGGCAGGTCGCAAAACTGGGCCAGGACGTCACGCGTCTGCTCGAGCGCGGCGTCGAGCGCGCCGTCCAGCCAGGCGACTTCGGCCTGCACCAGCTGCATGCGCGCGCTGGCGCTGTCGTGTTCATGGGGCGCCAGGCCGGCGCCGGGCAGCAAGCCCAGTACCTCGGCGGCCAGGGTCGCGGCGCGGCGCGAGTCGCGCTGGCGCAGGTGCCAGGCCAGTGGCAACAGGACCGGCAGCCGCTCGATGCCGCGCAGGGGCAGCAATGCTGTCTCCCATTGCATGACACTGTCGTCGACGGCGAACATATCCATTAGCAGGCTCCAAAGGGGCATGTGCTCGTATTGTAAGAGGTTTGGGCCCGCTGCTGGAAAAAATGCGTTGCCGGCTTCAATACAGGGTTTGCGCCGATTCGTGCAGCAGCTGGCCATACAGCGTGTGGCGGAACCTGGCGATCTTGCCCTCGCCGACTGCGGCCAGGATGGCGCATTGGGGTTCGATCAGGTGGCGGCAATTGTAGAACTTGCAGCCGCCCAGGTAGGGTCCGAATTCGACGAAGGCGCGTTCGAGCATGCCTTCGCTCAGGTGGTAGAGGCCGAATTCCTGGAAGCCGGGCGAATCGATGATCGAGGCGCCATCGCCCAGCGCATACAGGCGCGTGAAGGTGGTGGTGTGCTTGCCGGTGTCGAGCGCGGCCGAGATTTCGCGCACCGCGATGTCGGCGTCCGGTACCAGCAGGTTGATCAACGAGGACTTGCCCATGCCCGACTGGCCGATCAGGATCGATGACTGGCCGGCCAGCAGTGGCAGCAGGGTGGCCACCGCGTGGTCCGGATTGGCGCGCGCCGACACTTCGTGCAGCGGGTAGCCGAGCGAGGTGTAGGCCAGCAGGCGCTCGCGCGCCTTGGGCAGCAGCTCGGTCACATCGGTCTTGTTGAGGATCAGGTGGGCTTCGATGCCGGCCGCCTCGGCCGCCACCAGCGAGCGCGAGATCAGGTCATCGGCGAAGCCCGGTTCGGTGGCCACCACGATGAACAGGCGCGTCAGGTTGGCCGCCAGCAGCTTGGACTTGTACTGGTCCGAGCGGTACAGCAAGGTGGCCCGTTCGGTGATCGACTCGATCACGGCCTGGTCTTCTGACGTCATCTTGAGGTTGACGATGTCGCCGACGGCCACATTGGTCTTTTTGCCGCGCGTGACGCACTGCAGCTTGCGTCCTTCGACGTCGGCCAGATAGTGGCGTCCGTGGGCGGCGATGATGGTGCCGGTGAGGGCGCTCATGCGCCGGCCCGCTGCGCGTAGATCGCGCTGGCCTTGGCGGCGCAGATGAAGTCGTTTTCCGACAGTGCCCCGCCCACTGAATGGGTATTGAAGGTCACGGCGCACTGCTTGTAGCTGACCACCAGCTCAGGGTGGTGGTCTTGTTGATGCACCATCCAGGCCAGCGCGTTGACGAAGGCGATGGTCTCGTAATAATTGCGAAAGGCAAAGGTGCAGAGCAGCTTGTCGGCCACGACCGACCAGCCAGGCACCTGGGGCAGCAAGGTGGTGATGGCGTCGGCGTCGAGCGCGGTGACGGTGGCGCTGCAGGTTTTCTCGAGCAGGCTCATTGTGCCGCCAGGGTCAAGTGGGCGATTCGCACCGAGGCCGGCGGATGGGAATCGTAGAAGGCCGAATGCAGCGGATCGGGCGTGAGCGTGGAAGCGTTGTCCTCGTACATTTTAACCAGCGCCGAGATCAGGTCGTGGGCGTCGGTGTGGGTGGCGGCAAAGGCGTCGGCCTCGAACTCGTGCTTGCGCGAGGTGATCGAAGTCAGCGGCGCGAGCACGAAGGTAAACACCGGCAGCACCAGCATGAACAGCAGCAGCGCCATGGCATCATTGCTGGGGCCGGGCAGGGGATCGACGCCCAGTCCGGTGTAGAACCACAGCTGGTTCTTCAGGTAGCCGAGCAGGGCCAGGAAGGCGAGCGAGACGGCGAAGGTGATCGCGATGCGCTTGACGATGTGCTTGAGCTTGAAGTGGCCCAGTTCATGCGCCAGCACCGCCTCGATCTCTTGCGGTGCCAGGCGCGCCAGCAGGGTATCGAAGAACACGATGCGCTTGTTGGCGCCGAAACCAGAGAAGTAGGCATTGCCGTGCGCGCTGCGCTTGGAGCCGTCCATCACGAACAGGCCCTTGGAGGCGAAACCGACACGCTTCATCAAGCCTTCGATGCGGGTCTTCAGGCTTTCGTCGGCCAGCGGCGTGAATTTGTTGAACATGGGCGCGATCACGGTGGGGAACAGCACCATCATCAGCAGCTGGAAGCCGCTCCACACCAGCCAGGCATAGAACCACCACAGCGGGCCGGTCTTGTCCATCAGCGTGAGCACCACCCAGACCAGCGGCAGGCCGATCACGGCGCCCAGTGCCAGGCCCTTGATCATGTCGAGCAGCCACAGGCCCAGCGTCATCTTGTTGAAGCCGAAGCGCTGTTCGAGCACAAACTGGCGGTAGTAATCGAAGGGCAGGTCAAGCAGGCCGGTGACGACGGCGAAGGCGACGATCAGCGCGATCTGGTACGTCATGCCGGGGCCGGTATATTGAAGCAGAGTGGTCGAGAGCCATTGCAGGCCGCCCATCAAGGTAAATCCGATCAGCACGAAGCCGCCGAAGAGCATGGAGACGACGCCAAACCTGGTCTTGGCGGCGGTGTAGTCGGCCGCCTTCTGGTGGGCTTCGAGGGGGATTTGGGCGGCGAATTCGGCGGGCACCGCAGCCCGTTTGGCCATGACATGGCGAATATGCCGCCCGGCAAGCCAAAACCGCAAGACGAGTGTCAAAATGAAGAAAACGACGAACAAAACTGAAAACGCGAGTGAATACATTCTTTGCCTGTGAGAAAATGCAGGATTGATTAGGCCAAGAGAGAATTATGTCACAAGCTACTGACTTAGCTGCACCGGTTGCCGTGCAGCGTCCAAACGAGATGAACCTGGTCTGGGTGGACATGGAAATGACTGGCCTGGAGCCGGACACCGACCGCATCATCGAAGTGGCGGTGGTGGTCACCGATATGCATCTGAACATCCTGGCCGAGGGGCCGGTGTTCGCGATTCACCAGTCCGACGAGACGCTCAACAAGATGGATGCCTGGAACAAGGGTACGCACGGCCGTTCCGGCCTGATCGAGCGCGTGAAAGCGTCGACGGTGACGGAGGCGGACGCGGAAGCGGCCTTGATCACCTTCCTGAAGAATTTTGTACCGTCTGGAAAATCGCCGATGTGCGGCAACACAATTTGCCAGGACCGCCGTTTCATGGCGCGCGGGATGCCGAAGCTGGAAGCGTTTTTCCACTATCGCAACCTGGACGTGTCGACGCTGAAAGAGTTGTGCAAGCGCTGGAAGCCCGAGATCGTGGGCGGCTTCAAGAAGCACCAGAAGCATACGGCGCTGGCCGACATCATCGAATCGGTGGAGGAGCTGCGCTACTACCGCGAGCATTTCATCAAGCTGTAACCCCGCCTCAGATCCCGCGCCGTCCGACCGGGAGGCGCGTGCTGCATTCTCGACAATTCGGTCGACCCATGCGCACAACTCGTAAATAAATCAAAAGCAAGACCCGTCGTTCCCGCGTGCGCGGGAGCGAGGGTCGCGAAATCGAATTTCGCCGGACTTTTGGTGAAATCGAAGGCCGCTGGATCGACATCAAAACGCTTGACCGCTCAAGTAATAACTTGCAATATTGGCAAAATAAAATGATTCAAAATAAACGCCAATACTTGGGAGAGTGGAATGAGACCGTTTCGTACCGTATCGCTGCTGGCTTGCGCCTTGTTTGGCTTGACGAGCGCCCACGCGGAAAAAGGCGTGGACGCCGATACCATTAACCGGATTGCCGATGCTGGCTACAACCATGGCCAGGTGGCCGTGCTGGCGGGCCATCTCACCGACCAGATCGGGGGGCGCCTGACGAATTCGCCGCCGATGCGGCAAGCTGAAAAATGGACACAGCAGATGTTCCGCAGCTGGGGCTTGAAAGATGTTCACGCCGAAGCGTTCGAGTTCGGGCGTGGCTGGTGGATTGAATCGGCGCACAGCCGAATGATCGCCCCGCGCAACCTGGAACTGCGCTCAATTCCCATCGCCTGGACGCCCGCCACGCAGGGCCCGCTGACCGCGCAGATCATCGTCGCACCGATTCGCCATGTACGGGACCTGGCCAATTGGCAGGGCAAGGTCAAAGGCAAGATCGTCCTCGTCAGCTTCCCCGATGCGCCCAAGGATGAAACGAACGCCTCCTTCAAGCGCTTGGATGACGCGGAGCTGGGAAAGCTGAACGCCTATCATCAGCCAAAGTACGAGCCCGATAGCGAAAAAGACGTCATCCAGCGTTACTACGAAACGGCCAAGGAGCTTAGCCGGTTTATGGCTGCCGAGGGTGCGCTGGCACTGGTCAAGATGTCGCGCAGCGACCATGCGCTGGTGCACGGCGAAGGGTATTTCTACAAAGTCGGCGAGACGCTGGCCCTGCCCGAAATCGAGATGGCGGCGGAAGACTACCGACGTCTCGCTCGCCTGGCCAAAGTCGGTGACGTGAAGCTCGAGATCGACAGCCGGGTTCATTTCGAGGACCAGGATCTGAATGGCTACAACATCCTGGCCGACATTCCCGGCAAAGATCCCAAGGCCGGCTACGTGATGGCTGGCGCCCACCTGGACAGCTGGATTGCGGGCGATGGCGCCGCCGATAACGGCGCCGGAACCGTGGTGATCATGGAGGCGGCGCGCATTCTCTCCAGTTTGCAAGTCAAGCCCAAACGCAGCATTCGCTTTGCCCTGTGGGCCGGTGAGGAACAGGGACTGATCGGATCGGATGCCTATATTGAACGCCATCTGGCCAAGCGCCCCGCGCCAAAGGACCTTTTGCTTGCCAAGTATCCGGCTTACTACTCGGCGACCTATCCGGTCACGCCACAACCTGGCTTCAACGACCTTGCCGCGTACTTCAACCTGGACAATGGTTCGGGAAAAATTCGCGGTATCTACGCCGAAGGTAATTTTGCCGCCGTACCGATCTTGCGTAATTGGCTTGCACCGTTCGACAGCCTGGGCGCTGGCAAGGTGGTGGCCGAACGCACTGGCGGCACCGCTCACGAGAGGATGGCAGCGATCGGCCTGCCGGCATTCCAGTTCATCCAGGATCCGCTGGACTACATGAGCAAGGTGCATCACACCAACCTCGACACGTTTGACCATTTGCGCACGGAGGACTTGCGACAGGCAGCGGTCATCCTGGCGACGGTATTGCTGCAAGCGGCCGAGAGCGACGCGCCGATTCCGCGCAATGTCTTGCCAACCCAGCCCGACGCCACCGACCCATTCCTGTATCGCGATCCCAGGAAGGACTAGCTGCCATGTCCGACATCACTCGAACCCTTGGAGAAGCACCATGCTCGTTGAAGTACAAGTAAGCATCAAGGGATCGAGGGCGGCAATCTGGGCCGCGATCACCAACATCGAGAACGCCGCGGAAACTATTAGTGGAATCGAAAGTATTGAGGTTGTCGAAAAGCCGGCAAACGGGCTCCCAGGACTAAAGTGGCGCGAGACCCGAATGCTATTTGGCAAGCCAGCGACTGCGGAAAAGTGGATCACGGATGCGGTCGAGAACGAATTTTACAAAACCAGAGCAGAGAGTCATGGATTCATATTTTTGTCCACCATGAGTATTGCTGAGGGCAGTGGCGGCATGACCTTGGCCAGTTCTCATGATTCCAAGCCACAAAGTCTCGCGGCAAGATTACAGTCGATTCCAATGGGTCTACTGTTCAAGGGCGTGGCGAAAAAAGCCCTCATGCAAGATCTGACCGATATTAAGGCCGCGGTTGAACGGGAATGAACGATTGTGGCCTAACAATCACGGCCGCGCAAAATCGACCACGACCGGCCGCGAGAATTCAAATACGAAAACAGACACACGGTTAGTGGATCGTTCGAGGATTATTCTGAGAATTATAATGGCCAATGTATACCGCAGTGACCGAAATTAGCCAGCGGTCATGCGGCTGACATTAGGTTGGGCATCAATCGAAAAGGAGGTACGAAAATGACTCGTGTCAGAGTTGAGGGTTTTACTATCTCGCTTGACGGATACGGAGCTGGTCCGAATCAGGACATCAGTAATCCGCTCGGCGTGGGCGGGACAGATTTGCATCAGTGGTTATTCCCGACACGCACGATCCAACGGACTCTGTTTGGCGCCGACGGTGGCACAACGGGGATCGATGACGACTTCGCTGCGCGGGGCTTCAAGAATGTTGGCGCTTGGATTCTCGGAAGAAACATGTTCGGACCGATTCGCGGTCCCTGGCCCGACATGAACTGGAACGGCTGGTGGGGAGATAACCCACCCTATCACGTTCCAACTTTCATCTTGACTCATCACGCGCGTCCGCCCATCGAGATGGAAGGCGGAACGACATTCCACTTCGTCACGGGCGGTATTCACGAGGCGCTTGACCGGGCGCGCGACGCAGCCAAGGGAATGGATGTGCGCATTGGCGGCGGCCCTAACGCCATCCAGCAATATCTTCGTATGGGGCTCATCGATGAGATGCACGTCGCTATCTCGCCGGTCCTGCTGGGCGGGGGAGCGCGACTATTTGAGGGAATTGACATGCGCGCACTGGGATATGAATGCGTTCAGTTCGTTGCGACGGAGAAAGCTACCCACATTGTACTCCGGCGCCAAGAACACAATGACATTGGACAACCAGTTGCGGCGGATGGCGCTGCCGCGCCGCCTTGAGCGGCGGGTTTCGGGTGGTCGTTCTGTCGGCTTGGGGGTGAATCTTGTGCTCTGTCAGGCTGTCCGGTGAAGTCGCAACACCTTGTTAAATCGCTGGCGGCCAGCCGCACAGCTTCGTTTGGTAGCCCGAGCCCGCCAATGGCGCGCTCTGATCCAGGAGGATTGTTGATGACACGCACACTCTATCGAATTGCCGCTGTTCTGATCTTGCTGCTTGACGTCGGTCACACAGCCGGCTATCCCTGGTCCGATCCCGCATGGGGAGTCAATCTCCAGGTCATCCAGTCAAGCCACTTCAATGTCCTCGGTTTCAGCCGCACTTACTGGGATTTTTATGTCGGGTTCGGTCTTTCTGTGAGTGTCTTTCTCCTGCTCGCGGCAATGCTCGCGTGGCGGCTCGGGAGTCTTCCGGCACAAGTACTGGCGCTTATGCGCAGCACAGCTTGGGCTCTCGCGCTTTGCTTTGCCGCTCTCACTGTCTTGAACTGGACATATTTTTTCACCATCCCTATCGCTATGTCGAGCTCGATAACTGTGTGTTTGGCTGCAGCGGCGTGGTACTCGGCGAGGGACGCAAGTGCCGTACTTGAAGGTCCGGTTTGAAGTGCTTGGTTCTGTCGGGAAGCGGCCGAGGCTGTGCAAAAACGCAGAAACGCGAAATTTTCCTGAGTAGGGTGACCATTCCCTGCATCGAGAAAATCGCGTAGCGGCGGTTCTGAAATGTCGAATTTTTCTCGCGCCGAATTTTTCCGGTTTTTACACAACCTGGGCCAGCAGCAGTCCTTCACTGCGGCGTGAACCATAGCAGTTTGCGACTAGGAAAAACACATGTCTGATTTCACCAAGGTTCGATTCACGCTTGCGGTCCTTGACTTGGCCAGCTCGACGAGCTACTACACATCGGTTCTTGGCTTGACCGTTGACTTTACCGCACCGGGCTGGACGTTTCTGTCCCGAGGCAGCTTTCGCGTAATGCTTGGCGAGTGCATGGATGCCATTCCTCCTTCGAAGCTCGGCGACCATTCCTGGTATGGATATGTGACGGTCTCGGACGCTTCCGTCTTATTTGCCGAGTATCAGACTTCAGGCGCAGAGTTCACTCAGGTGCTTTCGGACAAGCCGTGGGGCATGCGCGAGTTTGGCATCCGCACAATCGATGGCCATCGCATCATGTTTGGTCAGGAGCTATAGCCCCAATTGAGCCGCGCGCCGGGTTCGGCCAGTAGCAGTCATTTCGCAGAACAAATCTTTGAAAGGCCAATAGTGATTCCAGAAAGTATTGAATCTGCACGTGCTATCAGAGACGGCGGCATCGACGCAATGGCCGCATTGGATACGGCATTGCGCATCGCACTCGATGGTGTTTCGCAGGAACATTCAGCTGAGTTAAAAAACACGTTTGGCAAAGTGATGGGAGAAGTGGTCTTGGAAATCATTAATCCCGCCATCAAAGCGTTTCCGGGGCTGGCCGTTGAAGACGCTGCCTGGCGCGCGATTGCTCTCGCGCGAGCAGAAGCGCGGGTCAAGAACTTGTATGATGGGCCGTAGCCGGCCAGAAGCAGTCAGTCATTCTCAGACAATCGCGATCCCAACCCACGTTTAACTTGACGACTACGTTACCGAAGACAATGTAGCCCGGGTAATTGACGCATTTATTGAAGCACTCGACCTTGGCAAGCTTGGTTTCGCCGGCGCCGAACCATCTCGTACGGAGCGCCCTTCATACCATCCCGCAGTCCTGCTGGGCATCTACATATACGGTTACCATTCGCTAAATGAATCACATAATTAGAAATGGGCTATTCAGTCAAATTTGCAGCGACGCGCTGCTCTTGTTCAGTCATCCCTATGACGCGCAACCATGTTTTCCAATGATGCTTGTGCTGGCTGTTGGGAATACAGTCTTCTCACGGCGCAAATACTGACATGCCCCCCGTTTTATGCTGCATGTCGGATTTGGCGGACGAGGAAGCAGTCACGTGGACTCCTTAGAGATGCGCGACAACCGAACGTGTCGCTCCATGAGCTCAAAAAAGCCCATACCGACGAGCATGGCCACCACGAAGGCCAAGGCTTTGACTTCGCCCATGCCCATCGCGACCAATCCAGGGCCAGGGCAAAAGCCTGCGATACCCCACCCCATACCGAACAGGATGCTGCCGCCGATCAGCCTGAGGTCAATTTGACGGGCCGTCGGCAGCTTCATAGTCTGCCCCAGGAACGAGGTTGTTCGGTTCTTTGCCGCTGCAAAGGCAATCGAGCCTACTGCGATGCCGCCTACCATCACGAGACCCAGCGACGGATTCCATAGCCCCGAAAGGTCCAGGAAGCCGAGGATGACGGCCGGGTTGGTCATGCCCGCAACGATTAGTCCGAGACCGAAGACCAAGCCGGCAAGCAGTGAAGTAAAGATGTACATCAGTTTCTCCCGGATTCTTTAGGCACCAAGCAGGTGGCGCACGATGAAGACGGTGACGAAGCCAGCGCCCATAAAGGTTATAGTGGCCGCAAGCGAGCGCGGGGATAAGCGAGAGAGCCCGGACACGCCATGGCCACTGGTGCATCCGGAGCCATACCGGGTGCCAATGCCAACCAGCAGCCCGGCGACGAGCAGCGTAGGCCAACTCGCTTCAATATGGGGCCGGGGAAGCGTCGCGAAGAGGAGATAAGCAGTTGGCGCAAGGAGCAACCCGATGACGAAGGCTGCCCGCCAGGCGATTTCACCTTTAGCCGGGTTCACTAAGCCACCCACGATGCCGCTGATGCCGGCGATGCGGCCGTTCAGCAGGACTAACATTGCCGCAGCTGCGCCAATGAGCAGACCGCCAGACAGCGCTGCCCAAGGGGTAAACGAGTGCCAGTCGATGGACATGAGTCTCACTCCTTGCGGAAGGAAACGTTGTCGAGCGTCTTCTCGAGTGCACTAAGCTCAACCAGAGTTGAAGCACGGTTTCCCGAAGCGCGATACGCGAGCACTGGGCCAGACGAGGCCGCCACCGCCTCGGCAAACGCCTTGGCCTGTTCATCCGGTATTGCATTGGGAATGACCGGAAGGTTGACGACCGTCATTCCGTGGTCTGCCGCCGCGCGGCTTACAGTTTCGCTTTGTACATGCAGGCTTCCGGCCTCAGCGTCGGGGCGGTTGATTATGATGGTCAGAAAGCCGGACGCACGAATCCGCGTCAAGTCTTCGAGTGTAATCTGTCCTGTCGTCGACACCTTGGTCGACTGCCGCTTGATGTTCAATGTCATAACTATCCTTTAATGCCTCTCGGCTCTAATGTGGCGCCAGCCTACGGCCGGCATCTCTGCGCAGCCCAAGACAGCGCCTTGGACCAATACCTGCCGATGGCGCAAGTGCCTGGGCGTGCCATGGAAGCTGGTTAGAATGCGTGTTTGTCCGTCGCGTGCGGGCAGCGCTAGCGAAGGCATAGGTGTTCCGGTAGCCGCGCAAATGACACGACCAAAGGCACGAGAAACCGCACGTTGGTCACCGATTCGCTCCATCTGCAAGCACGTTTAGCGGAATCTTGAGGTAGCTCACACCATCGCTCTCCGCCGGCGGAAGGTGCCCCGCACGCATATTTGCCTGGATGGACGGCAAGATGAGCGTGGGAACGTTCAGGGAGGCATCTCGAGCGGTTCGCATCGCAACGAAATTGTCCTCGCTAAGGCCGTCTTGGATATGGATGTTGTGCGCACGCTGTTCGGCGACCGTCGTCTCCCAAAGCGGCTGGCGGCCCCTTGGCGGGTAGTCATGGCAAATGAAAACCCGCTTCTCTTGAGGGAGGGCCAGGATGCGACGTATCGAGCGGTACAGCAAATGTGCGTCCGGAGCGTGTCAAACTATTTGAGACAGTTTTTGCAGCTAGTTTAGGGAGCATTTT
>JAZJYV010000098.1:0-33627 GCA_040390195.1 Pseudomonadota bacterium | reverse complement strand
GGACATCACCCTTTCACGGTGAGTACAGGGGTTCGAATCCCCTTGGGGACGCCAATTGATGCAAAAAGCCGCCCGTGAGCGGCTTTTTGCATTGTTGCGCCTACCAGCCCCCGGGATTGAAGCCCGGCGTGCCGATACCGAAGGGATTGGCAGGCAGGCCGCCCAGTTGCTGGCGCTGGTACAGGCCCGGCATATAGGCTGCGTATGCCGCCATCACCGAATCGAGCGCGAAGGGGTCGAACTGCGCGCCGCGCTGCAGGTACATGGCCTGCTTGCCCAGCATGGCCTGGGTTTGCAAGCCCGCTTGCGTGGCCGGTGCCTGCAGGCCGGTCGCGATCAGCACGTCGGGCAGGCCGAAGCCGGTCTGGCTCTGGTCGCCCAGGCTGACGCGGCGCGCACTCAATTTGATGACCTGGAACAGGCGTTCGACCCGCTCGGCCGTGCGCTGCTTGTAATTGCCCTGGAAGTCGGGGTGGTGGGCCAGCGCCAGCACCGCCAGGCCCGTAATGTGGGGCGCGGCCATCGAGGTGCCGTCCCAGGCCGCGTAATTGTTCGGCGGGACCGTCGAGCAGATCGCCACGCCGGGGCCGCACACGCCCACCTGCGGGCCGTGGCAGCTGAACCTGGCGGGGAAGTAACCGAGCGCATCGACCGACTGGGTCAGCGTTTCGGCGTGATAGCTGTCGGCCGGGAATTCGTCGAGCTTGCCGATGGCGGCCACCGCCAGCACGTTCGGCGACGAGGCCGGGTATTGCAGCGGGCCGCCGGAGTTGCCGGCCGCGACGATGCAGGCGATGCCGGCCCGCTTGGCGCGCACGATCTGCTGCTCGAGCGCCTCCGAGGGTTCGGCGCCGCCCAGGCTCAGGTTGACGACGTCGATTTGTTTTTCAATGCAGTATTCGAGCGCGTCGATCAACTGGCTGACCTGGCCGCCGGGAAACATCTTGCAGACGTGGATTTCCGCCTCGGGGGCGAAGCCGCGCACCCCGAACGCCAGGTCGGCGGCGCCGATCACGCCCGCGCAATGGGAGCCGTGGCCCAGCGTGTCTTCGTTCCAGCCGTTCGGATTGGTGTTCTTGTCGAGGATGTCAAAGCCGGTGTGGATGCGATTCAGGTTGTCGTGGGTGGTGGCCGCGCCCGAATCGATGATCGCCACCTTGATGCCCTGACCGCGGTACTCGCCGGGCAACTGGTCCAGGCGCATCGCCTTCTGACCCCATCCCATCACTTTCTGGCGCGGCAGGCCGGCCAGCGCCGGCCAGTCCGACAGCGCGCGCAGCGTGACCACGTTCGCCTCGTCGGTGCTCAGTTCGGGGTCGCGCTGGTAGAAAGTCCAGTAGTCGGACTTGGCCTTGACGTACAGGCCGCGCACGGTGGACACCGATTCGCCAAACAGCGACAGCGTGACCTTGCCGTTGGCGTCGGTGGTCCCGGTGGCCGGCAGCATGCTGCCAAACAGCGACACCTCGGCATCGGCCAGCGGCAGCTGGTCTTTGCCCAGCACGGTGACGACGGTGGCCAGCGCCGGCCCGGTGTTGGGCAGCACGCTCGAGACGAAGCCGGGCTGGCGCAGCGCCGGGTCCATCAGGTTCAGGTGCTGGTCGCGCTCGACCACTAATCGGCCCTGGGCTTGCTGGTGCAGGGCGGCGGCCTTTTGCTCGGTCATGCGCGCCACCAGCACGCCCTGGGCGCCGCCCATGCCGTCGGCCAGCACGCCGACCACGTTGCGCGGGCCGACCGTATCGACCACTTCAATGTCGGGGCTGGCGCGCAGCGCCTGTTCGATGGTGCTCATCGACAGCGGCTGGAAGCCCATGGCCTGCAGGCCGTCCACCGGGTGGCGCGGGGCGATCAGGTATTGTTTCTTGCGTTCCGATATGGCGCGCCCGGCGCTGCGGGCGCCCGCGTCGCGGCTGGTGGCGCTCGCTTCGCCGCCGGCGCTGCCAGTGCTGCGGCTCGACGCACGGCTCTCGGTGCCGGCATCTGTGCCGCTGGTGTTGGGCGAACTGGCTGGTCCGCCGTCTGGATTCTTAGGCATTTGGTTTCCTTTCCGCTCGGTCCAGTTGGCGCTAGAGAGGCAGCGACAGTGGCTGGTCCGGTTCGATCATCAGTTGATTGGTTTCGCGAAAGCGCTGTTCGAGCGCGAGCGCCTTCTCGCGCGCCAGGTCGATCACCAGCGTGTGCGGCCGCTCAGGCGGCCCGATGGTGTCGACCAATTTGATTTCAGGATCGCCGCCCAGCACGCGCAGAAAGTCGAGCAGCGCCGCCGGGTTGGCAATGGCGCTGATCAGGTAGCGGCCCTTGCCGGGCGCGGGTTCGGGTAATGGCATACGGTGCTCCTGCTTGTCGCACTCCCGCCAGCGGGGCGGGAGTGGCGGGTGCTCAGGGATTAATGCAGGGTTTGCTGTGCCGCATACGGATTACCCTGGATCGGGTAGTAGCCGTTGGCCTGGGCTTGCTGCTGCGCGAGTTGCTGCAATTGGGCCTGCTGCGCTTGCTGTGCCAGCTGGGCTTGCTGTTGCGCCTGTTGGGCGTAGGCCGCGCTCACGGGGTCGGCGCCGAAGGGCAGCATGCGCCCCACGCCGCCGATGCTGCTGCCCAGGCCGGCTTGGCCGAACACGCCGCCCAGCGGCTGCCCGACCTGGCCGATCAGGTTGCCGACCCAGCCTTGCGGCCCGATCTGGCCGCCCTGGGCTTGCTGCCCAAGCGCTTGTACCAGTTGCGCATGCTGCAGCTGCAGTTGCTGCAATTGCCCCTGGATCTGCTGCAGCTGTTGATGGATCTGCTGATGGGCTTGTTGCTGCAATTGTTGCTGCTGGACCTGGGCTGCGATGCCGCTACCGAAGCCCGCCTGGCCGAACTGGCCGCCGATCGCGCCGCCGAATGGCTGGCCGACCTGGCCGACCTGATTGCCGAACCAGGCCTGCGGGGCCAGTTGCTGGGCAATCTGGGCCTGTTGCAATTGCTGAAGCTGTTGTTGTTGCTGCTGCTGCTGCTGCTGCTGTAGCTGCTGCTGTAGCTGCTGCTGATGGGCTTGCTGGGCATAGGCTTGGGCGACCGGATCGGCGCTAAACGGCAACAGTGCACCGCCAATACCGCCGGCAAACTGCCCGATCTGGCTGCCCAGTTGCGCATTGCCGAACTGGCCGCCGGCAGCGCGCCCGATCTGGCTGCCCAGCGGGGTGCCGATCAAGCCGCCGAAAAAGCCTTGTGGCGCCAATTGCCCGCCATACGCCGGAATTCCACCTATGTTTTGAAATTCATTCATGACACACACTCCTATGTTGATTTCCAAATGCCTGCATCCGCTCCCGCGGGCGACCCCGATATGTGAATGCCGCCCGGCCTCCTTATGGGCTGGCAGGCGCAGCGCAGCGCGAAATTAAGACAAGCTGCGAACCGGTAAAGTACGGTCCGCCGAGCCTGTCCTGCCGGTGTCTGAATGACCCGCAAAGAGCCCCGCACCAGTAGACTTTGGACCGGAGCGCTCGCATGAAGTTTTGATCATTTAGCGTTTTTTTGCGGCCGAGGCAGCCGCTCCGGCGGCGCCGGCAATCGGTTAAAATGACGCTCGCCCAGCCCATCAACGTCCAGAATGTCCCTCCAAAAACCCCGTGCCACGACGCTGGCCCTGTTTTGCAAAGTCGTCGACAACTACGGCGACATTGGCATCTGCTGGCGCCTGGCGCGCCAATTGCACGACGAGCATGGCGTCGCCGTCACTTTGTGGGTCGATGACCTGGCCAGCTTCCAGCGCATCTGCCACGCCGTGCTGGTGCAGGCCGAGCTGCAGCAGATCGCGGGCGTGACGGTGCGCCACTGGCGCGCCCAGGAGGGCGTGTTCGCGCCGGCCGAGGTGGCCGACATCGTGATCGAATTTTTCGCCTGCGACATCCCGGACGGCTACATCGCGGCCATGGCACGGTGCACGCCGCGCCCGGTGTGGCTGAACCTGGAAGGCTTGACGGCCGAGGAGTGGGTGGAAGGCTGCCACACCTTGCCGTCGCCCCATCCGCGCCTGCCGCTGACCAAACACTTCTTCTTTCCCGGCTTTAGCGCCAGGACGGGCGGCCTGCTGCTGGAGGCTGCGCTCGGGCAGCAGCGGCGCCAGTTCCAGGCCGATCCGGGCGCCGGCGCCGCCTTCCTGGCCCGGCTCGGCGTCACGCCGCAGGAGCAGGCCGGGACCCGGGTGTCCTTGTTTTGCTATCCGCATGCGCCGCTCGCGGCCCTGTTTGACGCCTGGCAGGGGGGGGCGCAGGCGCTCACCTGCCTGGTGCCCGAAGGGGTGGCGGGCGAGGCGGTGCAAGCGTTCCTCGGTGGCGAGCCGAAAGCCGGCGCGGCCCTGCGCCGCGGCGCGCTGACGCTGCGCGTGCTGCCATTCGTGGCCCAGCCCGACTACGACAAGCTGCTGTGGGCCTGCGACGTCAATTTCGTGCGTGGCGAAGACTCCTTCGTGCGTGCGCAATGGGCGGGGCGGCCGTTCGTTTGGCACATCTACCCGCAGGATGAAAACCTGCACCACAAGAAATTGCGTGCCTTCTTGCAACGCTACAGCGCCGGGATCGAGAGCCTGAACACGTTTTCCTTGCGTTGGAATATGGCGCGCGAGGCCGAGATGGGCGAGCATGCCGACTGGTCGGCGCTGTGGGCGGCATTCGAGGCGGACAGGGCAATAATGACCGAGCGGGCCGACGCCTGGCAGGGCCAGATGCAGGGGCACGGCGACCTGGCCGGCAATTTGCTGGCGTTCGCGGCATCGCTGCGGTAGGCACGGGCCGAAAAATCGGGTATCATGCCCGGTTAATTTAAGATGTATTTTTACTCGATCAAACGTGGGCTTACGGCGCTACTGGCCAGGCAACAGATGATTTTTATGCAACCACCTTTTTACGTATATTCCCTATGAAACCCGCAAAAGAAATTCGTGTTGGCAACATCATTATGGTCGACAGCAAGCCTATGATCGTGTTGCGTTCTGATGTCAATGGTTCGAGCCGCACGGGCTTCACCTACAAATGGAAGATGAAAAATCTTCTGACCAACAGCCCGCTGGAAAACGTGTTCCGCGGCGATGACAAGTTCGACGTCATCGTTCTCGACAAGAAGCCGGTCACCTACTCGTACTTTGCCGATCCGCTGTTCGTGTTCATGGATGCCGAATATGAGCAGTACGAAATCGAGGAAGAGAACCTGGGCGATGCGCTGCACTACCTGAAAGACGGCATGGAATGCGAAGCCGTGTTCTACGACGGCAAGGCCATCTCGGTTGAACTGCCCACCACGATCCAGCGCAAGGTGTTCTACTCGGAGCCAGCGGTCAAGGGCAATACCTCGGGTAACGTGCTGAAGGAAGCGCAAATCGAAAACGCACTGGAAGTTCATCGCCACAGCGTGCAAGTGCCGCTGTTCGTGAGCCAGGACGACGTGATCGAGATCGACACCCGCACCAACGAATACAAGCGCGTCGTGCGCAACTGATCGTTTTTGCCTGAAAAAAAAAGCGCTGCCCGCGATGGCAGCGCTTTTTTTTGCGCGGCCAATTGTCATCGGCGTCAATGTTGCTGATATCCTATGTCGGATTTCACACAGGAGAGACGCCATGGACCGCAGGGATTTCGTTCGACTGGGAGTGGCCGCCGGCGCCGTCGCCGGTATTGCCAAGGCCCAGGGCGCGCCCGCGCCGGCCCGCTCGATCCTCGATGCCGGGGTGCTCGAACAGCAGGCGCAGATGAACGCCGGCAAGCTCAGCTCGGCATCGCTGGTGGCCCAGTACCTGAAGCGCATCGCCGCCATCGACCGTGCCGGTCCGCGCCTGAATGCGATCATCGAACTCAATCCCGACGCCCACCAGATCGCCGCCGCGCTGGACCGCGAACGCGCGGCCGGCCAGTTGCGCGGCCCGCTGCACGGCATTCCCGTGCTCCTCAAGGACAATATCGCCACCGGCGACAAGATGAGTACCAGCGCCGGTTCGCTGGCGCTGGCGGGCGTGCGCGCCACGCGCGACGCGCACGTGGTGGCGCAGTTGCGCGCGGCCGGGGCCGTCATCCTGGGCAAGACCAATCTGTCCGAATGGGCCAATATGCGCTCGACCCATTCGACCAGCGGCTGGAGCGGGCGCGGCGGGCTGACGCGCAATCCCTACGCGCTGGACCGCAATTGCAGCGGCTCGAGTTCCGGCTCGGGCGCGGCGATGGCGGCCGCGCTGGCGACGCTGGCGGTGGGCACCGAGACGGACGGCTCGATCGTGTCGCCGGCCTCGACCTGCGGGCTGGTGGGCATCAAACCGACGCTGGGGCTGGTCAGCCGCAGCGGCATCATCCCGATCGCCGCCGCGCAAGACACGGCCGGACCGATGACGCGCAGCGTGGCCGATGCCGCCCTGATGCTGGGCGTGCTGGCCGGGGTTGACAGTGCCGATCCGGTGACGGCGCTGGGGGCGGGCAAGGCGGGCGGATTTGCCGCCGCGCTCGATCGCGACGGCCTGAAAGGGATGCGCCTCGGGGTGGCGCGCAATTTCTTCGGCCACCACGACGGTGTCGACGCCGTCATCGCCCGGGCCCTGCTGGTGCTCAAGGCGCAGGGGGCCGAGCTGATTGAGGTGAAAGTGCCGAATACCGACAAATATGACGATAGCGAGACGGCGGTGCTGCTGTACGAATTCAAGCCGGGGCTGGCGGCCTACCTGGCCGGCTATGCGCCGCACGCGCCGATCAAGAGCATGGCCGAGCTGATCGCCTTCAACCTGGCGCACGCCGATCGCGAGATGCCCCATTTCGCGCAGGAACACCTGCTGCGTTCGCAGGCGAAAGGCGGGCTCGACGAGAAGGAATACCTGGACGCGCTGGCCAACAACCACCGGTATGCACGCGCCGAGGGCATCGACCAGGTGCTCAAGGAGCACCGGCTCGACGCGCTGGTGGCGCCGACGGGAGGACCGGCCTGGCTGACCGACTACATCAATGGCGACCATTATGGTGGTAGCTTCTCGTCGCCGGCGGCGGTGGCCGGCTATCCGCACATCACGGTGCCGGCCGGCACCACCCACGGCTTGCCGGTGGGCCTTTCCTTCGTCGGCAGCGCGTTCAGCGAAGCGGCCCTGATCCGCATGGCCTACGCCTACGAGCAAGCGAGCCTGGCGCGCGTGGCGCCCACCTTCGCCGCCTCCGCCAGCCAGAGCGCCTGACAACTCCCAACAACTCCCGACAACTCCCGGTAAAAAAACCGGGGTCAGAACACGTTTTCCAAAAGAATCGTGTTCTGACCCCGGTTTTTTTGACCGACGTTGTCAGGTGTTCGCTACTTGGTCTTCTTGGCACGGGTAAAGACGGGGCCCCATAGCGGGTGGCCGCGCTCGCCGGGCGCCAGGTCGAAGGCCGGATCGAGCTTCAGCGCTTTTTCGAATTGTTGGCGGCACAGGGTCTGGCGCTGCGTGACGCAATAGCTGAAGGCCATGTATTTGAGCGCCGATAACTGCGCCGCCTTCACGCCGCTGGCGCCGATCTCGGGCGCCGACAGGCGCTTGATGGCGCCGTTGTAGTCGCCATTGTTGTAGAGGGCGATGCCTTCTTGTAGCAACGCCTGCTCGGCTGCGATCAAGGGGGCGGCCGGCACCAGCGGTGCCTGGGGTGCGGCCGGCGCCCGCGCCGCACTTGGCGGGGGCGCCTCGGCAGGCGCTTCGCGCGCCGGCGCGTCCACTTTGTAGCTGCCCGACATCGGGTTTTGCGCGCAGCCGCCCAGCAAGGCGGCGCCCAACAGGCAGGCAAGCAGGGTTGGTGATTTCATGGGGCGTTCCTGTGCGATTTATTTCTTGGTGGCCGAGAAGTCGTGTTCGATGGTTCCGGTCTTGTCCTTGCCCAGCACCACTTCGGTCACATAGTCGGGAAACTCGGGATTGACGACGCGGATCTTGTGTTTACCGGCCGGCAGCACCAGCCGTTTCAGCGGTGGACTCACGCCACGCTCCTTGTCGTCGACGTAGACCGTGCCCCAGGGCTTGAGCACAAGCTTGTAGCTGGCCGTCTCGGGCAGCGCTGCAGCCGCGGGCACTGCGACGTCATCGGTGATGAATACGGGCACGGGAACGGTCGGCTTGGCCGCCTCGGCCGCGATCACTGGCGCCGGCGCCGGCACGGGCGCCAGCGCTGGCGCGGCGCCACTTTGCGGTGCGCGCGCCAGCCAGCCGTAGCCCGCTACCGCCATCAGCAGCAGCACCGCCGCCAGCACCGTCAGGCGTGCCACCGGCCTGGCCCGCGGGCGCGGCGCGGCACCGGGCGCCAGCACTGCCACGGGATTTGGCGCCGGCGCCGGCGCCGGCAGCGTCGCCGGCAGGCGCTCGAGCGTTGCGAAGCGCTGGGTCGAGCCGGCCGGGCGCGTGCGCGGCGCCTCGCCGGCGGCGATGCCGAGCAGCGCGCGGAACTCGGCGATGGTTTGCGGCCGGTCCTGCGCCAGCACGGCCAGCCCCTTGTCGAGCGCGGCCAGGAAGGTGTCGCTGTAGCCTGGCAGGCCGCGCTGGCGCAGCGGCGCCACCGGGTCCTTGATCATGCGCGCAATCGAGGTCGGCGGCGCTTCGCGCAGGATCGCGAAGTACATCACCGCCGCCAGCGCGTAGATGTCGGTGTAGGCGCCCTGTTCGAGCGAGGCGTCGCCCGCGTACTGTTCGACCGGCGCGTAACCGGGCTTGAGGATCACCGTCAGCCCCTTCGTCATGTCGCCGATGATCTGGCGCGCCGAACCGAAATCGAGCAGCACGGCGTCGCCATTCTCCTGCACGATGATGTTGTCCGGCGAGACGTCGCGGTGCAGAATCTTCATCGTGTACAGCATCTCGAGCGCTTCAAGGATCTGGCGCACGATGCGCGCGCACCAGGCCTCGCTGATCTGCTCCGGGCTGGTCTCGACGATGTCCTTGATGGTGCGCCCGTCGTAGTACTGCATGGCCGTGTAGGCGGTCCGGTTCTGCTCCCAGAAACGGTACACCTTGACCAGCGAGGGGTGGTCGAACTGGGCCAGGAAGCGCGCCTCGTTGATGAAGCTCTTCAGGCCGACGTTGAAGGTGTCGCGGTGGCGCTCGGCGCGCATCGTCACGCTCTGGTCGGCGCCGCGCATGGCCAGCGCGCCGGGCATGTATTCCTTGATCGCGACGGTGCGCTGCAGCGCGTGGTCAAAGGCGATGTAGACGATGCCGAAGCCGCCTTCGCCGAGAATGCCGGTGACCTCGAAATCGGACAGCCGGGTGCCCACCGCGAGGCAGTTCTCCGAGCCGTTCGCAAGCACGGTCGTCATGCCGCGGCCAGCATGATCGCGTAGGCCGAGAAATTGTCGCGCGCCTTGCCCGAGGCGGCCGAATTGACGGCGGCCAGTGCGCACAGCTGGGCCAGCCAGTCGGCGCCGTCGATGGCATGGGCCAGCGTCGCTTCCATGTCCGCCTCCATTGCCCATTCCCACAGGCCGTCGGTGCACAGCAGGAAGGCGTCGCCGGCGGCCAGCGCCACTTCGCCCTCGCTGCTGGCGATCGGGGTCTCGCCCACCGCGCCCACCGCCGCGTACAGCAGGTTGCGCTGGGGATGGACGCGCAGCTGCGCGGCCTTGGCGTAGCCGGCGTCGATCAGTTGCTGGGTCAGGCTGTGGTCCTTGCTCACGGCGTGCAGGCGCTCGCCGCGAAACAGGTACAGGCGGGTGTCGCCCAGGTGGGCCCAGACGGCGCGCGCGGCGTCCTGCTCGACCAGCAGCGCGGCCACGGTGGCGCTCATGTCGTGCCGGTGCGGCGCGGCGCGCTGGCCCAGCGCCACGTTGGCGATCGCATGCCCGACGCAGGCCAGCAGGGGCGCGCTGCCGAAGCCGGGGGCGCGGTTGAATTGTTCGACGATCGAATCGACGACGATGCGCGAGGCCACTTCGCCCCCCTCATGGCCGCCGGCGCCGTCGGAGACGACGAAGCAGTGCACGGCGCCGTGCTGCGCCTGGCCAAGCGCGTCCTGGTTGCTGGCGCGCGCACCGAGTTCGGACACGCTGGCCCAGGACAGCCTAAGCGGCGCCGGCTCAGCCATGGCCGCCGGCCTGGTTGAAGCGGTCCACTTCCTGCTCGTAGGCGGCCAGGAAGGCGGCGCCGAACAGCGATTTGAACTGGTCTTTCGACTCGCCCGCCAGGGTGCCGTACTGCCGGGCGAACAGTTCCCACATGGCGGCCTCGCGGCGCGCCGGAATCAGCTTGTCGAGCAGGCCCGGGTCCGGCAGCGCGGCCTCGAAATGGGCCGGCTCAAGGCGCTGCATCATGGTGTCCATGCTGGCGCGGGTGCCCGCCACCACGCCCATCTGGTGGCCGCGCAGGTCGTGCCAGGCGTCGTCGACCGATTCGAGCGGCTCCATGAAGCCCGGCATTTTCTTGCGCAGCATCTGGGTGATCACGGTCTGGCTGTCGGGGAAGAACTTGAGGGGATTGTTGTTGCGCACCACCACCATCGTGACGTCGGCCTTGACCTCCTGCTTGACCAGCGAGCGCAGCGCCAGCAGGTCGATCGCGCCTTGCAGCGACTTGGCCAGCAGGCTGCCCACCAGTTCCATCAGCTCGGGCGTGAGCTCGGACGAAATGGCGTCCGCCGGGATGCCGGCTCCGCGCAGGAAGGCGTGCTTCAGGGCGGCGTTCTCATCGCTGGCGATGGTCGGGTTCATCTTGGGCGGGCTCCGATGGTATCGATGTTTATCCTCAGCAATAATGCCAGATTTAGTCGCTGCTTGCAGCGCTATTTGAACCGTGCTCAGGCGCCGATGAAGCGCATCTTGAAGCTGCGGCCCTTGATGTTGCCGAAATCGGGGCCCAGTTTGTTGCCCGCGTTCAGGCGCGCGAACGCTTCCTCGGCCACGTGGCGATCGAGCGCGACGTAGCTCATGAATTCGAACACGTTGATCTTGCCCACCTGCTCCTTGCTCAGGCGCGCGTCGCCGGTCAGGGCGCCCAGCAGGTCGCCCGGGCGCAGCTTGTCCTTCTTGCCGCCCATGATGCACAGGGTGACCATCGGCGCCGGCGCTGCCTCGGCGCTACCGGCGTCGAGTTCGCCGAGCTCGAACCAGCTGACCGGGGCGTGCTGGTAGTCTTCAATCAGGCGCACCCATTTCTTCTCGTTGGGCGCGCACAGCGACAGCGCCAGGCCCGATTCGCCGGCGCGCCCGGTGCGTCCCACGCGGTGGATGTGGACCTCGGTGTCCTTCGAGACGTCGACGTTGATCACCGCGCCCAGGTTGGCGATGTCAAGGCCGCGCGCGGCCACGTCGGTGGCCACCAGCACCGAGCAGCTGCGGTTCGAGAACAGCACCAGGATTTCGTCGCGCTCGCGCTGTTCCAGGTCGCCATACAGGGCCAGCGCCGAGAAACCCTGCGACTGCAGCTCTTCGGCCAGCTCGCGGCAGTGGACCTTGGTGTTGCAGAAGGCCAGCGTGGAGACGGGCATGAAATGCTTGAGCAGGCGCCCGACGGCGGCGTCGCGCTGGTCGAAACCGACTTCGTAGAAGCGCTGCTCGATCTGGTCGCCGCCGTGCTGGGCCTCGACCTTGATCTCGACCGGATTGATCAGGAACGCCTCCGTGGCGCGCCGGATGTCGTCCGGATAGGTGGCCGAGAACAGCAGCGTCTGGCGGCGCGCGGGACAGGCGCTGACGATGCCGGCGATCTCTTCGTAAAATCCCATGTCCGTCATGCGGTCGGCCTCGTCGAGCACCAGCGTTTGCACATGGCCCAGATTGATGGTGCCGCGCCCCAGGTGGTCGCGGATGCGGCCCGGGGTGCCCACGACGATGTGGGCGCCGTGTTCGAGCGAGGCGATCTGGGGACGCATCGGCGCGCCGCCGGTGAGGGTCAGGATCTTGATGTTGCCTTCGCCGCGGGCCAGCCGGCGCAGCTCATTGGCCACCTGGTCGGCCAGCTCGCGCGTCGGGCACAGCACCAGGCCCTGCACGGCGAACCAGGCGGGATTGAGCTTGTGCAGGATGCCGATGCCGAAGGCGGCGGTCTTGCCGCTGCCCGTCTTGGCCTGGGCGATCAGGTCGCGCCCGTCGAGCACCGGCGGCAAGCTCTGGGCCTGGATGGTGGTCATCTGGTGGTAGCCGAGGCTGTCCAGGTTGGCCAGCAACACAGAGGTGAGCGGCAGGGTGGCGAAAGCGGTTGAAGTCATGGTGGCGGGCTGGCTAAAAAGGGAACGGGCCCAGTCTAACAGGCGAGCGCTCCGCTGGGGTGGTCAGGCGGCGGCCCAGATGGGCAGTCCGCTCAAGTCGGTATTGTCGTCGCGGCGCCAAACGGGCAATCCGCTGGCGTCGGTCGCGTCGAGCAGTTCGAGCTGCTCCTGCTTCAGGCCCGGCTTGCGGGGCCGGGGTGCCGGCGTCCGTTTTACTTCCGGTGCGGCGCCGGCGATCGATGCGGCCGGGCCGAAGCCGGGCAGCTCGAACGTCGCGTTGTCTTTTTTGTCTCTCATATCGCGTCATTGGCATGGCTTGCAGCAGCCATCGGCCATCATAAAAACAAAAGCCCGGCTGCGCGAGTCGGGCTGGTTGCCGGTGTTGTTTGCTTGCGGGGACAGGATTGAAGCGCTGAGTTTCGGGCAGCTGCCAGAGCGCTTCACCGCCGCTTCTGAGCGCAGCATTGTACCGCCGATCGGGGTGGCGCGCAATGGCGCCCGGGCCCCGTTCAGGGCAGGCCGTAACTGTGGCGGATGGCTTTGAGCTCGCCCGATTTTTCCAGCCGCGCGATGGCCGCGTCAAGCACTGCCAGGTCGCGCGCGGTGGTGGCGGCGCGGCTGAGCATCAGGTGCACCGGCGCGCTCCAGGCCACGAACGGCAGCTGGCGCAACGCCATGCGCTCGTGGCGCGCCTGGTACCAGATGGCGGCCGTGTCGCCCATGATCAGCTCGGCGCGCCGCGCGCGCAACATGCGCATGCCCTGGTTGAGGGTGCTGAAATCGAACAGCCGGCCCTGGGCCTTGAGGACCGGGGCGTGGCGTTCATAGTCGGGACCGTACCAGCCGACCTTGGGCGCGAGCAGTGTCGTGCCGCGCTCGATGATGGCCTCGAAGCCGCCCAGCGTGCGGTAGGCCTCGAACCGGCTGGCCAGCGCAAACAGGCCCACCGTCTCGTTGCGGTAGGCGACGGTGAAGCGCGCAAACCGGTGGCGATCGGGAATGTCGGAGGCAGCGAGCATCAGGTCGAATTTGCCCTGTTCGAACAACAGCAGGCGGCGCACGGTCGGCATGGGTTCGCCCACCACCAGGGTGCAGCCGGCCTCCTTGAAGATCGCTTGCACCATTTCCAGGTCAAGTCCGGTCTGGCGGTGATCGGCGCCGGCGAACACGTAGGGCGGCCACTCTTCGCTGACCATGGTGAGCGGCTTGCTGCAGGTCGCCGCCGGTGCCGCGTTGAATGCGGCGCCAGCCAGCGCGAGGCCGATCAGTGCGCGGACAGGCGCCATAGCGAGGTGGTCTCGGCGCTGCGCGCGGCGTGCAGCGGGTCGCTCGCGTCGCTGGCGCGCGGGTGGCTCGGGCGGATGTCGTGGCGCTCGACGACGGCCAGGCCGGCGCGGCCGATCCAGTCCATCAACTGGGCGCGCGGACGCAGGCCCAGGTGCTCGGCCAGGTCGGACAGGATCAGCCAGCCTTCGCCGCCGGGCGCCAGGTGCGCCGCCAGGCCGCCCAGGAAGCCCTTGAGCATGCGGCTGTCCGGGTCGTAGATGGCGGCCTCGATCGAGGCGCTGGGGCGCCCCGGCAGCCACGGCGGATTGCACACCACCAGCGCCGCGCGGCCCTCGGGAAACAGGTCGGCCTGCTGCAGTTCGACCTGGCCGTCGAGCGAGAGGCGCAGCAGGTTTTCGCGCGCGCAGCTGAGCGCGCGCGGATCGAGGTCGGTGGCCACCACGCGCGCCACGCCGCGCCGCGCCAGCACGGCCGCCAGCACGCCGGTGCCGGTGCCGATGTCGAACGCCAGCGTGGCGCCAGCAGGCAGCGGGGCGTTCGTCACCAGCTCCAGGTATTCGCCGCGAATCGGCGAGAACACGCCGTAGTGGGGATGGATGCGCGCTTCCAGCGCGCCGATTTCGACACCGTTTTTGCGCCATTCGTGGGCCCCGATCAGGCCCAGCAATTCGCGCAGGGAGGCGACGAACGGTTCCCCGCCGCGGCCGTAGGCCTCGTTGCAAGCCAGTTTGACGTCGGGCGCGCGGCGCAGCGGGATGGCATAGTCGGCGTCGAAGGGAATGAGCAGCATGGCCAGCGTGCGGGCGCGCTGCGACTGGGCCTGGCGGTGCAGGTGGAACGCTTCGAGCGTGGTGGCCGCCAGCTTGGGCGCCTTGGCGCGCGCGCCCTTGTGGTCGGCCCGCCGCGCCAGCGCCTGCAGCAGCTGGCGCGCGTTCTGGAAGTCGCCGCGCCACAGCAGGGCGGTGCCCTCGCAGGCCAGGCGGTAGGCCGTGTCGGCGTTCATCTTGTCGTCGGCCACTTGCACCTTGCGCGGCGCCGGCATGCCGCTTTCGGAACGCCAGAGCGCTGCGTGCTCGGTCCCCGCTTCAGTCCATAGGATGCGCGCGGCTGTATCGGGAGCTTGCTGTAAAGGCATGTAGGGCAATCAAAAAAGGGAGTGGCGCACGCAGCGGTGCGGTCGCGCGTGGGCGACGTGGAGATCCCTCTATTATACGTCGGCGCGGCGCCGAATCAGGCGGCGGCCACTTCGGCGCTGGTGGGCGCGCTGCCGTAGGAGTCGGCCACCGCACGGCTGCGGTCGGCCGGCCGGGTCACCGGTTCGCCGCTCGGCGCGCGCGGCGCGAGCAGGGCGGCGCTGTTGACCAGGCGCTGCAGGCGCAGCGTGAGGTTGCCGTGCTCGCCCTGGTCGGCGCGCCCTGGATTGGACGGCGCCGACAGCTGCAGGGCGCGCCCGAGCAGCGAAAACAGGTCGTCCAGGCTGCCGGGAAACTCGATCGCCGGCAGCTGGGCACCGGTCAGGGCCAGCGCGTCGGGCGCAGGCAGCGCCGGCACCAGCTGCACCGACTGGCTGGCGCTGGCGTGCACATCGGCCTGGTAGGCCACTTCGATTTCGAATTGAAAGCGCTGGCCGTCGCTGGTGGTGATCTGGCCCTTGCCCAGGAAATGGGCGCTCTCGCTCAGGTCGAGCGTGGCCGTGGCGCCCTGGGCCGCGCTGTGCTGGCCCTGGGCCGAAACCTGCTCGCTGCTCGCCAGGGTGGCCGAGTCGAAGCTGACGCTGGCGCCATCGGCGGCGGCGCCAAACAGTTTTTTCGCAAAATCGCTGACGAATTCCTGGGCCAGGTCGACCGTGCGGTTGCCCAGGGCGGTGGCGCGCGCCTCGAGCGCCTGGCGCGAAATGGAGACGCTGTCGGCCGCCGGCGCCACCGCCTCGACGACCGGGATGCGCGGCGCCAGGTTGCCGCTGGCCGACGCGGCCTGCACGCCCGCAGCCGTGCCGCCGGCCTGCGCAGCGGCAGGCAGGACAGTCGACTGGATCGGGCGCGGGCCCACGGCGTTCAGGTTGGACATGGCTGTATGTATGCAAAAATCACGGGAAAAGACGGGATCTTGCTATTCATATCGGCAACATGTCCAATTACTTTAGTTATTGAACAGCCAAACCGTTCAATGGTGGTGCGACCACTCCCCGTCGTTCGAGGCCAGGTAGGATTTGACGGCGTCGGGGTTGCCGGTGGCATGGCGTTTCAGCGTGCCGCAGCCGCACAGCCCCTGGTAGGGCTGGATGTGGGAGCAAGCGGATACTTTTTGCAGGAAAACCTTGACGGCCTTGCCACAATTGGCGCATTTGAAGGTGAGGGTGCGGGCGGGTTTCAACATGCTGGGGCCGGGGCGGAAGGGAAAGGGCGCATTTTAGCACCGCGCCAAGGTCAACTGATGTGCCGCTTGCGCGTTAAGGGAGCAGGGCGCATGCCCTGCACCGACCGGGATTTTCAGATGACCTTGCACCAGCAACCGAGTAAAGAGCGCGTCAGGCAGTGGCTCAGCGCGCGCATCGCGCAGCGTCGTCCGCCCCCCGAGCCCCAGCAAATCCGGCGCGAGCTGGGCTGGGCGCTGGTGCACAGCACCCATTGCAAGCGCTGAACGGTCCTACAGCACGCTGACGGTGCTGCTGCCGGCAGCGGACGGTTGCACCACGATGCGGGTGGCGATGCGCTCCGTCATTTCCTGCACGTGCGAGATCACGCCGACCTTGCGGCCCAGCGATTGCAGGCCGTCGAGCGCATCCATGGCCACCCGCAGCGTGTCGCTGTCGAGGCTGCCGAAGCCTTCATCGATGAACAGCGACTCGACCCGCACCCGGTTCGACGACAGCGAGGCCAGTCCCAGCGCCAGCGCCAGCGACACCAGGAAGGACTCGCCGCCGGAGAGGGAATTGACGGGCCGGATCTCGCCGCCCATGTCCTGGTCGCGCACCAGCAGGCCCAGCGAGGGGCCCAGCTGGCTGGCGATGCGCTCGAGGCGGTAGCGGCGCGCCAGCTGGGCCAGGTGGTGGTTGGCGTAGCCGAGCAGCACGTCGAGCGTGAACTGCTGGGCGTAGTTGCGAAATTTCTTGCCGTCCGAGGAGCCGATCAACTCGTCGAGCCGGCCCCAGCGCAGTTCCACCAGCTGCTGTTTCTCGATCTCGGCCATGGTCGACTGGGCGCCGGCGCGCCGCGCGTCGTCCTGCGCCAGTTGCAGGCGCAGCGCGGTGGCCTGGTCGTGGGCGCTGCGCCGCTCCGCCAGCAGGGCCTCGAAAGCGGCGCCCAGCGCGGCGGCGTCGCCGCCGGCACCGGCCTGGGCGTGCTGTTCGCGCTGGGCGCGCCGCTCGGCCAGCACCGTCGCGGCGCGCGCGGCGTCGGCGTCGAGCGCGGCCAGCGCGGCGCGTTCGGCGCCGACCCAGCCGGCCTCGCGCGCCAGCAAGGCGGCCAGCCAGGCGGCGTCGGCTGGCGCCGCGGTCTGCGGCTGGCGCGCGCTGAACTGCTGCAACCAAGCCGTCACGGCTGCTTGCGCCGCGCCCGCCGCCGCGACGCAGGCGGCCAGGCGTGCCTGCCCCAGTGCCAGCGCTTCGCGCGCGCGCGTCTGGGCGTGCGCCGCCTGTTCGGCCAGCGCCTGCTGCGCGGCCAGCGCGCCGCGCGCAGCTGCGATGGCGCCTGCCAGCTCCGCTTCCACCGCCTGCGCCGCGCGTCCCTCCCACAGGGCGCGGCGCGCCAGCTGCATGCCGCCGACGGCGCCGTCGAGGCGTTCGAATTCGGCCTGCGCCGTCTTCATCGCCGACCCGGCCTGGGCCAGGCGCGTCGCCGCGCCAGCCTGCTCCACTGCCAGTGTGGCCAGGCGCGCGGTGCGCGCCTCCTGTTGCGCCGACTGCGCGCGCCACTGCTGCGCCTCGTGTTCGCGCGCCGCGCGAAACGCGGACGGGTCGCGCCGCCAATCGTCTTTCCACTGGGCGCCGTCGAGGCCGGCCGCGTCGAGCTCGTCGAGCGGCGCGGCCAGCGCGGCAACTGCGTGCGTGCGGCGCTGGGCGCAGCGGTCGGCCAGTGCACTGGCCCGTGCCAGCGCGGCGCGCGCCGCCAGCGCCGTCTCGAGCGTGCGCGCGTGGGCGGCGGCGGCGGCATCGCTCGCCCCTTGGGCCGCGTCGCGCCGGGTGGCGGCGCGCTGCGCGGCATGCTGTTGGGCGTCGAGCGCCAGCGACTCGGTCTTCAGGCCGGCCGACTGGCCGGCGAACCAGTCGGCGTGCAGCGTCTGGTGCGGCGCGCCGGCGGCCAGCGGCTGGCCGCTCCAGTGGGCCTCGGCCGCCTTCAGCTGCTGCGCCAGCACGCTGCGCTGCGCCGCGGCCTCGGCCAGCCGTGGCGCGCAGGCGTTGATGGTGGCCCGTTCGGCCGCCTCGCGCGCGAGCTGCTGCTGGTGCGCCAGCCGGCAGCGTTCGAGCTCGGCGCGCAATTGGGCCAGCATGGCGTGCAGGCGCCCATCCTGATGCTGGTAGGGGTGGTCAAGGCTGCCGCACACCGGGCACGGTTGCTCGTCGGCCAGCGTGGCGCGCAGGCCGGCCACGTTGTCGGCGCAGGCCAGTTCTGCCACTTTCAGCGAGCGTTCGGCCTGGTCCTGCGCGGCGGCCAGCGGGGCCGCCTGCGCCAGGGCATGCGCGAGGGCCGTGCGCGCCTGCTCCTGGCTCGATGCCAGTTGGGCCGACAAGCGCGCGTTGTGCTGCATCTGGCTGTGCGCGGCGGCCAGTGCAGACCAGCTCTTTTCGGCCTGCGCCAGCGTTTCGCGGCGCGCCTCGAGCGCCAGCTGCAGCGCGCGCAGGCCGGCGCCATCGTAGCCGGCCAGCGCGGCGATGGCCTGCTGGCGGGCCGCCTCGAGCGTTTGCACCAGCTCGCCAGCTGCGCCCAGCGCCGACGCGGCGCCAGACTCGGCACTTGCGGCCCCGGCCAGTGCGGCCTGGGCGGACTCGGCTTCGGCCACGGCGGCGCCCTCGCTGCCGGCCGCCTGCGCGGCCTGTTCGAACAGTTTGTCCCAGCGGGGCCACTGGCTGGCGCGCGCCTCCCAATGGCGCTGCTGCGCCAGCCATTCTGCGCCGCCGCCGTGGGCGGCGCGCAGGGTCGCCAGTTCGCCCGCGCTGGCCTGGCAGGCCGCGTCGGCCAGGGCGTGTTCCCGCGCGCTCGCGGCCAGCGCCTCGTGCGCGGCCTGGTGCGACGGCGTCAGGGCGGCGATGCTGGCGTCGAGCGCCTTGGCCTGGTCGAGCTGGGGCGCGGCGCTATGCTGGCGCAGTTCGGCCGCATGCAGGGCGTCCGCCAGTTGCGCCAGCGCCGCCGTCGCCGCCGCACTGTGCGCGCTGGCCTGGGCCAGCGCTTGCGCGCCCTGTGCTTGCGCCTCATGCAGGGAACCCACCTCGGCATCGAGCCGGGCCTGGTCGGCCACCAGCTGGCGTGCCGGCTGGACCGCGTCGAGCGTGGCGAGCAGGGCGCGCCGCGCGCCGGCGTCCTGGCGCAGCTGCTCGCGCTCGGCGCTGGCGGCGCTTGCCGACGCCTCGCTGGCGCCCAGCTTTTCCGCCTCCTGGTGCCAGCGCAGCTGGGCTTCGAGCTCGGCACGGCGCGTGTCGAGCGCGCCGACGGCGGCATCGAAGGCTGCGCACTGCACGCTGATGTCGGCGCGTGCGGCCGGCGCCAATGGCGCCTGGTCGGCCAGGCGCGCCATCAAGCGCTGCATCGCTGCCTTTTCAGCGTCAAAGCGCTCGCGTGCGCGTTTTGACAGCATGCTGTAGACGGTGCTGCCGGTGAGCGCCTCGAGCATGACGCCGCGCTCATTCTCTTCGGTCTTGAGGAAGGCCGAGAATTCGTTTTGCGCCAGCAGCACGGCACGCGTGAACTGGGCGAACGAGAGCCCGACGCGTTGCTCGATTTCGAGCATCACCTCGGTCTTGGTGCCGCCCAGGGCCAGCAGATCGGGCAGGCGGTGCAGGCTCATGCTGGTCTTTTGCAGGGCGCCGTTCGGGCGCCCGCGCGCGCGCCGCACGCCCCAGCGTGCGCGGTAGCGCTGGGCATCGGTGCCGACGAAATCGACCTGCGCAAAGCCTTCCACCGCGCCGCGCCGCAGCAGCTGGCGCGGGTCCTGTTCGTACAGCGTCTCGTCCCCGGTGTCGGGCAGCATGCTGCCGCTGCCGCGGTTCTTGAGCAGGCGCGGCGTGGCGTCGTACAGCGCCAGGCACAGGGCGTCGAGCAGGGTGCTCTTGCCGGCGCCGGTCGGCCCGCTGATCGCGAACAGGCCGGCCGTGGCCAGCGGCGCCGTTTCGAAATCGACGCAGAACTCCTGTGCCAGCGAGGCCAGGTTCTTGCCGCCGATGGCCAGGATCCTCATGCTGCGCCGGCCATCAGCTCGGCGAACGCGCTGAGCTGCTCGGGCGGCGCGTCGGCGCCGAAACGCTGCAGGTAGAGCCGCTTGAAGACATCATCGGGTTGCATTTGCGCCAGCTGTTCGAGCGACATGGCGCCGCTGTCGGCGACGCCGCTGTTCTTGCGGCTCGTTTCGATCTTCGCCAGCCGCACCGGCTTGCCGGCCAGCGCTTGCTCGATGCGCGCGCGCAAGCCCGGTTCTGGCGCGTCGAGCAAGAGGCGCACTTCGAGGAAGGGCTGCTGCTGCGGCGGACGCTGCTCGAGCTCGAGCGCGGCCAGCGCGGCCAGCGCCGCCTCGAGCGGGGCGGGCTGGGGCGGCACGCGCAGCAGTTCGACCGCGCGCGGCACCGGCAGCGGCGTGACGGTGGCAAGGGCGCCGTCGATGAGCTCCACGCGCAGCACCTGGTGCGGGTAGCCGACTTCGGCGAACGAGAGCGGCAGCGGGCTGCCACAGTAGCGCAGCCGTTCCTGCTTGCCCACCCGCTGGGCCAGGTGCAGGTGGCCCAGCGCCACATAGGCCAGTTGTTGGTCGAACATCGCCGCCGACAGCGCCTCGCTGCCGCCGATCACGATGCGGCGCTCGGAATCCTGGGACGCCTGGCCGTCGACCATGTGGCAGTGCCCCATGGCGATGATGGCCTGGCCCGGCTGGCGGCGCGCGCAGGCCAGTGCGCAGGCTTGCCGGTACAGCAGGGCGATGCCGGCCAGGTAGGGGTCGGGCGTCGCCTCGCCCTCGGGCGCGCGCGGCACGTCGCCCGGGCGCAGGAAGGGGATCGCCAGGCACCAGGCCTGCACCCTGCCGTCACGCCCGTGCAAGGGCAGCAGCAGGCGCTCGAGGTCGACGGCGCCGTCGGCGCCGCGCTGGACCTGGCCGACCACGCGCGCGCCGTGCAGCTCGAGCAGCGGACCGGGCGCCTCGAGCCGCCCCGGCGAATCGTGGTTGCCGGCGATGATCACGATCTCGAGCCCGGGCGCGCGGGCCTTGGCCTGCTGCAGGAAGCGGTACCACTGCTTTTGCGAGGCGGCCGAGGGGTTGGCCGTGTCGAACACATCGCCGGCGATCAGCAGTACATCGATCTGCTCGGCCACGAGGCACTCGAGCAGCCAGTCGAGGAAACACTGGTGCTCGTAGGCGCGCTCGTAATTGTGCAGGGTCTGGCCCAGGTGCCAGTCGGAAGTGTGCAACAGCCGCATGAAAATGCTGGGAGTGGGAACGGGACTGTACTATACCGCATGCGCGCCGGCGCGCCTCAGGCGGCGGCGCGGTAGGTGTTGCGCCCGGCCTGCTTGGCCTGGTAGAGCAGCATGTCGGCCTGCTTGAGCAGGGCGTCGGGCTCGATCGCGCCGTCGCGGAAGAAGGCCAGGCCGATGCTGGCCGAGACCGACACGGTGGCGCCTTCGAGCTCGAAAGGCGCCTGCATCGCCGCCACGATCTTGGCCGCGATGGTCGAGGCGTCCTCGGGGCGCGAGATTTTCTCCATGATGATCGTGAATTCGTCGCCGCCGAGCCGCGCGATGGTGTCGGTGGCGCGCAGGGTGTGCGTCAGGCGCGACGAGAATGCCTTGAGCAGGGCGTCGCCCACGTTGTGCCCGTAGGTGTCGTTGACCGGCTTGAAGTGGTCGATGTCCATGTACATGACGGCCATCAGGCGCCGCTCGTCGGCGCATTCCTGCATCGCCAGTTCGAGTTTTTGCAGGAAGCCGGCGCGGTTGACCAGGCCGGTCAGGGCGTCGACCTGGGCCAGCTTGAGCAGGCGCTTCTTCTCGCGCTTTTGGGTGGTGATGTCCTGGCGCATGACGTGAAAGCCGACCACCGTCTCGCCGTCCTCGCCCATTTGCGGGATGTAGGTCACCTCCAGCGTGCGCTCGACCCCCTCGCTCTCGTCGTGTTCCTCGAAAATCAGGGTTTCACCGGCCAGCACGCGCCGGATGAACGGCAACAGCGCAGCGTAGCGCTTGTCGCCGACCGTCTCGCGGATCGTCATGCCCGGCACCTGGCTGCCGGCGCGGCCGAACTCGCGATCGTAGGCGGTGTTGTGGAAGCGGTAGATCTCATGCGCGTCGATATAGGCCACCATTGCCGGCAGGGTGTCGGCGATGGTGCGCAGGCGCGATTCGCTCTCGCGCAGCGCCAGCTCGGCCTCGCGCAGCGTGGTGATGTCGTCGAGCGTGCCGACGAAGCCTTCGATGCGCTCGTCGATGCGGATCGCGGCCACCTTCAGCGAGGCCCACACCGGCACGCCGTCCGGGCGCAGGCAGCGCACCACGTGCTTGAACGGCTCGTCCGATTTCTTCTGGTGGGCGAACACGTCTTCGAGCACGGTGCGGTCCTGCGGATGCAGCGCGCCAAGCCAGCCCTGGCCGCGCGCCTGTTCGCGCGACAGGCCGGTGATGGTCTCGAACATCCGGTTCACGTACGAGCAGTCGCCGTTCAGGTCGGTGCGCACCAGGCCCAGCGGCGAGGCGTTGGTGATGGCCGCCAGTTCGGCCTCGCTGGTGCGCAGGTTCAGCTCCTGCTCGCGGCGGCGCGTGACGTCTTCGGCGATGCACAGGATGTATTCGGGCCGTTCGTGTTCGTCCAGCAGCGGCACCGACACCGAGTGCAGGTAGCGCAGCGTGCCGTCCGGGCGCAGCAGGGGTTTTTCGGGCAAGTCGACCGCCACCGGGTTGGCCAGCATGGCGCGGTCTTCCTGCTCGTTGCGCAAGGCGTAGTTGTCGGGGAAGGCCTGGCTGTCGCGCTTGCCGATCACGGCGGCGGCGTCGTAGCCGGTGACGTCCTCGGCCGCCTTGTTCCAGACCACCATGGTGCCGAAGCTGTCCGGGCGCACGCTTTTGACATAGATCAGCAGTGGCAGGTGCTCGATGAGCGATTGCAGGAAGCTGCGGTTGCTGCGGATCTCGAGCTCGGCCTGCTTGCGCTCGGTGATCTCGCGCGAGGTGACGGCCACGCCGCCCTCGATCGGCACGATCTGGTGGTGGATCCAGCGCGGCGCGTCGTTGTCGAGCCGCACCTCGGTCTCCTCCTCGGCCGGCACGCCGGCCACCATCACCGCCTTGTAGCGCTCGAAGAAGCCGGTCTGGCGGTAGCGCGGCAGCGAGGCGAACGCCTTCATGCCGATCAGTTGCGCGCGCGGCTGGAGCAGCAGCGCGGCGCCCTTGGCGTTGAGGTCGGCGATGATGAAATCCTCGACCGGGCGCCCGCCGCCGGGCCAGGCCTTGAGCACCAGGAAGGCGTCCAGGCTGCCCTCGGTGGCTGCGCGCAGCGTGGCCTGGGCCTCGCGCGCGGTGCGGATGCTGCGGCGCAGCTGGGCGCTCTGGCGCATCAGCATTGCCACGATGGCGACGATCAGGATGCTCGCCAACAGCATGATCCAGCTGTACAGGACGCGGTGGCGCTCGAACTTGGCCATGGCCACCTGCTCGGGCACCCCGAGCACGGCGAGCAGGGCGTAGCGCGGCAGGTCGCTGGCGCTGTAGAGCCGTTCGACGTCGTCGAAAGCCTTGAGCGGCACCACTTCGTCGGCCACGGCGGCGCTGTCGCGGCGCGGCTGGAAATCGATGTCGTCGCGGATGAACATCTGCTCGCCCACGCGCCCGATCGACAGGCCGCTCTCCTTGGCCATCAGCAGCAGCACGCCCTTTTCATCGATGTTGAGGCGGTCGTAGTCGTCGATGAACAGGGCCGGGTCGACCATGATCACGATCAGGCCGGCGAAGCGGCCGTCGCGGTCTTCGAGCCGGCGCGCCACCTGCACCTGCCACTTCCTGCTGCGCGCGTCCACTTGCGGCGTCGAGAAGTAGGGCGTGTCGTCGCTGGCCGCGGCCAGCGCCTTGAAGTAGGCCTGGTCGGCCACGTTGGCGGGCATGAAGGCGTGCGCGCTGTCGATCACCTTGCCGTCGCGGTCAATCAGGGCGATCGGCAGGTCCAGGCGCGCCGGCAGCACGCTGTCGAGCAGGCCATTGCGGCGGGTGAATTCGGGCAGGCGCAGGGCGCCGTCGGTCTCTTCGAACTTGAGCTTGAACAGCTGGGTCGCGTGGTCGGTCTGGCGCAGCGTGTGGCTCACGTGCTCGGACAGCACATGGGCCATGGCCTGGGTATGGGCCACCGCCTCGCGGCGCGCCGATTGGTGTTCAATGGTAATCTGATAAAACATGGCGACCCACATCGCCGCCAGCAGGGACAAGGCGAAGCCCGGGAGCAGGATTACCCGGAACAGGCGTTGCGCCCGCAGTAGCAAGATCCTGGCTGACGTGGTCAAGTGTCCCCTGATGGTCTAGAGTCGTTTCCGGACCATTCTGCACGCAATTCGGGCGCTTTTGTATTGCGCGACCAAAAAATATCCCGGCCGACGAACAAAGAATGTCTATTAGTTATTAGAATGCGCGCATGACCGAACTGACCCTGACTTTGAACGCAGCGCGCGCGCTCCACCTGGCGGCCCAGGGCATGCTGCAGGCGCGCCGCCGCAAGGCGTCCAAGGAGGACGTGATGGCGGCGATCGGGCGCATGGGCATCCTGCAGATCGACACCATCAGCGTCGTCGCGCGCAGTCCCTACCTGGTCCTGTGGAGCCGCCTGGGCGACTACGACCCGGCCTGGCTGGAACAGCACCTGGCCGAGGGCCGGCTGTTCGAATACTGGGCCCACGAGGCTTGTTTCGTGCCGATCGAGGATTATCGACTGCTGCGCCACCGCATGCTCGACCCGGGCTCGATGGGCTGGAAATACTCGGAGAGCTGGATGCGCGAGCGGCGCGCCGAGGTCGACGCCGTGCTGGCCCACATTCGCGCCAAGGGGCCGACCCGCTCGTCCGATTTTGAACGCAATGACGGCCAGGCCGGCGGCTGGTGGGCCTGGAAGCCGGAGAAGCGCTCGCTCGAGGTGCTGTTTACGTCCGGCGCGCTGATGATCGCGCGGCGCCACAATTTCCAGCGCGTCTACGACCTGGCCGAGCGTGTCCATCCGGACTGGGACGACAGCCAGATGCCGGCCATCGAAGCGGCCAGCCGCGAACTGGTGCTGCGCTCGGTGAAGGCGCTCGGCGTGTGCAAGGCGGGCTGGATCGCCGACTACTACCGGGTGCGGCGCAGTCATTTCCAGGATCCGGAAACGCTGGTGGCCGAGGGCGCGCTGGCGCGGGTGCGGGTGGCGGGCTGGGACGAGCCCTTGTATGTGCATCCGGACAATATGGAGCTGGCGCGGCGCGCGGCCGGCGGCGCGCTCACGGCCAGCCTGACGAGCTTGCTCTCGCCGTTCGACCCGATCGTGTGGGACCGGCGGCGCGCGCTGGAATTGTTCAATTTCGACTACCGGCTCGAATGCTACACGCCGGCCGCAAAGCGCCGCTATGGCTACTTCACGCTGCCGATCCTGCGCCGCGGCGCCCTGGTGGGGCGCATCGACGCCAAGGCGCACCGGCGCGCGGGGCGCTTCGAGCTCAAATCGGTGGTGCTCGAGCCGGGCGTGCGCGTGAGCGAGCGCTTCACGGCCGACCTGGCTCAGGCACTGGCGCGCTGCGCGCGCTGGCACGGCTGCGCCACGATCGAGGTCGCGCACGCGCTGCCGGACGGCTTCGGCGCCATCCTCGAAGCGGCCTTCGAGGACGCCGACGCGGCGATGCCGCAGGGCCGGTGACGCTGCCCCGCCCTGCGATTGCCCGGCCTAATCGAGTGTTTCGCGGTAGCGCCGCATGGCCACCATGCCCGCCACCAGCATGAACAGGGCGATCGGCCACAGTTGCGCCAGCAGGTCGGCCAGCACGTTCCCCTTGAGCAGGATGCCGCGCACGGCGCGCAGGAAGTGCGTCAGCGGCATCACTTCGCCGATCAGCTGGGCCCAGCGCGGCATGCCGCGAAACGGGAACATGAAGCCCGACAGCAGCATCGAGGGCAGGAAGAAGAAGAATGTCAGCTGCATCGCCTGCAGCTGGTTGCGCGCCAGGGTCGAGAACGTGAAGCCGACCGCCAGGTTGGCCGCGATGAACAGCACCAGCACCAGCGACAGCAAGGCCAGGCTGCCCACCATCGGCACCGCGAACAGCAGGCGCGCCGTGACCAGGATCACCGCCACCTGCACGTAGCCGACCACGATGTAGGGCACGATCTTGCCGATCATGACCTCGACCGGGCGCGCCGGCGTGGCCAGCAGGTTCTCCATGGTGCCCCGTTCAATCTCGCGCGTCACCGCCAGCGACGTCATCATCACCATCGTCATGGTCAGGATCACGCCGATCAGGCCCGGCACGATGTTGTAGCGCACCAGGCCGTCCGGGTTGTAGCGCCGCTGCACGCGCACCTCGAACGCCGGCGCCGTCGCGCGCAGGCCGGCCAGCGGTCCGTTCAGGTCGCGCCCGAGCACCTGCTGGCTGATCGCGCCAACCGCCGCCAGCGCGTTGCCCGAGGCCGAGGGATCGGTGGCGTCGGCCGCCAGCAGCATGGCCGGATGCTCGCCGCGCACCAGGCGGCGCGCGAAATCGGGCGGGATCACCAGCAGGAACTGGACCTCGCCCGTGTCGAGCAGGCGATTGCCCTCGGCCTCGCTGGCCGGGCGCGCAGTGACGGCGAAGTAGCGCGAATTGACCAGTGCCTGCACGAAGCTGCGCGAGAACTCGCTGTGATCGGCCTCGAGCACGGCCATCGGCAGCTGTTTGGGGTCGGTGTTGATCGCATAGCCGAACAGCACCAGCTGCATGATCGGCACCCCGACCATCATCGCGAAGGTCAGGCGGTCGCGCCGCATCTGGCGAAATTCCTTGATCAGGATGGCGCAAAGGCGCGCCCAGCTCAGTCCGAAAATGTGCATCGGCCTACTCCCCGCGCGCGCTGAAATTGTCGTCGGCGTCCTGCATCAGGGCGATGAACACGTCCTCCAGGTTGGGTGCGGCGGGCGTGGCGCGCAGCTGCGCGCCGTCCATCTGCGCGCCCAGCGCGCCCAGCGCCGCGTCCAGCGCCGCCTGGGTCGCCGCGCTCGCGTGCAGCGTGGTGCCGAACGAGGCGACGCTCACGCCGTGCTGCGCGCGCAGGCTCCGGGCCAGCGCCGCCAGCGCCGGCGCCGGGCCGCCAATGTCGACGCTGGCCAGCGCCGCGCGCGCGATCAATTGCTGGCCCGTCCCCTGCGCCAGCAGCTTGCCGTAGCAGATGTAGGCCAGCGCGTGGCAGCGCGCCGCCTCGTCCATGTAGTGGGTCGAGACGAGCACCGTCAGGCCGCCGGCGGCCAGTTCGTGCAGCTGGTCCCAAAACTCGCGGCGCGCCTTCGGATCGACCCCGGCGGTGGGCTCGTCAAGTAGCAGCAATTGCGGCTCGTGCAGCAGGCAGGCGGCCAGCGCCAGGCGCTGCTTCCAGCCGCCCGAGAGCGATCCGGCCAGCTGCTTGCTCCGGCTCTCCAGGCCCAGTTGCGCCAGCGTGGCGCCGACCTTGGCGGCGCGCTGGGGCATGCCGAAGATGCGCGCGATGAAGTCGAGGTTCTCCTCGATGCTCAGGTCGTCGTACAGGCCGAATTTCTGGGTCATGTAGCCGACCTGGCGCTTGATCTGGCGCGCCTGGCTGCGAATGTCGAAGCCGAGGCAGTGGCCGCTGCCGGCGTCGGGCGTGAGCAGGCCGCACAGCATGCGGATGGTGGTGGTCTTGCCGCTGCCGTTCGGACCGAGGAAGCCGTAGATGGTGCCGCGCCGCACCTGCAGGTCGACCTGGTCGACCACCGTGCGCGCGCCATAGCGCTTGGTCAGACCGCGCACGTCGATCACCACCTCGCCGGCGCGATCCATCAGCGCGGCGCCACCAGGCGCACTTCGAGCGGCTGGCCCGGGTGCATGGTGCGCGCCGCCTCGGGTGCCGGCCTGGCTTCGACCATGAACACCAGCGTGGCCCGGTTCTCCTTGCTGTAGATCAGCGGGGCGGTGTACTCGGCCTCGCGCGCGATGAAGGTGACGCTGGCCGCGATCGGACCCGGGCAGCCATCGCAAGTGAGGCTCACGGCCTGGCCCAGCTGCAGCGCGCCGAGCCGCTCCTGGGGCACGAAAAAGCGCGCCCGCACATGCTCGGGCGCGAGCAGGCTGAGCACCGGCGCGCCCGGCGCGACCAGTTCGCCTTCGCGGTACAGCAGGTCGGCCACCTGGGCCGCCAGCGGCACCCGCACGCTCTTCTGGGCCAGCAGCCAGTCGGCCTGCGCCAGCTGGGCCTCGGCCGCCTTGACATCCTGCTGCGCGGCGGCCAGCGCGTCGCTGCGCGCCCCCAGCGCCGCCACGCGCAGCGCGGCCTGGGCCTCGCGCACCCGGCCCTGGTCGCGCCCGACGGCGGCGCGGTCGGCGTCGAGCCGGGCCGGCGCGATGAAGTGGCCGGCCTGCAGCCCGGCCTCGCGTGCCAGGTCGGCCTGCGACAGGCGCAGCGCCGCCTCGGCCTGGGCCAGCTGGGCCTGGGCCACGGCGCGCTCATCGCTGCGCTTGCCCTTGGCCGCGTCGGCCAGCAGCGCCCGGGCGCGCGCCAGCCGGGCCAGGGCCTCGAGGCGCGCGGCGCGCTCGTTTTCCTGCTCCAGCACATAGGCGGGGGCGCCGGCGGCGACCAGGTCGCCGCGCTGCAGGTACAGCTTGGCCAGGGTCCCGCCGGCCGGACTGGCCAGGCGCACATAGTCGGCCTCGACATAGCCGGAATAGAAGTCGGCCGGCTTGTCGGCGCAAGCGCACAGCAGGGCGAGCAACAGAAGGCGGACGGCGGCAAGCTTCATGGGGGCGGGGGGAAAGGACGGGCCTCTACGGTAGCACAGGCGACCAAGCCGTTTGTCTTGAAATTGCAAGGTTTTTTGCTGGGAAGGGTTTGCGCTAGATCAAACTGCCCTTGTCGGAGATCTTTACACTGGCTTCTCCGGCCTGGTAGAACGTGCCAACAGGATATTGCATCCCTGTGGACCCAGCCCTGGCGAGCGCTCCCCGCGTGGCCACATAAAACTTATAACGGAGAACGAATGCTCACTGCGACCTATACCCTGGTGGCCCTGGCGGTCGAACAATCGAAGGCGCGCGCCTCGGTGCAAGCGCTGCAGCAGGGGCTGCTCGCCAGCTTCAGCGCCCACCACCGGCTCAGCGCCGGCCAGGTCGGCTACGCCTGCGACGCGCTGCGGCGCATCAACGAACACTGCCAGTGGCGCAAGCTCGAGTTGTTCCTGGTGCCGGCGATCCGGCGCGCCAGCGCGGCCAGCGCGCCCCTGCTGGTCGACTTGGAGGCGCTGTCGGACCTGGCGGCGGTCCGGCTGGCCGAGCTGGGTGGGCCGATGGGCGCCGTCGCCCTCGATGGCGACGCGGCCGTGGCGCGTTTTTGCGCGGCCATCGACGCTTTCTGCACTGCCATCCTGTGCCGCCTCGAACGCGAGGAACGCGAGCTGTTCCCGGTGGCGCGCGCGGCCATTTCGGGCGAGAACTGGTTCGCCATCGCCAATCAGATGCTGGTCCATGATGCCTACGAGCAAGAAACCAAGCCGGCCCGCCAGCCCGTCATGCTGGGCTTGCCGACCCGGACCGAGCGCGCCGCCGAGCGTGGTTGTGCCGCCGGATTGAGCGACTAAGGGCGCCTCCCATGCATGGCCGCGACCCGACCCCGGAAGCCGTCGCACGCACCGTGCGCTGTTCTTGCTATCATGGTGGTTTTGAATGGTTGATTTCACGTCATGTTCGAATTCCTTTTCAAGCGACCGGGCGACGCGCCCGGCGAGACGATGCCCGCCGCGACAGCCTCAGGGGCGCCAGGCGAGCAGGCGGCCTCGCCGCGCGCGCAGCAGGCCGAAAGGGCGGCCGGCCTGGGCGGGGACGAAGCGCAAGCGGTCGCCTTCATCCTGCAATGCGAGTTCTCCGAGCTGCGCCTGGCTGCTGCCGAGCACGTGCATTCGCGCGCGGCCCTGGAACAGGTGCATGGGGCGATCCGCAACACCGATCGCCGCGTTGCCAAGCTGATGCAGTCGCGGCTCGATGCGATCCGCCATCACCAATCCGAATTGCAGCGTGGCCAGGCTTGCCTGGACCAGGCCAGGACCTTGCTGAGCGACGTCATTCTCACGCCCAACCATGTTGCCGACCTCGACAGGAAATGGTCGGTGGTCCACGCGCCCGAACTCGGCGCCGAATTTGACGCGCTGCGCACCGCGCTGGCCCAGCGCCTGGAACACCAGATGGCGCTGCAGCGCGCCATGATCGACAGCCTGGCGGCGCTGCGCCAGCTTGGCGCGCGCGCCCTGCCCGCTGGCGAGCTGGCCGACATCCTCGAGCGCATGGGACGCGCGCACGCGCAGGCGCTGGCCGCGCCCGAGCACGAAACCTTGCCCCGTTCCCTGGTGGCCGAATTCGGCGCCGAGCATGCGCGCCTGTCGGCCAGCCTGGAAACGCTGGCGCGGAGCCAGTCCGCCGCTGGCGCCCGTGCCCAGGCGCTGGCCGAATGGGAAGCGGCGGACCCGGCCACGCTCGGCGCCGACAGCCTCAAGGTCGGCTGGCAGCGCCTGGGGGCGCCGTCCGAGGCCGAGCAGCAGCGTTTCGAGGCGCTGCTGGCGGCGCGGCCGCCAGCGGCGATGAAAGCGGCGCCGCGCGCCAGGCCGGCGCGTCCCGAGGCCGCGCCCGAGCAGCACCTGATCGAGGCACTCGACGCCATGGAGGCGGCCCTGCAGCAAGGCTCGCTGGCCAGCGCCGCCGAGCACGACAAGGTGCTCAAGGAGGCCAAGGGCGTGCGCCTGGGCGCGGCCCGGTCCGAGCGGCTGGCGCACGCACGCGCCGAGCTCAAACGCCTGTCCGACTGGGCCCGCTGGGGCGGCAACGTCTCGCGCGAGGAACTGATCAAGGCGGTCGAAGCGCTGCCCGAGCAAAAGCTGGCCATGAGCGAACTGGCCAAGAAGGTGGGCAGCATGCGCGAGCGCTGGAAGGGGCTCGATACGCTCTCGGGCAGCGCGCCGAAGAGCCTGTGGGAGCGCTTCGACAGCGCCTGCAGCAACGCCTACGCGCCGGCCGCCGCCCACTTCAAGCACCTGGCCGACGAGCGCCATGCGAACGCCGCCCGCGCCCAGCAACTGATCGCCGACGCCCAGGCCGAGGCCGCGCGCAACGCCGACTCGGTCGACTGGAAGCATGTGGCGCAGGCGGTGCAGCGCCTTCGCCTGGCCTGGAGCCATCTGGGCGCGATCGACCGCAAGGACAAGAAACGGCTGGACCACGAATTTGGCGCCGTGCTGGGCATCTTGCAAGGCCCGCTCGAAGGCCAGCGCCAGAGCGAAATCGGCAGCCGCGAAGATTTGATCGCCCAGGTGGCGGCGCTCAATTCGCAAGACCGGCACGCGCTTGACAGCTTGCGCCAGTTGCAGGAGGCATGGCAGCAGCATGCGCGCGCGCTGCCGCTCGAACGCAAGGCCGAGCAAGCCTTGTGGCAGCGCTTTCGCGCCGCCTGCGACGCCGTGTTCGCCAAGCGCAAGGAAAACGCGCACGCCGCCGACGCCGAGCGGCGCGCCCACCAGGGCGCGAAAGAGGCGATCTGCGCGCGCCTGGAAGCGCAGGCCGCCACGGTGGACGGACCCGGCGCGGGCAAGCTGCTGCGCGAGGCGGCCACCGAGTGGCATGCGATCGGTGCGGTGCCGCGCGCCAGCGAGGCGAAGATCGAGAAGCGTTACCACGCGGCCATCGCCGCCGTCCAGCACCAGGCCGACAGTGCCAAGCGCCACGCGATGGCAGCCCAGGCCAGCGCCTTGCGCGACAAGCTGCGCCTGTGCCAGGCGCTCGAAGCGGCGCTGGCCGGGCAGGGCGCCGACGAGAGCGACTGGCAGGCGCGCTGGACGGCCTTGCCGGCCCTGGCCGCCGACTATGAGCGCGCCTTGCAGGCCCGCTTCAATGGCGCGCTCCAGGCGCTCAGCGGGGACCCGGCGGCCTACGCGGGCATGCTCGAACAGAACCGTGGCAAGCTGCTGCAGGAAGTGTTGCGGCTGGAAATCGCCGCCGGTGTCGACAGCGGCAGCGAGTTCGCGCGCGAACGCCTCAAGCTGCAGGTCGAAGTGCTGCAATCGTCGCTCAAGTCGGGCCAGAAGCCGCTGAGCCAGGGCCAGCAATACCTGCAGCTGTGCGCGCTGGCGGCGCTGGTCGACGCGCGCACCGCCTCGCGTATCGAGCACCTGTTTGCCCGCATCGGCCGGGACGGCAAATGAGCGCGGTGCGGGTCCAGCACGGCGAGTTCGACCTGTCCACCGAAATTGCCGCCTTGCGCGCCCACGATCCGCGGGTTGGCGCCGTGGTGAGCTTTGTGGGCACCGTGCGCGACATGAACGACGGCGCCAGCGTGGCGGCGATGGAGCTCGAACATTATCCGGGCATGACCGAGCAGGCGCTCGAGCAGATCGTGGCGCAGGCGCGCGCGCGCTGGCCCTTGTTCGGTGCGCTGGTGGTGCACCGGGTCGGGCCGCTGCTGCCGCAGGAGCAGATCGTGCTCGTCGCGGTCAGCGCGGCGCACCGCGGCGAGGCGTTTGCGGCCTGCGAATTCATCATCGACTACCTGAAGACGGACGCCCCGTTCTGGAAGAAGGAACAAACGCCGGACGGCGCGCGCTGGGTCGACGCGCGCGTGACGGACCAGCAAGCCACATCGAAATGGGGCGCGCCTTGAGTTGGCTGGCGGTGGGCCTGGGGGCGGCGCTGGGCGCCTGGTCGCGCTGGGGCCTGGCCCTGTGGCTTGGCCCGGTGCACGGCAAGATCCAGCTTGGTACGCTGGCGGCGAACCTGGGTGGCGGCTACCTGATCGGCCTGGCGCTGGGCTTTTTCGCCAGCAATCCCCATCTCTCGCCGGAGTGGCGCCTGTTCGCCATCACCGGTTTCCTCGGCGGCCTGACCACCTTCTCCACCTTTTCCGGCGAAGCGATGGTGCTGCTGCAGCGCGGCGACTACGGCTGGGCGCTGGCCCATTCGAGCCTGCACCTGGTCGGCGCGGTGGCCTGCTGCACGGCCGGCTTCGCCACCTGGCGCGCCCTGGCCGGCTGACGACACCGGGGTCAGAACACATTAAAACCCGGGACAGACTAATATTTTCGCGAAAATCTTAGTCTGTCCCGGGTTTTAATGTGTTCTGACCCCGGGGGGTGATCTTGAAATGGTTGCACGCGTCCCAATCTGGTTTGCAAGATGAACTCGCGGGAGCATGACCATGCGGCAAGACAAAATGACAACAAAGCTCCAGGAAGCGCTGGCCGATGCCCAGAGCCTGGCGGTGGGCAACGACAATCCCTACATCGAACCGGTGCACCTGCTGACGGCCCTGCTGAACCAGGACGACGGCGGCGCGCGCTCGCTGCTGCAGCGCGCCGGCGTCAACCTGGGCGGGCTGACCAAGGCGCTCAAGGCCTCGCTCGAGCGCCTGCCCAAGGTGTCGAACGGGGGCGAGGTACAGGTCAGCCGCGAGTTCGTGGCCATGCTCAACCTGGCCGACAAGGAATCGCAAAAGCGCGGCGACCAGTTCGTCTCGAGCGAAATGGTGCTGCTGGCGCTGGCCGACGACAAGTCCGACGCCGGCAAGCTGGCGCGCGAGGCGGGCCTGTCGCGCAAGTCGCTCGAGAGCGCGATCCTGGCCGTGCGCGGCGGCCAGGGCGTCAATTCGCAGGAGGCCGAGGGCCAGCGCGAGGCGCTCAAGAAGTACACGCTCGACCTGACCGAGCGCGCCCGCCTGGGCAAGCTCGATCCGGTGATCGGGCGCGACGACGAGATCCGGCGCGCGATCCAGGTGCTGCAGCGGCGCACCAAGAACAA
>JAZJYV010000097.1:0-36676 GCA_040390195.1 Pseudomonadota bacterium | reverse complement strand
GCCGACGTGGCGCGCCTGCGCGAGACCATGGACAAGCTCAAGGACAAGCTGAAAACGGCCGCCATCGTGCTCGCCAGCGTGGCCGACGGCAAGGTCAGCCTGATCGCCGGCGTGACGCCAGACGCCACCGGCAAGGTCAAGGCGGGCGAACTGGTCAATTTCGTGGCCCAGCAGGTCGGCGGCAAGGGCGGCGGGCGTCCCGACATGGCCCAGGCAGGCGGCACCGATCCTTCCGGCTTGCCGGCGGCGCTGGCTGGCGTCGCCGCCTGGGTCGGCCAGCGCGCCTAGTCCTGTCATCGGATCGGGCTGGCCGCGCGTTGTACAGGCGTGGGCACGCTGCTAGCGTGCCCAGCTTACGCTTGCATGACATGCACGGTCGTTGTGACCGTGCAACAGGAACGGAAAAATTTGGTGCAGTGCGTCAAAGTGTGAGAATTGGAGTAGTATGCGAAATGAGTAGCCCGCAACCAACCCAACAGAGCATTCGATGAGCGACACCCTTTTCGACAGCGAGATCATGGAATTTCAGAAAGAACTCGACGCCCGAGGCCTGAACTGCCCATTGCCAATATTGAAGGCGAAGAAGGCACTGGCCGAAATGGCGACGGGCGAGGTGCTGCGCATCGTGGCCACCGATTCGGGCTCCGTGCGCGACTTCCAGGCATTCGCCAAGCAGACCGGCAACGCCTTGCTCTCTCACACCCAAAACGGCCGTGAATTTGTTTTTTTGATGCGCCGCAAATAAATTTTCCCCGACGGGTTCGGCCGATGCCGCGCCCGCCTTTGCCTCCAAATTGCAACAAACTCTTTTATTAGTGGCATAATTCTAGTTAAAAAACGCACGATCGTGCTTAAATTTAGATGGGAAGTCGTTTTTCTCATATAATCGATGCCACTTTAGTCTGTTACTTCTTATTTAATTTCCCAAAGGTACCCTATGAAAGTCCTGGTTCCCGTCAAACGCGTGGTCGACTTCAACGTCAAAGTGCGCGTCAAGTCCAACGGCAGCGGCGTCGATATCGCCAACGTCAAAATGTCCATGAATCCCTTCGATGAAATCGCCCTCGAAGAAGCGATGCGCCTGAAGGAAGCGGGCAAGGTGACGGAAGTGATCGCCGTCTCGTGCGGCGTGTCGCAGTGCCAGGAAACGCTGCGCACCGGCATGGCCATCGGCGCCGATCGCGCCATCCTGGTCGAGACCACGGCCGATCTCGAGCCGCTGGCCGTGGCCAAGCTGCTCAAGGCGCTGGCCGACAAGGAGCAGCCGCAGCTGATTATCCTGGGCAAGCAAGCCATCGACGACGATTCGAACCAGACTGGCCAGATGCTGGCGGCCCTGCTGGGCTGGCCGCAGGCGACGTTCGCCTCGAAAGTGGTGCTCGAAGACGGCAAGGTGACGGTCACGCGCGAAGTCGACGGCGGCCTGGAAACGCTGGCCCTGAGCCTGCCGGCCATCATCACCACCGACTTGCGCCTGAACGAGCCGCGCTATGTGACGCTGCCGAACATCATGAAGGCCAAGAAGAAGCAGCTCGACGTCGTCAAGCCGGAAGAGCTGGGCGTGGACGTAACGCCGCGCCTGAAGACACTCAAGGTCGTCGAGCCGGCCAAGCGCTCGGCCGGCATCAAGGTGCCCGACGTGGCCACCCTGGTCGCCAAGCTGCGCACCGAAGCCAAAGTTATCTGATCGCGGCCTGGCCGTCCTCACACAAGAATTTAGGAAGAACATCATGGTCGCATTAGTCATTGCTGAACACGACAACGCAGCACTCAAGGGCAGTACCCACCACACCATCACCGCGGCCTTGCAATGCGGCGGCGAAGTGCACGTGCTGGTCGCAGGCAGCGCATGCGGCGCCGCCGCGGCGCAGGCCGCGCAGATCGCCGGCGTCACCAAGGTGCTGGTTGCCGACGCCGCCCACTTTGCCGACGGCCTGGCCGAAAACATCGCCGAACAGGTGCTGGCCATCGCCGGCGCCTATTCGCACATCCTCGCTCCGGCGACCGCCTACGGCAAGAACATCCTGCCGCGCGTGGCGGCCAAACTGGACGTGGCGCAGATTTCGGAAATCACCAAAGTGGACGCACCCGACACTTTCGAGCGCCCGATCTACGCCGGCAACGCGATCGCCACCGTGCAATCGTCGGACAAGGTCAAGGTCATCACGGTGCGCACCACCGGTTTCGATTCGGCGCCATCGAGCGGCGGCTCGGCCGCCACGGAGAGCGTGGCCGCGGTGGGCGACACGGGCAAGACGGTCTTCGTCGGCCGCGAGCTGGCCAAGTCGGACCGTCCCGAACTGACCGCCGCCAAGGTGATCGTGTCGGGCGGGCGCGGCATGGGCTCGGGCGAGAATTTCAAGATCCTCGAGCCGCTGGCCGACAAGCTGGGCGCGGCCATGGGCGCCTCGCGCGCGGCCGTCGACGCCGGCTTCGTGCCTAATGACTGGCAGGTTGGCCAGACTGGCAAGATCGTTGCGCCGGCGCTGTATATCGCCGTTGGCATCTCCGGCGCAATCCAGCACCTGGCCGGCATGAAGGACTCGAAAACCATCGTCGCCATCAACAAGGATCCGGAAGCGCCGATTTTCTCGGTGGCCGACTACGGCATCGTCGGCGACCTGTTCGAGGTGGTGCCAGCGCTGGTGGCCGAACTGGGCTAAATTTATACGCAGGGCGGAACAGGGCAGCGCCTTGAGAAAAACCGGGGTCAGACCCCCAACTGAAAAACCGGGGTCCGACCCCGGTTTTTCTCAAGGCGCTGCGCTTTTCCGCCCTGCGAAAACACACTTAGGAGAATAAGATGAGCTACAAAGCCCCGCTGAAAGATATGTTGTTCGTGATGAACGAACTGGCCGGCCTGGCCGCCATCAACCAGCTGCCCGGCTGCGAAGACGCCACCGCCGACACGGTCGAAGCGGTCCTCGAAGAGAACGCGAAATTTTGCGGCGGCGAAGTGGCGCCGCTGAACCACGGCAGCGACCAGGCGCCGAGCTTCTGGCATGACGGCCAGGTCACCACCGCCAAGGGCTTCAAGGAAGCCTTCAAGGGCTTCGGCGCGGGCGGCTGGCAGGGCGTGCAGCACCCGGCCGAATTCGGCGGCCAGGGCTTGCCCAAGCTCGTCGCCACGCCGTGTACCGAGATGCTCAACGCGTCGAGCCTGTCGTTCGCGCTGGTCGCGCTGCTCACCGACGGCGCCATCGAGGCGCTGCTCACGGCTGGATCAAGCGCCCAAAAGGCGATCTACCTCGAGCCGCTGATCACCGGAAAATGGACCGGCACCATGAACCTGACCGAGCCGCAGGCGGGCTCCGACCTGGCTGCCGTGCGCACCCGCGCGGAGCCGCAAGGCGACGGCAACTACAAGGTGTTCGGCACCAAGATCTTCATCACCTACGGCGAGCACGACATGGCCGAGAACATCATCCACCTGGTGCTGGCGCGCACGCCCGACGCGCCACCGGGCGTGAAGGGGATCTCGCTGTTCATCGTGCCCAAGTTCATGGTCAACGCCGACGGATCGCTCGGCGCGCGCAACGACGCGCATTGCGTCTCGATCGAGCACAAGCTGGGCATCAAGGCCAGCCCGACCGCGGTACTGCAGTTCGGTGATCACGGCGGCGCCATCGGCACCCTGGTGGGCGACGAGAACCGCGGCCTCGAATACATGTTCATCATGATGAACGCGGCCCGCTTTGGCGTCGGCATGCAGGGCATTGGACTGGCCGAGCGTTCGTACCAGCAGGCGGTGGCCTTCGCCAAGGACCGTGTGCAGTCGCGCGACCTGGCCGGTTCGCCCGGTCCGGTGTCGATTATCCACCATCCGGATGTGCGCCGCATGCTCATGTCGATGCGCTCGCAGGTGGAGGCGGCGCGCGCGCTGGCTTACGTCGGTGCCGGCATCAGCGACCTGTCGCACCATCACCCGAACGCCGACATGCGCACCGCCAACGCGGCCCTGTACGAGTACCTGGTGCCGATCATCAAAGGCTGGTCGACCGAGATGTCGCAAGACGTCACGCGCGACGGCGTGCAGGTGCACGGCGGCATGGGCTTCATCGAAGAGACGGGCACGGCGCAGCACTTCCGCGACGCCAAGATCCTGACCATTTATGAAGGCACGACCGCGATCCAGGCCAACGACCTTGTGGGCCGCAAAACGGTGCGTGACGGCGGCGCGGTGGCCAAGGCCGTCCTGGCGCAGGTGCGCGCTACCTGCGCCGAGCTGGCCGCGGCCGGCGGCGCCGACTTTGCAGCCATCGAACGCCAGCTGGCAGCGGGCAGCGACGCACTCGAAGCGGTTGTCGACTACACGGTCACCAACATGAAGAGCGACATCAAGGGCGTGTTCGCCGGCAGCGTGCTGTACCTGAAACTGGCCGGCATCGTGCTGGGTGGCTGGCAAATGGCGCGCGCCGCGCTGGTCGCGCAGCAAAAGCTTGACGCCGGCGACAGCGATGCGAGCTTCTATCGCGCCAAGATCGCCACCGCGCGCTTCTTCGCCGACCACATCCTGTCACAGGCTGGTGGCTTGCGCACGGCCGTCGTCGAGGGCAGCGCCGGCGTGCTGGCGCTGAGCGAAGAGCAGTTCTAAGCAGCTTCGTGGTTTCCGCGCCGTCGTCCTCGCGAAAGCGGGCACCCATACTGAGCACATTCAGCATCGGTCCCCGCTTTCGCGAGGACGACGGCGGGATATAATTTGGATCTTGACCCAGGCCGCGAATTCGGCGGTGCGCGCCCCACGGGCGTTTCCGGGCTCTTGACATCGTGTGACACTTGTCGCATACTCGCCCCATTGGTCACATTGATGGAGCATCACGATGTCAGCTATCCCTTCCATTTCCGAGCTCAGCCTCCTCAAAGCCTTGTGGAAAGAGCAGCCGCTCAGTGCGCGCGAAATCCATGAGCGCGTCGTCGCCGAACTCGACTGGTCATTCTCCTCGACCCGCAAGACACTCGAACGCATGCTCGACAAGCAGATGGTGAGCCAGCAGGCCCAACATGGCGTGCAGGTCTACCAGCCCCGGCTCGACAAGCTCGCTACGCTGGCCGCCTTCGCCCACGACTTCGGTACGCGCGTCATGGAGATGGACGCACCGCTGCCGGTCAATATGTTCAGCGGCAGCAAACTGGTCGATCAGCGCGAGCTCGACGAAATCGAACAAATACTGCAGGACTGGCCGGAAGGAGGGCAGTGAGCATGGCGGCCCTGTCCTTCCTGCAGGCGAGCGTGAGCTGCGCCTTGTCCGGCCTGGCCGTGTGGGCGCTGGCCAGGCTGGCGCTGCGTGCCTGGCCAGCGCTGGCCATGCAACGCGCAGTGTGGCTGCTGGCGCAGGCGGCAATCGGCGCCGCCTTCGTGCTGGCGCTGCTGCCCCACAGCGCCCGCCTGAGTGTGTTGCCGGTCATCGAGTTGGCCCATCCGCTGGCGACGCCGTTCGTGCCGGCACTGACCGACGAGCTGGTGGCCGCCGGCGCGCTGGCCGAGCAGCCGGGCAGCGCGCTGCTGCCGCTGCTGGCGCAAGCCTGGCTGGCCCTGTACTGCGCCGGCTTGCTGCTGGCGGTCGCACGCTGGCTGCGCGCACGCCGCCTGCTGCGCCAGTTGCTGGCCAGCGCATGCCGGCTTGACGCGCACGCACTGGCGGCGCATGCCGGTTTCGACGGCGCGCGGGACCGGCGCCTGCCCGTGTACGAGACCGACGCCGCCATCTCGCCGATGCTGGTCGGTCTGGCCCAGCCCCTGCTGCTGCTGCCGCGCCACCTGCGCCGTTTCAGCGACGAACAACAGCAACTGATCGTCGCCCATGAGCTGACCCACTTGCAGCGCCGCGATCCGCTGTGGCTGCATGTGAGCCTGGCGCTGCAAACCGTGTTCTGGTTCTGCCCCGGCCTGCGCGCGCTGGGCCGCCAATTGAACTGGGCGCAGGAACTCGGCTGCGACCAGCAAGTGCTGGCCGGCCGCCCGGTGGCACAGCGCCGCCAGTACGCCGCGGCGCTGGCCGCCCAGCTGGCGCTGCAGCGCTGCGTGTCCGGCGCCAGCCTGGCGTTCGGCGACGCCAACGGCGCCTCGCTGGCCGGGCGCGTGCGCCTGATCCGCCACAACGCCATGGCGCCGGCTGGTGCCATGGCGCGCGGCGTGGTGGGCGCCGCCTTGGCAGCCCTGCTGGGCGCCGGGGTGCTGTTGCAACCGGCGTTCGCCTGGCGTGCCGATGTCGCAGAATTGAGCGTGGGCCCGGCGTTGCCGGCTAGCTGGAGGGCGCCGCTTGACAGGGTGCGCGTGACCAGCTTTTACGGCACCGCGCGCAAGAACCTGGCCGATGGCCACCATGGCATCGATTTCGCGGCGCGCAGCGGCACGCCGGTGCTGGCCACCGGTGCCGGCGTCGTCGTCGCTTCGACCGACCTGTACGAGGGCGGCGCCAAATACGGCAAGGTGATTGTGATTGAACATGCGGGCGGGCTGCGTTCCCTGTATGCCCATCTGGAGCGGCGTTCGGTGCAGGTCGGCGCGCGGGTCGGCGCCGGCCAGGCGATCGGCCTGTCGGGCGCCACCGGCCGCGTCACCGGTCCGCACCTGCATCTGGAAGCCTTCCAGGGAGAGCAAAGGATCGATCCGCAGCAGCTGATCTCCGGCCTCGACGCCTTCGCCAGCGCGACGGCGCTGCGCACCCGCCGCGCCAACTAGCGCGCGCCACCGCGTGGGGCCGGCGGCGCCGGACCCACGCTCCCATCTCAAGGACACCCATGCAGAAATTGCTGCTCGCCTGCGCCTGCGCGCTCGCTTTTTCCTTCCATGCCGCAGCCGACGACAAGCCGATCCGGATTGAAGTGGCAGGAATGCGCCCGGACCCGCGCCAGCAGGACACCGCCAGCACCCTGGTGATCGGGCGCGATGAGTTGCTGCGCCAGGGCGACCGCAACCTTGGCGAGGTGTTGCAGCGCGTACCGGGCATCACGCTTGGCGGACCGGGCGGCGGCATCCGCATGCGCGGCCTGGGCAGCGGCTACACGCAGCTGCTGCTCAATGGCGTTGCAGCGCCGGCCGGCTTCGCGCTCGAAACGCTGGCGCCGGAACTGATCGAACGGGTCGAGATCGTGCGCAGCGCCTCGGCCGACCTGGGTAGCCAGGGCATCGCCGGCACCATCAACGTCATCCTGCGCAAGGCGACGCCGCGTGCGCGCCGGGTGCTCAAGGCGGGGCTGGACCAGCAGGGCGGCGTGCGCTCGCCCAGCCTGTCGGCCGAACTGTCGGGCAAGGGCGAGGACACCGGCTACAGCGTCGTCGGCGCGCTGGGCCGGACCCGCCGCGCCAGCGCGCCGCTGATCGCAGAGACTGGTAATGGCCTGCAGCGCCTGACGCGCCGGCGCGAACTCGACAGCTCCGACCTGCTGAGCGTGACGCCACGCCTGGACTGGAAGCTGGGCGACGGCCAGACGCTGGCCTGGCAGGGTTTCGCCAGCCTGGGCAGCCGCACGAGCGGAGTCGAGGCGCACGAGACGACCCTGGCAGGCGCGCCCAGCGAGTTTCCCGACTTGGCGTCGAAGCTCCAATACGATGCGCTGTTCCTGCGCAGCGATCTGCAATGGGCGCGCAGCCTGGGCGAAGGGCGGCGGCTCGACCTCAAGGGTGGCGTGAGCGCCAGCCGGCGCCGCTCCGATTTCGATTTCGGCGCCATGCAGAAGGGCTTGCACCTGGTCGGCGTCCACATCGACGAGACCGGCGCGACCTTTGGCGGCAAGTTCAGTGCGCCGCTGGCCGGTGCCGGCCAGGTCCTGCTCGGCTGGGATGGCAGCCTGGCGCAGCGTGCCCAGAGCCGCAGCGAAACCGATCGCGCCGAGGACGGCAAGGTGCTGGCCGTGCTGGAGAATCACTACCACGGCGTGATCCGGCGCGCAGCCCTGTTTGGCCAGGTCGAGCGCGAGTCGGGGGCCTGGTCGCTGTCGGCGGGCCTGCGCTGGGAAGCCCGGTCGACAGTGGTGGCCGATGGCGGAGGGGCGCAGCGCCAGAGCGGCGCCCTGCTGAGCCCGCTGCTGCATGCGCTGTACACGCTGGCGCCGGGCCACCAGCTGCGCCTGGGATTGACGCGTACCAGCAAGGCGCCGGGCATGTTCGAGTTGATCCCGCGCCGCTTCACGGTCGACAATAACAACAATCCCACCAATCCCGACACCCAGGGCAATCCGGCCTTGCGCCCCGAGCTGGCTTGGGGGCTGGACCTGGGCTACGAGCAGCAGTTCGGCCAGGGTGGCCTGCTTGGCGCCAGCGCTTTCCTGCGCCGCATCGACGACGTCACTGTGCAGCAGCTGAGCCAGGACAGCCAGGGCTGGCTCAGCCGGCCGGTCAACCAGGGCAGGGCAGAGACGCATGGCGTCGCGCTCGAGGCCAGGTTGCCGCTGGCGCCGTTCGAGGTGCGTGCCAACCTGGCGCGCAACTGGTCGCGCCTGGAGCAGGTACCGGGCCCCGACAAGCGGCTTGATGGACAAACGCCGCTGAGTGCCAACCTGGGCGCCGATTATCGCCGGCCGGGCAGCGCCGTGGTTCTCGGCGCCAGCCTGAATTTCCAGCGCGGCGCGGTGGCGCGCCTGTCGGGTGCCACCACCAGTACCAGTGGCTCAGCGCGCCAACTCGACGCTTATGCCGCCTGGACGCTGGCCGGCGCGACGCGCTTGCGCATCGGCGCCAGCACGCTGCTGGCGCGCGACGCGGTCAGCGAGCTGCGTTCCAGCGCGGACGGCGCGCAGCGGCGCACGCTCACGCGCGTGCCGGGCAATGCCAGCTTTCGCCTGAGGTTCGAACGTGATCTCAAATGAGGGACTTGTGGTGGATTGCGCTGCGCTGATCCACCCGACGCGATTGTGACTGTTTTGAAAATTTACGAAGTCGTCGTTCACAAGTCATACACGCTAGAGTTACATTTGAGGTGCGGCTAGTCGCGGGCGATCGAGGGCCCGGCGTTGCGGACCCGGTCGCCCGCCTTGAGCTGGGGATCGCGCTCGAACTTGAAGTTGTTCCGGGTGCCGTTGTCGTACTGTACCTCGACGTTCCAGACCTGGCTCGCGTTGGCCTTTTCCTGGATTTTCTTGCCAGCGTAAGCCCCGCCCACGGCGCCGGCGACGGTCGCCACATCCTTGCCGCTGCCGCCGCCAACCTGGTGCCCGAGCAGGGCGCCGGCCAGGCCGCCGCCGATCAGCCCGAGCGCGTTGCTCTCGCCCGCTTTCTGGCTGACCGTCACGGCGACGACCTTGCCGCAATCGAGACAGGGCAGCTTGCCGCCGCTGGCCGCTTTCAGGCTGGCCTTGGCGGCCGCCAGTGCCCTGCCATTCTCCGCCTTGGCATCGCGCAGGCACTGCATGCGGCGTGCCTCGTTGTTCTCGTCGGCGCACATTTTACGGTCGTCGGCGTAGCGCGCTGCCGCAATGCGCGTTTCTTGTGCATACTGCTCCTTTGGCGTATTCGCAGCGGCTTGCGTGCTGCAGCCAATCAGGAAAAGCGCAATATAAAATGTATTTTTTGTCATTGTTGCAGTCCGATTGAGTTAAGATGGCGCCCGCTTCTTCAACTATTGTATGCCCCGCGCTCACCATGCATAAAATATTCTCTCATCAGGCAATGACGGTCAAACGAACCCTGCAATTGTGTGCCGCCGGCGCGCTCGTCGCGGCACTCGTGGGCTGCGGCGGCGGTGGCTCGCCCGACGTGGCACAGGCGCCCCTGCCTGTGCCGCCAGTCGTGCCGCCCGCCTCAAGCGCGCTGCAGCTGACCAGCGACAGCAACGTCGACGCCGGCAAGACGGCCGCCGCCACCGTGCTCGCCGCCAGCGGGTCGCTGGCCGATATCAGCTGGTCGCAGGTGAGCGGCCCGGCCGTGACCCTGCTCGACGCGCGCAGCCCCACCGTGGCGTTCGAGACCGCCACGCCCGGTGTGGTGCGGCTCAAGGCCGACGCCATCCTGGCCGACGGCAGCAGTGCTTCGGCCACCACCGACATTATGGTTGGCGCCGCGCCGGCCGGCAGCTTCATCACCCTGCGCGCCGACCATTCGGTGCGTCCGGACACCGACACGTCGATCCGTGCCTGGCCGACCCTGGCGTCCGGCGACACCGTCACCAGCATCGCCTGGACCCAGCTCGACGGCCCGCTGGTGACCATGAATACCGATGACCGCCAGCTGTTGATGTTCAAGTCGCCGAAGGTGAGTGTCGATGCGGTGCTGCGTTTTCGTGCGCTGATGACCACCAGCAGCGGGCGCCAGGATAGCGACACGGTGATGGTCAGCGTCGAGCACCAGGCGGCCACGCCGAACGGCTACATCTTCGCCTCGACGGCGCGCGTGCATCCCTACCGCCAGGCCAGCGCCTATGCCGGGGTGCTGGTCAAGTGCGCCTACGATGTCAGCTTGTACTTCCTCGATTCGACCCGCAACAGCCTGTGCCCGGCCAACACCTTGCCCCTGTTGCAGACCGAAGCGGGGCCCGGTGCGATTCCCAGCGTGGCCCAGGTCATGGGACGGGTGCTGGTGTCGCAGGATTTCCTGGGCGCCAATTTCGAGCAGTTCCTGCTGACCCAGGACCCGCAGGGCGATTTCCGCCGCCTGCTCGCTGGCACCGCCGCCGTCGTGATCGGCTCGCACGTTCGGCCCAGTTTCTACACGCCGGCCACCGGTGCGATCTACCTCGACGCCAACAACCTCTGGCTCAGCGCCGAACAGCGCGACGTCGTCACCGAGGTGCCCGATTACCGGCTGGCCTATGCCGACCCGCTCAACTACAGCGGCTTCGGGCGCCTGGTCAGGAACAATGCGTATGCCCGCCGCAGCGTGCCGGTCGGCACCCGCGGCGCGCGCAGCATCGACGAGCTGGTGCTGGAACTGGGGCGCCTGCTGTACCACGAACTGGGCCACGCCAGCGATTACTTCGAACCTTCCGACCGTGTGCTCGACGGCAGCAAGTCGATCTGGATGAATGTGTCGCCGCTGGTCGGTTTCAAGGGTTTGCCGTCGGACGCGCTGGCCAGGCAGTATCCGCTGACCTCGACCGAGATGAAGGGCCTGGGCCAGGTGCTGTTCGAGGGTGCCACCGCCAACGCCGTCCAGCGTGCTTATCTGGCGACCGACGTGGGCCGTTTCTTCGCCGCCGACGTGGCCTCGGACGATTATGCCTACGCGATCAATGGCGACAGCAGCTCACGCGAGGACCTGGCCATGCTGTACGAGGAATTCATGATGAGCTATCGGCATGGCGTGCAGTACGACATCGCCTTCACCGACAAATACGTCGACGGCAACAGCAGCGGCAAGGTGATCGTCGGATGGGGTGAGCGGGGGCGCATCGCCGAGCCGCGCATCAAGCCGCGCATCAAGCTGGTGCTGGCGCGGATCGCGCCATGGATCGATCCGGCCGAGGTGGACAAGCTGCCGGCGCCGATCCTGATGACGCCGGGCGCCAGCTGGGACGACAACCTGGTGCTGGGTACCCTGGCCAGGCAGTCGATGCGCCAGCAGGACGGCGCCAGCGTGGACCGGGTCCAGCGCGCGCGCGAGGACTTGAGGAAGCCGCTGCACGCCCGTTGAGCGGATGTACGCAGGATGCGCCTGCCCGGGTTGGCCGCTTCAGCCGTAGGCGCCGCCCGTGTAGAGCAGGTCGAACAGGCGCGACAGGGTGGCGATCACCACCGTTGCGCCGACCAGCATGGTGGCCACCAGCAGCAAGGCCAGCGGCCAGTCCGAGTCCGACTGGCGGCCCGAGCCGGCGTTGTATTTCAAGTCCCACTTGTCATCGGCCAGCAGCCCCAGCACCAGCGCCTCGAGAAAGCCCAGAATACACGACACCAGCAGCGGCAGCAGCTTGAAGAACCAGTTCGCGCCCGGCGCCAGGCCGTACACCATGCCGGCAATGGGCAGGCAGGTCAGGTGCAGCAGGCCAAGCCGGTCGAGGCTGCCCTTGAGGTAGAAACGGTGCGCGCCGAGCCCGCCCAGGGTCAGGGCGAGGAGGGTGGCGACGGTCTTGTTCTTGTGCGCGATGGTCATGAAAGTGGGGGGCGGAAGCGGAAAAGCGGCAAGTATCCGCCAAATTCGTGCCGAAAGCACCCCTTTCCGCGCTTTTCCCGTGTACACCGCCCTTGGCGCGGCGGGTCGAAATCGGCGATAATGCTCAATTCGGCCCGAAGTGCGCGCCCTGTTGTCATTAACGCTTGCTGCTGTGCGGCATTGCGCGCTATAATTGTCGGCTTTTTCCGCCCAGCACAACTTTTTTTGGATTTATTATGGTCGTTATTCGTTTAGCTCGTGGAGGCGCCAAAAAACGCCCGTTCTTCAACATCGTTGCAACGGACTCGCGCAATCGCCGCGATGGCCGCTTCATCGAGCGCATCGGTTTCTACAACCCGATGGCAGCCGGTGGCGAAGTCGGCCTGCGGATCACCGCAGACCGCCTGGCGTACTGGCAAGGCGTTGGCGCACAATTGTCGCCAACCGTTGCCCGTCTGGTCGCTAGCCAGCCAGCAGCCTAAGTCAGGCCAGGTTTGACCGTTACTGCAGCATCCGGGGTGCAAGTCCCCGACGACCTGACGCAAGTCGGGTATGTGTCCGGCGCCTTCGGCGTCACCGGTTCGATACGGGTCACTCCGTTTTCCACCGATGCGGATGCCCTGCTGAACGTGAAGACCTGGTGGCTGGATAAACCCAGCCTGCAGAGCGTCTCGGTACGCACTGCGAAAATGCACGGCGGCGACGTCGTGGCCCAGTTGGCCGGTGTGATTGGTCGGGATGCTTCGGAGGCGCTCAAGGGTGCCGCTGTCTCGATTCCGCGCGCTCAGTTTCCGCAACTGCCGGCAGATGAATTTTACTGGTCCGATCTGATCGGGCTGGAAGTGGTGAACGTTCAGGGTGAAGCCTTGGGGCAGGTCACCGACATGATGCACAACGGCGCGCAATCGATTTTGCGCGTCGCACCCATCGATGCCGCGGCGCCTGAGCGCCTGATCCCGTTTGTGGAGCAGTTCGTCAAGACTGTCGACCAGACGGCCAAGACCATCACGGTGGACTGGGGCCTCGATTATTAAGGCCCGTTCATGAAGCGAGACTCCGATGCAGTTTGACGTCGTGACCTTGTTTCCAGAAATGTTCGCCGCGTTGACGCAGTCCGGTGTGACCCGGCGCGCCATCGAGCAGCGACGCTGGAGCTTGTCGACTTGGAATCCCCGCGATTTCACCACCGACAAGCACCGCACCGTGGATGACCGCCCGTACGGCGGCGGCCCCGGGATGGTGATGCTGGCCAAGCCGCTCGAGGCGACCATCGCGGCCGCCCGCCAGCGCCAGGTCGAGGCCGGCTTGCCGCTGCCGCGCGTGGTGTTCATGTCGCCCCAGGGCAGGCCGCTGACCCATGAGCGGGTGATGCAGTTGAAGGACGAGGCGGGACTGGTGCTGCTGTGCGGACGCTACGAAGCGGTCGACCAGCGTTTGCTGGACCGCTGCGTGGATGAAGAAATCAGCCTCGGCGATTTCGTGCTGTCGGGCGGCGAGTTGCCGGCGATGGCGCTGATGGACGCGGTGGTGCGCCAGTTGCCCGGCGTGCTCGGTGACGATGCCTCAGCGGTCGAGGACAGCTTCGTCAACGGCCTGCTCGATTCGCCGCACTACACGCGCCCGGTCGAGTACGAGGGCGTGGGCGTGCCGCCGGTGCTGATGGGCGGCAATCACGCCGAGATCGTCACGTGGCGGCGCCAGCGCATGCTCGAGGCGACGCGCCTGAAACGGCCCGACCTGCTGGACAAGGCGCGCAGCGCCGGCCAGTTGACGAAGGCCGACGAAAAGTTTTTGGCAGGTTTGTAAACCTGTTGCAGTACCAAGCCGCAAGCATGTTGCCTGCGTCTTAACCCCATCCTCTACTGGGCGAATGCAGCGCCAGCACGATGGTTTATGGAGTCCTAAAAATGAACTTGATTCAGCAACTTGAACAAGAAGAAATTGCTCGTCTGGGCAAGACTATTCCTGATTTCGCACCTGGCGATACCGTCATCGTCAACGTCAACGTGGTCGAAGGTACGCGCAAGCGCGCCCAGGCTTACGAAGGCGTCGTCATCTCCCGTCGCAACCGTGGCCTGAACTCGAACTTCATCGTTCGCAAGATCTCGTCCGGCGAAGGCGTCGAGCGTACGTTCCAGCTGTATTCCCCGCTGATCGCATCGATCGAAGTCAAGCGTCGCGGCGATGTCCGTCGCGCCAAGCTGTACTACCTGCGTGAGCGTTCGGGTAAATCGGCACGTATCAAAGAGAAACTGCCAAACCGTCGCGCTGCTTCGGCTGCTGCTAAGTAATCGCGGTAGCGTTGCGAAAAAGGCATCCCGAAACGGATGCCTTTTTTTGTTTATCGCTAAGGAAAACCTGTGGCCACATTGCCTTTCGATCCCGAACTACTGCCCGTCGATGCCATCCCCGGCGAGGCGGCGCTGGCGCCTGAGCGGCTCGAGGTCGACTGGCTGCGCGCGCGCTTTGCCGATCCGCGCGACTGGCAGGCCGAGGCGGCCGACCCGCAAATGGTCAAGCGGCCCGCGATGACACCGGCCTCGGTGCTGGTGCCGCTGGTGCGCCGCCCGGGCGGCCTGACCTTGCTGCTGACCCAGCGCACGGCCCACCTGACCGACCATGCAGGCCAGATCAGCTTTCCGGGCGGGCGCGCCGAAGACCACGACGCCTCGGCCATCGAGACGGCCTTGCGCGAAACGCAGGAGGAGATCGGCCTGCACCGGCGTCACATCGACGTCATCGGCAGCATGCCCGACTACGTCACCGGCACCGGCTACCGGGTCACGCCGGTGGTGGGCGTGGTCACGCCGCCGTTCGAACTTCAGGCCGACCCGAACGAGGTGGCCGAGATCTTCGAAGTGCCGCTGGCCTTCCTGATGGACGGCGCCAACCACCGCCGCCTGTCCTTCGAGCTGCCCGATGGCTCGGGGCGGCGCGTGTTTTATGCGATGCCCTACGAGCGCTTCTTCATCTGGGGCGCCACGGCAGGCATGCTGCGCAATCTGTTCCACTTCCTGCGCGCTTAAATTCGGCAAACAGTTTGATTCCCGCACTGCTCTGCGCTATCGTAGCGGGCATTGTGGTATTGCACCAATCCAAAAAGGACGTTTGAATGACCTTCCTCTCCATTCTTTGCGCGCTACTGATCGAACAACTCAAGCCGCTGCGCGCGGACAATCTGGTCTACGCCGAGATCAAGCGCCTGGCCATGCGCATGGAAGGCTGGTTCAATGCTGGCGACGCCAGCCATGGCCGCATGGGCTGGATCCTGATGATGACGGCCCTGATGCTGCCCACCGGCCTGGTGTACTGGGTGCTGCAGCGCCACGAGCTGGTGTTCGCCGCCTTCGCCTGGAACGTGCTGATCGTGTACCTGACGCTGGGCTTTCGTCATTACAGCCACTATTTCACGTCGATCCAGATCGCCCTGAACGCGGGCGACGAGGCTGGCGCGCGCACCCTGCTGACCGAGTGGACCAAGCTTGACACGGTCGGCATGGAGAGCACCGAGATCGCCCGTATCGCCGTCGAGAAGTCGCTGGTGACGACCCACCGCAATGTGTTCGGGGTGTTCTTCTGGTTCCTGATGCCGCTCGGGCCGGCCTGCGCCGTGATGTACCGGGTGGCCGAATACCTGGCGCGGGCCTGGAACGAGCCTGACCATATGCGCAACGAGGCTTTCGGCCAGTTTGCCGCGCGCGCCTTTTACTGGATCGACTGGCTGCCGGTGCGCCTGACGGCGATCGCGTTCGCGGTGGTCGGCAATTTCGAGGACGCGATCTACGCCTGGCGCAATTTCGCCCACCGCTGGAGCGACGAAGCGAAGGGCATCATCCTCGCCGCCGGGGGCGGGGCGATGGGGGTGCGGCTGGGCACGCCGAACGAGAACGCCTCGAAGGTGCTGCCGCCGGACGCGGCCACGGTCGACTCGACCGACAGCGAAGCGGAGGTGCTGCCGGGCGAGGAGCCGAACGTGCGCGCCCTGCAAAGCACGGTGGGACTGGTGTGGCGCGCCCTGTTATTATGGATGATGCTGTTGTTGCTGTTGTCGGGCGCGGTCTGGCTGGGCTGAGCCGGGCCCATCGCTGGGAAGCCGATCTATTCAGTCGTTCCCGCGCAGGCGGAAATCCATACCATGCGTCTGATTCGGCGGCCTATGGCTTGCCGCCTGCGCGGGAACGACGAGGCCAGTCAGCTGTCCATTTTGTTCACAAGTGCTACGCAATAGCGCGGCCTGCGCCGATTTACCACAGCTTTTGCAGGGAATTTCAGCTTCAAGTCTTCTATAAGATATAATACAGATCTATCCCCTCCACGCCGCATCCTTGCTTCCACCGCCGCCCTATGGCCGAGTCACCACACAACAAGAAAGAGCTCGCTGACGAGTTTTTTATACTTGGCCTCACCAGCGATGGCAGGCAATTTCGTCCCAGCGACTGGGCCGAACGCCTGTGCGGCGTGATGTCCTGCTTCCGTCCGGAAGGCTCGGGCATGAATGCCCATCTACAATTTTCCCCCTACGTGCGGCCGACGCTGCTCAATGGCGTGAAGGCGGTGGTGGTCAACACCGCGCTCAAGAAGATCGAGCCGCTGGCCTATCACTTCGTCGCCGATTTCGCCAAGGACAACGACCTGCAGATCGTCGACGCCTGTTTCCTGCCCCTGCCAGGCGACGCCAAGCCGGATTGATGCACATCAAGGACGGCGCAGAACTCCCGCGTTAGCGTAGGCTCTTCGCCGCCGTGTGCGCGCGCATAACCGGGAGAGCGCAATGCAAATAGGCCAAATCTGTACCGCCGAGACGATCTGTTGCGCCTTGGACGAAAGTGTCCAGGGGGCGGCCTTGCTGATGCGCCAGCACCACGTGGGCGACCTGGTGGTGGTGGACCAGCCCGATGGCGCGCAGGTGCCGGTGGGCATCATCACCGACCGCGACATCGTGATTTCCGTGATCGCGCTCGGGCTCGACCCGGCCAGCCTGCAGGTGGGCGACATCATGAGCGCCGACCTGCTGACCACCCAGGACAGCGACGACGTCTACGAGACGATCGAGCGGATGCGCGCGCGCGGCATCCGGCGCGTGCCGGTGGTGAACGCGGCCGGTAGCCTGAAGGGCATCGTCAGCGCCGACGACCTGCTCGAATTCCTGGCCGAGGAAATGGGCGAGTTGTCGCGCATTAGCTCGCACCAGCAGGCCCAGGAGCGGCGCGCGCGGCAATAGGGCGCGGCGATTCAGCCACGCGGGTGCGAATTGGATTGCCGGATGGTCGGGGTCGCGCTATGATGTTGCCTTACGGCATTAAAAATTGCACTCAAGCGCAAAGGACACTATGGCAGTCAGGAGCAAGCAGGTCGAAATCACTTTCGAAGGCAAGGTGGTGCTGGTGACCGGTGGCGCGGGCGGCATCGGGCGCGCCGCGGCGCTCGCTTTCGGGCGCGCCGGCGCCTGCGTGGTGGTGGCCGACACTTCGGTCGATGGCGGCCATGCGACGGCGGCCATGATCGTCGAGGCGGGCGGCAAGGCGCTGTTCGTCCAGACCAACGTCACGCGCGCCGCCGAAGTCGAGGCCCTGATCGACAAGACGGTGGCCACCTACGGCCGGCTCGACTGCGCGTTCAACAACGCCGGCATCGAAGAGGAGCACCTGCCCCTGGCCGACGCCGACGAGGCCCTGTTCGACCGCATCATGAACGTCAACGTCAAGGGTGCCTGGCTGTGCATGAAGTTCGAGATCCGCCAGATGCTCAAGCAGGGTGGCGGCGCGATCGTCAACACCGCCTCGGTGGCCGGCCTGGTCGGTGCGCCGACCCAGCCGATCTACGCGGCCAGCAAGCACGCGGTGGTGGGCATGACCCGGACCGCGGCGGCCGAATACGGGCGTGATGGCATCCGCATCAACAGCGTCTGCCCCGGTGTGATCCGCACCCCGATGCTGGCGCGCGCGCTCGAGCGCGAGCCGGCACGCGAGAAGAAGCTGCGCAATGTGCACCCGATCGGGCGTTTCGGCGAGGCGGTGGAAATCGCCAATGCGGCGCTGTGGCTGTGCTCCGATCACGCCTCGTTTGTCACCGGCCACCAGCTGGCGGTGGACGGCGGCCTGACCGCCATTTGAGCCAGCGAGAACAAGGGGCGCGCTTGTGAATGGTTTCCCGACCCTATGTGGTGCTGAGCTCGGCCACGAAATCGTACATGTCGCCGCGGAAGTAGGAGCGGCAAAATTCCACGGCGCGCCCGTCGCGCAAGAAACCGAGGCGCTCGACGCATAGTCCGGCGTCGCCTTCCTTCGATTGCAGCAGCTTGGCCTGTTCGGCGTTGAGCAGCAAGGCCGACAGCCGCTGCAAGGCGCGCACCGGACGGTTGCCGGCTGCCTCCAGCGCCTCGTACATCGACACCCCCACCACGTCCAGCGAAGGCAAGCAGGACGCCGCGATGGTCGCGTATTCAAGGCACATCGGGATTTCGTCGGCGTAGCGGATGCGGTTGAAGCGGTACACCGGCGCGCCCGGCGAGAGCCGCAAGCGCAAGGCTTCCTCCGGCGTGACCGTCCCTTCCGAGCGTTTGAGCCAGACGCTGCGCGGCGTGCGCCCGCGCGCCCGCATGTCCTCCGAGAACGAGGTCAGCTTGGCGAAATTCTTCTCGATCCGGGTGTTGATGAAGTTGCCCGAGCCGGGCCGGCGCACCAGCAAGCCTTCGCTGACCAGGCCATCGATCGCCTTGCGCACGGTGATGCGCGAGATCGACAAGTCAATGGCCAGCTGGCGCTCGGCCGGCAGCGCCTCTTCAGGGCCGAACAGGTGCTTGTCGATCGCCTCGCGCAAGGCGCGCTGCAGCTGCTGGTACAGGGGCAAGCTGCTGTTTTCCCCCAGGTCTTGCATGATTTGCACGAGCGATGTCATACCAAGGGCCTTCAATCTGTTGGGTGCTGCATATCCGCCACACTGGCGGGGGTGAGCGGTCTCGATTCTCGATAATACCAAAAAAAGACCAAACGCGAGTTCAGCCCCTCGCATTGCCCGAAATTTTGCCGGAACAACCAGACCACTTTCCCATTTTGGCCATTTTATGGGGCAAGACTGGGAATAGATATGAAAAAAATACTAAAATTGGTAGTGTTCTGGTATTAAAGAGGAGTATATTGGCGTTAGATTGGTTTTGAAGGTGGTTGTACAAGCAGCACGCAACAAAAAAAACGTCTACGTCGAACGATCAACAAGGGGGAAGTATATGAAGCGCAATCTCGCAGCACGCACCACGCAAGCCACCGCGGTATCGAACAACCTGACGCCGATCGCCTGTGCGGTCGGCCTCATGATCCTGGGCGCCAGCATGGCCGTCCAGGCGCAAACGACTGCCGATAAGACGGTCGAACCGACCGCTGTCGTCACCGTGACCGGCGTGCGTGCCGCGCTGGCCGCCTCGTTGGCGCAAAAGCGCAATTCCGAGTCCCACGTGGACGTGATCACGGCCGAAGACATCGGCAAGATGCCCGACAAGAACGTGGCCGACTCGCTGCAGCGGGTGCCGGGCGTGACGATCAGCTCGGCCGGCGCGACCGAGGGCGGCTTCGACGAAAACGACCGCGTCAGCCTGCGCGGCACCAACCCGAGCTTCACCCAGACCACCGTCAACGGCCACGGCATCGCCAGCGGCGACTGGTTCGTGCTGAACCAGACCGGCACGGTCGGGCGCAGCGTCAGCTACACCCTGCTGCCGTCGGAAATCGTCGGTTCGGTGGTGGTGCACAAGAGCTCGGAAGCGAAACTGGTGGAAGGCGGAATTGCCGGCTCGGTCGACATCATCAGCCGCAAGCCGCTCGACTTCAAGAAGGAGCTTACAGCCGAAGCATCGGTGGGCGCGGTCTACGCGCAGCTGCCGAAAAAGACCGATCCGCAATTCTCGGCGCTGGTGAACTGGCACAATCCGGAGAAGACCTTCGGCGTATTGATCCAGGGCTTCTCGGAAACGCGCCACCTGCGCCGCGACGGCGTCGAGGTGCTCGGCTACGACCAGATCGCAGCGGGCAGCAAGATCGCGCTGGCCCATCCGGACCTGTCGGGCGTCTACATTCCGCACGATATCGGCTCGGCCCTGTTCGAACAGGAGCGCAAGCGCACCGGCGGCATGGTCGACCTGCAATTCAAGCCCAATAGCGACCTCTCGTTCGACCTGTCCGGCTTCAAATCCGACATGAAAGCATCGAACTACAACCGCAACTACCTGCTGTGGACCCCGCACTTCATCGATGGCGGCAACGGCCAGAGCCCGCTGCCGGGCTACGTGGTGCGCAACAACACCCTGGTGTCGGCCAATTTCGCCGCCGTGGCGGGCACCCAGTACGGCATCTACGACCAGATCTCGCGCCCCGACGAAAGCGCCTCGGCCGAATTCTTCGCCCTTGACGCCAAATGGCGCGTGAACCAGGACCTGAGCTTCACCGTCAACGGCGGCAGCTCCGAAGGCCATGGCAAGACCCCGCACCAGGACGTGGCGGAATGGGATACCCACGTCGGCACCGGCGCCTCGTACACGCTCAACGGCAAGGACACGGCGCCCAGCTTCGGCTTTAACGGCTCGCCAACCGGCAGCCGCGCGGCCGTGGCCGGCCTGGACTGGATCTTCGGCGACCAGAACTACGACGTGGTGGACAAGGAAAACTGGGCCCAGATCGACGGCAAGTTCAATCTCGACATGGGCGCCATGCGTTCGGTCGAATTCGGCCTGCGCAGCAATGACCACAGCCGCGGCTTGACCGGCGTGATCAACCAGCGGCCTGCGCTTGACGGCAGCGCCTTCAGCGCCGCCGCCGCGCCGAGCTCCTTCGTCAACTACCCGTCCAACTACGCAGCCGGCATCGGCAGCGGCTTCCCGAAAGACGTCTGGTTCTACACCGCCGACCAGCTCAGCGCCTTCGCCGCCAAGTACGCCTACCGTCCGACCGACGGCTCGCGCGAGAACTATTCGTCCGAGTTCGAAATGAAGGAAACCAATTCGGCCGGCTACGTGCAGGGCAACCTGGCCGGCGAAGGGTGGTCCGGCAACGTCGGCCTGCGCATGGTCACGACCAAGGAACACGTCATCAACTACACCGGCGTGACGGCCGAAACCCCGGGCGCGATCCTGAGCTCGCTGTTCGGGCCGTTCAAGAAAGTGGCGACCGACCATACCTACCACGACGTGCTGCCAAGCGCCAACCTGCGCCTCGATATCAGCAAGGACATCGTGGCGCGCCTGGCCGCTTCGCGCACCATGACGCGCGCCGACTATTCGGCGCTGGCCGGCGGCCTGTCGCTGAGCCCACCGGCAGTTGACGGCGGTACCGGCACCGGCAGCGGCGGCAATCCTGACCTCAAGCCGATCCGCTCGAACAACCTGGACGCCTCGCTCGAGTACTACTTCGCGCCCAAGTCGCTGGTGTCGGCCGGCGCGTTCTACATGGACCTGACCAGCATGATCGGCCTGGGCCACGTGACGAAGGTGAACCGCGACTTCAGCAAGGCCCACCCAACGGGCGTGGACGTCACCTACAACCTGTCGGTGCCGGTCAACACCAGCGGTTCGGTGAAAGGCGCCGAGTTTGCGCTGGAAATGCCGCTGATGGCCAATTACGGGATCTCGACCAACTACACCTACGCCAAGGGCGAGGAAACGGGGGGCGGTCCGCTGGTGGGCGCATCGAAGAACACGGCCAACTTCAGCGCCTACTTCGAGGACGAAAAGTTCAACGCGCGCATCTCGTACAACTACCGTTCGAGCTTCTACAGCGGTCTTGACCGTTCCACCGCCTACTTCCAGGCCGGCGGCGGGGTGGTCTCGGCGACCCTCGGTTACAAGGTCAGCGACAACGTCGCGATCACCTTCGACATGCTGAACCTGAACAAGCCGACCTTGAAGTACTATGCCTTGAACGAAGACCAGCCGCGCTCGATCTACCAGAGCGGCCGCCAGTTCTACCTGAACGCGCACATCAAGTTCTGATGCGCGCCACGTCAGGCTGACACGGGCAGGGCCATTTCGGTGGCCCTGCCTTTTTTTTACTGGATAAGCAATGACGACGACAACACTGGCGCCGGTGGCGCAATGGCGCGACGTCGACGCGGCGCAATTCGAGGCCATCGTCGGCGCCGCACGCCCTGCCATATTGCGCGGCGCGGTCGGACACTGGCCGGCCGTCGGGCTGGCGCAGCGTGCGCCCGAGGCGATCTGCAATTACCTGCTCGCCTGCGACAACGGCAGCCTGGTCGACGCGCTGCTGCTGGCACCGGAAGAGGGCGGCCGGCTGTTCTACAACGCCAGCATGGATGGCTTCAACTACCTGCGCAACAAGGTCACCATCTCCTCGGTCGTCGAGCAGCTGGCGCGCTATTCGCGCTTCGCCCAGGCGCCCGCGGTGGCCGTGCAAAGCGCCCTGGTCGGCGACTGCCTGCCCCGGTTCGCGCTCGAGAACGTGGCGCCATGGCTCGCTGCCGAAGTGCGCCCGCGCATCTGGCTGGGCAACGGCGTGATTACGCCGGCCCACTTCGACGAATCGAACAACCTGGCCTGCGTGGTCGGCGGCATGCGCCGCTTCACGCTGTTCCCGCCCGGGCAGGTGGGCAATCTGTATCTCGGGCCGCACGATTTCGCGCCGACCCCGACCCCGATCAGCATGGTCGATTTCAGCGCGCCGGACCTGGCGCGCTTTCCGCGCTTCGCGGCGGCGCTTGAAACGGCCCAGGTGGCCGAGCTGGCGCCGGGCGACGCCTTGTTCATTCCGGCCTTGTGGTGGCATCACGTGCAGTCGGTCGGCGTGCTCAATATCCTGGTCAATTACTGGTGGAAGGCGGCGGGCATGGCCGACGATGCCGGCCGGCGGCTGCTGGCAAGCGACAAGGGAGAGCGCGATGCGTTGGCTCAGTAGCGGCATTGTCCTGGCCTTGGCGATGGCGTGCGCGCAGGGGGCGCCCGTGGTGTACAGCCCGTACCAGTTCCTGCCGCTGGCCGGCGCGGCGCGCGCGGGCGGGCCGGGCGCGCTGACCTGGGCTTTCGCAACCGGCGAATGCGGCGATGAGAAGTGGGGCGAGAAGAGCGGCCAGGAGATCGCCGACGCCAATGTCGGCGCCTTCGTGCGCGCCGGCACCGACTACCTGATTTCCACCGGTGGCGGTGGTGGCGTATTCACCTGCGCGAGCGATGCCGGCATGGAGCGCTTCATCGCCCGCTATGCCTCCAGGCGCCTGATCGGCCTCGATTTCGACATCGAGGCGGGGCAGACGCCGCAGCAGGTCGACGCGCTCGTCAAGCGCATCGTGGCGGCCAAACGCAGGCATCCGCGGCTGCGCATCAGCTTCACGGTGGCCACCCACGCCGCTTCCGACGGCAGCCTGCAAAGCCTGAACGCGCTTGGCGAGACGATCCTCGATTCCGTGCGCCGCAACGGCCTGCGCGACGCCGTGTTCAATTTGATGGTGATGGATTTCGGTGCCGGCGAAGCGCGCTACTGCGTGGTGCGCGATGGCGTGTGCGACATGGCCGCATCGGCCGTGCAGGCGGTGCGCAACGTGCACGCCAAGCACAAGATCGCGCTTGCCCAGATCGAGCTGACCGCGATGATCGGCGTAAACGACGTGGTCTCGAACGTGTTCACGCTCGACGATGCGCGCGCCGTGGCGCGGGCGGTCAGGTCGATGAAACTGGCTGGCCTGCATTTCTGGTCGCTCGACCGTGACCGGCCGTGCAAGACGCCAACCATCGGCGCCGATCCGTCGTGCAGCACGCTCGACGCCGGCAGTGGCGCGTTCGAACGCGCGCTGGGGCGAGCGTCGCGTTAACCATTTTCTTGTATGGCCCATTTGGGCAGGTCCGTCCCCTCGGCCTGCCCTTTTTTTGTTGAAGTCGCAGGGTGGCGCTTCGCCCTTCCGTCCCGCGACTTCAAATCAGGATTTCGATTGCGCGTTCCGGGCGTAAAAAAAGCGGGTCTGGCCGAAGCCGAGACCCGCCCTCGTTGCGCCGCGACGATTACTTGGCGGTCGGGCGGTTCAGCCACAGCGCCCAGTATTTCGCCAGGTCGGTCATGCCATCGTCACCCTTGAGGGTCGCCAGCACCTTAAGCGCGTCGTCCTTGCGGCCGGCCTTGGCGTAGGCCACCGCCAGGTGCAGGCTCGAATCTTCCGGACGCTTCATGCCACCCTTGGCAATGCCCTGTTCCATCATTGGCAGGCCCTTGTCGGCCTGGCCCATGGTGACATAGGCATAGCCGAGGTTGACCAGCGCCAGGCCATCTTTCGACTTCTGCGCGTTCGCTTCGCCGCTGGCGATGTTCTTCAGGTCGTCGGCGGTGCCCTTGTTGGCACGGTCGCGCAACTGCTTGTGCTTGGGGCCATTGCTGCCAGTGCCCAGCACGTTCGCTTCGAAACCGGCGTCGAGCGCCTTTTTCGCTTCGGCCGGCTGGCCGGCCAGCAGCGCCAATTCGGCCATCTCGGTGTACTCTTCCGGCGCCATCACCGACAGTGCAATGTTCTCAAGACGCAGCACGTCCAGTTGCAGGCGGTTGTTGAAGGTCGGCTTGCTTTGCATGCGGTTCAGCAGGTCGGTCCAGAAATCGTCGCTCGGGTAGAAGTTGACCAGCTTCTCCATCGCCATCACATAGGTCTGTGTATCTTTGAGCTTGGCCGCGGTGCTGGCCAGCAGGCGCAGGTCTTCCAGGTCCGGTGCCTTGTGGGCCTGGTCGGCTTCGGCGATCACCGGCAGCAGCCCGGCCTTGGCATTGGCGAAATCGCCGCTCAGGTAATAGGCGCGGACCATGGCGTTGCGCACCTTGAGCGGCGTAGCGCTCTCTTTCTGGTAGCGCTTGTACCACTCGAGTGCTTTCGGATAGTTCTTCTGGTTGTAATAGTAGTTGGCCAGCGCGTTGACGAATTCGGCCTGGTCAGCGGGCGCCATGCGGCCCGAGTTGATGACCGCTTCAAGTGCCGTCATCGCCATCGCGTCGTTCGAGGTGGCCGAACCGAGCGCCAGTTTCATGCGGTCGATGACGTAGATCTCGTACGGCGTCTTGTCGGCGAAGGCGTCAGCCGCCTTGATCTTTTCCTGCACCTCGGCGTACTTCTTGTTGGTCATCAGGTCCTTGACCATCGCCGGATCGAGCAGTTTGAACAGGTCAGGGCGCACAGTATCCGGTTTCGGCGCTTCGGCGGCTGGCGTGGCGGGCTTGGATTGGGCGTGCGCGCCGGTGACGAAGGCGGGCATGGCATTCAGGCCAAGGGCGGCAACCATCAGGCTGATTCGGGCAAAACGGAACTGGGACATAAAGAGAATCCTTCAATCAAGAACAAAGAGATGGGCTGCTAACGCGCCAGCCCACCGAATCGTGTACATATTATTTCGATAACATAACGCGGTACGAAGCGCACATTCTCCCATAAAGTCACGAAATCGACTTCAGAATCGTGCGCCGGGCAGGGCGCGCCCGGCCGCCTCGAACAAGTGGCAGCGCGTGGCCGGCAGGTGCAGCGCGATGGCCTGGCCCGCGTGCACGGGCGCGGCGTCGGCCGCCTGCCTGGCCGCGATCATGTGCGCGTAGCCGGACAGGGTGCAATAAACGATGCTTTGGTCGCCCAGGTATTCGACATGGCCCACCTGCGCCTGGACCAGGTTGGCGCCGCCGCTGCCGGCAGGGTGCACGGTAAGGTGCTCGGCGCGCACCCCCAGCGTCAGCTGCGCGCCTTGCGGCACGGCGCTGGCGTCGGCGGCCACCGTGAGCACGGCGCCGCCGGCCAGGCGCAGCTGGACCTGGCCGGCATCGGCCGTCAGTACCGTGCCCTCGATCAGGTTCATGCGCGGCGCGCCGAGAAAACCCGCCACGAACAGGTTTGCCGGCTGCTGGTACAGCTGCGCCGGCGTGCCGACCTGCTCGACGCGTCCGCCGTTGAGCACCACGATGCGCTGGCCCAGCGTCATCGCCTCGACCTGGTCGTGGGTCACGTAGATCATGGTGGTGCCCAGCTCCTTGTGCAGGCGGCTCAATTCGACCCGCATCTGCACGCGCAGGCTCGCGTCCAGGTTCGACAGCGGTTCATCGAACAGGAACAGGGCGGGCTTGCGCACGATCGCGCGTCCGATCGCGACCCGCTGGCGCTGGCCGCCGGACAGGTCCTTCGGTTTGCGCTGCAACAGGTGGCCGATCTGCAGCACCTCGGCGGTGCGCTCGACGGTGGCCTTGATTGCGGCACTTTTGTGGCCGGCCAGGGTCAGCGCGAACGCCATGTTCTCGTACACCGACATGTGCGGATATAGCGCATACGACTGGAACACCATGGCCAGTCCGCGCTGGGCCGCGGGAATCTGGTTGGCCAGGCGGCCGTCGATGTGCAGCTCGCCGGCGCTGATGTCCTCGAGCCCCGCGATCATGCGCAGCAGGGTCGACTTGCCGCAGCCGGAGGGGCCCACGAAGACCACGAATTCGCCATCGGCGATCTCGAGGTCGATGCCGTGGATGACGGTGTGCTGCCCGTCGTAGCGCTTGACGATGTCCTTGAGCGTGACGCGCGCCATGGTCAGCTGGCCGCGGCCGGATGTGCGTCGGCGGGCTCGGATTTCTCACGCGCGCTCATCGGGATCAGCTGCGACAGGAGCGCCACCGGCGCCGCGCAGGCCAGCACCCAGAGGAAGAAGTGCTGGTAGCCGAGCGCGCCCTGGATGTCGCCGCTGACGTACTTGAACAGGGCAAAGCCAAGCTGCATGATGCCGGTCGAGAGCGCGTAGTGCGCGGTCTGGTATCTGCCCGGAGCGACCACCTGCATCATGTACAGGATCAGGCCGACGAAGCCGAAGCCGTATCCGAACATCTCCACCGACAAGGCTGCGCCGATCACCGTGATGTCGGTCGGCAGGGCCGTCGAGAGGAAATAGAACACCAGGTTGGGCAGGTTCACCGCCAGGATCAGCACCAGGATCGCGCGCTTGAGGCCGAGCCAGGACGTGAAGTAACCACCGGCGATCGACCCGACGATGAAAGCGATGGTGCCAACGGTGCCGTAGACCGCACCGACCTCCGAGGTCGACAGGCCAAGCCCGCCCAGGTTGCGCGCCTCGCGCAGGAACAGGGGGCCGATGGTCTGGACCTGGGCCTCGCCGGCGCGAAACAGGATGATGAACAGGATCGAGACCCAGATGCCGGGCTTCTTGAAATATTCGACGATCACCTCGAGCAGGGTGCGCGCGATGGCGGCGGCGTTGTGGCCGGGCTCGCGTACGTTCTTGGCCGTCGGCAGCGCCCAGCTGTTGTACAAGCCGAGGGCGGCCAGCATCGCGCCCAGGATGCAGAAGACGACGGTCCAGGCGCTGGTGACGTTGCTCGTTTTTTCCAGGTAGCCGGCCAGTACCAGCAGGCCGCCGGACGAGATGAAGCGCCCGGCGTTGAAGAAGGTCCCGGTCCAGCCTGCGTATTGGGCTTGCGCCTTTTTGTCCAGGCTGGCGATGTACAGGCCGTCGCAGGCGATGTCGTGGGTGGCCGAGGCGATGCCGACCAGGGCCAGCATGCCGATGCAGGCGGCGAACCAGGATGGCATGTGCAAGGCCAGCGCGACCAGGCCGAGGCAGGCGCCGCCAAGCAGCTCGAAGGCGACGACGATGAGTTTCTTGCTGCTGGCCAGTTCCAGGAAGGGGCTCCAGAGCGGTTTGAAGATCCAGGCCGAACCGATCAGGGTTGTCCAGTGGCCGATTTCATCGTTCGGCATGCCCAGGCTTTTGAGCATCTGGGCGGCCACCATCATCACGGCGAAGAACGGCAGGCCCTGGGCCAGGTAGAGACTGGGGACCCAGGCTGCGGGGCTGCGTTTGCTTGCTTCGTTCATCGGTGTTCCTTATTGATGTCAACACAAATCAAAGGTGCGCTGGTGGAAGGCGCTGCGCTTTTCCACCCTACGAACTACGGATCGCCGACCCGCACAACTTGTGAACAAATCGAAAATTTGATTTGTAGCGAAATCGAATCATCCACAAGCGGCCAGGCTACTTCAAGCGAAGCCCGGCACCGGGCACACTCCCGCGGCCTCAAGCTCGCCGGCCAGCCACCCGTTGACGGCGTCCAGCGCCGGCGCCGCGAAGCCATACGTCATCAGGGCCGGCGCGTCGATGTCGAGCGCCTGGTACGGGTTCCACAGCGCCAGGTGCAGGTCCGGCCGCCAGTTCGCGCGCGCGTGCGGGCCGTAGCGCAGGCGCGAGGTCGAGGCGAGCATGGTGAAGCGGGCGTCGTCGGGCAGCGCACTCCAGTCGAAACGCTCGGCGTCGGCAAACGTCACCAGTTCGACGTCGTACAGCCGTCCCAGCGAAGCGGCCACCACGCCGGCCGGCACGCCGGCCTCGGACACGCCGTCGCTGACCACGTCCTGGCGAACCACCAATCGCACCTTGGCACCGGCCGGTGGCCGCCGCGGCGTACCGCGCGCCGTCAGGCAGCGTTGCCAGGCGCGCGCCATCACGGCGCGGTCGGCCTCGTCTTCGGTGTACGCGCGCGGCGCGCAAGGATAGCCGGCCGCCAGATTTGACAAACGCGCCTGGCGCCGGCCCACCTCGCCGATCGACAGCGTGCCGTCGGCAAGCGCGCCGGCAATCGCGGCGATCGCCTCGGCCTGCGTCTGCGGCGTGCCGAGCGCCATCACCATGTCGGCGCCGGCCACCAGGGCGCGCACCGCGGCCTGGCCCGCGCCGTAGCGGTTGGCGATGGCGTGCATGTCCATGCCGTCGGTGATGATCACGCCGCGAAAATCCCACTCCTCGCGCAGCAGGCCGTGCAGGATGCGGCGCGACAGCGTCGCCGGGTACTCGGCGTCGAGCGCCGGATAGACGATGTGCGCCGTCATCAAGGCTGGCGCCTTGCCGGCGGCGGCCTTGAACGGCGCCAATTCATAGGCTTCCAGTTCGGCCAGCGGCTTGTCGACGGTCGGCAGGTCGCGGTGCGAATCGACGGTGGTGTCGCCATGCCCCGGAAAGTGCTTCACGCAGCAGGCCACGCCTTCGGACTCGCTGCCGGCCATCCAGGCCATGGCCAGCGCGGTGGCGCGCAGCGGGTCGGCACCAAACGAGCGCTCGGCGATGACCGGGTTGTCCGGGTTGTTGTTCAAGTCCAGTACCGGCGCGAAATTCCAGTTGAAGCCGAGCGCCTTGACTGCGCGCGCCACGGCCGCTCCGACCTCGTAGGCCAGTTGCTCGTCGTCGGCCGCGCCCAGGCCCATCGCGGCCGGCGGGGCCGGCACCCAGGTCGAGCGCACCACGGCGCCGCCCTCCTGGTCGATGCCGATCAGCGCGTCCGGCCCCATCACGGCGCGCAGGTCGGCGGTGAGGCGGCCCAGCTGCTGCGCGTCGACCATGTTCTGGCGGAACAGGCACACGCCGCGCACCTTGTTCTGGCGCAGGAAAGCACGGGTGGCCGCATCGAGTTCGGTGCCTGGAAAGCGGATCATGATCAGCTGTCCGGCGAGTTGGTGGTAGTGGTTCATTTGACTGCTCCCTCCATGCCGCGCATGAAGAATCGTTGAGTAAACAGGAAGGCCGCAAGCGTCGGCAGGATCGTCAGCACGGTGCCCGCCGCGATCACGCGGGTGCTTGAGCCGAAGGTGCCGCGCAGGTACAGCACGCCGACCGACAGCGGAAATTCATCAGGCTTGCTCATCACGATCGATGGCCAGATGTATTCGTTCCAGGCCTCGACCGCCGTCAGGATGCCGACCGTGGCCAGCCACGGCGCGATCAGCGGCAGCATGATGCGGCTGAAGATGATCCACTCGCTGGCACCATCGACGCGCGCGGCGTCGATCAGGTCTTGCGGCACCTCCTCGAACGCCTGTTTGAGCAGTACGATGGCCACCGCCGTGACCACATTGGGCAGGATCACGCCGGTGTAGGTGTCGACCAGGCTCAGTTTGGTGACGGTGATGAAGTTGACCAGGAAGTTGACCTCGGACGGCAGCACCAGCGTGGCCAGGATCACGCCGAACACCAGCTGGCGGCCGCGAAAGCGCATGCGCGCCAGCGGGTAGGCCGCCAGGGAACAGAGCAGCAGTTTCCAGAACACCGTGCACAGCGCGATGATCAGCGAATTCCTGAAGAAGGCCAGCAGGGGAATGGCGTGGAATACCTCGGCGAAATTGGCCAGCGACGGCGCCTTGGGCCAGAGGGTGGGCGGGAAGGCGAACACGTTGCCCTCGGTCGAAATGGCCGTCACCAGCGTCCACCAGAACGGGAACACGCACACCACCGCCAGCGCGCACAGCAGCAGGTAGTGGGGCAGGGCCTGGCGCAGCGAGAGGGCCATCAGCGCCGCCCCGGTTTCAGGTAGCGCAGGCACAGCAGCGCGATGCCGATGCAGATGCCCGACACCGCCAGGCTGGCGGCCAGCGCGCGCGGCAGCTTGAGGTGCTTGAGGCCCTGGTCGTAGGCGTAGTACAGCGCGGTGAAGGTCGAGTTCATCGGGCCGCCCTGGGTCAGCACGTCAACCTCTTGGTAGGCCTTGAGCGCGGCCAGCACCGACAGGATCGAGCACACGGCAATGGTTGGCCGCAGCATCGGCACGGTGATGCGCCAGAACTGCTGCCAGCGGTTGGCGCCGTCGAGCAGCGCCGCCTCGCGCATATCGGCGGGGATCGCCTGCAGCGCGGCCAGGTACATCACCATGTACCAGCCCAGGCCGCGCCACATCGTAACGAACATGATCGCGAACAGCGCCAGCGTGTCGTCCGACAGCCAGCCCACCGGAGCGTTGGCCAGCTTCAGCGAAAGCAGCACATAATTGAGTGTGCCCTGTTCGTGGAACATGAAGCCCCACATGATGCCCACCACCGATACCGTCGTCACCACCGGCACGTAAAAGGCGGCGCGGAACAGGCGGATGCCTGGCAGGCGGTTGTTCACCAACACGGCCAGGCCCAGCGCGCCGAGCTGCACAAAGGGCACCATCAACAGGAACAACAGCGAGTTTTTCAGGCCGGTGACGAACATCTCGTTGTCGAAGATATAGCGAAAATTGTCCAGTCCGACCCAGGACGTGGGGCGGATCAGGCTGTAGTCGGTAAACGCCAGCACCGAGCCAAAGGCGACCGGCCAGAACGAGAACACGGCCAGCAACAGCAAGGCCGGGCAAAGGAACAGCCATGCCTGAAGCGTGTGGCGGCGCGCGCTCATCGGGCCGCCTTTTGCGCGGCCAGTTTCTTGTTCCAGATGGCGACCGCCTGGTCCAGCGCCAGCTTGACGTCCTGTTTGCCGGTCACGCCCGCCTCGACCGCCTTGACCAGTGAGCGGCGCAATTCGTCGTAGTCGTCGACGCCGGCCACGTACAGCGTGTGCGAGTGCGCCATCGAACGGGCGCCGGCCGCCACCGCTTTTTCGGCGGCGCCGGCGCCGGCCGGCAGTGCGAGGAAGAAGGGATCGGCTGCCGCCTTGACGGTGGTCGGGAACACGCTGGCCTGGCGCGCGAACGCGAGCTGGTTGGCGTCGCCGGTGAGGAACAGGGCGAACTTGCCGATCGCCGGCAGCAGGTGTGCATCGACGCCCTTGGGAATGGCGAAATGGATCAACCAGCCGCCATCGGCGATGCCTGTGGGGCCGAGCGGCGCGGGCGCGACGTCGGTGATCGCATAGATGTCCCTGGCGTCGCCTTCGATGCGTTTGAGCGCGGTGGGGGGCGCGAGCAGCATGCCCAGGCGACCGCCCTTGTAGGCGTCAACCACGGCCGGGAAATTATCCTCGGCGAACAGGCTGTCCTTGAGCAGGCCGCCGGCCTTGTAGGTGTCGGCCAGCTTCTGCACCAGCGCCACGTGCTGCGGCGAATTGAACACCGCGCGCCCGTCGGCGATCACGGCCAGCCCCTGCTGCATGAACAGGCCATCGATCTTGGCCAGTGCCGGGCCGATGCCGGCCTTGCCGGTCCTGGCGTGGATCTGGCGCGCAAACGCCAGTTCCTCGTCCAGGCTGGCGGGGCCGCGCGAGAGGCCGGCGGCCTTGAAAATCTGCTGGTTGAAGGCGATCACGGCGACGTTGCTGTACATCGGAAAGCCGTAGGTCCTGCCCTTGAAGCGCAGGTCGTCGAGGGTGCTGGCGATGTACGTGGGGGCGGCGGCGCCGAGCAGGGCGTCGACCGGCAGCAGCAGGCCATCGCGTGCGAATTCGTCGGCCCAGGGCACGTTCAGGTTCACCAGCGCGGGCGGATTGCCAGCCACGATGCGCGTCACCAGCTTGGTCTGGATCACATCCCACGGAAAGTCGACCCACTCGAGCTTGACGCCGGGATTGGCCGCCTCGTAGCGCTGCACCACTGACTCGAAGTAGGGCGTGAACTTGGGCTTCATGCTGAAGGTCCAGAACTCGATCTTCGTGCCGGCCGCCAGCGTGGTGGAAGCGCAAAGTGCCATCAATGCCGTCAGCAATATCTTGATGTTCATTGATGGCCGGAGCAGCTCAGTTGGTCTTGGTGACTTTGCTCAGGTGGCGCGGCCGGTCCGGATCCATGCCGCGCGCCTCTGCCAGCCTGGCCGCCATCACATAGAAGGCCTGCACCGCGACGATCGGGTCGAGGTCGGGCGTGGCGGCGGTAGGCAAGGTCAGGTCGCGTTCGGCGATGTCGGCCGGCGCTGCCAGCAGCACGCGCGCACCGCGTCCGCGCATCTCGGTGGCCAGTTGCACCAGGCCGGCCTGGGTCGGGCCGCGCGTGGCGAAAATGAGCAGCGGATAACCGTCCTCGATCAGCGCCATCGGGCCGTGCTTGATCTCGGCGCCGCTGAACGCCTCGGCCTGCAGGGCCGAGGTTTCCTTGAATTTGAGGGCCGACTCGAGCGCGATCGGAAAACTGATGCCGCGGCCGACGACCATGATGTTGCGCGCCGGCGTCAGCACTTCGAGGGCGGCCGACCAGTCGGCCTGCGCAGCAATCGCCAGCGACTCGGGCAGGGCCGCCAGGCCGTCGAGCAGTTCCGGGTCGTTCTGCCACTGGGCGACCAGGCGCGCGCCGGCCACCAGGCTGGTGATGAAGCTCTTGGTGGCGGCCACGCTCTGCTCTTTGCCCGCGTGCAGCGGCATCGCCCATTCGGCGGCCATCGCCAGCGGCGAGCTGATGTCGTTGACGAGCGCGATGGTGGTGGCGCCGCCGTCGCGGAAGTAGCGGATCGGCTCGACCACGTCCGGACTCTGGCCCGACTGCGAGATGGCGATGGTGAGCGTGTCGCGCGTTTGCAGCGGCGATTTGTACAGCGTCACCAGCGACATTGGCAGCGAGGCGACGACCCGGCCCATGCGCGCCATGATCAGGTAGGCGCAGTAGTTGGCGGCGTGGTCCGAACTGCCGCGCGCGACCGTCAGCGCCGTGTTGAACGGCGTGGAGCGCAATTTGCGGCCAAGTTCGGCATAGCGCTCCACGTCGCACGACAATTGCAGGGCGACGCATTCGGGGGCGGACATGGCTTCTTTCAACATCATCGAACTCACAACACTTCTCCTTCTATGTACACGGCTTTGATCTTCAGATTGCGGTCGAGCACCACCAGGTCGGCGTAGCAGCCGGCCACCAGGCGCCCGCGCAGCGTCTCGCCCAGGTAGTCCGCGGCGTAGGTCGAGACCCGGCGCGAGGCATCGGCCAGGTCCAGGCCGAGACCGACCAGGTTGCGCAGTGCCTGGTCCATGGTCAGGGTGCTGCCGGCCAGGGTGCCGTCGGGCAGGCGTACCCCGCCCATGCATTTTTGCACCCGGTGGCGGCCCAGCATGTAGTCGCCGTCGGGCATGCCGGTGGCGGCGGTCGAATCGGTCACGCAGTACAGGTGCGGAATGGCACGCAGCGCCACCTTGATCGCGCCCGGATGCACGTGCAGCAGGTCGGGAATCAGTTCGGCGTATTGGGCGTGCGCGAGCGCCGCGCCGACCATGCCCGGCTCGCGATGGTGCAGCGGGCTCATGGCGTTGAACAGGTGGGTGAAGCCGGCCGCGCCGTGTTCGAGCGCGGCCACGCCATCCTCGTAGGAGCCCAGCGTATGGCCGATCTGGACCCGGATGCCGGCGTCGGCCAGTTCGCGCACCAGGCGCAGGTGGCCGGCAATTTCGGGCGCCACCGTGATCAGGCGCATCGGTGCGTAGCTGCCCAGTTGCTGCACCTCGGCCAGGGTGGCCGCGCGCGCGTAGTTCGGCTGCGCGCCGAGCTTGCCGGAGTTGATGTAGGGGCCTTCGAGGTGCACCCCGAGGATGTGGGCCGAACCCTTGCGCCGTGCGGCGCAGGCCGCGCCGATCGCCTTCAGGGCCGACGTGATCTCGTGCGGCGGCGCCGTCATGGTCGTGGCCAGCATGCTGGTGGTGCCGTGCGTGGCGTGCATGGCGGCGATCACGTGCGGCGCGTCGCCGCCCTCCATGATGTCCTTGCCGCCGCCGCCGTGCACATGCAGGTCGATGAAGCCGGGGATGATGTAATCGTCGCCGTTGGCCGAAGGATCGGCCGCGCTGCCGCTGATCGCCTGGATGCGTCCGTCAAAGCTGATGGCACCGCGGATCCAGCCGTCCGGTGTCAGGATATTTCCGTTCAATGCATCGCTCATCTGCGCGACTCCGCTACAAATTCATAATAATCGCTGCGGCAGTACGAGTGGGTCAGTTCCACCGCAGCGCCGCTCTCAAGGTAACTCACGCGCGTGATGTGCAGCATCGCCGCGCCCGGCGCCAGCCCGGCCAGGCGTGCCTGTTCGCCGCTGGCGTTGACGGCGCGGATGTGCTGCAAGGCGCGCATCGGCACCGCGCCGCGCGCTTCCAGGTAGCCGTACAGCGAATCGGTCACGCCGTGCGGGTCGGGCATGTAGCTGGCCGGGATGGTGGTCGTTTCGATCGCCATCACCACGTCGTCGGCGGTGCGCAGGCGCTTCAGGCGCACCACCGGCATGTTCGGCGACAGGCCGAGCGAAAGCAGTTCAAGCGGCGCGGCCACGCCGATTTCGCGCTGCAGCCAGCGCGAGCCGGCGGTGAAACCGCGCTGGCTCAGCTCCTCCGAAAAGCTGGTCAAGCGCGACAGCGGCTGCTCCAGCTTGGGCGTGATGTAGGTGCCCGAGCCGCGCCGGCGCGTGAGCATGCCGCGCTCGCACAGCATGTCGATTGCCTTGCGCGCGGTCACGCGCGAGATGTCGAGCATGTCCGAGAGCATGCGCTCGGATGGCAGCGCCTCGTTGGCGCGCCAGTCGCCGCTGGTGATGCCGGCCGAGAGCTTGTTCGCCAGCTGCATATAGAGTGGCGTGACGCTGTCGGCGTCGGGGCGGAAATCGCTGAGCCGTTCAAGCATTGTCGTCATCCCTTTACGTGCATTTCGATCATGCGCAAGGCGCCACTGGCGGCATCGCCGTGCGGGGCCACGCTGCGCGCCAGCAGTTCGGACGGCAGGTAGTCGCGCAGCGGCGCGCCGAGACCGCCGCACAGGGCCAGCGGCAGCGTGCCGGACGGGTCGAGCGCGGCGGCGATCAGTGCCACCTCGGCCCCTGCCGCGACCAGCATGGCGCACGCCACCGGATTGCTGTCGGCGTGCGCGATGACGATCGGCGCCAGGGCGGCGTAGCTGGTCTGGCTGGCCTTCGAGAGCCAGACCTGGATTGCGTCGCGCGCGCCGCCGCAGGCGTCGATCACCGCTTGCGCGAACGGCGACGGCGGCTGGCGCCCATCGATGACTTGTTCGATGTGTCCGACCGCGCGCAGGCCGAGCCAGCCGCCGCTGGCCTCGTCACCGGCCGGGAAGCCCCAGCCGCCCACTTCGCGCTGCTCGCCGCTGGCCAGCAGGGCCTGGCCGACGCTACCGGTGCCGATCGCCACGATGGTGCCGGGGCGGCCCTGGTGGGCGCCCATCAGCGTCGTGTAGCCGTCCGTTTCGAGGCGCAGCGCGGCGTAACCGGGATTGGCGGCGACAAATTGCGCGGCCCATTGCTTGTTGTGGACGCCGGCCAGGCCCAGGCCGATCGCGGCGCTGCCGATGGCCGGATGGGGCACGCCGATCACGGCGAAGGCCTTGCCGACGGCGTCATTGACGGCCGCCCAGGCTTCGGTGATGCCGTGAGCCAGGCCGGACGGGCCGCTTTGACCCTGGGCCAGCCCGGTGCCGTCGGCGCGAGCCAGGCGCACGCGCGTCCCGGTTCCGCCGCCGTCGACGCCGATGAGGTATTCGATCATGTTTGCTTTTGGGTTCTGTTCGGGGAGTGTGAGGGCACTATAGGGTTGCAAAACCAGCTTGTCAACAGGTATTTAAGTGGTATTGTAAAATACTGAATTGGCATTGCTTTCCATGCTCGAAAGCAGAAGCTAAGCCTTTGATATTGAAGGAATTATAAAAAATGAAGAATGGTATTGTTTCGGCGCTGGTTCAATGCCAATTTAGTATCGCCGGAGGAGATTTATGGCCGGCCGAAAAACCGGGTCAGAACACGTTAAATCCGGGACAGACTGGCGTTTTCACGACGTTTGTCCCGGATTTAATGTGTTCTGACCCCGGTTTTTCGCACAACCTATCGGGCCGCTTTGACGACGGGCAGTTCGATCACGCTGCTGTGATAGATGCGCTGGATTGCCTTCTGGTAGTTGCCCGGCTTGGCCCAGAAGATGTTGGGCACGAAGGTTTGCGGATCGGCCGAAAAACCGGGGTCAGAACACATTAAATCCGGGACAAACGTCGTGAA
>JAZJYV010000096.1:0-6582 GCA_040390195.1 Pseudomonadota bacterium | reverse complement strand
GCGACCAGTTCGAAATCCGTACGCACCAGCGTCTGATGGACATCGTCGACCCAACCGACAAGACCGTTGACGCGCTGATGAAGCTGGACCTGCCAGCTGGCGTTGACGTCGAAATCAAACTGCAATAATCCCAGTTTGCGCCAGCGGGGCAACCCGCGGCTAAGTCGGGGCCGGGCCGTTCGCAATGTTGCGCGAACGCCCCGGCCCCGATGACGTTTACGCCCGACCTGTACCAAGGTACAAGAGACTGGCGCGCGGCGAACCGTTACATTAGAGGAATGAACTTTCCCTGATGGAACTACAATGAATCTCGTCCACCAATCGCCGGCCCAGGCAGCTGTCCAAAGCCGCAGTGCCGGTTCGCTGCAAGTGACGGTGCCCGGCTATCCGTCCGCACGGGCCATGGTGAACCTGGACATGGGCGACTATTGCGTCGCCGATGGCACCCACAGTATCAAGACCTTACTTGGCTCTTGCGTGTCGATCACCCTGTGGCATCCAGCCCGCAAGATTGGCGCGATGTGCCACTTCCTGCTGGCCAGCCGCGGCGAACAGGTGGGACCGGCCTGTGCCCGCTTTTGCGATGAAGCGTTGTACATGATGCTGCGCGACCTGGCAGCGCTGGGTGTCGAGGCGCGCGAGTGCGAGGCCAAGATCTTCGGCGGCGGCAACATGTTTCCATCTTTGTACGAAGAAAATCCCTTCTCGGTCGGCCGCAAGAATGGCGAGCGCGCGCGCGCCCTGCTGCAGCAGGCCGGCATACCGGTCGTGGCCGAAGACTTGTACGGCACCGGCCACCGCCAAGTCATTTTTGACGTCGGCAGCGGCGATGTGTGGCTGCGCCAGATCAGGCCGGTCGATCCACAGGACGCCAGCCTGGCGGCTTGAACAGGCAAGGTAGGTCGCCGCTCGCCGTCGGGCGGCGCATGGCGGTAGTTGCAAGCCGCCGATGACGCCTGCCGAAGTCACCCGACCCGGCTCAGATCGAGATCATCGCGGCCACCTTGGCCGCCAGCGCCTCTGCGAACTGGTGGATATGATAGCCGTCGACGAAACCGTGGTGGGCCTGGACCGCAAATGGGATCGTCATCTGTCCTGATTCTTCCGCCCGGTATTTTCCCCACGCAAACGATGGAATGTCGGCCAGCGCGTGCCGGAAAATCGGGTGTTCGATGGCGCTCAAGCGCAGCCATGGCATGCACGTGATGTAGAAATTGTTCTTCAACTCGCGCTCGGTGAGATCGGCCGCCGTGTTGATCATCAGGCTGCTGCGTTCGGCTTCCCGTTTGGCCAGGAGGCTGCGGGCGACGAATTCGTCGAGCCCGAAGGTCATGTCGAAGCGCGCGAAGTTCAGATTGTGGTCCTGGTTGATCACCGTGTAGGACGCGTAGAATTCATCGATCTTGATGACGTCGCCGCCGTAAATGCGGTACTTGAAATTGTCCAGGCCGTTCAGCGTGGAGAGCACGCAATACAGGAAGAAATGGAAGGGCGGCAATTGCCGCTCGGCGCAGTAGGGCCGGAAGTCGCGCAGCTCCAGGTCGAAGCTGACGTTGATCAGCGGGTTCTCGAACTGTTTGAAGGCGTTGAAGCGGTCGCGCCGTTTCTCGAAATTTTGCATTGTACAAGGAGGGGGTGGGGTGGTGCCGCTACTGTACCAGAGCAAGTCCCGTTCGCCGCGCGGTTTCGCCATGAGGAGCAAAGCCGGGTCGAACAGCGCAGCGCATGCCGCCAAACCGGGGTCAGACCCCGGTTCATCCGCTTGGGGTCTGACCCCGGTTTGGCGGCATGCGCTGCGCTGTTCGACCCGGCGCTCAAGGTCGCTAGCCGTAGAGATCAACGATGTTCTTGATGGCGGCGCGCCAGTTCGCGATCTTGTCTGGCAAATAAAAAGCCGCAGATGGCGGCGAGCCAGCTGCGGCGTGAACAGATGGGGCGCGCCGGCTCGGCGCGCGATACTGCGATTACATGAACTTGTAGTTCACATTAAACAAGACCGAGCGGCCGCGGGGATCTCCCACCCGGCTGTCCCAGCCGGCACCGGCGACGTCGTCCACATTGTGCGCGGAGAACGGCGGAGCGGTGTTAAGCAGGTTCTTGACGCCGGCCGTGAGCGTCAGGTTCTTGATGCCCTTGTAGCTGGCCGACAGGTGATACAAGGTATAGCTGGCGACGTCCGGATTGAAGCCCGGCGGCACCGTTCCGGCCGGAACCTGGTCCTTGTAGCCGGACTTGAAGGTCTGGGTCAGCGTCGTGCTCCACGGCCCGTCGGCATAGGTGAAGCTGGCATTGTGCTTCCAGCGCAGGTACAGGTCGTTGACGCCAAACTTGCCCACCAATTCCTGCATCGGCGAGATCGGCAGCAGCTGCTGCTTGAAACTGTCGGTGTAACTGCCCTGCAAGGTGGCGTTCCAGCGCCCTTGCGCCAACTTGCCGTTCATCGCCACGCTCAGGTCCACGCCCTGGGTCTGGTCCTTGGCCGCATTGGTGTAGCCGCCCTGGATGTAGTTGATGGTGCCGTCGGCATTGCGGATCACATACTGCTTGAGCTCTGCGTAGTTGGCCAGCACGTCGTTGGGCGACAGTACCGTGATCACATTGCTGCGCTTGATGCGCCAGAAGTCGGCGCTGGCGACGATCCAGTCGGCCGGCGAGACCACGATCCCGAAGCTGAGCTGGCGCGACTTCTCCGGCTGCAGGCCAGGGTTGCCGCCGATCTTGGTGGTGAACTTCTCGCCGCAATAGGTCGGGTCGCCCGGATGCTTGGGGCACAGTTCGGGGTCGGCCGCCGCGCTGTTGAGCACGTCGGTCGAGGTGCCGGAGTACAGTTTCAGGTAATCGGGCGCGTGAAAGCCGCTGTTGGCCGAGCCACGCAACAGCACCTGCTTGCTGGGCTGATAGCGCAGCGCCACCTTCGGATTGGTGGTGCCGCCGAAGTTGCTGTAATGGTCATGGCGCACCGCCAGTTGCGCTTCCAGGTCCTTGATGATCGGCACCGATAGTTCGGCGAACAGCGCCGAGACGTTCTGCGTCACCTTGCTGATCGGCGGCGCGGTGGGCGACTGGATGATCGGTCCGGCGGCGGCGTCGTCGGCGAACTGGTAGCTGTCGCTGCGGAAATCAACGCCGAGCGCGGCGCCCAGCGCACCGGCCGGCAACTGGAACAATTCACCGGAGACCGTGCCATCGAGTTCGGTCAGGTTGGTCTTGCCCGAATACACGGGCGTGGCTGGCGCCTTGGTCGAATTGATCAGCGCGATCGCGGCCGGCGTCTGGGACTGGCCCGGCAGCAGCCAAGGGTTGATGATGCCTGTCAGCATGGCCTTGTGGAAGGCATCGCTGTAGACATAACCGTCGGTCATGATGGTGCTGCCCTTGCTTGACGAACTCGACAGGCCCAGCTTGTAGTCCCATTTGCCCCCGAAACTGCCCTCCAGGCCGGCCAGCACGCGGTAGGCGTCGCTGGTGGTGTCCTCATTGCGCGGGCCGCAATCGTTGCAACGCCAGCGGAAATAGATCGGCTTGGTGTTGTCGAAGTATTTCAGGCCGGTGGCGGGATTTACGCCCGGCATATAGGCCGACAAGTCCTGGTAGTAGGCGCCGCCGGCCGGGTAGGTCAGGTCCGACACTTGCAGTGGCGTGTAGCCGATCTGCGACTTGGTGCGCGAGGCGACCAGTTCGACGAAGCCGAGTGTGTCCTTGTCGAATTTGATATTCGCGCGCGAGACCAGGTTGACATGCTTGACCGGCTGGGTGATGGTCCAGTCGGCGCCATAGTCATAGGCGCAAGCCTTGCCGAATTGCGGCGCATCCCACAGCGCGGTGACATAGGCGGTCATCTTCGGAATGCTGTCGCACTTGCCCTGGAAGGCCAGCAGGTTGGCGCGCGAATACAGGGTGCTGTCGCCCGGCACCCGGAACGCGGCGCCAATTGCGTAGCCGGAGCGCGCGTTCTGGGCTCCGAACGGGGTGCCGGTGGTGTCGGGCGAGAGGCCGCGCGCCGGCTGGTAGCCATTGTTGGCAAAGTCGCGGTCGGCCGACGTCAGCTTGCCGAAGGTATCGGTGGCCAGCACCGTCATGAAGTTGTAGCCATCCGTTTCCAGATTGCCTTTGCCGAAGATCAGCGAAGCGCGCGCGATGTTGCCGCCTTTTTGCTGGGTGACGTCGGCCGCGGCCGACGCTTCCAGGCCCTCATAGTTGCGCTTGAGGATGAAGTTGATCACGCCGCCAATCGCGTCGGTGCCGTAGATGGCCGAGGCGCCGTCGGTGAGCACCTCGACCCGCTGCACGGCTGCCAGCGGGATCGAATTCAGGTCCACCGCCTGGCCGGACAGGCCGTGGGTGGACACGCGCCGCCCATTTAGCAGCACCAGGGTGCTGCCGGCGCCCAAGCCACGCAGCGAGATGCCGGCCGCGCCATTGTTGTGGACATTTTGCACATTGCCGACAAAGCCCTGTTGCGAGGACATATTGTCGGCCCCGGTGCCGTTCGCGCTCAGGGTGGCTACCAGCTGTTCGGTGCTGGTGATGCCGGCCCGCGCAATCTCCTCGGCCGTGATCAGCTGGATCGGCAGCGCGCCCTCCTGGGCCACGCGCTTGATGCTGCTGCCGGTGATCTCGACCCGCTGCATGGGGCCGCTATCAACTTGTTGTGCAGCGGCCGTTCCCGCGATGCCGATCAGTGCAATGCAATGGGCTAACTTCTTCAACTTCATGGTAAGTCTCCTCTGGTGGGATGGAATGTTGTTCTGCTTACTAATTGAACAATTTAGGCTAAGTAAAAACCCGGCGTCCGGCCAATGAAAATTCACCATCCGCCCATGACTTCAGGTTATGTTTACCGCAAAGATGCCGGAGTGGCAGCAAGACACCCCGAAATCGTTGCGAGCATGGGCAAGAGATCGACATACCCCCAACTTAGTTGTTGCGTCAAGCCCTTTTGCGCGCTATACTTGCCGGCTTCGGTATGGATTCGTCCTTTTTGAATCTGTCCTTTACTTGGTAGTTAAACATCAGCCCCGCCCAATCGCAGGTGGGAATGGAGAAAAAATGAGCCTAGGCCTTCTCGGTCGCAAGGTTGGTATGATGCGCATCTTCACGGATGAAGGGGACTCGATCCCTGTCACCGTGCTGGACGTGTCGAACAACCGTGTTGCGCAAGTCAAAACTCCTGAAACAGACGGTTACTCCGCTGTTCAGGTCGCTTTCGGTCAACGTCGCGCTTCCCGCGTGAACAAATCGATCGCGGGTCACCACGCCAAAGCTGGCGTGGAAGCCGGTACGATGCTGAAGGAATTCCGCGTCGATGCCGCCAAAGCTGCCGAACTGAAAGCTGGCGATGTGGTTGCCGCTTCCCTGTTCGAAGTCGGTCAAAAGATCGACGTGCAAGGTGTCACGATCGGTAAGGGTTACGCTGGCGTCATCAAGCGTTACCACTTCTCTTCCGGCCGCGCGACCCACGGTAACTCCCGTTCGCACAACGTGCCAGGTTCCATCGGTATGGCGCAGGATCCAGGTCGCGTTTTCCCTGGTAAGCGCATGACCGGTCACCTCGGTGATGCTACCCGCACGATCCAAAATCTCGAAATCGCCCGTATCGACGCCGACCGCCAGCTGCTGCTGGTCAAGGGTGCCGTTCCAGGTGCGAAAAATGGCCAGGTGATTGTTTCGCCAGCCATTAAAACCAAAGCACAGAAGGGAGCTTAAACGATGGAACTCAAGCTTCTGAATGAGCAAGGTCAAGCAGGCGCCAACGTCGCCGCCGCCGATACCGTTTTCGGCCGCGATTACAATGAAGCCCTGATCCACCAGGTCGTGGTCGCCTACGCTGCCAACGCACGTAGCGGTAACCGCAAACAAAAAGACCGGGAAGAAGTTCACCACACGACGAAAAAGCCATGGCGCCAAAAAGGCACCGGCCGCGCTCGTGCTGGTATGTCGTCCTCGCCTCTGTGGCGCGGCGGCGGTCGGATTTTCCCGAACTCGCCTGACGAAAACTTCACCCACAAAGTGAACAAGAAGATGTATCGCGCAGGTATCTGCTCGATCCTGTCCCAGCTGGCCCGCGAAGAGCGCCTGGTTGTGGTCGAAAGCCTGAGCATCGATGCTCCGAAGACCAAGCTGCTGTCGCAAAAACTGCAGGGCATGGGTCTGGAATCGGTCATGATCATCACCGACACGCTCGAAGAGAACCTGCTGCTGGCATCGCGCAACCTGCCGAACGTGCTGGTCGTCGAGCCACGTCACGCCGATCCAATGTCGCTGGTGTTCTACAAGAAAATCGTGGTCACCAAAGCTGCACTGGCCAAGCTCGAGGAGATGTTTGCATGAGCGCCGTAATCAAATTCAGCGAAGAGCGCCTGATGAAGGTGCTCCAGGCTCCGGTCATTTCGGAAAAGGCCACCATGGTCGCCGAAAAGAACGAGCAGATCGTGTTCCGCGTTTTGCCGGATGCGACCAAGCCTGAGATCAAGGCAGCCGTTGAACTCTTGTTCAAGGTTGAAGTCCTGTCGGTTCAGACAGCCAACCGCGAAGGTAAGCAAAAGCGTTCGGGCCGTTTCAATGGCCGTCGCAACCATACCA
>JAZJYV010000095.1:0-14021 GCA_040390195.1 Pseudomonadota bacterium | reverse complement strand
ATCCGATTCCATGTTCTGCAGGTCGCCGCGGCGGCGGCCCAGTTCTTCCATCACGCCGCCCTGGTTGGCTTCTTCCACGTCCACCGACAGCTGCTCGAACGGCTCGTGGCGCACACCATCGACCATCTTGAAGACCACGCGCGGACGCGATACGGCCAACTCGAAGCCTTCGCGGCGCATGTTTTCGATCAAAATCGTCAGGTGCAGCTCGCCGCGGCCCGAGACTTCGAAAATCGTGTCGTCGTCGGTCGGCGCCACGCGCAGGGCGACGTTCGCTTTCAGTTCGCGGTCAAGGCGGTCGCGCAGCTGGCGGCTGGTGACGAACTTGCCTTCGCGGCCGGCCAGTGGCGAGTTGTTGACCATGAAGTTCATGGTCAGGGTAGGCTCGTCGACGGTCAGCATTTCCAGCGCGTCCGGAGTGTCCGGCTGGCAGATGGTCGAACCGATGCCGATTTCGTCGATACCGTTGATCAGCACGATGTCGCCGGCGACGGCTTCGTCAACCAGCACGCGCTCGAGGCCCTTGAAGTTCAGCACTTGGTTGATGCGGCCCTTGATCGGGGTCGAATCAGGACCGTTCAGGACGATGACGTCCTGGCCAGCCTTCACACGGCCGCGCGAGATGCGGCCAATGCCGATCTTGCCGACGTAGGAAGAGTAGTCGAGCGAGGTGATTTGCATCTGCAGCGGGCCGTCCGGATTGTCGTCGCGCACAGGCACGTGCTTGAGGATCGCTTCGAACAGGGGGGTCATGTCGCCTTCGCGGGCTTCCGCGTCCAGGCTGGCGTAACCGTTCAGGGCCGACGCGTACACCACTGGGAAGTCCAGTTGCTCGTCGGTGGCGCCCAGCTTGTCGAACAATTCGAACGTCTGGTTGATCGCCCACTCGGCGCGCGCGCCCGGACGGTCGATCTTGTTGACGACGACGATTGGCTTGAGGCCCAGCGCCAGCGCTTTACGCGTCACGAAGCGGGTCTGTGGCATCGGGCCTTCCTGGGCATCGACCAGCAGCAGCACCGAGTCGACCATCGACAGCACGCGCTCGACTTCGCCGCCGAAGTCGGCGTGGCCTGGGGTGTCGACGATGTTGATGTGGGTGTCGTTGTACTCAACTGCGCAGTTCTTCGACAAAATCGTGATGCCGCGCTCTTTTTCGAGATCGTTCGAATCCATCACGCGGGTCTCGACCTGCTGGTTCTCACGGAAGGTACCGGATTGGCGCAGCAGCTTGTCCACGAGCGTGGTTTTGCCGTGGTCAACGTGGGCGATGATGGCGATGTTGCGAATTGCGCGTTTAGTGTTTGACATGGTCGTAATGAACGGAGAATGTACGTGGTGTACGAAGGTGTACGGTATTGCTTAAATCTGGAACCCACTAGTATAGCACGCAGAAAGCTTGCTGCATCGCACAATGGTGAAAAAGCGAGCAAGTTCAAGAACTTGCTGTACTTTTCGCCACAGGGGCCTGAACCGGGGTCAGACCCCCCAACGGAAGAACCGGGGTCTGACCCCTTGCACAGGGGGCAGACCACGCTGTCATGGCGCGCTTAGCTTTTCGCGGCGATCAGGCGTTCGGGTGCGAGGATGGCAAACTCGCCCAGATTGGCGGTGCCAAGCAGGGCTTCGCCGTGATACACCCGCACCCTGCCCTGTTCGGCCGGCACGGCCACGTCTTCCTTGCCGAGCGCGAGGCGCTGGCCCTGCAGGAAGCGGCGCGCCAATTCGTCCGTCAGGCGCACGGCGGGGAACGTCGACAGCAGGGCGTCGACCGGTGCCAGCAATTCGAGCGGCGCGGCGTGCGCGGCGATCGTCTCGAGCGTGACCATGCCGTCGACCGTCAGCGCGCCCACCTGGATCCGGCGCAGTGCGTTCAAATGCGCGCCGCAACCGAGCGCCGTGCCAATGTCTTCGCCCAGCACGCGGATGTAGGTGCCCTTGCTGCAGCATACCTTCAGCTTCAGGAACGGTGCTTCGTAGGAGATCAATTCGAGCAGATGGATGGTGACCGGGCGCGCCTCGCGTTCGAGCACGATGCCTTCGCGTGCGTACTCGTAGTAAGGCTTGCCGTCGCGCTTGAGCGCAGAATACATCGGCGGCACCTGCATGACCGGGCCGCGGAACTGCGGCAGCACAGCTTCGATCTGCGCGCGCGTGACATCGACCGGCAAGGTGGCGATGGTCTCGCCCTCGGTGTCGCCGGTGTTGGTGGCGATGCCCAGGTGGACTGTGGTCTCGTAGGTCTTGTCCGCTTCGAGCAGGTCTTGCGAGAACTTGGTGGCCTCGCCGAAGCACAGCGGCAGCAAGCCGGTGGCGAAGGGGTCGAGCGTGCCGGTGTGGCCCGCTTTCTTTGCGTTCATGTAGCGCTTGGCCTTGATCAGCGCATCGTTCGAGGACAGCCCGACCGGTTTGTCGAGCAGCAGCACGCCGTCGACCAGGTCGCGGACTTTCTTGATGTGGGATTGTTTCATGCTGCTGGCCGGATTACTCTGGCGTCGGCTCCGGATCCGGTTCCGCGTCGGCGGCGCGGCTGGCGTTGGCCTGGTCGATCAGCAGCGACATTTCCATGCCGCGCGAGGTCGAGGTGTCGTGCACGAAATGCAGCTGCGGCAGCGTGTGGATGTGCAAGCGCTTGCCCAGCTGGTTGCGGATAAAGCCGGCCGCTGCGGCCAGGCCTTCGCTGGTGTTCTTGACCGACTCCTTGTCGTCCTTGAGCATGGTGAAGAACACCTTGGCGTGCGCGTAGTCGGGCGTGATTTGCACTTCGGTGATGGTGATCATCCCGACGCGCGGATCCTTCAGGCCATAGGACACGATTTCGGCCAGGTCGCGCTGGATCTGGTCGGCCACGCGCAAACCGCGGGCGGGGATGGTTTTGCTATGTTTTGCCATGATGTCTTTACTTTACTACGAAGTGATTTCGCAGGGTGGAAAAGCGCAGCGCCTTCCGCCATGCAGGCGTCGCGGGGACGCATGCATGGCGGAAGGCGCTGCGCTTTTCCACCCTACGTGTTGCGGTAGGGCGGCGTCGCGGTTACAGGGTACGGGCGATCTCTTGGACTTCGAACACTTCGAGGACGTCGCCGACCTCGATGTCGTTGTAGTTCTTGAGCGACAGGCCGCACTCGAGACCGGCGCGTACTTCTTTCGCGTCGTCCTTGAAGCGCTTGAGCGAGTCGATTTCGCCAGTCCACACCACGATATTGTTGCGCAGCAGGCGAACCGACGACGAACGCTTGACGACGCCATCGGTGACCAGGCAACCGGCAATCGCGCCAACCTTCGACACCAGGATGACCTGGCGAATCTCGACCGCACCGGTGATGGTCTCGCGCTTTTCTGGCGCCAGCATGCCCGACAAGGCCGACTTGATCTCGTCGATCGCATCGTAAATGATGTTGTAGTAGCGGATGTCCACGCCGTTCGACTCGGCCAGCTTGCGCGCCTGGGCGTCGGCACGCACGTTAAAGCCAATGATGACCGCTTTCGAAGCGACAGCCAGGTTGACGTCGGACTCGGTAATGCCACCGACCGCAGCGTGCACCACCTGGACGCGCACTTCGGACGTCGACAGCTTCTGCAGCGAGCCAACCAGCGCTTCTTGCGAACCCTGCACGTCGGTCTTGATGATCATCGGCAGATTCTTCACTTCGCCTTCGGCCATCTGGTCGAACATGTTCTCCAGCTTCGCTGCCTGCTGCTTGGCCAGCTTCACGTCGCGGAATTTACCTTGACGGAACAGACCGATTTCGCGCGCCTTGCGCTCGTCGGCCATGACCATGACCTCTTCACCGGCGACCGGCACTTCGGTCAGGCCCTGGATCTCGACCGGGATCGATGGACCGGCTTCGGTGATCGCCTTGCCGTTCTCGTCGAGCATGGCGCGCACGCGGCCATACGAGGAACCAGCGAGGATCACGTCGCCGCGACGCAAGGTACCCGATTGCACCAGGATCGTCGCGACCGGGCCGCGGCCCTTGTCCAGACGGCCCTCGACCACCAGCCCGCGGGCCGGCGCATCGATCGGCGCCTTCAATTCCAGCACTTCGGCCTGCAGCAGCACTTGCTCCAGCAGGGCGTCGATGCCCTCGCCGGTCTTGGCCGACACCGGCACGAATGGCGATTCGCCGCCGTATTCTTCCGGCACGACCTGCTCGGCGACCAGTTCCTGCTTGACGCGGTCCAGGTTGGCACCCGGTTTGTCGATCTTGTTGATGGCGACAACCAGCGGCACGCCGGCAGCTTTCGCGTGGGCGATCGCTTCCTTCGTTTGCGGCATCACGCCGTCGTCCGCCGCCACCACCAGGATGACGATGTCGGTCGCCTTGGCGCCGCGGGCACGCATGGCGGTGAACGCCTCGTGACCCGGGGTGTCGAGGAAGGTGATGATGCCGCGCGGCGTTTCGACGTGGTAGGCGCCGATGTGCTGCGTGATCCCGCCCGCTTCGCCCGAGGCCACCTTGGCGCGCCGGATGTAGTCCAGCAGCGACGTTTTACCGTGGTCGACGTGACCCATGACGGTGACGACCGGTGCGCGTGGCACGGCTTCGAAGTGGGCGTGCTCACCCTGGTCGGCCAGCAGCGCTTCCGGATCGTCGAGTTCAGCCGCGAATGCCTTATGGCCCATCTCTTCGACCAGGATCATTGCCGTTTCCTGGTCCAGCACCTGGTTAATGGTGCACATCTGGCCCAGTTTCATGAGCTGCTTGATCACTTCGGATGCCTTCACGGACATCTTGTGCGCCAGTTCGGCGACGGTGATCGTCTCCGGAACGTGGACGTCCTTGACGACCGCTTCGGTTGGCGCCTGGAAATTGGTTTCGCGGTCATCGCTGTGCGAATTGCGGCGTCCACCCTTGGCGCCACCGCGCCAGCCGTCCCGGCCGCCGGCGCTGCCGACGTTACCGCGCGGCTTGATCGAGCCTGGCGCGCCGCGTTTTTTCGCGTCGTCCGACCAGGTCGAGGAGACATTCGCCGATTTGATCGACTTCTTGTCGGCCGTGACCGGCTTCTTGTCGTCTTTCTTCTCGCCCGGCTTCTTGTCTGCCGGCTTGTGCAAGGTGCCTTCCGGTGCCTTGGCCTTGATGGCGGCGACGGGCGCAGCAACCGGCTCAGGCGCCTTGATGGCGCGCCGCGGCGCGTTCATCATGGCCTTGATCTGGGCCACTTCGTCGGCCACGGCCTTGCGGGCGCGGTCGTTCGCTTCGACCCGCTCGGCCGCTTCCTTGGCAGCGGTGGCGGCTTTTTTCTTGGCTTCGTCGGCAGCGGCTTTCTTCGCTTCGTCGTCGGCGGCGGCGCCGGCACCGGCCGATGCGCCGGCGGCGGCTGCGCGCTTCGCTTCGGCGTCGGCTTCGCGCTTGGCGTCGGTCTCGGCTTGCTTGGCCTGGGCTTCCTTCTCGGCGTCGAGCTTGGCGAGGCGTTCCTGCTTCTCGCGCAGGTCGGCTTCCTGACGGGCGATCAGCTCACTCTGGCGGCGCGCCTCTTCTTCGCGGCGTGCCACTTCGGCCGGATCGATGACGGGCGCGGCCGGCGCGGCGACAGGCGCCGGCGCAGGCTGGGCCACATCGTCGCGCTGGACGAAGGTGCGCTTCTTGCGGACTTCCACCTGGATCGTGCGCGACTTGCCCGTGGCGTCGGCCTGCTTGATCTCGGTCGTTTCCTTGCGCGTCAGGGTGATCTTCTTCTTTTCAGTGTCGTTCGCTGTGCCGTGGGTGCGGCGCAGGTGATCCAACAACTTATCCTTATCATCTTTCGACAATGGATCTGACGTCGAACTTTTTTCGACGCCGGCAGAACGCAGCTGCGTCAGCAGCAAATCTGCAGGCATCTTCAGTTCGGTGGCAAATTGGGCTACGTTGTTACTCGCCATTCAGTCCTCTTTTCTATGTGTCGCGGAGATGATAAAGATACTCAAATTAAGCCTTGGCCACTTCTGCCAGGCTCCAGGCTTTCGCCTGCAGCGACTTGGCGCGGTCGTCGTACTTTGAGTCGACCAGCTTCATCTCGTCGTCGGTCACATCATTAAATTCATTCTTGATCAGATCCCGTGCGCGCTCGGACGACAGGGCCAGGATGGCGCCGAATTCGTCGTAAGCGAGCGCCGCAAATGCGGCCAGGTTCTTGATGCCTGCCAGGCCCAGTTTGCCGGCCGTGTTGCGGTCCATGCCTTCCAGATTGACCAGCTGCTCGTCCATGCCTTCGAGGCCCTCTTCCGAAGCGATCGCCTCGGTCACCAGGGCATCGCGGGCGCGGGTGCGCAGCTCGTTGACGGTGTCTTCGTCGAACGATTCGATCTCGAGCATTTCGGAAATCGGCACGTAGGCGATTTCTTCCAGGCTGGCGAAACCTTCTTCCACCAGGATGTCGGCCACTTCCTGGTCGACGTCGAGTTTTTCCATGAACAGGGCGCGCACGGCGGCCGTTTCGACGGCCGATTTGTCGGCCGACTCTTCAGCCGTCATGATGTTGATCTTCCAGCCGGTCAGCTCGGCGGCCAGGCGCACGTTCTGGCCCGAGCGGCCGATCGCGATGGCCAGGTTCTCTTCATCGACCACGACATCCATGGCGTGCTTTTCTTCGTCGACCATGATCGAGGAGACGTTGGCCGGCGCCAGGGCGCCGATGACGAACTGGGCCGGATCGTCCGACCACAGCACGATGTCGACGCGCTCGCCGCCCAGCTCACCTGTCACGGCCTGCACGCGCGAACCGCGCATGCCGACGCAGGTACCGATCGGGTCGATCCGCTTGTCGCCCGTGTAGACGGCGATCTTGGCGCGCACGCCGGCGTCGCGGGCTGCCGATTTAATCTCCAGCAGGCCCTGCTCGATTTCAGGCACTTCCAGCTCAAACAGCTTCATGATGAAGTCCGGCGCGGTGCGCGACAGGATCACCTGGGGGCCGCGCATATTGCGGTCGATGCGCAAGATGAAGGCGCGAACCCGGTCGCCGATGCGCAGGTTCTCTTTCGGGATCATCTGGTCGCGCGGCAGGCGCGCTTCGATCTTGCCCGATTCGACAATCGCGTCGCCCCGCTCCATGCGCTTGATGGTGCCGGTCACGAGCGAGTCGCCGCGTTCCAGGAAGTCCACCAGGATCTGCTCACGCTCGGCGTCGCGCACCCGCTGCAGGACGACCTGCTTGGTGTCCTGCGCGAAGCGGCGACCGAATTCAACCGACTCGATCGGCTCTTCGATGTACTCGTCGACTTCGATGTCGGGGATGTTTTCCTTGGCTTCGAAATGGAGGATTTCCTGGTCCGGCAGTTGCAGGCCCGCTTCGTCGGGTACCACATGCCAGCGGCGGAAGGACTCGAACTCGCCCGACTCGCGGTCGATCGACACGCGAATGTCGACTTCGCCCTCGTAGCGCTTCTTCGTGGCTTGCGCCAGTGCGAATTCGAGCGCCCCGAAGACGACATCTTTATCGACATTTTTTTCGCGCGCCAGCGCGTCAACCAATAACAATACTTCGCGGCTCATGCTTTGCGTCCCTTAAAATCCACTTGCGGCACCAAGCGTGCCTTATCCAAGTCGGCGAGCGTAAATTCCAACAGCGCCGGACCATCCTTACTTTCAAATTCCAATGCGAGGTTTTCGCCATCCGGGTCTTGCAAGATGCCCGTGAAGGTTTTCCGGTTCGCGCTACCCGGCATGGCCACGCGCAGTTTGACGGTGCATTCGCAACCGGCAAAGCGCGCAAAATCGGCCAAGGTGCGCACCGGGCGATCGAGCCCGGGCGACGAAATTTCGAGCCGTTCGTAGTTGACGTTTTCCACTGTCAACACGTGCGACAGTTGATGGCTGACCGTGGCACAATCCTCCACCGTGATCGGGCCTTTTTCTTCTGCGTCGGCGGCAGTGAAATCGATGTACACGCGCAGGATCCCGCGCTCGCCCCGTTCGACTTCAACGAGTTCGTAGCCCAGGCCACTGACTGTCTTGGCGATTAATTCAAACTGCTGCAAACAAATTCTCCAGGCTAAAACCGATTTACCAAAAAAAAAATGGGCATCTGCCCATCTTCTTATATTCCTAACCAGATGAAAGGACTTCGCTACGAAGAACTTTTATTAGGCTGCAGATTATAACCTGTTCTCGGGCTGCCCGCAATCGGCCGCGGGTCAAATGAACAAGCAAACAACAGTTGTCAAGGGCAAAAAACCTGTCCTTCCCGCGCAGGGGGAAACCCATGCAGTGCGACCCGGCCAATGCGGCATGGGTTCGCGCCTGCCCGGGAACGGCGCTTAACCGCGCCGGCCGCGGCGCGGCAAGCCATGGTCGGAGCCGCGCGGGCCTTGCGGGCCCTGCGGGCGGCGTGCCGAACCGGCGTTGCCGAATCCAAAAGTGGTCTGCAGCGGATCGGGCTGGCGCGGCTTGGCCGGACCGCCCGTACCCTGCGCGCCACGGCTGCGACCTTCGCCCTGGGCCGGACGGCCTTGGCCGCCACCGAGTCCCTGGCCTTGCGGACGGCCCTGGCCGCCACCAAAGCCCTGCCCCTGCGGACGGCCCTGGCCAGCGCCAAAACCCTGCCCCTGGGGACGGCCCTGGCCGCCCATGCCACCGCCCAGACCGCGCCCCTGCGGACGCCCGCCCTGGCCGCGCCCTTTCGGCGGACCGAAGGGATCGGCGTTGCGGTTGGCGTCGACCCGGTCGATGCGGTTGCCATCGGGCTCGTCGTCGCGCTGGCGCGGACCGGCTTTCGGTCCGCGCGGCTCGGCGCCTGCGCCTTTTTTCTCGACGCCGAACGCGGCCATCAGGTCGCGCACGGTGTTTTCTTCCATCTCTTCCCAGCGGCCGCGCTTGAGGCCGCTCGGCAAGGTCATGGCGCCGTAGCGGGTGCGGATCAGGCGCGAGACGGTCAGGCCGATCGCCTCGAACATGCGGCGCACCTCGCGGTTGCGGCCTTCGCCGATGACCACGCGGTACCACTTGTTGATGCCCTCGCCGCCGCCATCGGCGATCTTGGTGAAGTTGGCCATGCCGTCGTCGAGCTCGACGCCGGCCAGCAGTTTCTGGCGCATGCCCTCTTCCAGCTCGCCCAGGGTGCGCACGGCGTACTCGCGGTCAATGTTGTAGCGCGGGTGCATCAGGCGGTTGGCCAGGTCACCCGAGGTGGTAAACAAGAGCAAGCCTTCAGTGTTGAAGTCGAGGCGGCCGACGGCCAGCCATTTGCCGGCCTTCATCGTCGGCAGGCGGTCGAACACGGACGGACGGCCTTCCGGATCGTCATGGCTGACGATTTCGCCGGCCGGCTTGTGGTAGACCAGCACGCGCGGCGGCTTGCTGCTCACTTTACGGTGGATCTGCTTGCCGTTGATGCGCACCGCGTCGCTCGGCAGGATGCGCTGGCCGATGTGGGCCGGCTCGCCGTTGACCGAGACGCGTCCGGCGATGATCAGCTCTTCCATGTCGCGGCGCGAACCGAGACCGGCTTCGGCCAGCACCTTGTGCAGCTTGGGCGCGTCGTCGTCGGACGTCAGGTCGCGCCGCACCGGCTTGGCCGGCATGCTCTTGCCGCCATCCTGGGCGTCGAAGGCGTCCGAGGTGACAAAGGAGAAGGCGGCGTCGGCATCGTTCTGCTTCGGCTTTTTATGGTGCTGCAGGCCGGGATTGCCTTTCTTGTTCTTTTTGGGACGCGGGCCGCGGTCCGGACGCGCAGCGCGCTCGGCACGTTCTGCGCCCTCGGCCTGGACTGGCGCAGCGTCGGCGCCAGGCTGCTCGCCCGCTTCCGGACGCGGCTGCTGGGCCTTGCGCATTTCACGCTGCTCGCGCATCTGGCGCGGGCCACGGGGAGCGCGCGGGCCGCGCTCGCCCGGGGCGGCCTCGGCGGCTGCCTGCGGCGCTGGCGCCGCCTCCTGCACGGGCGCCACTTTCGGCGGGCGCGGCTTGCGCGGTGCTGCGGCCGGCGCTTCGGCCGCTACCGGCGCCGCCTCGACCGGCGCGGCGGCCGGCACTGCGACCGGCTTGGCGCGCGGCTTCGGTGCCGGCTTCGCTGGCGCTGCGCTGGCCTCTGGCGGCGCCTCGCCCGCAGGCTCGGTTTTTTTCACGGCGCGCTTCTTCGGCGCCGTGATGCCCGCAGCCGCGTCGGCTTCGATCTGGGCCTTGGTGCGGCGCTTCGGCTTGGCAAGGGCGGCGTCGTTGGTCTCGTTTGGATTAGTTGGATTCATCGTTCGTTTCAAGGTTGTGCTGACCTGGCGCAGCGTCAACCGATAATTCTGGCGCAGGGTCGGAAATTGGGGCGTCGTTGGCGGCCACGGGAGCCGCTGCTTTATCAAAATTCTCTTGCAATGCCGCTTCGAGCGCTTCCATCTCGAGGCCGCTTTGCATCTCGCTGATGTGCTGCAAAGGAGGCAGCTGGGACAGCGAATTCAAACCCAGGTCATCCAGGAACTGCCTGGTCGTGCCCAGCAGCGCCGGGCGACCGATCACTTCACGGTGGCCGATGACGTCGACCCAGCCGCGATCTTCCAGCATCTTGATCGTCTGCGAATTGACGGCAACACCGCGGATCTCCTCGATATCACCCCGCGTCACCGGCTGTCGATACGCGATAATGGCCAGCGTCTCGAGTGTCGCGCGCGAATATTTTTGCGGCTTTTCCGGGCTCAGGCGGTCCAGATAGGGCTTCATCTCGGGACGGCTCTGGAAACGCCAGCCACTGGCCAGGCTGACCACTTCGATGCCGCGGTCCTTCCAGTCGTGCCGCAACTCCTCGAGCATGATCTTGATGGTGTCGGCACCGACGCCCACGCCCATCGGACGGCCCTGCTCGTCAACGTCGACGAACAGCTTTTTCATGCCATGGATCGAAATCGGTTCACGCGCGCACAATAAGGCGGTTTCGAGGACTCGTTTAGCCTCATCAGTATTCATAACGATGTCGTAAGCGTATCAAACAAAGATCCAACAACGCATGGCAGCGGTCCGTCACCGGGATGACGCCGTTTTGCAAAGAAATACGTTGAAACTGGATTCCGACGCCCGGGCCGATGTGCGCGTGGCGGGAAATTACCGTGGCGAGATTCGAACTCGTCCACCAGGCTGGTTGCCGCAATCCGGCAGGCCGCAAGCCCTTGATTTTTCAAGCGAAACGCTGGTTCGCCGTGGCGGCAGAGGGGCTTCACCCCGGGCGCACCTACCACGAACGATCGACATCGTTTCCTTCAACTGCGGCCATTGTACCTGATAAAACGCTGAAAGGGACAAAAGCGCGTGCGCGCCCGGGGTGCCGCCCTTAGCCGTCCAGTTTCTCGGCCAGGATGGCGGACACGCCGAGGAAGGCCGGATAGTCGGCCGTGATCACGTAGGTCGGCACCTGGGCCAGGTAATTGACGAAGCGGCCCTTCTGCTCGAAGCGGGCGCGGAACGACGATGCGGCGAAACGCGGGCCCAGCCGCGGCACGATGCCGCCGCCGATGTAGATACCGCCCTGGGCGCCGAGCGTGATGGCCAGGTTGCCCGCCACGGTGCCGAGCATGCCGCAAAACGTTTCAATCGCCTGGTCGCACACAGCGCACTCGCCGGCCAGCGCGCGGCGCGAGATTTCCGGGGCGCTCAGCCGCTCGTCGGGCGCGCCGCTGTGGTGGGCCAGCGCGCGGTAGATCAGTTCGATACCATCGCCCGAGAGCAGGCGCTCGGCCGAGACGTGTTCAAATTCACGCCAGGCGAATTGCAAGATTACCAATTCGGCCGCGTTGGCGGGCGAAAACGTGACATGGCCACCTTCGCTGAGCAAGGCCGTCCAGCCTTCGCCGGCCGGTATCAGCCCCGACACGCCCAGCCCGGTGCCCGCGCCGACCAGGCCCAGCGGCGTGTGCGCCTGCGCGCTGCCGCCGCCGATCTGCTGCTTTTGGCTGGACGTCAAATGGGGCAAGGCACGCGCCAGGGCGCTGAAATCATTGACCACGATCAAAACGTCGAAACCGCACTCGAGGCGCAGGGCTTCGATCGAAAATTCCCAATGGTGGTTGGTCATGCGCACCAGGTCGCCGGTGATCGGGTTGGCGATGGCCAGCGCCGCATGCCGGATCGGCCCAAACTGCGCGCAGCGTGCCAGGTAGGCACGCAGGGCATCGGCCAGGGTGGCGTAGCCGTCGCAGGGCAAGACCTCGATCTGCCCGACCTGCCCGGGCGCCGTTTCAAGCGCGAACCGGGCGTTGGTACCGCCGATGTCGGCCAGCAGGCGCGGTCCGCCCGGATGGGCGGCGGGTGGAAGAGGCAAAGCGGGCGCGGTAGGAGGCTGGTCGGTCATGGCGGCGAAAATTCTGGTGAACCTCAAGTTTATTGTTTTGCAGCTAAGCGCGCAAGCATTCTTTGTAGTTTAGGTACATTTCAACGGAATATTTGAAACTTATACCGACAAATATTTTACGAACACGTAGTCTAGCTACGTTTTTCGCCCGCAAACCGGGTATTCGAGCAAGCTTGCTCCAATGCATGACGACCGGCCCCAGCTTGATGCAAGATTGCGCAACACAAACATGAGGAGGCGCCATGACGGATCAGGCTGGACTAGAGGCAAACTGATGGGTCCGCTGGCGGGCATCCTCGACCAGCATCGCGGGCAATTGCAGCCCATGCTGAGCAAGTCAGGCGTCCTGACTCAGGCGGCGCTGCAGGACGACGCGACAGTGGCGCGCGATTGCCATGCGCTGCCGCCTGGCCTGCTCAGGCTGACGATCAAGGAGACCGTGTTCATCGACTTCGTGTGGCCAACCGGGAGAAAGTACTGGCGCGCCTGGTCAGCAGCGAGCCCACTTAAGCCGGCTGCGGCGCATCGGCGCCGGCGTGGTGGGTGTTCCAGGCGTCGAGGCCGCCGTTCAGCGGACGGGCACGGTGAAAGCCGCCCGCCATGAGCTGCTTGGCGACCTGGGCCGCCGTGACATCATTGGGACAGCTGCAATAGACGACGATGTGGCGGTCCTTGTCGAGGCTGGCCATCAGGCGTTCCGGTTCGCAAGCATTGAAGATCAGCGCGCCCGGGATGGGCGGCTCCAGTTTTTGCGCCGTCGCACTACGGGCATCGATCAGCACCGGCTGCTTGCCCTGCTCAATCAGTTTCAGCAGCTCGTGCAAGCTGATGCGCTCGACTTGCACCGCCTCGCGGAAGCGGCGCCGCTCGACATATTTAAACAGGACAAACAGGGCAAGCAGCGCGACCAGTACCATCAGCGCGGTGCCGCCCATGGAACCGAGGACATCGAGGACCTGGTCGACACGCGCATGGAAATAGGCGCCGACGCCGATGCCCACGCCGCTCCACAGCAGACCGCCGAGGACGCTCAAACCGAGAAACTGGGCGTTGCTGGTGCCCATGGCGCCGGCCAGCGGTGGCGCGATCGTATTAAAACCGGGGATGAACTTGGCCACGATCAGCGATTTGGCGCCGAAGCGGTTGAAATTGTCCTCGGTCTGGCTCACACAATAGTCCGGCGAGAGCGAAATCTTGCACAGCACACGCAAAATGCGTTTGCCATAGAAGCGCCCCGCGCGGAACCAGAAAAAGTCGCTGATCAGGCAAGCGGCCAGGCTGACGGCGAGCACGGCGACCCAGCTGACGTCGCCGTCGACGGCCAGCGCCCCGGCCACGATCAGGATCGGAAAGGCCGGAATCGGCAAACCGATCTGTTCCAGCAGCACCGTCCCGAACACCATCAGCACACCGTAGGTTTGAATCAAGAGCACAAGTTTAGACATCCGCCCATCTTATCCGAATTCCCACCACCCCGAACGGCGCGTCCCAAAACCGGGGTCAGAACACGTTTTCCCCAAAAACCGGGGTCAGAACACGTTTCCCCCAAAAACCGGGGTCAGAACACGTTTCCCCCAAAAACCGGGGTCAGAACACGTTTCCCCCAAAAACCGGGGTCAGAACACGTTTCCCCCAAAAACCGGGGTCAGAACACGTTTCCCCCAAAAACCGGGGTCAGAACACGTTTCCCCCAAAAACCGGGGTCAGAACACGTTTCCCCCAAAAACCGGGGTCAGAACACGTTTCCCCCAAAAACCGGGGTCAGAACACGT
>JAZJYV010000094.1:0-27241 GCA_040390195.1 Pseudomonadota bacterium | reverse complement strand
CGTCGGCCCCGCCCACCTCCGAGCGCGAGGCGATCTTGTCGATCTCGTCGAGGAACACGATGCCATTCTGTTCGACGTTGGCGATGGCCTTCTGCTTCATGTCGTCGTCGTTGATCAGCTTGGCCGCCTCCTCCTCGGTGAGCAGCTTCATCGCCTCGGCAATCTTGATCTTGCGCGGCTTCTTGCGCGAGCCGCCGATGCCCGAGAACATGGATTTGATCTGCTCCGTCATCTCCTCCATGCCCGGCGGGGCCATGATCTCCATCTGGGGGCCGACGTCGGCCAGTTCGAGTTCGATCTCGCGCTCGTCGAGCGCGCCCTCGCGCAGGCGCTTGCGGAAGGTCTGGCGCGTGTTGTCGCCCTCCCTGGCCTCGGCGGGCGGGGGCGTGACGTTGAAACCGAAGTCGCGCGCCGGCGGCACCAGGATGTCGATGATGCGGTCTTCGGCCGCGTCCTGGGCGCGCTGGCGCACCTTCTTCATTTCGCTGGCGCGGGTCTGCTTGACGCCGATGTCGATCAGGTCGCGGATGATGGTGTCGACGTCGCGCCCGACGTAGCCCACCTCGGTGAACTTGGTCGCTTCGATCTTGATGAACGGCGCGTCGGCCAGCTTGGCCAGGCGGCGCGCGATCTCGGTCTTGCCGACCCCGGTGGGCCCGATCATCAGGATGTTCTTGGGCGTGATCTCGTGGCGCAGCGGTTCGGCCACCTGCTGGCGGCGCCAGCGGTTGCGCAGGGCGATGGCGACGGCGCGCTTGGCCTTGCCCTGGCCGACGACGTGCTTGTCGAGTTCCGAGACGATCTCGAGGGGGGTCATGTTCATGATGGATTCTGCCATGATCACTCCAGCGTTTCGATGATGTGCGACATGTTGGTGTAGATGCACAGCTCGGCGGCGATGGTCAGCGCCTTGCGCACCACCTCGGCCGGCGCCAGTTCGGTGTTCTCTTGCAGCGCCTTGGCGGCCGATTGCGCGTACACGCCGCCCGAGCCGATCGCGCCGATGCCGTCTTCCGGTTCAAGCACGTCGCCATTGCCGGTGATGACCAGGGTCGACTCGCTGTCGGCCACCAGCAGCATGGCCTCGAGGCGGCGCAGCACGCGGTCGGTGCGCCAATCCTTGGCCAGTTCGACCGAGGCGCGCAGCAGATTGCCCTGGTGCTTCTCGAGCTTGCCCTCGAAGCGGTCGAGCAGGGTGAAGGCGTCGGCCGTGCCGCCGGCGAAGCCCACCAGTACCTTGCCCTGGTACAACTTGCGCACCTTGCGCGCCGTGCCCTTCATGACCACGTTGCCCAGGGTAACCTGGCCGTCGCCGCCCAGCGCGACCTGCTTGCCGCGCCGCACACATAAAATCGTGGTGCCGTGAAACTGTTCCATATTCGCCTTTCAGGGATCTCGTCCACATGGTGGGGATGGCGGACGAAATTGCAAGCTCAATACTTGTGCGGAAACAGGCGCGCCACGTCGGTAAAGGCGAGCAGCTTGAACAGGGCCGCCACCAGATGGTTGATGTCGCGCAATTCGATTTTTTTCTCGTCCTCGGCCAGCTTGCGCAGGCGCTGCTGGAACTGGCTGGCGGCGCCGTAGTCGACCCGCGCCAGGCGCGAGCAGTCCAGCACCACGGGCTGGTAGTTGGCGGCGAAGGCCTCGATGGCGTCGAACAGGGGGCCGCTGGCGGCGTCGATCACGGCCGGCAGCATGAAGCGGTCGACCGCGCCCGGCGCGCGCGCGCTGGCCGCCGTGGCCACGTTGGAGGGCGCCTCGAACGAGGGCGGCGACAGTTCGTAGGTGACGCAGTAATCCATCGCCGTTTCCTCGAAATCCTTTTCGAGGTTCATCAGTTGCAGCAATTCAAGCAGCAGCAGCCACGGCGCCTCGCTGGCGTCGCGCTGGCCGATGGCGATGGTCGAGCGCACCACGGCGGCCAGTTCGGCCGCGCCGACGACGATCAGTTCGCGCCCCGTCTTGCGCAATTCGGTCAGGGCGGCCAGCAGCAGGGCGCAACCGTCGGGCAAGACGTCGAGCACGCGGCTAAATTCGAGGCGGATCACGGGATTGGCGGCGGCCAGCTGGCGCAGGCGCGCGAGCTGGGCCGTGCAGCCCGCGTCGAGCACCCCGGCGAACGCTTCGGTGGGGGTCACGCCGGCATAGCTGTTGGCCTCGGCGCCCAGGGCGGCCAGCGGGGCCCAGGTGGGCGGCGAGGTTTCGAAGCGGCTGGCGTAGTCGATGGCGACGTTCTCGAACGCGTCTTGCTGGCCGCTGATCTGGTACAGGTCGAACAGCATCCACCACACGCTGCGGTCGGCCTGGCCGACCTCGTCGAGGCTGTCGATGAGCATCTGCTGGGCCACGTGCAGCTGGTCGTTGGCGAACATGATGGCGATTTCCTCGACCACGGGGGCCGTTTCGGGCTGCACCGGGGCGTTCGGAATTTCATCGTCGGCCAGCAATTCCGTGGTGGCCAGTTCGAGCATGGGCAGGGTGGGCGCGGCAGTCCCGTCGGCGAACGGCGCGGCGCTGCCGCGCGCCGGGCGGCGCGGGCCGCTGCCCCATGCCGGCTCGGGGGTGTTGAAGATGTCGAAGGCCATGGCCGATTCGATCGCGTCGATCTTGGCGGCGGTGGCGCGCGCGATCTCGCGCTGGCGCGCGCGCTCGGTCTCGCTGGTGCCGGACGGGCGTGTCGATTCGGGCGGCATGTCAAAGCCGTCCGGTTTCTTGTTCTTGCCCTTGAAGATGGAGAAAATTCCCACTGCCATTCCTGTTCGATGCGCGCGTCCCTCACGTTAGCACGGCCGCCGCCGCAGCGTCACGCGCACCCGTGAGTGAGCTCAAATAAGCTGCCGGGGTTGCGGCGCGCCTGCCATAGTGTAGCCGATGAGCCCGGAAAACAAAAAAGCATGCGGGGTTGGCGCATGCTTTTTCGATGGGGTGCGGCGGGCTCAGTCGCCGTACAGCTTTTGCTTCAGTTCGCGCCTTTGCTGGGCTTCCAGCGACAGGGTGGCGGTCGGGCGCGCGATCAGGCGCGGAATCCCGATCGGCTCGCCCGTCTCTTCGCACCAGCCGTAGTCGCCGGCGTCGATGGCGGCGATCGACTGCTGCACCTTCTTGAGCAGCTTGCGCTCGCGGTCGCGGGTGCGCAGTTCGAGCGCATGCTCTTCCTCGATGGTGGCGCGGTCGGCCGGATCGGGCACCAGCACGGTTTCGCGCAAGTGCTCGGTGGTCTCGCCCGCGTTTTTCAAGAGGTCTTTTTCAAGCTGCTGCAAGCGCGCCTTGAAAAACGCCAGCTGTGCCGGGTTCATGTAGTCCTTTTCGCCCATCGCCCGAATTTCATCTTCGGACAGGGGGCGGCCATCGGTGTTGACGGCGCTGCTCGATTTCGTTGTTTTAGTCATGACTTCACTTACCTTCGATACGACAGTGGTTTTCATTTTATCAGCTAACTCGACCGCGGCCTGCGCAATTGCCGGGGCGACCGTGGGCGAATCGACTACCTTGACGGTGCGCTGAGCCACCGTCTTTTTCTTCTCTGGCGCGGGCGCCGCCGGCTTGGCCACGCGCTTCGCGGCCGGCTTGGCCACCGCCTTCGGTGCTGCCTTCGATGCTGCCTTTGCTGCTGTTTTCGGTGCTGTTTTCGGTGCTGCCTTGCTCGCTGCCTTGGCGGGCGCTTTTGGCGCCACCTTGGACGCCGCTTTCGGCGCCGGTTTGGCCGCCGGGCGGGCAGCCGGCTTGCTCGCTGGCGCAGCCTTGCCTGCCACCTTGGTCTTGGATGCCGGCGCGAGCGCGGCGCTGGTTTTTTTGGCCGATTTGGTCACGGTTTCCTTCATATTGCCATCCCGATGTCTTCCCCTCGCCGCTATGGCGTGTTGGCAATTCAGTCGTCAAACAAAGGCGATGCCGGAATGCCCGCGCATCACAAAACCGGGATAGTTTATACCAAACATTGCTCCAGACCGCGGATAAAGACATCTTTCGGTAAATTTTTGCCAATAAATACCATTTTGCTGCCACGTTCCTCGTGTTCCCCCCATTTTGCACCCAAATCGCTGCCCATGATCTGGTGCACGCCCTGGAACACGACTTTGCGCTCGGCCCCGTCCATCAGCAGCACGCCCTTGTAGCGCAGCATGCGCGGGCCGAACACCTGGACCAGGCTGCCCAGGAATTGGTCGAGCCGCTCCGGGTCGAACGGACGCACGCTTTTGAACACGAAGGCGGCGATGTCGTCGCTGTGGTGGGCGTGGTGGTGGTCGTGGCTGTGGTCGCACGCCTCGGTGTGCACGTGCTCATGCTCGCCGTCGTCGTCGTGCGCATGGTGGTGGGCGTGGTCCAACGCTTCGTCGGCGGTCAGGAAGGCCGGGTCGATCTCGAGCTTGTCGTTCAGGTTGAAGCCGCGGATGTCGAGCACCTCGGCCAGCGGGGCGCGTCCGAAGTCGACCTGGCTTTGCGTGGCGCGCGGATTGATGCGCTTCAGGCGCGCTTTGAGCGCGGCCAGTTGCGCCGCGTCGACCAGGTCGGTCTTGGAAATGAGCAGGGCGTCGGCGAACCCGACCTGGCGCTGGGCTTCCTCGTGTTCGTCGAGCTGGGCCATCGCGTGGCGCGCGTCGACCACGGTGATGACGGCGTCGAGCATGTAGTCGGCACCCACTTCCTCGTCGATGAAGAAGGTCTGGGCCACCGGACCCGGATTGGCCAGGCCCGTCGTCTCGATGACGAGGCGGTCGAAATGGAGTTCGCCGGCCGCGCGCTTCCTGGCCAGGCTGGTCAGCGCCACGATCAGGTCGCCGCGCACGGTGCAGCAAATGCAGCCATTGTTCATCTCGACGATCTGCTCGCCGCTGTCGTGGACCAGGATCTCGTTGTCGATGTTCTCCTGGCCGAACTCGTTCTCGATGACGGCGATCTTGAGCCCGTGGTCCTCTTGCAGGATGCGGTTCAGGAGGGTGGTCTTGCCGGCGCCGAGGAAGCCCGTCAGGATCGTGCTGGGAATCAATGCCATGGTGCTTGCCTGTCGAATAATCGAGCGATTATGCCGCAATTCGCGTTCCGCTTCCAATTACCGGCACGATCATTGACATAGCTCATACGCGCGCTGTTGCTATTTCGACTTTGCGCGCGGGTGGGCCTGGTCGTAGACGGCCGCCAGGTGCTGGAAATCGAGCGCCGTGTAGACCTGGGTCGAGGCGATGCTGGCGTGGCCGAGCAGCTCCTGCACGGCGCGCAGGTCGCCCGACGATTGCAGCAGGTGCGAGGCGAACGAGTGGCGCAGCACGTGCGGGTGCACGTGCTGGGCGCTGCCGCTGGCGATCGCGTGCGCCTTCAGGCGCAGTTGCACCAGGCGCGGCGTGATGCGGCGCGCGCGGCTCGACAGGAACAGGGCGGCGCCGCCGTCGCGCGCCGCCGGGCGCACTGCCAGCCAGGCCCGGATCGCCTCGAGCGCGTGGCGCCCGACGGGCACTTTGCGCATCTTGCCGCCCTTGCCGGTGACGAGCACCTCGCCCGCTTCCTGGTCGAGCCAGCCAAGCGAGGCGGACGTGCCGGGTTCGGCCTTGCAGTAGCGCAGGTCGAGCCCGGCCAGCTCGGACACCCGCAAGCCGCTCGAATAGAGCAGCTCGAACATGGCGCGGTTGCACAGGTCGGCCGGCTCGGGCCTGGCATGGGGGTGGGACTCGGAAGACACCAGTTGCACCGCGGCGTCGACCGACAGCGCCTTGGGCAGCGCCCTGGCGCGGCGCGGCGCGCGCACCCCTTCGACCGGATTGGCCGTCAGCGTGCTCTGTTGGGACAGCCAGTGGAAAAAGCCGCGCCAACTCGACAGCTTGCGTGCGATCGAGCGCGGGGCCAGGCCCTGGGCATGCAGGCGCGCGGCCAGGCGCCGGATCTCGCCCTGGCTGACGGCGCTCCAGTCGGGCGCTTCGGACAGCACCGCCAGTTGCTCCAGGTCGCGCCGGTAGGCGGCGCAGGTGTGGGGCGAGAGCTGGCGCTGGGTGGCCAGCTGCGCCAGGTAGCGCGCCAGCTGCCCGCCCCCGGCCAGCGCCATGCTTAGGCGCGCAGCACGGCCAGCGCGGCGCTGGCCGTGTCGCCGATCTGCAGCAGGAAGTCGGTCGCCATCTGGGCCGAGAAGCGCTCCGGATCGGGCGAGCCGAGGATCAGCAGGCCGAAGGCCTTGCCGGCGCTGCGCAGCGGCACGATCACGGTCGATTGCACGGCCGCGGCGTCGTCGAGCCAGCGCACGGCTTCGAAGTCGTGGTTGCTGCCGCAGTAGGGCGCCAGCAGGCTGTTGGCGAACAGGCGGGCGTCGGCCGAGACGTCGGCGCCGAACCAGCGCTCGGCGTGGGCCGGCGCCAGGTCCCACAGGCGCAAGGTCGCTTGCGGCACGCCGAACTGGGCTTGCAAGCCCTCCACCAGCGCGCGCGGCAGGTCGGCGTCGTGGCGCGCCTGCAGCAGGGCCTGGGTCCAGGCGTGGAATTTGTTGGCGATGGCCGCATTGTCCTGCGCCAGCCGGATCAGCTCGGCCATGCGCAGCTCGAGCGCCTTGTACTTGTCGCGCATGACCTCCATCTGGCGTTCCTGCAGCGAGACGGCCTTGCCGGTCAGGGGACTGGACAGCTTGACCTGGCCCAGCAGGCCGGCGTGTTCTTCGAAGAAGCGGGGATGGTCGGCCAGGTATTGGGCAACGCTATTGGAATCCATTGTTTCGGTCATTACAGTCTTCAAGGCTAGTGTTAAGCGCAATTCTAACCGACTGCCGGGGCCTGCCGGCGAATTTGGCGGCGCGCATAAAAAAAGACGCCCGCAGGCGTCTTTCCATGTTGCCCGGCGGGCGATCAGAAACGGTGGCGGATGCCGACCTGGTAGGCGCGCGTCGATTCGCCCGGGGTCAGGCCGAAGCCGCCCGGGGAGCCGGCCGCGCCAGGGATGTACTGGCCATCGTTCTTGTTCTTGATGGAGGCGGCGACGGTGTAGACGTCGGTGCGCTTGGACAAGTTGTAGTCATAGCCGACGGCGTACAGGGTGGCGTCGCTGTTCGATGGGGTACGGTCGTTCTGGTAGGCGACCGAGGCCATGATGCGGCCCGCGCCGACCTTGTAGTGCAGGCCGACCTGGTAGCTGCTGGCGTCGACCTGGCTGTTGGCGCCGATATTGTTCAGGAACACGGTGCGCATGGCGTTGCCGAGCGCGGTGGCGGTGGCGGCGCCGGCGGGCGCCAGTTGCGCGGCGATGCCGGGGGCGATCACGCCGTTGTAGGCGGCAGTGTAGTCGGCCAGCAGCACGGAATGGCGGTTGCGCTGGTCATGGTAGCCGGCAAACACTTTCAGGTTGCTGTCCGGAATGACGTAGGAGCCGCCGATGGTGGACGTGACCAGGCTGACCTGGTCATTCTGGTCGTAGCCGCGGTTGTGGCCGACACCGACGTCCAGGCCGTTTGCCTTGTAGGTCAGGGCGAGGCCCTCGAACTTGTTGTAGCGGCCCAGGTAACCGGAGCCCTTGACGCCATACATGGCCGAACCGCCCCAGCCGGCTGGCGTGGCAAAGCGGTACTGGACCGATTTCTGGGAGCGGATGTCGGCGCCCAGGGCCGTGAAACCGGCGCTGCCGCCGGTGATGCCGCCCCAGGTGCCGGCGGTGCCGGTTTCGAACACGTCGGCGGCGGCGAACACTTCATAGCCCGGGGTGTACATGCGCCCGATCATGATGGCGCCGCCTGGCGTGATCAGGCCGACCATCGAGGTGCGGTCGAACAGCGCGCCTTCCGGATTGACGGCGGGCGAGCCCTTGACCTGCAAACCGCTGCGAATGCTCTGCAGGACGCCGGCCGACAAGGCGGCGCCGGATGCGCCCAGCGGGGCGAGCACGGCGTTGAAACCGGGGCCCATGCCCTTGGTCAGGTAGAAGCCCTGATTGTCGGAGAGCAGGGTCGGCTTCTGGCCGCCGTTGTCGAGCTCGATCCGCGCTTCCAGGTTGAAGATCGCCTTGAATCCGCCACCGATGTCTTCCGTACCTTTGAAACCGAGGCGCGAGCCGTCGGCGATGCCGCTCACAACACGGGTAGTCGAACCGCTGGCTTTCATGAGGCCGGCGTCGGCAATACCGTAGACCGTGACGCTGGACTGGGCCAGGACGGGGGCGGCGAAACAGGTAGCGATGACTGCGGCGAGGAATTTTGTTTTCATTGCGTCTCCAAGAATGATCTATTTATTTTAAAAACGAACGCGCGTACTAATTCGTTCGAACCAATATGCCATCGTTCGGCAAGCTTGTACAGGAAGCCAGCTTGCTGAGTGCGCTCTGGTTGCGTAAATGACACAAAAAAGGGAGGCGGAAAGCACAAGGGCGAACATGGATCTCCATGTTCGCCCCTGGGTAGTTCTGTCGGTCGGCAGGGTCAGACCCTGCTGCCGCTTAGAACGAGTGGTTCACGCCCACTGCGTAGGTGTTGATGCTCGGATTGAGCACGCCCGCCGAGTTGTTGATGCCGGTCTGGCCCTTCTTGTTCGACAAGTCGGTGTACAGGTAGGTGCGCTTCGACAGGCTGTACTCGTAGCCGACCGACAGTTGCTTGGTCTTGACCGCGCCGTCCGGGGTCTTCTGGCCGTAACCGGCCAGGAACTTGCCTGCACCCATGGTGTAGTTCGCGCCCAGCACCCACGATTTGGTCTTGGTGTTGGTCAGCTTGTTGTGGTCCTGGTTTTGGCGCTGAACCGACAACATCAGTTTCAGTTCAGGCGTGGTCCAGACCGAGCCGGCGATCGAGTACAGGCGCGATTCGATCGCGTTGCGCTCGAGGGCGACCATGGCGGCCATCGGGCCATTCTTGTAGGTGCCGGTGATCGAGTACGGATTGGCCGACGCTTCAGCGTTGGCTGCGTACTGCGGCAAGGCGGCGGTACCACGGCCAACCACGGCCACGCCGCCGTTCGCTTCTTTGGTGCCGATGGTGGTGTTCAGCTGGAAGCCGTTGACTTCAGGCGAGTTGTAGAACAGCGCGTTCGAGAAACGGTTGGTCGAATTGCCAGCCGGGCTCAGCGGATCCGAAGTGTAGCCAGCGACGGTCAGGTCGGTCTGGAAACCGGCCGGGGTTGGCAAGCCGTGGAATGGCTCGAACTGGGTGCTGGTCTCCTGGAATGCGGTCAAGCCGCGGCCCAGGCGGATCATGCCGAAGTCGCCTTGCAGGCCGACGCGGCTCTGGCCCTGGAACAGGGGACGCTGGATACCGCCGGCGCCTTGCTCGATGGTGCCGCTGTCCGGCTCGTAACGAATTTCCAGTTGGAACAGCGCTTTCAGGCCGCTGCCCAGATCTTCGGTACCTTTGAAGCCCAGTTGGTTATTGGCGCGCTTGCCGATGGCCAGCGTCTGTTCCGTGCGCTTGACGAAGCCGGCGTCGACGACACCGTAGATCGTGACCGAAGATTGTGCGTGTGCTACACCGGCGAAAGCGCCGAAAAGTGCCAGGGCCAAGAGTGATTTTTTCATTTATTCATCGTCCTTAAGTGGTAATTCGGAGAAAATCCGTCGAGCATTGAGGCGCGGTTTTGCTGAACGCTCGAATGCATTAACCATAAATGCACACGGCGTCAAGATTGCCGAATTGGTCAATTATGAGGGGTAGGATTGGTTGAAAGCCAATAAAACCAGCCGTGCTGTTGTATTTTTGAAACGCGACGACATGAAACGGATGGGTGGGTGCAAGCGCTTTGGCTCGAAACTGTTCATCTACCATTCGCCTTTGTTTTGCTGTAAATCAAGCAATTCAAAGGTAGCGGCCGCAGCGCGTCGCCGCTGGCCTAGACTTGCGGATTCGGGCCGCGGCGACGTGTCTTTGGCTTCTATTGTATATTCGCAACCTTGCACCCCTCTTAAATGACTTCTCTCCATGGCGAACCGTGAAGAACTTGGCCTGATCCGCGGCGCGCGCGCCGGGCGCGCCGAGTCGCAACTGGCGCTGGGCCGGCGCTACCTGTTCGGCAGCGCCGGTTTGCCGCACAGCCTGCCGACCGCGCTGCACTGGCTCGAACGCGCGGCCCAGCAGGGCTGCGAGCAGGCCTGGCAACTGATTGGCGAACATATCCCGGTCGAACTGGCGCGCCAGAGCGCGCGCCCGCTGACCCACTGGTATGAGCGGGCCTACGATGGCGGCCTGGCGCAAGCCGGGCTGGTGCTGGCCCAGCTGGTGCTGGAGGCGCCTGCGCAGCGCCCTGACGCGGCCCTGCGCACCAAGGCCCAGCAGGCGTTGGCGATGGCGGCGCGCGCCGGCCTGGCCGAAGCCCAGTGGCTGCTGGCGCGCCAGAGCACCAGCGCGGCCACCTTGCACACGGTTCAACCGCGCTGGTTGCAGCAGGCAGCCGACGGCGGCGTGGTCCAGGCTCAGACGGCACTGCTTGATGCGGCCTGGGAGGCGCGCCACTGGGACGCCTACCTCGAGCGCGCACTGCCCCAGGCGCGCGCCCTGGCGGCGGCCGGCGCGCCGGCGGTACTGGAGGCGCCGCAGGCCATGCTGCTGGCGCGCTGCGCCCAGGCCCTGGCCGGCGGCCAGGGTGGTAGCGAGGCCGACCCGGCCGAGATCCACCACTTCCGCGAGCTGGCGGCCCTGGCCAATGAGCGCCACGCGCAGCTGGCGATGGGCCTGTGGTGGGCGCGCATGCAAGTGGACGGCCAGCGGGTGCCCGGTGGCAGCGGCTCGGCCAACTTCAAGAAGGCGATCCGCTGGCTGACGCAGGCCGGCGAGCAAGGCCTGGCTGAAGCCTGGTACGCCCTGTCGCGTATCTACCTCAAGCCGGAATTCTCGCAACGCAATATCGGCGCCGCCCAGGCCCATCTGGAGCGCGCTGCGCAGATGGGTTACCGGGATGCCCAATTCGAGTGCGGCAACAGCGCCTGGCGTGCGCGCCGGGAACGCGATGGCAACGACGTGCGCGCCGTGTACTGGTTGCAAAAGGCGGCTGCCCAGGGATGCGCGCGGGCGGCGGCGGCCCTGCACAAGATCGCGCCGCGCGCCAACGGGCCGGTGTACAGTGCGACCGGCGCCCTGGCGCCGGGGCGCGACCTGCAGGCCAGCCACCCGCTGCTGGCGGCGCGCCTGGAGCTGGCCGCGATGTTCCGCCTGACCCGGGCCGAGGCTCTGCTGCTTGATATAAAGACGGCCGATTTCGGCCATTGCCTGGTGATTGACATCCGCGCCAGCTACGGGCGCAGCAAGCGCCGCCTGGTGCTGGTCGACACCGCCTGCGAACGCGAAGCGCTGGACCGGATTGCACGCCTGTTCGAGCAGATCGACAGCGGACCGGGCGGATTGGAAGGCAATTACCGCCAGCGCCTGTACCGGCTCAAGTCACTGGTGCCGGCCGCCGCGGACGACGAGCCCGATTACGAGCTGGCCGCGTAGACGCATTGACCACGGATGGGTCGAGAAATCGGCATGGCGCTGATCCACCCGACGAAAACCTTGCTAGAGTTCGATTTCGCCTTCGAACACGGTGACGGCGGGGCCGGTCAGGTAGACCGGGGCGTCGGCACCGGCCCAAGACACGCTCAGCTCTCCCCCGCGCGCGCTCACCTGCACCGGCGAGTCGAGCAGGCCGCGCCGGATTCCGGCCACCACCGCCGCGCACGAACCGGTGCCGCAAGCGAGCGTCTCGCCCACCCCCCGTTCGTACACCCTCAGCCGGATCCGGTTGCGCGAGAGCACTTGCATGAAGCCGGCGTTGACGCGCTGCGGAAAGCGGGCATGGCGCTCGATCAGCGGCCCGCTCGCTTCGAGCGGTGCGCTGTCGACGTTTGCGACCAGCTGCACCGCGTGCGGATTGCCCATCGAGACGAGCGATACCAGCACCGTCTCGGACCCGACCGCCAGCGGCCACAGGCTGTCCTTGCCCTCGGCTTGGGCGATGAGCCCCTCGGCGTCGAACGGCACCCTGGCCGGATCGAGTTCGGGCGCGCCCATGTCGACCGTGATGCTGCCATCGGCCTCCAGGCGCGGTGCGATGATGCCCTTCATGGTCTGGACCCGGATCGCATTCTTGTGCGACAAGCCTTTCTCGGTGACGAATTTGACGAAGGCGCGCGCGCCGTTGCCGCATTGCTCGACTTCGCCACCGTCCTGATTGTAGATGCGGTAGCGGAAGTCGCAGTCCATGCTGGCCGGCGCCTCGACCACCAGGATCTGGTCGGCGCCGATGCCGAAGCGGCGGTCGGCCAGGCGGCGCCACTGCGCCGCGGAGAGCTCGACCTTCTGGTTGATCGCGTCGACGACGATGAAATCGTTGCCGGCGCCGTGCATTTTCGTGAATTTGAGTTTCATGGAAACAGTATATCGAATTCTAGCACTTGGCATATGGCGAGGGCTCGCCCTGAGGGCGCGTCTTGAAGCGCTTGTGGGTCCAGAAGTATTCGGCCGGCGCCTCGCGCGCCCTGTCTTCGATGAAGGCGTTCATGCGGCGCGCCGATTCGACCAGATCGTCGCCTGGAAAGTTGTCCCAGGCGGGATAGAAGCTCACTTTCCAGCCCGCGTAGCCAGGCAGGAAGGTCGCCACCACCGGAATGACCGCCGCACCGGTGGCCGCCGCAATGCGCCCGGGCGCGGTCAGGGTGGCCGCGGGAACGCCGAAAAAGGGCACGAAGGGGGCATCCTTGTCGCCGAAATCCATGTCCGGCAACATGAAGTAGGGCTGCCCTTCGCGCATCGCGCGGATGATCGGCTTGACGCCTTCCTTGCGCGAGAACAGTTGCACCGGGCGAAAGCGCGAGCGGCCGCGCCGCAGTACCTCGTCGAATACCTGGTTCTTCTGCTTCACGTAGATCGAGCACAGCGTCGACTCGAGCATCACGGCCACCCCGGCCACGTCGAGGCAGACGAAGTGGGGGCACAGCAAGATGGTGGGGCCGGCCTGGATCGCCGCCAGCGGCACGCCTGGCTCGACCCGGATCAGGCGCCGCAGGCGCGCTTCGGACGCCCACCACAGGATGGCGCGTTCCCATACGCTGCGCGAATAGGCCTGGAAATGCTGGCGCGCCAGCGTCACCCGCGCATCCTCGGACAGCTCCGGCATGGCCAGGCGCAGATTGGTCAGCGCGACGTGGCGCCGTTTGCGCAGCACCACGAACAGCAGGCTGCCGACCAGGGTGCCGAAGCGGCCCAGCAGCGGCAGCGGCAGCCAGTGCAGCAGCCACATGATGGCGAGCACGAGCCTCATGCCTGCTCCCCGGGGCCGGCCACGCCGTCGGGTTGCTTGTAGCGGTTGTAGCTCCAGAAATACTGGGCCGGGCAGCGCGCGATCAGGCGCTCCATGGCCAGGTTGATGGTGTGGGCCTGCTCGGCCGGCGTGCCGCTCAATTCGCCCTCGAAGGGCACGAAGCGCACCACGAAGCCGCGCCCGGCGGCCAGGCGCTCGGCGTAGACCAGGACGATCGCCGCCTTGCCCAACTGGGCCAGCTTGGCCGGCAGCGTCATGCTGTAGGCGGGGCGGCCGAAGAACGGCGCCCACACCCCTTCGCCTTCCTGCGGCACCTGGTCGGGCAGCACGCCGACCGGCTCGCCGCGCTTGAGCGCCTTGGCCAGGATGCGCACGCCGGACAGGTTGGCCGGCGCCAGGTGCAGGTTGTGGCGCGCGCGCGCGCCCTCGATCAGCGGCTTCAGGGCCGCCTTCCTGGGCGGACGATACATGACCGTGAGCGCGGTGCGCAGGGCGATCTGCTGGGCGGTCATCTCGAAGCAGCCCAGGTGGGGTGTCAGGAACACGATCCCGCGCCCGCCATCGAGGATCGATTGCACCAGTTCCCAGTTCTCAGTGCTGGCGTGGCGCGCCACCCGCTCGGGCGCGGCGCACCAGACGAAGGCCAGTTCGACGATCGCCTTGCCCGATTCGGCGATGGCGGCGTGCAGGTGCCGGCCGTAGCCGGCGCCCTCCAGGTGGGCGCGCAGGCGCCGCCGGTACGCGGGCGCGGCGAGGTAGACCAGCCAGCCGAGCGCGGCGCCCAGGGCGTGCAGCGCGGGCAGGGGCAGGGCGGACAAAAGGCGGAACAGACGAACTAACATGGCTTTGATCGGGGTTCAGGGAACGCTAGTTGCCTAACCAAAATTTCTCAAGGAGCGTAAAATACCACGTATGCAGGATCCGCCGAGTTAATAGACAACTTGCGAAGCGGAATATAAATGTCGCTAAAGCGTCGCAGGCAAGCTGCTTACTGCGACAGATACCCAGACCAGTAACAGGAGCTTGTAATGTCAAATGATTACCTTTTCACCTCTGAATCCGTCTCTGAAGGCCACCCCGACAAGGTAGCGGACCAGATTTCGGACGCCATCCTCGACGCCATCCTCGAGCAAGACCCGAAAGCGCGCGTCGCCGCCGAAACCCTGTGCAATACCGGGCTGGTGGTGCTGGCAGGTGAAATCACGACCTTCGCCAACGTTGATTATATTCAAGTTGCGCGCGAAACCATCAAACGCATCGGCTACGACAACACCGACTACGGCATCGACTACCGCGGTTGCGCCGTGCTGGTCGCGTACGACAAGCAGTCGCCCGACATTGCCCAGGGCGTGGACGAAGGCGCCGGCATCGACCTTGACCAGGGTGCTGGCGACCAGGGCCTGATGTTCGGCTACGCCTGCGACGAGACGGCCGAGCTGATGCCGGCCGCGATCCACTACGCGCACCGCCTGGTCGAGCGCCAGTCGCAGCTGCGCAAGGATGGCCGCCTGCCGTGGCTGCGTCCGGACGCCAAGTCGCAGGTGACGTTGCGTTACGTCGATGGGCGCCCGGTCGGCGTCGACACGGTGGTGCTGTCGACCCAGCACGCGCCCGAGATGCAGCACGCCCAGATTGAGGAAGCGGTGATCGAGGAGATCATCAAGAAGGTGCTGCCGGCAGAGTGGCTCAAGGGCACGCGTTACCTGGTCAACCCGACCGGGCGCTTCGTGATCGGCGGACCGCAGGGCGATTGCGGCCTGACGGGACGCAAGATCATCGTCGACACCTACGGCGGCGCGGCCCCGCACGGCGGCGGCGCGTTCTCCGGCAAGGACCCGTCCAAGGTCGACCGTTCGGCAGCGTATGCCGCGCGCTACGTGGCCAAGAACGTGGTGGCGGCCGGCCTGGCGCGCCAGTGCCAGGTGCAGGTCAGCTACGCAATCGGCGTGGCCAAGCCGATCAACATCACGGTCTACACGGAAGGCACGGGCGTGATCTCCGACGAAAAGATCGCCGCGCTGGTGATGGAGCACTTCGACCTGCGTCCGAAGGGCATCGTCCTGATGCTCGACCTGCTGCGCCCGATCTACCAGAAGAGCGCCGCCTACGGCCACTTCGGCCGCGAAGAGCCGGAATTCACCTGGGAGCGCACCGACAAGGTGGCCCTGCTGCGCGCCGAAGCCGGCCTGTCCTGATCGCCTGATTAACCCGGGACAGATTTCCGGGTTTTTTTAAGTTGACAAATTGCACCCAAAAACCGGGGTCAGAACACGTTTTTTTCGAAAAACGTGTTCTGACCCCGGTTTTTTTAGCGTGATTTGACTGGCGAAAACGGCGTTAAGCGACTACACTACGCAGTCCGAGGAGCGTTGCGACGAATCTACTTTCGCCAGGCTCGGATATCCACCGCAACCGCGCTCACGTTACTTTTTTCTAACTGAAAGGAGGGCGTGATGAACGCCGTACTCAAAACTTCGCAGGACTTCCACATCGCCGACCTCTCGCTCGCCGCGTGGGGCAACAAAGAAATCAAGATCGCTGAAACCGAAATGCCGGGCCTGATGGCAATCCGCGAGGAATTTGCCGCCGCCCAGCCGCTCAAGGGCGCGCGCATCACCGGTTCGCTACACATGACGATCCAGACCGCCGTGCTGATCCAGACGCTCGAGGCGCTGGGCGCACAAGTGCGCTGGGCCTCGTGCAATATCTACTCGACCCAGGACCACGCCGCCGCCGCCATCGCCGCCGCCGGCACCCCGGTGTTCGCCGTCAAGGGCGAAACCCTGGACGAATACTGGGACTACACCCACCGCATCTTCGAGTGGCCAGGCGAGGCGGTGTACTCGAACATGATCCTCGACGACGGCGGCGACGCTACCTTGCTGCTGCACCTGGGCACGCGCGCCGAGACCGACATCTCGGTGCTGGCCAACCCCGGCTCGGAAGAGGAAATTTGCCTGTTCAACTCGATCAAGGCCCACCTGGCCAAGGATGCGAGCTGGTACTCCAAGCGCCTGCCGGCGATCCTCGGCGTGACCGAGGAGACCACCACCGGTGTGCACCGCCTGTACCAGATGCACAAGGAAGGCAAGCTCGCTTTCCCGGCCATCAACGTCAACGATTCGGTCACCAAGTCCAAGTTCGACAACCTGTACGGCTGCCGCGAATCGCTGGTCGATGGCATCAAGCGCGCCACCGACGTGATGATCGCCGGCAAAGTGGCCGTCATCGCCGGCTATGGCGACGTGGGCAAGGGCTCGGCCCAGGCCATGCGCGCCCTCTCGGCGCAAGTGTGGGTCACCGAGATCGATCCGATCTGCGCCCTGCAGGCGGCCATGGAAGGCTACCGCGTCGTCACCATGGAGTACGCGGCCGCCCACGGCGACATCTTCGTCACTTGCACCGGCAACTACCACATCCTGACCGAAGCGCACATGCTGGCCATGAAGGACCAGGCCATCGTCTGCAATATCGGCCACTTCGACAACGAGATCGACGTCGCCTCGCTCAAAAAATATGAGTGGGACAACATCAAGCCCCAGGTCGACCATGTGATCTTTCCGTCGGGCAAGCGCATCATCCTGCTGGCCGAAGGCCGCCTGGTGAACCTGGGCTGCGGCACGGGCCACCCGTCGTATGTGATGAGCTCCTCGTTCGCCAACCAGACCATCGCCCAGATCGAGCTGTTCGCCAACACCGACAAGTATCCGGTCGGCGTCTACGTGCTGCCCAAGCATCTCGACGAGAAGGTTGCGCGCCTGCAGCTGAAAAAACTTAACGCCCAGCTGACGGTGCTCACCGACGAGCAGGCCGCTTACATCACGGTCAGCAAGGACGGCCCGTACAAGCCGGACCACTACCGCTACTAAGCAGTCCGGCCCCGGCCCCGCGATGGGGACGGGGCCTTCCGATTGAATCGACTTCTGCCCATCCTATGCGCTTACTGCTGACCTGGTTTATCAACGCGGCCGCCCTCTTGGCCCTGCCTTACCTGATGCATTCGGTGACCGTCTCCGATTTCGGCACGGCGCTGGTCGCCGCGCTGGTGCTGGGGCTGGTCAACACCCTGATCCGCCCCATCCTGGTGCTGCTGACCCTGCCCGTGACCCTGGTGTCGATGGGCTTGTTCGTGCTGGTCATCAATGGTTTTCTGTTCTGGGGCGTGGCGCAACTGGTTGAGGGATTTCAGGTTGCAGGTTTCTGGTCGGCGATCGGCGCCGCCATCCTGTACAGCGTGATTTCCTGGGCCTTGTCGACTTTACTTCTGAGAAAAAATGGAAACGCCTAACTTCAGCATCGAATTCTTCCCGCCCAAAACGGTCGAGGGCGCCGAGAAACTGCGCGCGGTGCGCCAGAAGCTGGCCGAACTGCAGCCCCGCTATTTTTCCGTGACCTTCGGCGCCGGCGGCAGCACCCAGCAAGGTACGCTCGACACCGTGCTCGAGATCATGCAGGCTGGCCACGAGGCGGCGCCCCACCTGTCGTGCGTGGGCGGCACCCACGCGTCGATCCGCGCGATCCTGGACCAGTTCAAGGCCAGCGGCATCCGGCGCGTGGTGGCCTTGCGCGGCGACTTGCCCAGCGGCTACGGGGGCGCCGGCGAATTTCGCTACGCCAATGAGCTGATCGAATTCATCCGCGCCGAGACGGGCGACTGGTTCCACATCGAGGCGGCCGCCTATCCCGAGGTGCACCCGCAGGCGCGCTCGCCCCAGGACGACCTGCAAAATTTCGCGCGCAAGGTGCGCGCCGGCGCCGATTCGGCCATCACCCAGTATTTCTACAACGCCGACGCCTACTTCCAGTTCATCGACGATACCCGCAAGCTGGGCCTGGAGGTGCCGGTCGTGGCGGGCATCATGCCAATCACCAACTATACCCAGTTGATGCGTTTTTCCGACATGTGTGGCGCCGAGATTCCGCGCTGGGTGCGCCTGAAGCTGGCCAGCTACGGCGACGACAGCGCCTCGATCAAGGCGTTCGGCCTGGATGTGGTCACCCAGCTGTGCGAGCGCCTGCTGGCCGGCGGCGCGCCCGGCCTGCACTTCTACAGCATGAACCAGTCGGTGGCCACCACCGCGCTGTGGCAGCGCCTGGTCAAGGCCTAGGAGCTTCGATTTCAGTCAGCACCAGGTCCAGCGCCACGTCGTGCGGCGCTCTGGCGAAGCGCGCCTGCATGCAGCCGTAGGCCACGCCCGCGCTCAAGGGGCGCGGCGCCGGCGCCAGCGTGCGGTCGTAGTAGCCGCCGCCGTAGCCGAGCCGGTAGAAGTCAGCGCTGAACCCCACGCAGGGCACCAGCAGCGCTGGCGGGCGCGCGCGCATGCGCAGTTCGGCCGGCACCGCCACCCCCATCCCGTCCTTGTCCATCGCCTCGCCCGGCAGCCATTCGGCAAAGCCCAGCGGGGCGTCGCGCGCCAGCACCACCGGCAGCGCCAGCCGTACCCCGGCCTCGGATAGCGTCTGATAGGCCGCGCTCAGATCGGGCTCGCCGCGCAGTGGCCAGTAGACACCGAGTTCGGCGACCTGGTGCGCCGCGCACCAGGCCAGCACCTGGCTGCGGATCTGGGCGTCCCAACGGTCTTTTTGCAGCGGATCGATGGCGCGCCGCGCCGCCAGCAAGGCCTGGCGCAAGGCCGTCTTGTGCGCGCTCAAATCGGGCCCGGAAATGCCGTCGCCGCAGGCTGGCAACGCAGCAGTGTCGCGTGGTATTCTTGGTTGGTCGGCCATGTGTTGAATGAAGCCTAAATTGAGAGTTGCATACTGATGTACCTGCCGAAATTGTTAGCCGGCGCCGTGTTTGCCGGTGTCTGCATGCTGTCCAGCGCGGCGCTCGCCGTCGAAACTGCGCCTGACGCCAGCGCCGACGACGACACCTTCCTGTTGCTGCGCGAAGCGGCGCGCCAGGACGACGCCGCCAAAACCAACGCCCTCGCGTCGCGCCTGCCGAACTACGCGATTTCGTCGTATGTCGATTATTATCGGCTGAAACCGCGCCTGCGCGACGCCCCGGCCGACGAAATCCGTGAATTCCTCGACCGCTACAAGGGCAGCGCGATCGCCGACCGCTTGCGCAACGACTGGTTGCTGGAGTTGGGACGCCTGCGCGACTGGACCAATTTCGACCAGCAACTGCCCCTGTTCGTGCTCAACGACGACACCCAGGTCAAGTGTTACGCGCTGCTGTCGCGCCTTGCGCGCGGTCAGAAGGTGGCCGACGACGCGCGCGCGCTGCTGGTCAATCCGCCCAACTACGGCGAAGCGTGCACCGCGCTGGTGGCGGCGCTGGCGCAGTCCGGCCAGTTCGACACGGCCGACCTGCTGGCCCAGCTGCGCCTGGCCGGCGAGCAGCACGCCACCGGCCCGTCGCGCCGCACGGCGCTGTTGTTGCACGCATCGGACACGCGCGCCGCGCAGGCGGTCGACTTGCCGGCGCTGGCCATGGCGCGCGGCATCGGCAGCAACCGGGTCGAACACGAAATCTACCTGGTGGCGATCGGACGCATGGCGCGCACCAGCGTCAAGCTGGCCAGCGTGGCCTTGAAGAAGAACGCGCCCAGGCTGAGCGCCCAGGAGCTGGCCACCGGCTGGGCCAACATCGCCCTGGCAGCCTCGCTCACGCTGTCCCCCGAGGCCGACGAATGCTGGCAGAACAGCGCAGGGGCGCCGCTGTCGCAGGAGCAGCTGCAATGGAAGACCCGCATGGCGCTGCGGCGCGCCGACTGGAAGCAGGTCAAGGCCAGCATCGACGCCATGCCGGCGCAGCTGCGCGCGGAGCCGGCCTGGACCTATTGGCTGGGCCGCGCGCTGCTGGCTGACGGCAAGGCCGAAGCGGCGCAGCCCCTGTTTCGCCGGCTGGCCGACCAGAACAGCTTCTACGGCCAGTTGTCGCTCGAAGAACTGGGCCAGCAGATTTCGATTCCCGCGCCGGCCGCGCCCTTGACGCCGGCCGAAATCGCGCCGATGGCCGGCAACGCCGGGCTGGCGCGCGCGCTCAAGTTCTTCGCCATGCGATTGCGCTTCGAGGGTACCCGCGAATGGAACTGGGAAGTGCGCAAAATGAGCGAACGCGAACTGCTGGCGGCGGCCGAATTCGCGCGCCAGAACGAGATTCTCGACCGCATGGTGCACACCTCCGAACGCACCCGCACCGAGTTCGATTACACCCAGCGCTTCCCGTCGCCGCACGACGACATCCTGCAGCCGACGGCGCTCACGCTGGGCCTGGACAAGGCCTGGGTGTACGGCGTGATCCGCCAGGAGTCGCGCTTCATCCTCGACGCCCGCTCGACCGTGGGAGCGTCCGGCCTGATGCAGGTGATGCCCTCGACCGGCAAGTACGTGGCGCGCAAGATCGGCATGGCCGATTACGTCAAGGGCATGCTGGGCGACATCCGCACCAACATCGTGCTCGGCGCGAACTACATGAGCATGGTGCTGGCCAACGCCGACGGCTCGCAGACCCTGGCCAGCGCCGCCTACAACGCCGGCCCCGGGCGCGCACGCACCTGGCGCGCCACGCTGGCCGCGCCGGTCGAAGGGGCGATCTTCGCCGAGACCATTCCCTTCCCCGAGACGCGCATCTACGTCAAGAACGTGATGGCCAACGCGACCAACTACGCGGCCCTGTTCGAGCACAAGCCGCAGTCGCTCAAGACGCGCCTGGGCGTGGTCGGCCCGCGCCTGACACCGGACAGTGAATTGCCATGACAAGGACAAGCACATGAGAGACCTGACGGTGGTGGTTTTTGGCGGCTCCGGCTTCATCGGCAGCCATCTGGTGGCGCGCCTGGTCGAGGACGGGGCGCGCGTGATCGTGCCTACCCGCCGCTTCGAAAGCGCCAAGCACCTGATCTTCCTGCCGCGGGTGGAGGTGATCGAGGCGGACATGTACGACGATGCCGCGCTGGGGCGCCTGGTGGCCGGCACCGACGCGGCCATCAACCTGGTCGGCCTGCTGCACTCGAAGCGCGGCATGCCGTACGGCCCGCAGTTCAAGCGCGCCCACGTCGACCTGCCGCGCCGCATCGTCGCTGCCTGCGCGGCGCAGGGCGTCAAGCGCTTCCTGCACATGAGCGCCCTGGGCGCCGATTCCGACGGCCCGTCGATGTACCAGCGCTCGAAGGCGTTCGGCGAGCTGGCCGCGCGCAGCGAGCCGGGGGTGGCGGCCACCATCTTCCGCCCCTCGGTGGTGTTCGGCCCGGGCGATAAATTCCTCAGCGTGTTCGCGCGCATCCAGAAGTGGCTGCCGGTGGTGCCGCTGGCCTGCGCCGACGCCGATTTCCAGCCGGTCTACGTGGGCGACGTGGCCGACGCCTTCGCGCATGCCTTGCAAGACCCGAAAACGCGCCACCTGGTATTTGAGCTGGGCGGCCCGGCGATCTACAGCCTGGCCGAACTGGTGCGCCTGGCGGGGCGCTACAGCCACCATGAGCGTCCCATCATGCCCTTGTCGGACGCGCTGGCGCGGCTGCAGGCGCTGTTTTTCGAGATGCTGCCGGGCACGCCTTTGATCAGCCGTGACAACCTCGATTCGATGAAGTTCGACAGCGTCGTCGATTCTGCCGTGCAGGCGATGACGGCGGCCGCACTGGGCATCCGCCTGACCGCGCTCGAGGCGGTGGCGCCGCGCTACCTGTCACCGAGCGAACGCTTCGACGAATTTCGCGCCCGCGCCGGGCGCTAGCCACTCCTGAAGGAACAGCATGCAGACCACCGAACTCGATCCAACGCTCTCGCAAACCCTCGATGCGGCCAGGAAGGCGGGCCTGACCCTCGTCATCGGCAACAAGAACTACTCGTCCTGGTCGATGCGGCCGTGGGTGGCGATGAGCGCTTTCGGCATCCCGTTCCAGGAGGTGCGGATCCTGCTCGACCAGCCCGACACGGCCAACCGGATCGCCGATTTCTCGTCGGCGGGGCGGGTGCCGGTGCTGCTGGCCGGCGAGATGACGATCTGGGACAGCCTGGCCATCTGCGAGTACCTGGCCGAGCAGTTCCCCGAGAAGCAGATGTGGCCGCAAGACGTGGCCGCGCGCGCGACGGCGCGCTCGATCACGGCCGAGATGCATTCGGGTTTCGGCGGCCTGCGCAGCGCGATGCCGATGGATATCCGCATGAGCCTGCCCGGACGGGGGCGCAGCCCCGAGGCGCAAGGCGACATCGGGCGCGTCTGCGAGATCTGGGAGGAATGCCTGTCGCGCTTTGGCCACCACCAGTTCCTGTTCGGCGAGTTCGGCATCGCCGACGCCTTTTTCGCGCCGGTGGTGATGCGCTTTCGGACCTACTGCGTGTCGCTGGCGCCGGCCCTGCAAGCCTATTGCGAGCGGGTCCAGGCCCACCCGGCGGTGGCGCGCTGGATGCGCGAGGCGCAGGCCGAGACCGAAGTGCTGCCCGATCACGGTTGATGAAGACTTACGTCGTCGGCGGCGCGGTGCGCGACGCCCTGCTGGGGCTGGAAGTGAAGGACCGCGACCACGTGGTGGTCGGCGCCACGCCCGAGCAGATGCTGGCGCAGGGGTTCCGTCCGGTCGGCAAAGACTTTCCCGTGTTCCTGCATCCGGTCACGCACGAGGAATATGCGCTCGCGCGCACCGAGCGCAAGACCGCGCCCGGCTACCGCGGCTTCGCATTCCATGCCGCGCCCGACGTCACGCTGGAAGAAGACCTGGTGCGGCGCGACCTGACCATCAACGCCATCGCGCGCGCCGACGACGGCAGCCTGACGGACCCGTTTGGCGGCCAGCGCGACCTGCGCGAGCGGATCTTTCGCCATGTTTCAGGCGCCTTCGCCGAAGACCCGGTGCGCATCCTGCGCCTGGCGCGCTTCGCCGCGCGCTTCGCCCAATTCCAGGTGGCGCCGGAGACGCTGGCGCTGATGCGCCAGATGGTCGATGGCGGCGAAATCGACGCTCTGGTGCCGGAGCGGGTCTGGCAGGAACTGGCGCGCGGCCTGATGGAGCAGTCGCCCTCGCGCATGCTGGCGGTGCTGCGCGAATGCGGCGCGCTGGCGCGCATCCTGCCCGAGCTGGACGCCTTGTGGGGCGTGCCGCAGCCGGCGCTGCACCACCCCGAAGTCGACACCGGCCTGCACATCATGCTGGTCGTCGACTACGCGGCCGAACGCGGATTCGAACTGCCGGTGCGCTTCGCGGCGCTGATGCACGACCTGGGCAAGGGCGCCACGCCGGAGGCGAAATGGCCCAGCCACCACGGCCATGAGGGCGTTGGCGTGGCCCTGATCGAGGCCGCTTGCGCGCGCCTGAAAGTGCCCAACGACTGCCGCGAACTGGCGCTCATGACGGCGCGCGAGCATGGCAATGTCAGCCGCGCCGAAGCGCTGCGCGCCAATACCATCGTCACGCTGTTCGAGCGTTGCGACGCATTTCGCAAACCGCAGCGCTTCGGGCAGATGCTGCTGGCCGCCGAATGCGATTTCCGGGGACGCGGGAGCGCTGCCGATGGGTTTCGCGGCAAGCCGTATCCCCAGGCGGCGCTGCTGCAGGAGGCGCTGGCGGCGGCGCGCGCGGTCGACGCCGGCGCCGTGGCGCAACGGTGCGGCGAGAAGCGCGAGCGCATTGCACAGATGGTGCACGCGGCGCGCGTGGCGGCCGTGAAGGCGGCGCTGCGCCAGCCGGACGACTAGCGGCGGGCAAACCCTGCTATCCTGAGCGCAGCAGTCCTGCCACAGGGAGTATCCATGTACGCCACGCACCCATGCGCCATCCTGCTCGCGGCCCTGTGCTCGGCGGCCGCGCCATGGGCAGCGGCCGGCACCAGCGAGCCGATCCGCGCACTGCCCGAGCTACGCGCGCAAGATCCGGCGCGCGTCGTGCTTGGCCGCGCGCTGTTCAACGACCGCCGCCTGTCGCGCGACGGGCGCCAGAATTGCGCCAGCTGCCACCAGTTGGCCAAGGGCGGGGCCGACAGCGTGGCGCGCTCGATCGGCGCCGACGGCAAGGCAAACCTGTTCAACACGCCCACCGTGTACAACAGCATCTACAACTTCCGCCCCTCATGGAACGGCCGCGAGTTCCCTCCCGAGCACCGCTTCGACCACCTGATTGAAGGGCCGGCCCTGTTCGCCAACAACTGGACCACGGTCAGCGCGCGGCTGGCGCAGGACCCGCAGCTGCTGGCCCAGTTCCGCGACATTTACGGCAGCGGGCCGAACGCGGCAACGGTCGGCGACGCGCTGCAGGCCTTCCTGCGCGTGCTGGTGACGCCATCGCGCTTCGACCGCTACCTGCGCGGCGACGCCGGTGCCATCACGGCCGACGAGAAGGCCGGTTATGCGCGCTTCAAGGGCTTCGGTTGCGCGGCTTGCCACCAGGGCCGCAACGTGGGCGGCAATATGTTCCAGAAGTTCGGCGCGATGCGCGAACTGCCCGGCTTGACCGGCAGCGGCGCCGACCTCGGGCGCTACCAGGTGACCGGGCGCGAGGCCGACCGCCACGTGTTCCGCGTGCCCAGCCTGCGCAACGTGGCGCTGACGGCGCCGTATTTCCACGACGGCTCGGTGGCCACCCTGGACGAGGCGGTGGAGGTGATGTTCAAGTACCAGCTGGGACGCAGCGCGACGGCGCGCGACAAGGAGCTGATCGTGCAGTTCCTGCGCACCCTGAGCGGCGAGCAGATGCCGCCGCCGGGAGCACTGCCGTGACGCCGCGCCGGCGCCTGGGGACGCTGCTGGCGGTGGCCTTGCTGCTGCTGGTGTTCAGCTACCTGTTTTACGGCACCCAGGCGGTCGACCTCGATGCCCAGAACCGGGTCGGCCTGACGCTGCGCGAAATGGAGAAGCTCGACGCCGAGTGGAACGTCAACATCCTGCGCTCGCACATCGGCCTCAATCCCGACTACGATCCCCTGACGGCGCCGCTGCCGCGCTTGCACGAACTGGAAGCGCGCCTGGGCGCGGCGCTGCAGCTCACGCGCGGGCCGGCCGCGGCGCGGGCCTTCGACAGCCTGGTCAAGGCCTTGCGCGCGAAGGAAGAGCTGGTCGAGCAGTTCAAGTCGCAGAACGCGATCCTGCGCAACTCGCTGATTTATTTTCCGCCGGCGATCACCGACCTCAAGACGGAGCTGAGCGGCATCAATGGCGCTGGCGTGCCGGGCCAGAGCGTGCTCGAGCTCGACGCCACGCTGAACCTGCTGCTGACGGACGTGTTGCGCTTTAACCTGGCGCCCGACGCCGACCTGGGCGCCGTGATCGAGCACAACGTGGCCACCATCGTCGAGGCCAGGCGCGCCTTCCCGTCCGCGATCGCCGACATGCTCGACGAGCTGGCGCGCCACGCGCGCGCGATCCTGCGCTACCGCCAGCTCGAGAACACGCTCGAAGCCCAGATCGACAGCACGGCCACCACCGCAGCGATGGACCAGCTGGGGGTGCTGTTCGACCGCGCCTTCGACCAGGTGCTGATCGAGAAGCAGCGCCTGCGCGGCTACCTGTTCGCCTATTCAGGGGTGCTGCTGGCGCTGATGCTGTACCTCGGCTGGCGCCTGCGGCGCAGCTACCGCATCATCGGGGTGGTCAACCGCCACCTGCAAAGCGCCAACGCCACGCTCGAGCAGCGCGTGGCCGAGCGCACCGCTGAGCTGCAAGAGCAGTCGGCCCGGCTCGAGCAACTGGCCCGCCATGACGGCCTGACCGGCTTGATCAATTACGGCCAGCTCACGCGCCAGCTCGAGCACGCGCTGCTGCGCGCGAGCCGGCGCAACACGACGGTGGCGGTGATGTTCATCGACCTCGATGGCTTCAAGGCCGTCAACGACACCTACGGCCACGCCACCGGCGACCAGGTGCTCAAGGCGGTGGCGCGCCGGGTCCAGGCGCGCTTGCGCCAGGAGGACGCGCTGGCGCGCCTGGGCGGCGACGAGTTCGTGATCCTGCTCGAGGAGGTGGCCAGCCGCGAAGGCGCGACCCGGGTGGCGCAGATCGCGCTGGAGGAGATCCGGGGCATTCACGAGGCCGACGGCCAGCCGGTGCAGATCTCGGCCAGCATCGGCATCAGCAGCGCGCACGGGCGGATCGGCGCGGTGCGTGGCGCGGCCACCTTGCTGGCCGAGGCCGACCAGGCCATGTACCAGGCCAAGCAGGCGGGCAAGAACGGTTATGCGTTCAGCGCCCAGGCCCAGTGGGGCAGCGTGCCGGTGCTGGCCCGTTAGCGGCGCACGCCAGGACGCCGGCTGAATTTCCCGGCAGAATCCGCTACAATGGCTGGATTGCTGCAATGCACAAATCGCTGCCTCGCCAGCGGGAGGAAGCAAGCATGGCCCTGGAACTGTTTCGCAACCCCTTCAGCCGCTGGTTTGGCGGCGCCAACACGGGCAGGCCGCGTGCCGCGGTGCGCGTCAAGCAACTCGAAGAGCGCGACCGGCGCCGCATGCTGCGCCACTTCCTGACGCTCGACCCAAGCGACCGGGTGCTGCGCTTTGGCATGCAACTGCCCGATGGCCAGATCGAAGCGTATGTCGGCAAGATCGACCTTGGCCAGGACATCGTCTACGGCGTCTACAACCGGGTGTTCCGGCTGGTGGCGGTGGGCCACCTGGCGTTCGCGCACAAGCACTCGCTATCGCCCGGCAAGGCCAGTTCGACAAGCAAGGACCAGGTGGCCGAGTTTGGGGTGTCGGTGTCGAAGTCGGCGCGTGGTCTTGGGATCGGCTCGAAGATGTTCGAGCGTGCGGCCATCCATTGCCGCAATTCGGACGTGGACACCTTGTACATGCACTGCCTGTCGTCGAACCAGACCATGATGCACATCGCCAAGAAGGCGGGGATGGAGATCCAGCGCGATCACGGCGAGGCCGACGCATACCTGCGCCTGCCGCCGCCGAACCCGGGCAGCATGCTGCAGGAGGCGCTCGAGGAGCAGTTCGCCACCATCGACTACACGGTCAAGGCCAACACGCGCGCCGCCGCGAAGTGGTTCGAGCCGAAAAAGTAAGATGGCGGCCTGGTCGGGAAATTGACATATTCACCGGCGCCCTGTGCTGTTCCGACCTAGCAGCCTGTCGGACTTGAACTGTTGCGCGCGGGGTCGCGCGTGACATTT
>JAZJYV010000093.1:0-8633 GCA_040390195.1 Pseudomonadota bacterium | reverse complement strand
CCCCACCGTCTGCGTGCTGCCTTTCAGCGGGGAGGCGAACTATAGCAAACGGCTGGCGAACTTGGCAAGGGGAACCCGAAAAGAAATTTATTGACCCACCACGCGGATCGTTTCCTCGAGCTCGGTGAAGGCCTCGCCCACGTACTCGCTGAGCTTGTCCAGGTTCGGCAACTCGGCCGTGGCGATCAAACCGAAATACAAGTTCCCGGCGTAGCTGAACAGGGTGATGTTGAGTAGATTGCTTGGCGGCAGCGTGCTGATCGGATGCAATTCTTCCAGGCGCGCGCCCTTCAGGTACAGATGCGACTTCGGCCCTGGCACATTGGACACCAGAGTGTTACCCAAAGGCGGCAGGCGGTCGCTCAATTTGAGCATTTCGATCAGCTGTCCGGCCAGCCCCGTCATCAAGGTGTAGGAAGCGATAGCCTCGGGCGCCACGCTGTCGATCATGCTGCGCACATTACGCAGCGAGAATCCGATATTTCGCAAGCGGATGTAAGGATCGTCCGTGGGGGCGGACAATTCCACCTGCACGATGCCGATCTTGTTACCGGCGCTCTTGTCGCCTTCCTGGCGCAGGTTTACCGGCATCTGGATCGTGATCGGGCGTTCGAGCGCCACGTTCTGATCCTTCAGGTAGCGGTGAAGCGCGCCATCAAGGCAGGTGAGCGCGACGTGATTAAGTGTCGAACGCGTGCTGGCGCGAATCTGGTCGATGCGTTCGAGTGCGACGCTGGCCGACGCGAACTGCCGGCCGGACGTGACCTGGCCGGTCAGCGGCGTATGGCTGCTGGTGGCAAATGGCAGCGCAATCGCATTCTTGGTCAGTTTCATACCTTCGAGAAGGAGCATCGCGGCCAGGCGTCCAATGCCAAGGAAATGCTTGCTGGCGCCGCTCACGGATTGCCAGGCCACCTGCAGCGTTTCCATCTTCACCTCGCGCTGACGCAGGCCACCGCCGCGTCCATGGCGAATCGTCCACATCGGGCGCAGATCCGTATCGCCAGCCGTCTTATCCAGGCCATCGGCCGTCCAGCGCGTGAGCGTGACGCCATCGGCGACGGCGTGGTGCACTTTCTGGTAAACCGCATATTGCCCACCGCGCAGGCCATCGATCACGTGCACCTCCCACATGGGACGCGAGCGGTCGAGCAGTGGCTCGTGCAAGGCCGCTACGAAGGCGTACAAATCATGACGCTCGTTCTTGCCCGCAGCGAGCTTGTGATAGAAGACGTGCTTCTCAAGATCAAAGTCCGTGCAGGTCTCCCAATGCGGCATGCCGTTAAAGCGCACAACCTGGTTGAACGGCGCGCACGCCTCGGTATGGGTCAGGAACTCCTTGTAGAGCTCACGGGCAAACGTCGCCTTCGATTTCGGAGGTCGTTTGAAAATCAACAATCCGGCAACGTGCTTTGGGCTCGCTTCGGTTTCGGCGACGAAGAAGGCAAGGTCCAGCAGTGAGAGTTTGCTCATGGGTTCCTGATCCTGTGGTGGATTTACAGACCTTCGAAATTGGCGGGGCGCTTCTCGAGGAATGCTGACATGCCCTCTTTCTGCGCCGGAGTGCCGAAGCCCGCGTGAAAGTAACGCCGCTCGTAGCGTACGCCTTCGGTCAGCGAGGTCTCGTAGGCGCGGTTGACGCAATCCTTGATCTGCATGGCGACCGAGGTCGGCATCACGGCAATCGTTGTCGCCGCAGCCAGCGCTTCTTCCATCAGCTTGTCCGCGGGGACGACGCGCGAGACAAGGCCGGTGCGCTCGGCTTCAGCGGCGTCGATCATGCGCGCCGTCAGCAGCATGTCCATCGCTTTCGATTTCGATATCGCACGCGGCAATCGCTGCGTCCCGCCGGCGCCGGGCGTGACGCCGACCTTGATTTCAGGCTGGCCGAATTTGGCGTTGTCGGCGGCGATGAGGAAATCGCACATCATCGCCAGCTCGCAACCGCCGCCCAGCGCATATCCGGCCACCACGCCGATGACGGGCTTGCGCACATTGAGGATGTGTTCCCAGTTGCGGCCAATGTAATTGCCGCCGTAGGTGTCGGTGTAATCGTATTTGGCCATTGCGGCGATGTCGGCACCAGCGGCGAAAGCCTTTTCGCTGCCGGTCAGGATGATGCAGCCGATGGCCGGGTCGGCGTCGAATTTGTAGAGCGCATCGCCCAGCTCATTCATCATGTTGTCATTCAGGGCGTTCAGCGCCTTGGGACGATTCAGGCGAATCACGGCAACCTTGCCGTGGGTTTCGATCAGCAGGTCTGCATATTCCATGGACTACCCCTTTGCGTAAAGTTGACATTGAAGCAGCGATTGTAGCGCGTGCGCTGTATCATGAGGGGCTCAAGGCAATCCCGATGGCGGACTCTTATCCTTACCTCACTGATTCGCAAGCTGGGCGACGACGGCGCGCTGCACAGCGCCGATTTCCGCCGCTTCTGGTTCAGCAGCGTGCTGACCAATTTTGGCGCCCAGATCACCAACCTGGCATTGCCCCTGTGCGCGGTGTTGCTGCTGCACGCCACGCCGGCGCAAATGGGCCGCCTGGCTGCCCTGCAGTCACTGCCATTCCTCTTGTTCGGCTTGCCCGCCGGCGTGCTGTTCGACCGCAACCGGCGCCTGCCGATCATCCAGTGCAGCGACGCGATGTTTGCCCTGGCGCTGGCCAGCGTGCCGCTGGCGTGGTGGCTCGGCTGGCTGTCGATGCCCTGGCTGTATGCCGTCGGCTTCATGATGGGAACGGGTTTCGTGGTCGGCGGTGGGGCCGAGCAGGTCTACCTGACCTTCCTGGTCGGGCGCGACGGCCTGATCGATGCCCAAACCAAATTCGCCGCCACCGATTCAGCCGCGCGCCTCGTCGGGCCTGGCATTGCGGGCGTTCTGGTTCAGCTACTTACTGCGCCGTTTGCGATTCTGGTCAACGTGGTCGGCTTCGTCGTCTCCCTGTGGAACCTGAGCCGCATCCGCGTGCGCGAACCGCAGCCGGCCGCGCCGCAGTCCCATGTGCTGCGCGAGATCCACGACGGGCTGGTGTTCGTGTGGCGCCATCCGCTGCTGCGCACCCTGGCATGGGCGGCGGGGTTCTGGCATTTCTTGTTTTACGGCTTCACGGCAATGCAGGTGCTGTTTGCCACGCGGGTACTGGGCATGAGCCCCGGGGTGCTGGGCATGGCGCAAATGCTGGGCGGGGTTGGGGTGCTGGTCAGTTCGATGATGCTCAAGCCCTTGACCCGACGATTTGGCACTGGCGCCACCATCCTGATTGGGATGTGCACCACGGTGCTGGGCTTTGTGCTGATGCCGGCCATTCCCCATGCGCTGTTCGGCAACGGCACGGCCACTGCGGCGGCCTATGCCATCGTGGTGTTCCTGTTCGATTGCGGGGCGATGCTGTTTTTCATGCCCTATGTATCGCTGCGCCAGCGCGTCACGCCGGACGCGGTGCTGGGGCGGATGGTATCGACCATGCGGTTTCTCACCGTCGCGACGGCGCCCCTGGGGGCGTTGGCGGGAGGCGCGATCGCGGACCAGTTCAGCGTACGCACCGGCCTGGCCTGCGTCGGCGCGGGCGCTTTTGCGCTGGCTTTTTGGATGGTGTTCGCTACGTCACTGCGCAATGTCAAGGACTGATTGTCTTTGGCAGCAACACCCAGATCGACCCGCGCTGCTTCATGGTGCCGGCTTTGTCCGCCGCCTCGCGGCCAAAACCATAGAAAAAATCTGCACGGACCGCGCCGCGAATGGCGCCTCCCGTGTCTTGCGCCATCATCAGCCGCTGCATCGGCTCCTCGCTGCCGGCCTGGGTGGTGGCCAGCCAGATCGGTGCGCCAAGCGGCAGGAACTGCGGATCGACAGCGACCGAGCGCGCCGGTGTCAACGGCACACCGAGCGCACCTTTCGGGCCAACGCCCGGGTCGGGCAGGCGTTCCTCCTTGAAGAACACCACGCTCGGATTGGCGTTGAACAGTTCCTGGCGGCGCTCGGGATTGGCCGCGATCCAGGCCTTGATGCTTTGCGCCGACACTTGCGCCACCGGCAACTCGCCCTTTTCCACCAGCCAGCGGCCGATGGCTTTGTATGGCTGTCCGTTCTGGTCCGCATAGGCCACGCGCACGGTCTCGCGCCCGTCATTGAGCTGCACCCTGCCCGAGCCTTGCACCTCAAGGAAGAACGCTTCGACCGGATCATCGACCCACAACAGTTCCTTGCCGCCGGTGTCGGCGCGCTCGATCTCCGCGCGCGTGCTGTACGGTACAACCTTCTTGCCGATCAGCCGCCCGCGCAAACGCATACCCTTCAATTCAGGATAGATGCTGGCCAGCTCCACGGTGATCAGGTCGTCGGGCACCCGGTACAGCGGGGTCTGGAATGCACCGCCGCGTTTGCGGGCGCCGTTGAGCATCGGCTCGTAGTAGCCAGTGATCAGGCCCGTATCGGCACCATCTGGCGCGCGCACCATGTTCGGCACGAAGAACGCTTCGAAGAATGTGCGCACTGACACCTCGTCGACGGCAGGCACGCCGCGCGCGATGGTGCAGGGCTCCTTCCAGTCATCTTTCTTGACCAGCGCGACACAGGAGGCCATGAATGCCGGCCATGCAGCGCGCAGGTCGTCCTCGCGCCAGCCTGGCAAGGCATCGAAACTGCTTGGCGTGAACAGGGGCACCGGCTCCGGTTTCGGCGGCGGCACTTCCGGCACCGGCACTGGCACCGGCACTGGCACCGGCTTGACCGGCGGCGGCATCACGACCGGCGGCACCGCTTGCGGTGGCGCCGTCGTGCAGGCTACCAATGAGAGGGCGACGAGCGCGAGCGAAACGGGTAAACTGCGGCGTGTAGATAACATGGGGAAGATTATGTGGCTTTTGATGGTTGAAGCAGGCGTGGCGCTGTTCCTGCTGGTGTTTATTGTGTGGTGGACCATGTATTCGGGTCCGAAGGCGAACCACCACGAGCAGGACAAAGACCAGCCGAAGGACAGCTGATCAGTGCAAGGTGCGCGGCAGCGAGAGCACAAATTCGGGGATTTTGGCTTCGAACTGATGCCCGTCTTCGGCCACGCAGAAGTATTCGCCGAACATGGAACCCTGCGGCGTCGAAAGCTGGGTGCCACTGGTGTACTCGAACTGCTCGCCCGGCTGCAACAGCGGCTGATGGCCCACCACACCCAGGCCGCGCACCTCCTCGATATGGTTGTTGGCGTCGGTGATGACCCAATGGCGCGAGATAAGCTGCGCGGCGATGGTGCCGGTGTTGCGGATCGTGATCGAGTAAGTAAATACGAAGTTGGTCCGGTCCGGGTCGGACTGCTCCGGCAGGTATTGCGTTCTGACGGAGACAGTAAATTCGTAGGCGGCCATCGGTTTTCCTCTTTTTGGTGTTGCCCGTGCGAATCAGGTCCAACGCTGAGACCGGGGCCCTCATCATACCGCGTCGACCCGACAGCGTAAAATAGCGCATCTTTCATCGAACGCATAACCACCGCCATGACTACTTTCCGCATCGCACCAAGCATCTTGTCCGCCGACTTCGCCCGCCTGGGCGAGGAAGTGCGCAATGTCGTCGCCTCGGGCGCCGACATCATTCACTTTGACGTCATGGATAACCATTACGTTCCCAACCTGACGATCGGGCCGCTGGTGTGCCAGGCGATCCGCCCCCACGTGCAGGTGCCGATCGACGTGCACCTGATGGTCAAACCGGTCGATCGCCTGATTCCCGACTTCGCCAAGGCCGGCGCGAACATCATCACCTTCCACCCGGAGGCGTCCGAACACATCGACCGCTCGCTGCAACTAATTCGCGACAATGGCTGCAAGGCAGGGCTGGTGTTCAACCCCGGCACGCCGCTGAACTTCCTTGACCACGTCATGGACAAGATCGACATGATCCTGATCATGTCGGTCAACCCCGGCTTCGGCGGCCAGTCCTTCATTCCCGAGGCGCTCAAGAAGATCGCCATGGCGCGCCGCATGATCGACGAATCGGGGCGCGACATCCTGCTCGAAGTCGACGGCGGCATCAAGATCGACAATATCGCCGCCGCCGCCGCTGCCGGCGCCGACACCTTCGTGGCCGGTTCGGCCATCTTCGGCCAGCCCGACTACAAGGCCGTGATCGACGCCATGCGCGCCGAACTGGCCAAGACGGGCAAGTAATGCCGACATCGTCGCTCCCGCGCAGGCGGGAACCCATACCCAGCATTCATGCCCGCGTGGCATGGGTTCCCGCCCGCGCGGGAACGACGGGAGTGCCAATGGCGGTAGCGACGGGGTGGGGCTGATGCGGGCCGGTACCGGCGCCATCCGCGCCGCCATCATCGACCTCGACGGCACGATGCTCGACACCGTGCCCGACTTCCACGTGGCGATCAACGCCATGCGCGCCGACGCCGCCCTGGCGCCGGTCTCGCAACAGCAGATCGCGCTGATGGTCGGCAAGGGCTCCGAAAACCTGATCCGCGGCGTGCTGGGCCTGGACTTCGACGCGGCCGGGATCGAACATCGCTTCGAGGCCGCAATGGCGGCCTACCAGCAGCACTACCTGCGCATCAATGGCGACCATAGCGCGCTCTATCCCGGCGTGCTGGCCGGTCTGGACGCGATGAAGGCCCAAGGCCTGCGGCTGGCCTGCGTGACCAACAAACCGATTGCCTTCGCACTGCCGCTGCTGGCGCAAAAGGGCCTGGCGCCGTATTTCGAGCTGGTCTACGGCGGCGATTCGCTGGCGCGCAAGAAGCCCGACCCGCTGCCGCTGCTGCAGGTGTGCAGCGACTTCGCTCTGGCGCCGCAGCAAGTGGTGGCCATTGGCGACTCCTCCAACGACGCCGAGGCGGCGCGCGCGGCCGGCTGTTTCGTGCTGACGGTGCCGTATGGGTACAACCATGGCCGGGCTATACACGAAACCGATTCCGATGGTATAGTTAGTTCGCTGCTAGAAGCGGCAAGCCTGATAAGTTCGCACAACAACACCGCAAACTGAAGCAAAAACCATGTTTTTCACCAAAAAACACCCTGTCACACAAACCGGCGCGATTGAGGCCTGGCTTTGGCGACGCTGGCAATCCTGGGCTAAGTAACCCCGTATTGACTGCTGTCGGCCGCATTTTTGCGTCGACAGGTTTTTTGAAACCCACCGCCCACCACCACGTGCCGGCGGCCTGGAGAAAAGCATGACCGAACTCGAATTCAAATCGTTGGCCACGGAAGGCTATAACCGTATCCCCTTGATCGCCGAAGCTTTCGCCGACCTGGAAACCCCGCTCACGCTGTACCTGAAACTGGCGCAGACCCAGAACGCCGGGAAGAACACCTTCCTGCTCGAATCGGTGGTCGGCGGCGAGCGTTTCGGACGCTATTCCTTCATCGGCCTGCCGGCCACCACGCTGCTGCGCACCTTCGGGCGGCGCACCGAGATCGTGAAAAACGGCAGCGTGATCGAAACCCACGAGGGCGATCCGCTCGACTTCATCGAACAATTCCAGGCTCGCTTCAAGGTGGCGCTGCGCCCCGGCCTGCCGCGTTTTTGCGGTGGCCTGGCCGGCTACTTCGGCTACGACACCGTGCGCCACATCGAGAAGAAGCTGGCCGCCAGCGAGCCCAAGGACGACCTTGGCCTGCCCGACATCCAGCTGATGGTGACCGAAGAACTGGCCGTAATCGACAACCTGTCCGGCAAGCTGTACCTGATCGTCTACGCCGACACCACCCAGCCCGAGGCTTTCTCGAAAGCGCGCCAGCGCCTGAAGGACTTGCGCATGATGCTGCGCCGTGGCGTCGACGCCCCTGTCACCTCCAGCTCGGTGCGCACCGAGGCGATCCGCGATTTCGACAAAGCGGACTACCTGAAGGCTGTCGCCCGCGCCCACGAGTACGTGATGGCCGGCGACCTGATGCAGGTCCAGATCGGCCAGCGCATCCGCAAGCCCTACGTCGATTCGCCGCTCACGCTGTATCGCGCGCTGCGCTCGCTGAACCCCTCGCCGTACATGTACTACTACAATTTTGGCGACATGCAGATCGTCGGCGCCTCGCCCGAGATCTTGGTGCGCAACGAGACGCTGCCCGACGGCGGCAAGAAGGTCACGCTGCGCCCGATCGCCGGCACGCGCCCGCGCGGCGCCACGCCCGAGCGCGACGCGGAGCTGTCGAAGGAACTGCTGGCCGACCCCAAGGAAATCGCCGAGCACGTGATGCTGATCGACCTGGCGCGCAACGACCTGGGACGCATCTCCGAGATTGGCAGCGTGGTCGTCACTGACCGCCTGGTGATCGAAAAATACTCGCACGTGCAGCACATCGTCTCGAACGTGGAAGGCAAGCTGAAGAAAGGCATGTCGAACCTCGACGTGTTGCGCGCGACTTTCCCCGCCGGCACCTTGACCGGCGCGCCGAAAGTGCGCGCGATGGAGGTGATCGATGAACTGGAGCTGACCAAGCGCGGCATCTACGGCGGCGCCTGCGGCTACCTGTCGTTCGGCGGCGAGATGGACGTGGCGATCGCGATCCGCACGGGCGTGATCAAGGACGGCATGCTGTACGTGCAGGCTGCGGCCGGCATCGTGGCCGATTCGATCCCGGAGATGGAATGGCAGGAAACCGAAAACAAGGCGCGCGCCGTGCTGCGCGCCGCCGA
>JAZJYV010000092.1:0-4620 GCA_040390195.1 Pseudomonadota bacterium | reverse complement strand
TGTGACGATGGCCATCGGCGGCGCCACCGAGATCATCGCCGGCGAAGGCATGATCGTCACCGCCGGCGGGGTCGACACCCACATCCACTTCATCTGCCCGCAGCAGATCGAAGAGGCCCTGATGAGTGGCGTGACGACCATGATCGGCGGGGGCACCGGACCGGCCGTGGGCACGGCCGCCACCACCTGCACGCCCGGGCCGTGGCACCTGCACGCGATGCTGGCGGCGGCCGACGCCTTCCCGATGAACCTCGGCTTCCTCGGCAAGGGCAACGTCAGCCTGGCCGCGCCGCTGATCGAGCAGGTCGAGGCCGGCGCGATCGGCCTGAAACTGCACGAGGACTGGGGCAGCACCGCGCAGGCGATCGACACCTGCCTGGGCGTGGCCGACAAGATGGACGTGCAGGTGGCGATCCACACCGACACGCTCAACGAAGGCGGCTTCCTGGAAACCACGCTGGCCGCGTTTCGCGACCGCACCATCCACACCTTCCACACCGAGGGCGCCGGCGGCGGCCATGCGCCGGACATCATCGCCGCCGTCGGCCAGGCCAACGTGCTGCCCTCGTCGACCAATCCGACCCGCCCGTTCACCGTCAACACGCTCGACGAGCACCTCGACATGCTGATGGTGTGCCACCACCTCGACGCGGCCATCGCCGAGGACGTCGCGTTCGCCGAATCGCGCATCCGGCGCGAAACCATCGCCGCCGAGGACATCTTGCACGACCTGGGCGCGATCTCGATGATGTCGTCCGATTCGCAAGCGATGGGCCGGGTCGGCGAGGTCATCATGCGCACCTGGCAAAGCGCGCACAAGATGAAAGTGCAGCGCGGCCCGCTGGCGCCCGACACGGCGCGCAACGACAACTTCCGGGTGCGCCGCTACATCGCCAAGTACACCATCAACCCGGCCATCACGCATGGCGTGGCGCACGCGGTGGGCTCGCTCGAGGTGGGCAAGATCGCCGACATCGTGCTGTGGAAGCCGGCCTTCTTTGGCGTCAAGCCGTCGCTGATCCTCAAGGGCGGCATGATCGCGGCGGCCCAGATGGGCGACCCGAACGGCTCGATCCCGACTCCGCAGCCGGTGCATTACCGGATGATGTTCGGAGCCTATGGCGGCGGCCTGAAAAAGTCCTTCACCTTCGTCTCGCAGGCCGCCTTCGACGCCGGCATCGGCCAGCGCCTGGGACTGGCCAAGACCGTGATCCCGGTGCGCGGCACGCGCAGCCTGCGCAAGGGCGACATGATCCACAACGGCGCCACGCCGCACATGGAAGTCGATTCCGAAACCTACGAGGTGCGCGCCGACGGCCAGTTGCTGGTCTGCGAAGCGGCCGCCGTGCTGCCGCTGGCGCAGCGCTATTTCCTGTTTTGAGGAGTTTGCATGCTTACCTTGCACACCCGGATCGACGCCGCGCCCCGGATATACGGGCGCCTGGTGCTGGCCTACGACCAGCGTGAAAAATGCCGGCTGCGCGCGCGCCTGGACTCGGGCGAGGAGGTGGCGGTGTTTACCACGCGCGGCACGGTGCTGCGCGGAGGCGATTTGTTGACCGGCGCCGAGTCGCTGGTGGTGCAGGTGGTGGCCGCGCCCGAGCCGACCTACCTGGTCGATTGCGCCAGCGAGCTTGTGCTGGCGCGCTGCGCCTACCACCTGGGCAACCGCCACACCCAGGTCCAGATCGGCAAGGGCACGCTGCGCATCCTGGCCGACCCGGTACTGGGCGAGATGGTGCGGGGACTGGGCGCCAGCGTGCATGAGGAGCTCGCGCCGTTCGAGCCGGAGCAGGGCGCCTACGCCGGCGGCCACCACGGCCAGCGCGGCGATGCCCATCCGCTGGCGCCGGTGGCGCTGCGCCAGAGAATCCACCGGCCGGGCGACGCGGCATGAACCCGGGCGCCTTGCTGCACCTGCTGCAACTGGCCAGCCCGGCGCTGCCGATCGGCGCCTACAGCTATTCGCAAGGGCTGGAGGCGGCGCTGGAGGCGGGCCTGGTGCGCGACGCCGACAGCGCGCGCGACTGGATCGTGCGCCAGCTCAACGAATCGGTGGCGCTGTGGGACGCGCCGCTGCAGTGGCGCCTGTTGAAGGCCTTCGCGGCCAACGACGCGCCTGCCGTCGCGCTGTGGAACGAGCGCCAGTTGGCCGCGCGCGACAGTTCCGAGGCGCGCGCCGAGACGGTCCAGATGGGCTATTCGCTGGCGCGCCTGCTGCAGGACCTGAGCCTGGCGCACGGCGCCATGCCGGCCGGCGAGGTGGGATTGCCCACCGCGTTCGCCAGCGCGGTGGCGGCGCTGTCGATCCCGCACGAGGAGGCGCTGCTGGCGATGTTGTTCAGCTGGGCCGAGAACCAGGTGCTGGTGTGCGTCAAGTCGGTGCCGCTAGGGCAGGTGGCGGGGCAGCGCCTGCTGCTGTCGCTGCGCGCCGAGCTGGCGCAGGCGGCGCTGCTGGCCCAGACGCTCGACGAGGGCGCCATGTCGAACTGGACGCCCGGCCTTTCCATGCTGTCGATGCGGCACGAGGTGCAGCACGGCAGGTTGTACCGTTCCTGAGGAGCTGACACATGACATCCAATCCGCTGCGGGTCGGCATCGGCGGCCCGGTCGGTTCGGGCAAGACGGCGCTGTGCGAAATGCTGTGCAAGGGCATGCGCGAGCGCTACGACATGGCCGTGATCACCAACGACATCTACACCCGCGAGGACATGGAGATCCTGCTGCGCGCCCAGGCGCTGCCAGCCGAGCGCCTGATGGGCGTGGAAACGGGTGGCTGCCCGCATACGGCCATCCGCGAGGACGCCTCGATCAATCTGGAGGCGATCGCGCGCATGCAGGCCGATTTTCCGCAGCTCGAACTGATCCTGATCGAGTCGGGCGGCGACAACCTGGCGGCCACCTTCAGCCCCGAGTTGTCGGACCTGACGCTGTACGTGATCGACGTGGCCGGGGGCGAGAAGATCCCGCGCAAGGGCGGGCCGGGCATCACCCGTTCGGACCTTTTGATCATCAACAAGACCGACCTGGCGCCCCATGTGGGCGCCGACCTCGGCGTCATGGCGCAGGACGCGCGGCGCCAGCGCGGCGAGCGCCCGTTTGTGTTTACCAACCTGCGCAGTGGCGAGGGCGTGCCGGCCATCATTGAGTTCATCCGCAGCCAGGGCTTGCTCGACGCCTGAGCGGTTCGGCGTCCCGCCGGCCCGACTAGGCGCGCGGCGGAGAGAGTGCGATCGGCGCCGCCAGTTCCGGATGCAAGCCCTCGTGGCCGCGATAGGCGGCGGCCACGGCGGCCATGTCGGCCTGCGGGTCGCCGCTCAGCTCGATCGTCTCGACCACCCCGAGCACCCTGTTCGGATAGTCGAGGTAGACGATCAGCAGCGGCACCCTGGCCGTCACTGCCAGATGGTAGAAGCCGCTGCGCCAGTGGGGACGGTAGCTGCGCGTGCCCTCGGGCGCGATGGCGATCCAGCACCAGGGCGCCGCGCGCATGGCTGCGGCCAGGCGCGCGGTGGCGCCGGTGGAGGTGCTCCGTTCGGTGGCGATCCCGCCCCAGGAGCGCATCAGGGGGCCGAAGGGGCCGCGAAACAGCGCGTCTTTGCCGAGCCAGTTGAACGGCAGGCCGATCGCCCATTTGCCCAGCAGGCCGACCACGAAATCCCAGTTCGAGGTGTGCGGATACACCACCGCCACGCCATATGGCCCGGGCAGCGGCTTGAAGCGCAAACGCCAGCCGAACAGCGTGAGCAAGCGCAGCGCCGTGCGCTGGCCGAATGTCGGCAGCTGCGCCGCATTGAGCTCGTAATTGTCCATTTCCCCTCCAGATTGCCTGGCGCGCAGGTCTCATTGTTGTGTGGTCGCGCTCCTTCGGCCGGCAATGAAGATTGCACAACGGAAAAAGCGCGACTGCATTCTATAGCGCGCAGTCCGGGCCGACAAGAAAAAAAACGTGCACATCCGGGGCCGGGTGCAGTAGCATGCAAGCCCCTCATTCCGGCCAGGAGCGTCGCATGGACACCACGATTTACCACAACCCGCGCTGCGGCACCTCGCGCAACACGCTCGAATTGATCCGCGCGGCCGGCATCGAGCCGCACATCGTCGACTATCTCGTGACGCCGCCCGACGCGGCCGTGCTGCGCGATTTGATCGCACGGGCCGGCCTGGGCGTGCGCGCGGCCATGCGCAGCAAGGAGGCGCTGTTCGCCGAACTGGGCTTGGACGATCCGGCGCTGGACGACGCGGCACTGATCGCCGCGATGGTCGCGCACCCGATCCTGATCGAGCGCCCGCTGGTGGTGACCGGGCTCGGTGTGCGCCTGTGCCGGCCGAAAGAATTGGTGCTGGAGATTTTGCCGGCGCAATAAATTGCACAGCGGCGGGAGCAAGCAGAGATGTTTAGCCGGGACAATAGGGGTTCGCAGACGCCGCCGCAACCGGGGTCGGACCCCCAACAGAAAAACCGGGGTCCGACCCCTCGCAATCGGCTAGCGGTAGTAGCCATCGCGATTCGACAGCGAATTGCCGACCACGGCGCCCAGCAATACCGCGCTCAAGAAGCAAGCAGGGGTCAGACCCTAATGCCGCTAAGTTAAGCTCGTTTTTGTAGGTCTTCGTTCT
>JAZJYV010000091.1:0-12579 GCA_040390195.1 Pseudomonadota bacterium | reverse complement strand
GTTATATAAGAAAACCCCAGCAGAGATGCTGGGGTTTTTTTTTGATCCATCGAAACACCGTAGGGTGGAAAGGCAGCCGAATTCCACCATTGCATGCACCACCGGAGCGCTGGCAATGGTGGAATGCGGTCTGGGCGGCCCCTTATTTTCCACCCCACGTTTAAAATGATAGAGTGATCAACTAACCAGAAGGCGATCCGGAACCGCGATGGACTATCTTCATCTGCTGACCCAACGGCGCACCAACCCGGCGTGGCGCCTGCTTGCCGCCGACCATGCGCCGATGATCGCCAGCTTCCTGCATGCGAGTTTCATCGTGCCCAACGTGCGCAGCATCGGCCGCGACCAGTTGGCGTCCCAACTTGATGACCATCTGTACCAGCTGCACCAGGGTGCCGATGAAGTCTTGTTTCCCAAACCAGCAACCAGTTATCTCGATGACTGGGCCTCCGATGACCGCGGCTGGCTGCGAAAATACTATCCCCCCGGCCAGGACGAAGCGCACTACGACTTGGCCTCATCGACTGAAATGGCGATCGATTGGCTCAAGAACCTCGGCCAACGCGCATTTATCGGCACCGAGTCGCGTCTGATGACCGTGTTCGATCTGCTGCACCAGATTGTTGACGGTACCGAACTGGACCCGCGCACGCGTATCGCGGAGCTGAAACGCCGCAAGGCCGAAATCGACGTCGAAATCACCCAGATCGGGGCCGGCCGCCTGGACTTGATGGACCCGACGCAGGTGCGCGAACGATTCCTGCAGATGGCGGCGACTGCGCGCGAACTGCTCTCTGACTTCCGAGCGGTCGATCAGAATTTCCGCACGCTGGATCGCCAGGTCCGCGAGCAGATTGCGACTTGGGACGGAAGCAAGGGCGCGCTGCTTCAGGAAATTTTCGGCCAGCGCGACCTGATTTCCGAAACGGACGAGGGCAAGAGTTTTCGTGCCTTCTGGGATCTGCTGATGTCGCCCTCACGCCAGGATGAGCTGAGCAGCCTGCTTGACACGGTGCTCAAGCTCGGCCCGGTGCGCGAACTGGCGCCCGACACCCGCCTGCAGCGCATTCACTACGACTGGCTGGAGGCCGGCGAAGTCACCCAGCGCACTGTCGCGCGCCTGTCCGAACAATTGCGGCGTTACCTGGACGACCAGGCTTGGCTGGAAAATCGGCGCATCATGCAACTCATGCGCGACATCGAACAAAAGTCTTTGGCGCTGCGCGGCCAGATTGACGAACGCGATTTCACGTACATTGACTCGCCCGCTCCAGGGATCACCTTGAACATGGACCGGACCTTGTTCAGCCCACCGTTCAAGCCCAAGATCACCCAGCAGATCGTGGCTGACGACGGCGTGGAGATCGCCGCCGACGCCCTGTTCGAACAGGTCTATGTAGACCAGTTGCGCCTGACGTCGAATATTCGCCGCGCCCTGCAGACGCGGCGCCAGGTATCGCTTGCGGCACTGGTGGCCGAGTATCCGCTCGAGCAAGGATTGGCCGAATTGGCCACCTACCTGAAGCTTGCCACCCATGAACTGAGCGCTGCCATAGACGACGAACGGACCGAAGTAATTGCCTGGACCGATGAACACGGACGCCGGCGCATGGCCACGCTGCCCTTGATCATTTATGCACAATGAATACTGAAACGATAATGAACGAAGCAAACCGCCTGGGCCAGCTGTTGGTGGGCCTGTTTCAAGGCGTGATTTACCGCGAGTCCAATGCCGCGCTGTGGCAGCCCTTGATCGACTTGCAAAGCCGGGTGCGCGATTATTGCACTATGATTGGACTGGAACTGATCCTCGATGAAGCGGAAGGTTATGCCTACCTGCGCCAGCGCGCGCAGGTTCCGGGCGAACCGGATTTCCCGAGGCTGATCCAGCGCCGCCAGCTCAGCTATCCTGTCAGCCTGATTCTGGTGCTGTTGCGCAAAAAATTGGCTGAATTCGACGCCACCGGCGGCGAGACGCGGCTGGTCATCGGCCGCGATCAGATCGCCGAACAGGTACGCCTGTTCTTGCCGGCCACCGCCAACGAGGCCCGCTTGCTCGACCGCATGGACACCCACTTGAACAAGGTGATCGAGCTTGGCTTTCTGCACCGTTTGCGCGGTCAGGAGCACCAGTTCGAAGTTCGCCGCATCCTGAAGGCCTTCGTCGATGGGCAATGGCTCGCGGAATTCGAGCAACGCCTGGACCAGTACGCGGCGCATGCCGCAACGGACGGGGAGGGCGCATGAGCCATCAGCCGGAGCTGGACATGGAATCGCCAGCGCTCGGGTTCGCGGCAAGTGCCGAACGCGCCGGATTTCGACTGCACCATTTCGAGGTCCTCAACTGGGGGACCTTCCACGAACGGGTGTGGCGCCTGCATCCGGGCGGCGACAACATCCTGCTAACTGGTGACATCGGTTCCGGCAAGTCGACGCTGGTCGATGCGCTCACGACCCTGTTGGTGCCGGCGCAGAAGATCTCGTACAACAAGGCGGCCGGGGCCGATGCGCGCGAACGCAGCTTGCGCACCTACGTGATGGGGAACTACAAATCCGAGCGTGGCGACACCGGCATGGCGGCGCGCGCCGTTTCGCTGCGCGACCATAACAGCTATTCCGTCATCCTCGGCATATTTCACAACGAAGGCTTCGATCAGAGCGTAACGCTGGCCCAGGTTTTCTGGCTCAAGGATATACGTGGCCAGCCCGAGCGCTTTTACGTCGTGGCCGACAGCGCGCTGTCGATCGCTGAACACTGCGCCGGTTTCGGCAGCGACATTGCCCAGCTGCGCAAGCGCTTGCGTGCGACGCCGGGCGTCACGCTACACGACAGTTTTCCTCCTTACGGGGCCGATTTCCGGCGCCGCTTCGGCATCGCCAGCGAACAGGCGATGGACTTGTTTCATCAAACCGTGTCGATGAAATCGGTGGGTAACCTGACCGAATTCGTGCGCGACCACATGCTCGAGGCGTTTCCCGTCGAGGCCCGCATCGCGGCCCTGATTGCGCACTTCGACGATCTCAATCGCGCCCATGAAGCGGTGCTCAAGGCCAAGCTGCAGATCGACCAATTGACCCCGCTCAGCGCCGATTGCGACCGCTTTCATCACTTGCAGCATCAGATCGACCAGCTGCGCGGCTGCCGCGAGGCACTGCGCCCGTGGTTTGCGCAGCTCAAGGGCGAGCTGTTGGACAAGCGCATCGTCACGCTGGAGGTGGAGCTCGACAAGCTGGCCAACCGAATCGCGCGCCTGCGCGAGGACAGGCGCGGCCAGTCCCAGCGCCGCGACGAAATCACGCAGGCCATGGCGGACAACGGCGGCAACCGCATCGAGCAGTTGCGGTCCGAGATGGCGCGCCTGCAAGAGGTCAAGGATGAACGTGCGCGCCGCGCCGCCCAATACGATGCGCTGGCCCAGGCGCTCGGCTTGCCCGGCGCACCCGAGGTGGGCCTGTTCAGCGCCAACCGGCGCGCGATCGAGGACGGCCAGGCGGAGTGCATCGCGCAGCGCGACGATTTTCAAAACCGGCTGACCGAGGCTGGCGTAAGCTTGCGCGAGCTGGGCCGCCAGTATGCCGACATCACGGCCGAACTTGAATCGCTGCGTCAGCGCCGATCCAATATCCCCAGCCAGATGCTCGAGATGCGGGCGACCCTGTGCGCCGCCTTGCACATTATTCCCGACAGCTTGCCGTTCATCGGGGAACTAATCCAGGTGCGCGAGGAAGAGCGCGCATGGGAAGGCGCGGCCGAACGGTTGTTGCATAATTTCGGCTTGTCGCTGCTGGTGCCGGAAGCGCACTACGCCAGCGTCGCTGCCTGGGTCGACACCACCATTATCGGCAATCGCCTGGTGTACTACAGGGTGCGTGCCAATGTGGTGGCCGACACGCGCGGCCAGCACCCCGACGCGCTGGCGCGCAAGTTGGCGATCAAGCCGGAGTCGCCCTTTTACGGCTGGATCGACGCCGAACTCGCACGCCGCTTCGACCACGCCTGTTGCGACACCATCGATCAGTTCCGGCGCGAGAAGCGCGCAGTGACGCGCAATGGTCAGATCAAGGCCGGCGGTGAGCGCCACGAAAAAGACGATCGCCACCGGCTCGACGACCGCTCGCGCTACGTGCTGGGCTGGTCGAACCACGCCAAGATCGCGGCGCTGGCCAAGCAGGAGCGCGACCTGACGACGCGGGTGCAGGCGCACCGTGCGCATATCTCGTCGCACAAGGCGCAGGTCGACGCCCAGAACGCCCTGTTGGGTAACTGGCAGCAACTGGCGATGTTCGACAATTTCAACGAAATGGACTGGAAGCCGCTGCTCGTCACGATTGATGCGCTGGCACGCGAACAACAGGCATTGGCCGCATCGTCGGACATGCTGCGCACCTTGCAGCAGCAGCTCGCGGAGCTTTGCGCCACCCAGGGCGTGAGCGAAGACGAACTGAGCACGGCCACATCCGCGCAAGCGAAGCTGGCCGAGAAGCTCGAGCAGGCCAGCTTGTTGCGCAGCGATTGCGCCACGCTGGTCGAGGCCACGCCTGCGCCGGCGCGTGCCCATTATTTTCCGCTGCTCGAATCGCTGCGCGCCCAGGCGTTGAGCCAGAACGTGCTCACGGTCGAGTCATCCGAGAACCGCGAACGCGACATGCGCGACCTGCTGCAGGCGAACATCGACGCCGAGGATAAGAAGATCGCGCGCCAGCGCGACGCGATCATCGGGGCGATGCAGAACTATACGCGCGCATGGCCGCTCGATGCGCGCGACGTCGACGTCAGCATCGAAGCCGCCGACGAATTCAAGAAGATGCTGGCGGTGCTGCAGGCGGACGATCTGCCGCGCTTTGCCGGTCGCTTCAAGGAACTGCTCAACGAGAATACGATCCGAGAGATTGCCGGTTTCCAGTCGCAGCTAAAGCGCGAGCGCGAAACCATCCGCGAGCGCATTGCCACCATCAACGGATCGTTGCGTGCCATCGACTACAACCCGAACCGGTACATCGCGCTGGAGGCTGAAATCAACCTCGATGCCGACCTGCGCGATTTCCAGCAGGATTTGCGCAGCTGCACCGAGGGTGCCCTGACCGGCTCGGCCGACGAGGAGTATTCCGAAGCTAAGTTCCTGCAGGTCAAGCGCATCATCGAACGCTTCCGCGGACGCGAGGGCAGTGCCGAGATGGACCGGCGCTGGACCCGCAAGGTCACCGATGTGCGCAACTGGTTCGTGTTCTCGGCGTCAGAACGCTGGCGCGAGGACGACCGAGAGCACGAACATTACACCGACGCTGGCGGCAAATCCGGTGGCCAGAAAGAGAAGCTCGCCTACACTGTGCTCGCGGCCAGCCTGGCCTATCAGTTCGGACTCGAATGGGGTGTGACCCGATCGCGCTCGTTCCGCTTCGTGGTGATCGACGAGGCGTTCGGCCGCGGTTCGGACGAGTCGGCGCGCTACGGCCTGGAGCTGTTCAAGCGCATGAACCTGCAATTGTTGATCGTCACACCGCTGCAAAAGATTCACATCATCGAACCGTACGTCGCCGGCCTTGGTTTCGTCCACAGCGAAGAGGGCCGGCAGTCGATGCTGCGCTACCTTAGCATCGAGCAGTATCGCGCAGAGCGCCTGGCCAGGACCGCATGAGTACCAGGAGCGCCTGGTCGACGCCGGCGACGATCCGCGCCCAAGTGCAGCGGATGTGGGACGATGGACGCTTGCTGGCGGCGCGGGTGTCCGATGCGGGCCTGTTCCCGCTCGAGCTGGCGCTGCGCCAGCCGTCGGTATCGGAGCTGGGCGAACAGTTCGAGGCCGTGCGCGCCTGGATCCGGGACCTGGAGGCGGGCAGCGCCTACCAGATCGTGTGGCGCGAGATCAATCACCGCCAGCTTGGCCGCAACCGGATGCCGGACAAGGTCGTGCTGGCCAGCGACAGCGACGCACTGCGCTTGATTGGACGGCGCGCGCAAGCGCAGCGTTTTGATCAACTGGCCGCGGCGACGCTGGCGTTGTTCCCACAGCTGAGGGACTGGATCGCACGGCGACCGCTGGCCGTGCTGGCCGAAGCCGATGCATGGGAGCGCGTGCTGGCGATCCTGTCGTGGTTTGTCGCCCATCCGCGCCCGCAGCTGTACGCGCGCCAGCTCGACATTGCCGGCGTCGACAGCAAATTCATCGAAGCGCGCAAGGTCCTGTTGGCCGAGTTGCTCGACCAGGTGTTGCCCGACCAGGCGATCCGCGCCGACGCCAGCGGCGCGCGCCAGTTCGAGGCGCGCTTTGGCTTGCTGAGCAAACCGCCGTTGCTGCGCTTTCGGACCCTCGATCCGAATCTCGCGATCTGCGGCTTGAGCGACATGACGGTGCCGGTAGCGCAGTTCTGCGCCCTGAAAATTGCGGCGCGGCGCGTCTTTATCACTGAAAACGAGATCAACGGACTGGCGTTTCCCGAGGTGCCCGAAGGATTGGTCATCTTCGGCGGTGGCTACGGAATCGACCGGCTGGCCGATGTCGCATGGCTGCGCGAGCGCGACGTCGTCTACTGGGGCGATATCGACACCCACGGTTTCGCCATTCTCGACCGCCTGCGCGCAAGCATGCCGCATGCGCGTTCGATGCTGATGGATGAGGCAACGCTATTGGCGCACCGCTCATTGTGGGGGCAAGAGGATGCCGGCAAGCGCTTCGGCGGGAATCCGACGCGCCTGGGCGGCGCCGAGCTGGCCTTGTTCGAGGCGCTGCGCCAGGACCGCTTCGGCGAGCGCGTCAGAATGGAGCAGGAGCGTCTCGGCTATGCCTGGGTCACGAATGCGATCGCTGCAGGCTGAGCACGAAGCTGACGCCGCCGTCCACGTTGCACGCCGCGATGGTGCCACCCATCTTGGCCATGTAGGTCCTGGCGACGAACAAGCCCTGGCCGCGGCTGCCGGCACCCGCGGAATCGGGCTGCTCCGAGACGCCGTACTCGAAAATTCGGGTAATCATGTCGGCGGGAATGTGCGGGCCCTGATTGAAAATACCGATCACGGCGCCGGTCTCGGCCGCCTCCAATGTGATCTCGATGGCACTGCCGGCAAGCCGGTAGCGCTCCGCGTTGCGCAGCACGTGGGTCACGACATCCTCTAGCGAATACTCGTCGGCGCGGGCCTTGATGGCGTGCCCTGCGCTCGCGAAGCGCACGTTCGCAATTCCAACGCAGGGCGCGCCCTGCGCGACGTTGGCGAGAAATGCGTCGAGGTCGACCTCGCTGACTTGCAACACCGTCGACTGAAACGCCTCGCTCGGCGATGCACTGCCATATAAGACGCGGATCGCCTGCTGCATGCGGCTGATGTAGCGGTGGCTTTGGTCGTCCGGCTGGCCATGCAGGACCATCAGCGACTGCAGCGGCGACATGATCTCGTGCCCGACCGCGTGCCACATGTCGCGTTCCTGTTCGGCGCGGATCGCCTCGCGCTCGACGTTTTCGCGCACCCGGCGCAGCAAGTCGTGCAGGCAGCTGGCCAGCACACCCAATTCGTCCTCGCCGCGCAGATCGGACAAGTCAGGTTGGGGCGCCGCGCCGGACTCCTTGGCGGTGCGGGCCACCGAATCGGCACGCTCGATCAGCGCCTTGATGCGGCTGATGATGCCAATCTCGATCGCCAGCCACGCCAGCAGCAGTGCCACGAGCATGGCGCCGACAAACCATGCCAGTCGACTCGCCACCACGCTCAAGGTCTTGCTGACACTGCGCGCATCGCCCTTGAGGAGTACGTCGTAGCTGCCAACCGGCGTGACGATGCGCTGCGTCGATTCAAGCGCGGTGTCGTAGGCGTCGACCGGCAGGCGGCGGATCAGCGCCGTCAACGCATGCCAGGACGCGTCCTCGGCCCCGTTGTCTCCCACCAGCTGAATCAACTGACCGGCCCTTGCGCCGGCCAGCTTGTCGATGCGCAGCGTCTCGCCCGGCAGCAGCAGAGCGCCGAGATCGCTCAGGGAAAACGAGGGCACGGCGCCACCCAGGTCGCTATCGAGCAGGGCGGCACCATCACGGGGAGGCAGCACCGCCACGCTCACTAGAATCTGGTCGAGGTCCGGTGGCGGCCAGGTTGGCCGCCGTTTGTCAAATAGCGCCTCCTGCAGCACGCTGACGGGCAGGCGCAGCGAGAAGAAGGCGTTGCGCAGGCAGTCTTCGCTCTCGGCCACGTTGCACTGCGCGTTTTGCCAGATCCAGCCGCGGAAGTCGCGCACCGGACGCGTATGCTTGCGGCCCTCGTCGTCCGCGTTGAAACCGGTCAGGCGGCCGCGGATCGGCGTATAGGAATTGGGCGGAAGCCGACCGGCGCCTTCCTCCTCGAACGGCGCGATCCAGCGGTAGGTCTGGCCGCGCAGGGTCACGCTCACTTTCAAGCGGTGCGATTGATCGAGGGCCTCGTCGCCGCTGTGGTGCGACACCAGCCGGGAACTGTCGAAACTGCCCGCGACGTAGATAAAGCCGCCGGCCCAAGGGTTATTGCCAACGGCCGCGCACAAGCTTCCGGAGTTGCCGTACTGACGAAGGCAGCCGGACATTGCCACCGCCTGCTGCACTTTTTGCTGGTCGTCGAAATCAAGTGACGGAAACGGCAGCAGCAGCGGATGCAGCGTCGCTTGCGCAGTACTTGCAGCGGGAGGATTGAGCAGTGCCAGCTGGCCAGAAGGATGGCGTAACGTGGCCGCCACTTGTTCGCCCGTCTTGCGAAAACTGGCTTGGTAGTTTTTATAGCTGAGTTGTTTTTCCTGCTGCAGCACCGACAAGGCCAGGCCCAGCGTGGCCAGCGCCAGCAACAGGAACGCCGTGCGCAGCAGGATGCGCAGGCGGTAAGGGACAACGCGCAGCAAGTGCCAGCCCATGCTCAATCGATCCAGCGAAAGCCGCGCATCGGCACGTTTTCGATGCATTCGAAAGCCGGGTCGATCTCCCGGAAAGCGTCGCGGATGGTGCTGACGTGCTTGCGGATGTTGTCGCGGTTTCGGCCGCTCTTGACGACCTCGAACAGCTCCTCGTACGAGACCACTTGGCCGCGACGCGCGAACAAGGCTGCCAAAATTCGTTGCGCGGTCAGCGGAAGGTTGATGCGCTGGCCGCGCCAGGTCGGAGTGCGCTGGCGCAGCGGGTCCATTGAGAGTTCGTCGGCGCCCGCGGGCCCCTTGCGCTCCTTCACCGAGCGCAGGATTTCGAGGAAGGTATCAGTGAAATCGGCCTCCTCGAATGTGGCCTTCTGCAGGTAGTCCCAAGCGTCGAGCGCCTTCATGATGCTGCGGTAGATGGTCGCTGGCATGGCCGACACCACCAGCACCGGGGTCGCGTGCTTCTTGTTGATGGCGTTGATGATGGCCACACCGGCGTGGCGCTCGCGACCGAGCTCGATGTCGAGCACGACCAGGTCGTAGCGTTCGCGCGCGATGGCAGCTTCGGCTTCATCGCGGCTGAACCATTGGTCAACCACGATGCCCGGTTTGGCGGCTTCGATCCAGCTGCGCAGCTGCTGGCTGGTCGGAAGGTCGTCTTCGATGACGGCCACTCTTGGCATCTGCTGCTCCTGCGGGTTGACGATGGATGCAGTATCCACGCTTTCGCGCGAAATGTCATACGCGCGCTGTGAGCATTTCCTCACAAGCGAGTACGTTCTGTCCCGGCGGGGGCATTGATACTTCCGCGCAGTCGGCGGCATCATGCATCTCAGGGAAATGCGGGTGCATTTCCCCCTAATGGATGAAAAGGTGAGACAGATGGTTGAGCGGATCAGGAAAATGGTGCAGGCAATGCGTGCGGCGTTTGAGGGGGGCGTGGCCGCGACCCGGTCGGCATTTGGAAGAGACCCCAGGGCGACGCCGCGCGTCGGCTTACGCAGCCTGGCGTGGACCGCCGGTCTGGCCGGCCTGGGCTACCTGGTGGTCAGCCATCCGCCGCTGCACAAGGTTGAGCGCGGCAATATCGGTATCCGTATCAATCAATTGAGCGGCGCCACCAGCACCGCGCGCGATGGCGCCATGCTGGTCGTGCCCGGCTTGCATGAGTTGCGCCAGCTGCCGCTGCTCGATCAACTGTACAGGCCAGCGCGCGCCGGTGAAGCACCTTACCAATCGGTCGAGGGACTGGCGCTCGGCGTCGACCTGACCGTGCGCTACGCCTTCGATCCGGCCAAGGTGGTGGCGATTGCCCAGACCCTGCCCGACAATATCAGCGTCGCCGTCATTGATCCGGCCGTGCAGGGCGTGATCTACAAGGTCTTTACCCGTTACACGGTACGTGAGATTTTCTCGACCAAGCGCGCCGAAATCCAGCAGGCGATCGAGGCTGAACTGAAACCGAAGCTGGCCGCCGACGGCATCCTGCTGCGTGGCGTCTCGATTGGCAAGATCACGCTGCCGCCCGACTACATGGCCGGCATGGAGAAGCTGTTGGCCGAAGAGCTCGAAACCGAAAAAATGCGCTATACGTTGGAATTGAAAGAAAAGCAGGTCAAGCAAACTTCGTTGGAAGCCGATGCCGACAAGATCAAGCGTGAGAAAGCCGCCGAGGCGGCCGGCAACGAGCAGATTATCGCGGCCAAGGCGCAGGAGCAGGCGATGGCGCATGTGCTGCCGTTCAAACAGAAGCAGATCGAACAGCGCAAGCTTGAGGCCGAGGCGGAGAAGGCATCGCGCATCAAGACGTCCGAAGGCACGGCGCAGGCGCGTGTGATCGAAGCCGCTGGCGAAGCAGACTCGCGTCGCAAATTGGCTGACGCCGAGGCCTATCGCCAGGACGTGGTTGGACGGGTCGCCTCGGCGCAGATGGAGCGCGAGGGTGTGTTGATCAGTCGCCACCCCTTGCTGATCCAGAAAACCATGGCTGACAAATTGTCCGACAAGGTATCGGTGATCATTGCCCCGCCTCCCGCTGATGGTGGATTCATCGGATCGGCCTTGCTCGGCGCCGGCAAGCCCATGGGGCAATAGTCATGATCGCCACCATTGCGTTGGCCGCCACGCTGGCCATTGTCACCCAGGATCAAGCGCAGTTGCGTGCGGCGCCGAAGGACTCCTCCACCTCGCAAGCACTGCTCTGGCAAGGTGACGCGCTCGAGGTTCGCGGCGAAAAAATGGATTACCTGCAGGTCTACGACCACCGGCGTGAAAGGGCCGGCTACATTCGTGCTGCGCAAGTGCGCCTCGTCGCGCTCGATCCGGGAGCAAGTGCCGAACTGATGGCCGTGCTTCGCTTTGTCCGCGACACGCCTGGCGCAGAAGCCCTTGGCGTGGCCTATGCTGCCGCCTATTTCAAGGCGACACCGGCCAGCGCCATCGATGCTGAAGCCTTCGACGCCCTCGGTGGCATGGCGGACAGATTGGCGCGGCGAGCGTCGGGAAGGCTCGACAAGCTGAGCGAAACGGCGGTCGCTGCGCACCTTGAAGTGGTGGCCAGCTATGGCGTCTCAATCCGCAGCTTCGAGCGCGAGGGCCGGATGCAGCTGTGCTACGACGGTGAGGCTTTTCGGCGCGTGCTGGCGATGTCTTCGACACAGCCGCAGCGGGCGCGGGCTGCGTTGGGCCTCACACGTCCTGAATGTGTCGCGCCAGATTTGCGCGTGAGCGAGCGCGGTGCGCTCGATGTATGGCGAGCGGAAGTGCTTGACAAGATGGACCTGCTTGGCTTGCCCGAGCACTTGCGCAATCGGCTGCGGATGCGGCGCGCCAATGTCTGGTCGTCGATCGCATTCGAACGTGCGCGCCAAGGCGAGCCAGCGCAGGACGCCGCCAATCGCGCGCTTCAGGAGCTGGCCGCGGTCAACAAGGTCGAGCTGGCTGACGAAGACGCCACGCCCTACGCTGATGCCGGCATTCGCGTGGGAAGTGTGCGCTGGGCGGCTGAAACAACGCCTGCGAATAGCGCTGGCTTGCATGTGAATGTGCGCGCCGGCCAGTCGGGCGAATCTTGCGTGACGCTGCTCGACGCGAAGCAGCTTGTGCTTGTCACCGGCTGCACTTACGGCATTGTGTGGCAGGCGTCTGCGCGCGCAGACGCGCACGCCAACGCATTGACACTGGCCGTGCAAGCGATGGATGGGTGGCGCGAGCTCTGGGTGTTTCATCGCGCCGCGAGTGGATGGCGTGTTGATGTCATACCGCCCGCTGCGACGGAGCCTGGCTTGGGCTATGCTGAATTTGCCGGCTGGGTGCCAGGCACAGCAAAAATGCTGGTGGCGCGCGAGGCCAGGGTGGACGGCCGTTACAGGCGCAGCTTTGAAGTAGTCAACATCGACAGCCTTGCGGTAGAGCGGTCCGCGGATCGCCCGGATTCATTGAGCACCTTCTATCGTTGGCAGGATGCCGCATGGAAGCGGCAGACATTGAGTTTGCGATGATGCAGAAAAGCCCTTGCCAAGGTCGCCGACGCTTTGCTATAGTTCGCCTCCCCGCTGAAAGGCAGCACGCAAACGGTGGGGAGAGCAAAAATAGAGGTTGACGAAAATTGCAAAACGCCGCATAATCTCATCTCTCTGCTGCAACGAACACAACGCTTCGTAATGCGCAGCAAGCAGTACCGAATAAAGTTCTTTAACAATTAACAGTCGATAAGTGTGGG
>JAZJYV010000090.1:0-20968 GCA_040390195.1 Pseudomonadota bacterium | reverse complement strand
GCGGGGCCGACGTCTCGCGCGCCGGCGTGCAGCGCGACCTGCTGCCGCTGGTCGAGGGCACCACCGTCAACACCAAATACGGCATGATCAAGACCGACCACATTCTGTTCATCGCCTCCGGCGCCTTCCACCTGGCCAAGCCGTCGGACCTGATTCCCGAGCTGCAGGGGCGCTTCCCGATCCGGGTCGAGCTCGAGTCGCTCTCGATCGCCGACTTCGAATGCATCCTCACCAGCACCGACGCCTGCCTGACCAAGCAGTACGAGGCCCTGCTGGCGACCGAAAACGTGAAGGTCGCGTTCGCCCCCGAGGGCATCACGCGGCTGGCCGAAATCGCGTTCTCGGTCAACGAGCGCACCGAGAACATCGGCGCGCGCCGCCTCTACACGGTGATGGAAAAACTGCTCGAGGAAGTCTCGTTCTCGGCCAGCGAGAACAGCGGCCAGGTGGTGGCGATCGACGCGGCCTACGTCAACATGCGGCTCGACAAGCTGGCCGTAAACGAAGACCTGTCGCGCTACGTGCTGTAGGAGAAGGCGCGATGGCAAACAAGGCACTGGCGACACGCCAGAAAATGCGGATCAGGATCGAGCCTTCGCAGCAGTCCGGCAAGCCGCGCAACCCGGTCGCGGTGGCGGCCAGGCTGCGCGCGGCCGGCCCCCACGCCAAGGGCCAGACGGCGCAGCGCCAGGCCGCCAGGCGCGCGCTGGCCAAGGCAAAGCGCACACTGGAAGAAGCGTAAGGTGGCCGCCTGCGGACGCCCCAGCGGGCGCCCGCGATCAGGCCATCCTGTGCGGCGCAGCTAGAACTTGTAGCCTGCGCCGATGGTCAGCATCTCGGCCTTCTGGCTGGCCGGTGCACCGAATTTGAGATGGAAGCGGTCGTAGTCGAGCGTGATGGACCAGTTCTTGTCGAGCGCGTAGCTCAGTCCCAGTCCGCCGACCGGGCTGAACCTGCCCCGGGCCGACGAGAAGCCCGAGTCGAACCTGGTTTCCAGGTAAGCCATGCCCAGGTGCGCATTGAGCGAGAACGCTTCGCTGGCCTTTAGGTTGGCCTTGTACAGCGCCCCGACGCCCTTGAACGAGGCATTCCAGTCCTGGTTCGAAAACAGCTTCGCGCCTGCGCCCCGGTAGGCATCGAGTTCGACCGAACTGGCCAGTTTCATGTCGGACCAGCTCACCACGGGAACGAAAATATAACCCACGTAAAGCTTGCCGCTGGCGGCGCGCTCCTCATTGCAGCTGCCGCTGTAGAGGCACTGGTAGCGGGCCTGGCCGACGGCCGCGCCCACGTAGATCGGGTTGACTTCGTTGGCGCCGGCCGCGGCGCTCAGCGCCAGCAGGGCAATTGCAATCGGGTGCTGTTTCATGTCGGCCTGGTCGGATCGGGTGGGTCGGTTCGCTCGCGCCGGCATGGCCGCGACTGGACCGACGCAGTGTCCCCGCTTTCGGCGCAAACCGCCAATCCCCGCTGAAAAGTAGCGCCAGGCGGCACCACGCGTACCGCCCGCCGCTGCTTTCGCGCTACACTGTGGCCACGACAACGCAGGGGGATGGAATGAGTTCACCGGAACTGGTGGTGCAGGTGCTGCGCTCGGAATTGCGGGCCACGGGAATGACCTACAAGGTGCTCGCCGAGCGCATCGGCATGAGCGAATCGAGCGTCAAGCGCATGTTCGGCCAGAAGGACATGGCCCTGTCGCGCCTGGCGCAGATCTGCAAGGCGGCCGGGGTGGCGATGGAGGACGTGCTGCGCCGGGCGGCCGACGTCAAGCCGCATGCCGACACTCTCACCCTGCCCCAGGAAAAGTCGCTGATGGCCAATCCGCGCCTGCTGCTGGTGGCGATCTGCTGCCTGGGGCACTGGAGCTTCGAGCAGGTGCTCGACACCTACACGCTGAGCGAGGCCGAATGCATTGCCTGCCTGGCCGAGCTGGACCGGCTGGGCGTGATCGAGCTCAAGCCGTTCAACCGTTACAGCCTGCGCGTCTCGAACGCCTTTCGCTGGCTGCCGGACGGGCCGGTGCAGCAGTACTTCCGCGCCAACGTGGTGGCCGACTATTTCGGCGGCCACTTCGACGGCCCGGGCGAGACCTTGATGTGCCTGCCGGCCCAGTTGTCGCTGTCCAGCGCCCGCGAGCTGGTGCAAAAGATCCAGCAACTGGCCGGCGAGCTGGCGCGCCTGCACCAGGGCGACCGCCGCCTCGACAGCGGCGAGCGCGACGGCTTCACGCTGCTGCTCGGTTTCCGCTCCTGGGAGTTCGGCGCCTTCACGGCGCTGCGCCGCTAGCGATTTTTCGGCCCTTGGGCGAACCAGCGCAGCGTCACCGATTCGACGTTTTTGCCTGCGCCCTGCTCACCACACGGGGCCGAGGAACAGGTAGCCGGTGCGGCTGCCATCCTTGGTCGCGCCCACGCCCATGTAGGCCGGGCCGAAGCGAGTGTCGACCGACACGAAGCCGCTGATGGCCTGCTTCAGGGCGGTGCCGCGAAACGGCAGGTCGGGATCGAAGGCGCCGCCCATCTCGAGCGAGAAGCCGGCCCGCACCGTGCCGCCCAGCGTCACCGGCAGCGCCCCGATGCGGCGCGCCATCACCAGCCGCGTGAACGCCACGCTGCGCCCGCCGATCGAATCGGTGGGCGTGCCCGACAGGCGCAGGAAGCCGCCCAGCGCCACCTCGGCCGAGCCGCGCTGGGCGCGCGCGAATTCGCCGTACAGGTGGCCGGCCCAGTTGCTGGTGTGGAAGGCGCTCATGGCCACCAGCGCCGAACGGGCCAGCGACTGGTCGCCGTTGGTGCCGCTGGCCGGCGAGCGCTCGAGCAGGGCGTCGACCAGGTAGCCGCGGCTGGGGAAAGCCAGCGAGTCGAGCGTGTCGACCCGGTAGCGCAGCGACTCGATCGTATCGAAACCGTAGTCGATGAGCGCGTTCGGATCGTCCGGGATCGTCACGTGGGCGCTGGCGCGCTGGCGCGCGATGCCCAGCTGGACGTCGCCCCAGTTGCCCAGCTCGCGCCCGAGCACGACGGCGGCCGTGCGCACGTTGTAGCCCACCCGCGCCACCCGCCGTCCCTCGCTGAACACGTCGGACGACGCGGCGCCGTAGGCCAGCGACGGCGCCACATACCACGGCGAGCCGGCGCCCAGCGGCTGCCAGAACTGCACTCCGACGTCGCGCTTGTCGCCCAGGCGCAGCACCGAGCGCAGTTCGCCGCCCCAGCTGTTGAGCGAAGAGCGCACGTGCATCAGCTTCACGGCGAAGCTGTTGGCGTCGTCGAAGTCGGTGGCCAGCTCCAGGCCCACGCGCAGGCGGCTGATCGCCCAGTCCGCTTCGGAGACCTTCAGTTCGACGCTGCGCTGGCCGGCCCGGTCGCTCACCTCGCTCTCCACGCGCGCCAGGTCGCCGCGCCCGTACAGGGTGTCGGCCGCATGGCGCACTTGCTCCTGGCTGACCGGCTGGCCCGCCTCGAGCCCGGACTGGCGTGCCAGCGCCTGCGGATTGATGCGCACCGTGCCGCTGACGGTCAGCGCCACCAGCGGCAGCGGCGCATCGCCCAGCGCCGGCGCGGCCAGCCGGCGGTGCTCGTACAGGGCGTAGGCCTCGGGCCCGACTGCCAGCGGCGCCAGGCGCGCCAGCAGGGCGCGCGCGGCGCGCTCGCCGGCCCGGATCGCATGGTCGACGTTCTTGAAGTCGAGGAAGCTCACACCCGACAGGTCGGGCGCGATCAGGATGTCGCGCGCGCCGAGCTCCTTGAGCGAGCGCTGCACGTTCTGCTCGGTGAGGATGTTCATCATCTGCTGGGCCACGCCCAGCGCGCTGCCCAGCTGCGCCTCGGGCGCCAGCGGGGTGCCCACATTGACGGCGATGACGATGTCGGCCCCCATCGCGCGCGCCATGTCGACCGGCAGATTGCGCACCAGGCCGCCATCGACGACCAGCCGCTGGCGCACCCGCACCGGCGCGAACACGCCCGGCACCGCCAGCGAGGCGCGCATGGTCAGGAACAGGGGGGTGTCGACCAGCTCGACCATCTCGCCGGTGATCAAGTCCGAGGCCACCGAGCGGAACGGCAGCGCCAGCTGGCTGACCGGCAGGTCGTGGGTGCCGGCCGGCAGCAGCAGGGCCAGGGCTTGCTCGAGCGCGGCGTTGCCGGCCGCCGAAGGGGGCAAGCTCAGGCCGTCGCGGTGCACCCCGAACTCGATGCGCGAGGGCAGCAGCAAGTCTTCCTCGCGGCGCCGGAACGCCAGGTGGTCGCGCGCCGGGCGGTCGGCCACCACGCTGTCCCAGTCGGTGTTGCGCGCCATCGATTCGAGCTCGGCGACCGAGCTGCCGGCCGCGTAGGCGCCCCCGACCACGCTGCCCATGCTGGTGCCGACGACGATGTCGATCGGGATGCGCTGCTCGCGCAGCGCGCGCAGCACGCCGATGTGGGCGAAGCCGCGCGCGCCGCCGCCCGAGAGCACCAGCGCCACGCGCGGGCGCGCCGTCGGCGCCGCCTCGTCGATGCCGAGCTGGCCCCAGGCCGGCAGCGCCAGGGCCAGGGCGCAGCAGGGCGCCAGCAATCGGGCCAGTCTGGGCACGGCGCGCTACTGGCTCGGCGTTTCGCCGGGCACGGTCACCCGGGTCGGCGCCGGCATCTGGGGCGGCGGCCCGGGCTGGACGGTGCCCGGCTGGGCCCCGGGCGGCAGCGGCGCCGCCGTGGCGCTGGCGGCCCGGGCGTCGGTGGCCAGCTCGACCCGCTTGAGCACCCCGCCCTCGGACAACATCACATAGCGCGGATGCACTTCGGCCACGGTGACGCCGGCGGCGATCTCCTTGCCCACCTTGAGCGCCCGGGGCGGAGCACCCTCCGGCACCAGGATCGCGACGCTGTCGGCGCCGTCGGCCACCACGCCGGTGAGCTGGTAACTGGCGGCCGTCGCCGCCACCGCCTGGCCGCCGAACAGGGTGCCCGCGGCCGCCATCGACGGCTCCGGCGGCGCCGGCGTGGCCAGCGCGGCCAGCGGGCGCTGCTGCGGCGTGTACAGCTGCAGCGTCCAGTAGGCGGCCGAGACGGACAGCGCGATCAGCGCCAGCAAACTAAACAGGATGGGCATACGTTTCATTCGATTCCTCAATTACCGCACCAGCTGGTTGATTTCGATGATCGGCATCAGCACCGCCAGCACGATCAGCAGCACCACCACGCCCATCGTCAGGATCAGGGCCGGCTCGAGCAGGCCGGCGATGGTCAGCGCGCGCCGCTCCAGGTCTGACTGCTGCGAGGCGGCCGCGCGCTCGAGCATGGCGGGCAGCTCGCCGGTGATTTCGCCGGCCCGGATCATGTGGATCAGCATCGGCGGAAAATGCTTTTGCGCCGACAGGGAACGGGCCAGGCCGGCCCCCTCGCGCACGCTGGCGCTGGCCTGCTCGACGAGCTCCTTCATGGCCACGTTCGAGAGCGTGTCGCGGCTGGTGTCGAGCGCGCGCAGGATCGGCACGCCCGAGCCGGTGGTGATGGCCAGGGTGCTGGCAAAGCGCGCCGTGTTCATGCTGCGCTCGAACTTGCCGTAGATGGGCGCGGTGAGCAGCCAGGCGTGGAAGCGGCGCTTGAGCACCGGGTTGCGCAGCGCGTTGCGCCAGCCGAAACCGAGCGCCACGATCGCGATGGCGACGTAGATGCCGTAGGCGCGCACGAAGTTCGACACGCCCAGCATCATCACCGTCAGGATCGGCAGTTTCTGCTTGGTGTTGGCGAACACGGAGACGATCTGCGGCACCACATAGGTGAGCAGGAAGATCACGATGGCGAACGCCACCACCGTCACGATGGCCGGATAGATGAAGGCCAGCCGCACCTTCTGCACCAGCGCATTGGAGCGCTCGATGTAGTCGGCCAGGCGCGAGAGCACGCGCGAGAGCTGGCCGATCTGCTCGCCCGAGGCCACCAGCGCCCGGTAGATCTCGGCGAAGTCGCGCGGGTGGTGCGCCAGCGCGTCCGAGAACGAGGCGCCGCCCATCACTTCCGAGCGGATCGAGGCGACCAGGTCGCGCACGTAGGCGCGCTCAGCCTGTTCGAGCAGCGCCGTAAACGCCTGTTCGAGCGGCAGCCCGGCCTCGAGCAGGCTGGCCAGCTGGCGCGTGAACAGGGCCAGCTCCAGGCTCGAGAGGCGTTCGCCGAAGCCGCGGCTCCTGGTCGCGCCGCTGGCGTCGAGCTGGCCGGCGATGGCTTCCACGCTGAGCGCCGTCAAGCCCTGGCTGCGCAGGTCGGCGCGCGCCGAACGGGGATTGTCGGCGTTGAGCACGCCCTTGCGGGTGGCGCCGCCCTGGTCGACGGCTTCGTAGCGAAATGCGGGCATCGGCCTAGTCCTTGGTCACGCGCAGCAGTTCGGCCTGGGTGGTGGTGCCGTCGCGCAGGAAGCGCTCGCCATCCTCGCGCATGGTGTGCATGCCGCTGGCCTGGGCCGTCTGGCGGATCTCGGCCTCCGAGGCGCGGTTGTGGATCTGGGCGCGGATCTGCTCGGTCGTGGTGAGCAGCTCGTAGACCCCGACCCGGCCCTGGTAGCCGGTCTGGCCGCACTTGTCGCAGCCGACCGCCCGCCAGTAGGGGCCGTCGCCGCGCTTGCAGTGGACGCACAGCTTGCGCACCAGGCGCTGGGCCATCACGCCCAGCAGCGAGGACGACAGCAGGAACGGTTCGATCCCCATGTCGAGCAGGCGCGTGACGGCCGCAGCGGCGTCGTTGGTGTGCAGCGTGGCCAGCACCAGGTGGCCCGTGAGCGAGGCTTGCACGGCGATCTGCGCCGTCTCCAGGTCGCGGATCTCGCCGATCATGATCACATCCGGGTCCTGGCGCAGGATCGCGCGCAGGGCCTTGGCGAAGCTCATGTCGATGCGCGCGTTGACCTGGGTCTGGCCCACTCCGATCAGGTCGTACTCGATCGGGTCTTCCACCGTCAGGATGTTGGTGGCCGTCGCGTTCAGGCGCGACAGGGCCGCGTACAGCGTGGTGGTCTTGCCCGAGCCGGTCGGCCCGGTCACCAGCACGATGCCGTGCGGCTGCTTGATCAGGGTGTCGAACTGGGGCAGCAGGGCGTCGCTCATGCCCAGGTGCGACAGGTCGAGCCGGCCGGCCTCCTTGTCGAGCAGGCGCAGCACGGCCCGTTCGCCGTGGCCGGTCGGCAGCGTCGACACGCGCACGTCGACCGGCTTGCCGCCCACCCGCAAGGTGATGCGTCCATCCTGCGGCAGGCGCTTCTCGGCGATGTCGAGTTGGGCCATGATCTTGATGCGCGAGATGAGCGAGGCGTGGATCGCCTTGCGCGGGCGCACCACGTCGCGCAGCGCGCCGTCGATCCGGAAGCGCACCACCGAGGTCTGCTCGAACGGCTCGATGTGGATGTCGGAAGCCCCCTCGCGCAGGGCCTGGGTCAGCAGCGCGTTGATCATGCGGATCACGGGCGCGTCGTCGGACGATTCGAGCAGGTCTTCGATGGCCGGCACGTCCTGCAGCAGCTTGGTCAGGTCCAGGTCAGCCTCGAATTCGTCGGCCACCTGCGAGGCGTCGCCGCCGCCGCCGGCGTAGGCGCTGGCGATCGCCGCCTCGAGCTCGCCGCGCTCCATCGGGCGCAGCCGCACCCGCCCGAAACGGCGCGACACCTCGGCGATGGCGGCCGGCGCGCTGGCGCCCGAGACCCACACTTCGATCGCGTCGCCGCCATGCTCGGCGGCGCGCGCGAGCACGCCGAAGTCGCGCGCGAAGGCGTAGGGCAGCAGGTTGCTCATGGCTTGGGCTGGGGCTTGGGCGCGACCGGCGCGGGCACGGTGGCCATCGCGCCGCCGGCCGGCGGCTGGCCGCGCTCGAGCACCGGCAGCACCGGCGCGCCCAGGTCGCGCAGCAGGGCCGAGCCGCTCTCGGGCTGGGCCGACAGGCCCGAGGCGCGCATGAAGTCGTAGCGGTCGGAGGCGATGCTGCCGCTTTGCTCCTTGCTGCGCACCACCACCGGGCGCAGGAAGATCATCAGGTTGGTCTTCTTGCGCTCGCGCGTCTGGTACTTGAACAGGTTGCCGATGATGGGAATGTCGCCCAGGCCGCGCACCTTCTCGACGCCGTCGCCCTCGGTGTCCTCGATCAGGCCGCCGAGCACGATGATCTGGCCGTCGTCGGCGATCACATTGTTTTCGATCACCCGGATGTTGGTCGTCACCCCGGCCGCGTCCTTGAGGGTCGACTTGTCCACGCTCGAGGTCTCGTGGTAGATCGCCATCTTGATGGTGCCGCCCTCGGAGATTTGCGGGCGCACCTTGAGCGTGAGGCCGACGTCGCGCCGGTCGATGGTCTGGAACGGGTTGGACGCCGTGCCGCTGGCCGGGGTGGTGAACTGGCCACTGATGATCGGCACGTTCTGGCCCACCTTGATGGTCGAGAGCTCGTTGTCGAGCGTGAGCATGTTCGGCGTGGACAGGATGTTGGCGTTGCCGTCGGACTCGAGCGCATGGGCCAGCGCCCCCAGCCCGAGCTGGCCGTTGATCTGCTTGAACAGGCCGACCGTGAAGCCGCCGCCCGGCTGGGCCGCCTTGCCGGCCGCCGCCATCTGCAAGATGTTGCCGGTGCCGGCGTTGGTAAACGATTGCAGGCCGCCGACCCGGTACTTGCTGTTCTCGTCGCCGCTCGCGCCGAGCCACTGGATGCCGAACTCGGAAGCCTTGTTGGAGGTCACCTCGACGATCAGCGACTCGATGTAGACCTGGGCCCGGCGCACGTCGAGCTGGTCGATGACGGCGCGCAGGTTGCGGTAGACGGCCTCGTTGGCGGTGATGATGAGGGTGTTGGTGGAGGCGTCGGCCTGGATGAAGCCGGCCCCGCCGGCGGAGCTGGCGCTGGCCTGGGCTTGCTGCTGGCCCTGGCTGTTGGCCGACAGGCTCGAGCTTTGCTGGGGCGTGCCGCCCTGGGCCGCGCCCGATGGCTGCACGCTGCCCCCGGTGGTGCCGGTGGGCTGGGCCGCGCCAGTCGAGGCGTCCAGCGAGACGACCGCGCGCAGGGTCTGGGCCAGCTTGGTGGCGTCGGCGTTCTTCAGGTAGACCACGTGCACATTGCCGGCCTGCGCCGTCGGCTGGTCCAGCTTGGCGATCAGGGACTTGGCCAGGTTGGCGCGCGCCGGCGACGGCGCGCGCAGGATCACGGCGTTGGTGCGCGGATCGGCCACCAGCGAGACGCGGCCCGAATCGCCGCCCGGGGCCGGCTCGAGCAGCTTGTTGACCATGCTGGCCAGGTCGCTGGCGATGGCGTAGCGCACCGGGATCACGTCCAGGTCGGCGGCCACCGGCGCGTCGAGGGCGGCGATGATCTTGGCCAGGCGCTTGAGGTTGTCGGCATAGTCGGTGATCACCAGGCTGTTGTTGCCGGGGTTGGCCGCGATCGAGTTGTTGGGCGAGATCAGGGGCCGCAGCACGGCCGTCAGGTTGGTCGCCGACTCGTAGCCGAGGTGGAAAATCTGGGTCGCCACCTGGTCGCCCTTGGCCACCGCCCCGCCCACCCCGACCTGGGTGGGCGACGATTGCAGCTTGGCCTCGGCCTCCGGCACCACCTTGGCGTAGCCGTCGCCGATCACCACCGCGTAGCCCTGCAGGCGCAGCGCCGAGGTCAGCAGGCTGAACGCCTGCGACTTGCTGATCGGTTTTTCCGACACCAGCGTCAGCGTGCCTTTCACGCGCGGGTCGATGATGAAGGTCATGCCCGTGTAGTGGCCCACCGCCTTGATCACCGACTCCATGTCGGCGCCGACGAAGTTGAGCGCCGCGGCGCCCCCGGGCGGCTCGTCTTGCGCCGCCTGCACCGGGATGGCCGCCACCAGGCAGGACAGCAGCGCGCCGGCCGCGAGATGGCGCAGCGTGGCGCTGGAAGTGGCAGTATTGCTCGATAATTTTTTCATTATTTGAACTCTAACGCAATAATATTCTTGCCATTCACCATGCGGCGTTGGCCCAATAAATTCAGCAGGTTGCCCAGTGTTTCCTCATATCCGGGGGCCGCTTGCGCCTGCCCGGAAAATTGCAGGCGCCCCCTGTCGAGCATACCCTTGCCAGACAATTGCAGCGCACCCGTGACGGTCGACAAGGCCAGCTGCGCCTGCTGGCCCTGCCAGTCCATGGCCAGCTCGTAACTGCCGAGCGGCTTGATGGGCGCCATGCGCGAACCCATGTCGGCCATCGTCAGGATGGTGCGGCCGCTGACGTCGAGCGTGCGCCCAGCGCGCGCCAGCTCGAGCGTGCTCCAGGACAGCTGCATGCTGCCGCTGGGCGCGAGCGTGTTGAGCGGCGCGCCCAGCCCGGCCAGGCCTTCGGCCGGCAACTTCAGGGCCGCCGGGCTCAACTGCCAGCGCGACCAGCCCCCCTCCAGGGTCACGGCCTGGCTCAGCGCTTGCGGGTTTTCCAGCCGCACGCTGGTGTGGCCGAGCAGCAGCAGCGGCGACAGGCGCCATGCGAATCGGCCCGGCAACAGCGGCGTGACGGCCCCGCCCTCGCCCGGCGCGCCGCCGAGGAAGGCTGAACCGCGCCACAGCGTACCTTGCGCATCCCCAAGAGTCAAACGGGCGCCGGTCTGGGCTTCGACCAGCGGCGCGATCCAGGCCGCCGGCAGGAAGGCCAGCACGGTCAGGGCCACGGCCAGCAGCATCGCGCCCAGCCACAGCAGCAGGCGCGTCATTGGCCAGCCTGTTGCTGGCGCAAGGTCAGGGTGGCGTCGACCTGGCCGGCCACCGTTTGCGCGCTGATCGTCGCGTCCTGCACGGCGACCCGGTTTTCGCGCCGCTGGGCGTCCAGCCAGGCCATCAGGTTGGCGAACGGGACGGCGCTCAACTGCAGCTTGGCGTACTGGCCCGTCAGGCTCAGGGAATCGGGCTTGATGGAGCGCGCCGCGAGGCTGGCGGCCAGCGCTTCGCGCGTCATCGGGGCCAGCGGCGGCGCCGCCTGGCGCGCCAGTTCGCCCGCTTCCTGCGCCAGCGCCTGCAGCTGCGCCGCCTGTTGCCGCAGCTGGGGCAAGTCTTTTTGCAGGCGCGCGCGCCCGTCCAGGGCCGGCGCGATCAGCAACGCGTAGACCAGCGCCAGCAGCACCACGGCGCCGCCGGCGGCGAGGAATTTGCGTTCCTGCTCGGTGCGCGCGAGCCAGTAGATGGTCGCCTGCTCGCGCACTTGCTGGACGATGTCCGGCATTTTCATGGCTGGCCTCCCGTGTTGCGCAGCAGCCAGCTCGACGCGGCAGCCTGCTCCAGTCCCAGCTTGCGCACCGCCAGCGGTCCCTTGAGCTGGGCCAGCATGGCCGGATCGACCGTGTCGGGCTTGAGCTTGATGGTCAGCGCGCGCTCGCGGTATTCGAGCCCGGCAAGGGCGGGCTGGCGCGGCAGCGCGCGCAGCGCCTCGCCGAACGCGGCCGCCATGTAGTTGAATTCATCGGCGCCCAGCTGGCCGCCGGCGAGCTTGGCCAGCGCGATGTTCTTGCGCATCTGGGCCGCCGGGTCGAGGATCACCTGCTCTTTCGGGTAGGCGGCCTTGAAGGTTTGCAGCATGCCCAGGCGGATCGCTTCGGCCTCGCGTTTCATGCGCATCCATTCGAGGTTCAAGCCCACCAGGTTGACCAGCACGGCCAGCAGGGCCAGGCGCAAGGGCCAGCGCCAGCGCTGCCAGTCGCGCGCCTTGGCGCCGGCCGCGCCCAGCGCCGGCACCAGGTCCATGCTGGTGCTCTTGGAGCCGGCGATCCAGTGTGCCCAGTGCGCCGCCTCGAGCGTGACGCCCGGCCCGGCCAGCGCGCGGTACTGCTCGAGCTGCTCGGGCGCGACGTACAGCAGCAGCGGCGACTCGCCGGCCAGCGCGCGCGCCGCCTGCAGCGCCGCCGCCGGCTCGGCCGCCATGGCCAGGCCCAGGCCCTGGTACTGGCCGTGGCGCAAGGTGATGCCGGCGCCATCGATGGCGCCCGTCACGCTACCGGGCTGGAGCGGCAGGCACAGCTGGGCCGGCAAGGCCGCCACCGTGCGCGCGCCCAGCGCCAGCACCGCCTTGACCAGCATTTCAAGCCAGCCGCGCTGGGCCACGGCGACCATGCGGGTGCCGTCGGCGCTGTCGGTGGGCGCTGCCATCAGCACGCAGTCGGCCGGGTCGCCCAGCACCTGTTCCTCGACCAGCGAGGGCAGCGCCGCCTTCAGGCGCGCCGCCGACAGCGGCGGGGCCTTGACCTGCAACAGCGTGACGTCGGCGGCGGCCAGCAGCAGCACCACGTGGCCGCTGGCGGCGAGCAGGTCGCCCAGGCTGCGCAGCGCGCCCTCGCCCTGCTGCATCAGATTGCCACCGTCGGCCACCAGCGCGAACTGCACCAGTGCCCCTTCGCTGTCGACCCGCGCCGGATGGCGGATATAAAGTGTAGTCAAACCATCTCGCTTTCGTTCTAGTTTTGCCGGATCCAGACCAGCGTGGCGTCCAGGGGATTGAGCGGGCGCGACACCAGCGCTTCGGAATCGAGCGCCGCGCGGTCCAGGCGCACCCTGCTCAAGACGAGGAAATATTCACTTTTCACATCATAGCTGTCGTCCAGCTTCGGCGCCGGCCCGAATACCTGGGCCTTGAACCCGTCCTTGCTGGTGAAATACGCCTGCTTGCGCCGCGCCGCCAGCGCGTTCGCCTGCGATACCGAGTAATTCTCCATCAACGCCGCCAGCACCTCCGGCGCCGCGGTGTTGGCGTTGACCGGTGTCGGCTTGGGCAGCACGATCGCAAAATCGTGCAGCCTGGCAATCGTCTCGGGCGTATAGCCGGGAATCGCCAGCAAGTCGTTCAGTGCCGTGAACTCGGCCGGCTGGCCAGCGGCTGAACCGGCTTGCACCGGCACTTGGCTGGCGGCAAACGCATCGGCGGTACGCTGGGCCAGGCCAGGGTCGAGCTGCAAATTCTGCAGCAAGCGCTTGTAAATCTCCACATGGCCGGGAACGGCCTTGCCGGACACGGCCAGGTTCATCAGATTGTAACGCGAGGTGGCGTCGATGATGCGTCCGGACAGCGTGGCATCGAACACCTCGCCTTCAACCCGCTCGCGCTCGATGTACTGGTCAAGCCGGGTCTCGGCCAGCGGCGTGTTCCACACCGCCGACAGGGTCGTAAAGTCGCGCGAATCCGAGCCGTCCTGGCGCAGCACCAGGCGCGCCCAGTCGAGCGCGCCGCGCAAAATCCATTTCGTCTGCAAATGCAGGCGCTGGTTTTCCATCGAGCGCACCTGCACCTGCTGCTGCCAGAACAGGCTGGCGACGATCGTCACCGCCAGCGTGGTCAGCAACAAGGCGGTGATCACGGCCACGCCGCGCTGGCGCCGCGTCTTCATATTCCGCCCAGCAGGAAAGCCTTGCTGATGCTGGCCTGCTGGCCCTGCACCGTCAGCGCCACCTGCAGGCCGCGCGGGGGCAAGGTGCCGCTCGGCGCCAGGCGCCAGCCGTTGGCCTCCCAGATCTGGCTTTGCATGCCATTCACGCCGGCCTCCAGCGGCACGGCGGGGGTGGTGTCGGCGTCGCTGACGGACGCCTTCCACAGCACGTCGAGCTCGGCCAGGTCGCGCGTGGCGGCCGACTCGCGCCGCGTCAGCACGCCGTCGCGGATGCGGTAGGCCACCACCTGCAGGCGCGACGCCTCGTTCTCGCCGACCACCAGGCGCACCAGCGTCAGGCGGTCCGGCTCGGTCTGCAGGAAGGGACGCGCGCCGTTGGCGAAGATCTTGAGGTGCTCGCAATCGCTTTGCAGCTGGGCGAACGCCAGCTGCATGCCGCGCGTGGTGTCCATCTGCCCGGTCAGGGCCACCCGCGCGCGCACGATGCCGTCCAGCCCGCGCCAGCCCAGCACCGCCACGATGGCCAGGATACTGATGGCCACCAGCAGCTCGATCAAGGTGAATCCGGCGCGCCGCTTCATTCGCGCATCACCAGTTGGACCAGCTTGATGATGCGGCGCTCGGGGTTCTTCAGGTCGAACACGCTGACCTCGACCCGGCGCAGGCGCGGGTTGGGGCTGGCCAGCACTTCCTCCTCGCACTGCAGGGCAAGGTCGCCTTGCGGGCATTCGAAGCTGCGTTTGCCCACGCTCGGATATTCCCTCGCCAGGCGGATCTGCACCAGCCGGTTTTCGGCCGACCAGGTGGCCATCATCGCCGCGCGCAGGCCGGCGCTGTTCGAGGTCAGGCTGCCGACCGCGCGCAGGGAGGCGCCCAGCGCGGTGCCGACGATGACCAGCGCCACCAGCACTTCGAGCAGGGTGAAGCCGGCGTGGCGGCGGACTATGGCGGGGCGCATCGTCATTCGACCGTGAAGTGGCCGATGCCGTCGGCGCGGATCGCGACCTGGCTGGCGCCGCTGGCCAGGGTCAGCACGAACGGCTTGTCGACCGGCTCGCGGCCGAAAGTGATGCGCAGCGGATTGGTGCTGCCGGCGCCGGGCGGGTCCAGCAGCAGCGTCAGCGGCGCGCTCTTGAACGCGCGCTCGCGCAGCAAGTCTTCCTCGGTGACGGGATCCCAGCGCGTTTCGTTGCGCACCAGGAAACGATAGCGCTCGCTGTCGGCCTCGAACGCGACCAGGCGGTTGCGCACGATCGCCTCGTCGCGCGCCAGCTGCAGCAGCAGCGCGATGCGCTGGGCCTCGTTCTGCAAGTTCTGCTGGGGGCTGGGGAGGGCGTTGAGCGACACCAGGCCGAGCGTGATGCCGATGATCACCATCACCACCATCAACTCGATCAGCGTGAAACCGCGCTCGTCGCGCGCGGGCCGGTGTGCGCGCAAGGCCGTCTCCTAGATGTCCCAGGAACCGATGTCGGCATCCTCGCCGGCCCCGCCGGGCTGGCCGTCGGCGCCGAAGGAGAACAGGTCCACTTCGCCGTGGATGCCGGGCGAGAGGTACTGGTACGGGTTGCCCCACGGATCTTTTGGCATCTTCTCGAGGTAGCCGCCCGACTTCCAGCCGTTGGCGGCGGGGCCGGTGGTCGGCTTGCTCATCAGGGCCTGCAAGCCCTGTTCCGTGGTCGGGTAGCGCTGGTTGTCAAGCTTGTAGAGCTTCAGCGCCTGCATCAGGGTCGAGATATCGACCTTGGCGGCGGTGACGCGCGACTCGCCGGTACGGCCCAGCAATTTCGGCACGACCAGCGCGCCCAGGATGCCGATGATCACCACCACGACCATGATTTCAACGAGGGTAAAGCCGCGCGCGAAGCGCTGCCGCAGTGGACGTTTCGAAACAATATGCATAAGGAGCTCTTGGCCGGGTCGGGAACAGGTGCAGAGTATAAGGCCGAAACGCCACAGCCACCACCAGCGCCCCGTTACAATTTGTTAGCGGCTGCCATAAACCGGGGTCAGAACACGTTTCGGTCAAAACCCGGCTCAAAACCGGGGTCAGAACACGTTTTTCATCCTAAAACGTGTTCTGACCCCAGTTTTTGACGGAAACGTGTTCTGACCCCGGTTTTTGACGGAAACGTGTTCTGACCCCGGTTTTTTGGAAAAACTTAGTCTGTCCCGGGTTTTTTGGCGTGCGTTTCCTTACTTGGCGGAACAGACGGCGCAATCGGGGTTGCGCGCGATGGCGATGCTGGTCCACTCCATGGCGCGCCCGTCGAGCAGCAGCAGGCGCCCCGCCAGCGAATTGCCCACCGCCATCACCAGCTTGAGCGCTTCGGCCGCCTGCATCGCGCCGATCACGCCCACCAGAGGCGCGAACACCCCCATCGTGCTGCAGGCGACGTCCTCGAATTTCTGGTCTTGCGGGAACAGGCAGCAGTAGCACGGCGAGGCTGCGCTGCGCGGATCGAACACGCTGATCTGGCCGTCGAAGCGGATCACCGCGCCCGACACCAGCGGCACGCGCGCGGCCACGCAGGCGCGGTTGACCGCGTGGCGGGTGGCGAAGTTGTCGCTGCAATCGAGCACCACGCTGGCCGCGCCCACCAGCTCGGCCAGGCGCGCGCCGCCGGCCCGCTCGCACAGCGCCACCACCTCGATCTCGGGATTGAGCTGGAGCAGCGCCGCGCGCCCCGATTCGGCCTTTGGCTGGCCGACCCGCGCCGTCGTGTGCATCACCTGGCGCTGCAGATTGGTCAGGTCGACCAGGTCGTCGTCGATCAGCGTGATGCGCCCGATGCCCGCCGCGGCCAGGTACAGCGCCGCCGGCGAACCGAGGCCGCCGGCGCCGATCACCAGCGCGCTGGCGCCCAGCAGCAGCTGCTGGCCTTCGATACCGATTTCGTCGAGCAGGATATGACGCGAATAGCGCAGCAGCTGCTGGTCATCCATGCGTTTATTTCTTGCCCGGCTCGGGCAGCACGATCGCCTCGTCGGGCGCCGGTTTCGCTTCGACCTTGGACAGCTTGACCGGCAAGCCCTTGAAGTGGTTCAGCGCCTGGGTCAGCTGGAAGTCGTCCTTGCCGCCGAAGTCGAGCGGCTTGCGGTTCTTGGTCAGCGCCAGCGCCCGCTGCTCGGCTTCGAGTTCGTCGCGCCGCGGGCTCGCTGCGGCCTTGGCGTCGACGTTGACCAGATGCTTTTCGAGGTCCGCTTCGCGCACCTGAAGACTGTTGAAGCCGTCGCCGTCGGCCGTCTCGTCGACCATCAGGTCGGGCACGATGCCCTTGGCCTGGATCGAGCGCTTTTCCGGCGTGTAGTAGCGCGCGGTGGTGAGCTTGACGGCCGTGTCGGGCGTGAGCTGGCGCAGCGTCTGCACCGAGCCCTTGCCGAAGGTCTGGCTGCCCATGATGATGGCGCGCTTGTAGTCCTGCAGCGCGCCGGCGACGATTTCCGAGGCCGACGCCGAGCCGGTGTTGACCAGCACCACCAGCGGCACCGATTTGAACGCGGCCGGCAGCCTGGCCAGCGGGTCGGGCGCGGACGGGTGCATGGCGTAGAACTCCTTGCGGCCGTAGAACACCTGGTTCGAATCGGCCAGCTGGCCGGCGGTCGAGACGATCTCCCTGTCTTTCGGGAGGAAGGCGGCGGAGACCCCGATCGCGCCCGGCAGCAAGCCGCCCGGGTCGTTGCGCAGGTCCAGCACCAGGCCCTTGAGATGGGGATCCTGCGCGTACAAGGCGCTCAATTTTTTGGCCAGGTCCTCGACCGTCTGCTCCTGGAACTGGCTCACGCGCACCCAGCCGTAGCCCGGTTCGACGATCTTCGCCTTGACGCTCTGGATCCTGATTTCCTCGCGCACGATGGGCACCACCCACGGCTTGTCCTCGCCCTTGCGCGCGATCGTCAACAGCACTTTGCTGTGCGGCTCGCCGCGCATTTTCTTGATCGCCTCGTCCAGGCTCAGACCCTTGATCGGCGTGTTGTCGATGCGGGTGATCAGGTCACCGGACTTGATCCCGGCCCGAAACGCCGGCGTATCCTCGATCGGCGAGACGATCTTGACGTAACCGTCTTCCATCGCAACCTCGATGCCGATGCCAACGAAGTGGCCCTGCATGCTCTCCTTCATTTCGCGGAAGGCCCGCTTGTCAAGGTAGACCGAATGCGGGTCGAGCGAGGCGACCATGCCGGTGATCGCCTCCGAGAGCAGCTTCTTGTCTTCAACCGGTTCGACATAATCGGATTTGATCAGGCCATACACATCGGCCAGCTGGCGCAGCTCGTCGATTGGCAGCGACATGCCGCCGGCCTTTTGCGCGTTGGCCGAAAACTGCAGTGACGCGGCCACGCCGGCCACCATGCCCAGGCCAATTAGCCCGATATTCTTTAAATTGCCCATCGCTTGCCCAAGGTAGGTATGCGCGCCTGCGCGCTTGCTAAAATTTGACCCAGCCGACCGGGTCGAACGGCAGCGTGTTATGCCGCATTTCAAAGTATAGCCCCGATTCTTCCTGTCCACCGGTTTTGCCGGAACTGGCGATGGCCTCGCCCGCCTTGACGGCGTCGCCGGCACGTTTGAGCAGGGACTGGTTGTAGGCGTACACGCTCCAATACCCGCTGCCATGGTCGACGATGATCATATTGCCAAGGCCGCGCACCCAGTCGGCGTAGATCACGCGCCCGCCGGCCACCACCCGCACGTCGCTGCCCTCCTCGGCCTTGATGAACACCCCCTTCCAGCGGCCTTCGCCCAGTTTGCTGCCGAACTTGATGGCCAGCTTGCCCGGCACCGGCGCGCGCATCTGGCCGCGCAGGCTGGCGAAGGCGCCCTCGAGCGCCGCCGGCGCCAGCGTGATGTCAGCCGCCTTGGGCCTGGCCTCGGGCGCATGTTGCGCCAGCGGCGCTTCGACGTCGTCGATCGGCACCGGCTTGAACGGCGGCAGCCTGGCGCCACTCTTGGCCGCCTCGCGCGCCAGGCGCTCGTGCTCGGCCTGGGCGCGGGCGCGCGCCTGCAGCCTGGCCTCGGCGTCGGCCCTGGCCTTGGCCGCGGCCACCGCCTCCTGGCGCTTCTTCTCGGCGGCGGCGGCCTCGGCTTCTTGCTTGATCAGCGCCGCCAGGCGGTTGACCAGGCCATCCATGCGTTGCTGGTCGGCCTCCATCTTGCCCACTTCCTTGCGTTGCACGGCCAGGCGCTGCGAGAGCGTGCCCAGCAGCGCGGCGCGGCGCGTCTTTTCCTGCTCCAGCACGGCCTTCTGTTCGCGCTCTTCCTGGGCGATTTCTTCCAGCTCGTCCTTGGCGTTCTGGGCTTCCTGCTGGTTGGCCTCGATCGCCGCGAGGTTGCCGCGCAGGGAAGCCAGCAGCTTGGCCTGGGCTTGCGACACGTAGGCCATCAGTTGCAGGTCGCGGTTGATGCGGTTCGGATTGTCGCCCGACAGCAGCAGCTTGATGCGGTCCTCGTTGCCGGCCACGTAGTGCTCGCGCAGCAGCCTGGCCAGCTGCTTTTTCTGGGCATCGATGGTCTTGACCAGCTTGTCCTGGGCCGCGCCCAGCTCGCGCAGGTGCACATTGGTGTCGTTCTGCTCAGTGGCCAGGTCGCGCAGCGAGCGGTTGGCGTTCGAGATCGCCTGTTCCGATTCGGCCAGGGTGTCGGCCGCGCTTTCCTTGGCGCTTTCGGTGCGGCTGATGTCGCGCTTGAGGGTGGCCAGTTTTTGCGCGATGGTGCTGCGGCTGGCCTCGGCGGCGGCCTTCTGCTTGCTGCGTTCGGTCGGTTTGGGCGCGGCCAGCGCGGCGCCCGCGGCCAGCAACAGGACGGCGCACAGGGCCGCCTTGCTGGCACGCATCAGGGGGGCAAGGAACAAAACTTTACTTGGCCTTCCCTTGGTTGGCGACCGCGGCGACGGCCGCGGCAATCGCCTCCTGGTCGCCCAGGTAGTAGTGGCGGATCGGCTTGAGGTCGGCGTCGAGCTCGTACACCAGCGGCTGGCCGTTGGGAATGTTCAAGCCCACGATGTCCGCATCGCTGATACCGTCGAGCATCTTGATCAGGGCGCGCAAGCTGTTGCCGTGGGCTGAAATCAGGATCTGCCGGCCGGCGCGGATGGCCGGGGCGATTTCCTCGTCCCAGGCTGGCATCACGCGCGCGACCGTGTCCTTCAGGCATTCGGTGAGCGGGATGCTGGCCTGGTCCAGGCCGGCGTAGCGCGGGTCGCCAAACGAGGTGCGCTCGTCGTCCGCTGCCAGCGGCGGCGGCGGCGTGTCGTAGCTGCGGCGCCAGACCAGCACCTGGGCGTCGCCATACTTGGCGGCCGTCTCGCCCTTGTCCAGGCCTTGCAGGGCGCCGTAGTGGCGCTCATTGAGGCGCCAGTCGTTCTTCACGGGCAGCCACATCATGTCCATCTCGTCCATCGCCAGCCACAGGGTGCGGATCGCGCGCTTGAGCACGGAAGTGTAGGCCAGGTCGAAGCGAAAACCCGCCTCCTTGAGCACCTGGCCGGCGCTCCTGGCCTCGCGCACGCCTTTTTCCGTCAGGTCGACGTCGGTCCAGCCGGTGAAACGGTTCTCGAGGTTCCAGGTGGACTCGCCGTGGCGCATGAATACGATTTTGTACATGAGGGTAGTTTCAAAGAAGAGGAAAACGGGCTGTGAACACAAAAATGAGGCGAAATTCTTTCGTTGCGGCTTCTATTTTATAATGCGGGCAGTGTCTTTAACCATTGGAACCCCGTGAAATTCATTCTTGACCATATTTTAATCGTCAGCATCGCCGTGCTCTCCGGTGGCGCCCTGCTCTGGCCGGTGCTGCAAACGCGCGGCCGGCGCGCCTCGCCGCTGGAAGTGACCCAGATGATCAACCGCGGCAAAACCACGCTGCTGGACGTGCGCGAGGCGGCCGAATTCGCCACTGGCCACCTGCGCGACGCCAAACACATTCCCCTGGCCGAGCTGGACAAGCGCATCGGCGAGCTGGACAAACTGAAAGCGCGGACCATCGTCGTGGTGTGCCAGAGCGGCGCGCGCGCCGACAAGGCGGTCAGGCAGCTGGCGGCGGCCGGTTTCACGGATGTGCTCAGCCTCGACGGCGGGCAGGCAGCATGGGTGGCGGCAGGTTTGCCGACCACCAAGTAATCAGGAAGCGGACGATGACAGCCCATGTAGTTCTTTACCACACGGCCATGTGCCCGTATTGCGTGCGCGCCGAGCGCCTGCTCGAAGCCAAGGGCGTGACCGACATCGAGAAGATCCGGGTCGACCTGGTGCCCGAACAGCGCGCAATCATGATGCAGAAAACGGGACGCCGCAGCGTGCCCCAGATTTACGTGGGCGACACCCACGTGGGCGGTTTCGACGAGTTGTATGCGCTTGAACAGGCCGGCCAGCTTGACCCCTTGTTAAATGGGGCTTGAAGCACCATATCGACACGGCCGCGCAAGGCATGCGGGCAAAACTAGGGCTTTCCCCCTTGGTTTTGATACAATTGCCGTCGCGTTTGATTTCAAGCACATAGGGATGGCGTCTCGCCGTTCTTTTTTTCTCTCAACGAAAGCGTTCCATGTCTGACGAAACCCTGCAACCAGTATTCCAAATCCAACGCGTCTACCTGAAAGACATGTCGCTGGAGCAACCAAATTCCCCAG
>JAZJYV010000089.1:0-2941 GCA_040390195.1 Pseudomonadota bacterium | reverse complement strand
CCCAGCGGTTCAACCGTGCCGTCGGCCCGCTCGATGCGGTTGATGCCGGTCGCGCCCGGGCTGCCACCGGCCATGCCGAACGGCGCGTGCAGCCGGTTGTTCGACAGGATCGCCGCCGTCATCGGCTCCAGGAAGCGCACCTTGCGCACCCCGCCATTGCCTCCGTGCCAGCGCCCCGCACCGCCCGAACCGGGCCGGATCGCATAACTGTCGAGCCGCACCGGGAACCGGAATTCGAGGATCTCGGGATCGGTCAGGCGCGAGTTGGTCATGTTGGTCTGCACCAGGTCGGTGCCGTCGAAGCCGGGTCCGGCGCCCGATCCGCCCGAAATGGTTTCGTAGTACTGGTAGCGGGCGTTCCCGAACGTGAAGTTGTTCATCGTGCCCTGCGAAGCCGCCATCACGCCAAGCGCGCCATACAGCGCGTTGGTGATGCAGGTCGAGGTCTCCACGTTGCCCGACACGACCGAGGCCGGGTAACTCGGCCTGAGCATCGAGCCGGGCGGGATGATCACCTGCAGCGGCTTGAGGCAGCCGGCGTTGAGGGGAATCTCATCGTCGACCAGGGTGCGGAACACATACAGCACCGCCGCCATGCAGACCGCCGCCGGCGCGTTGAAATTGTTCGCCAGCTGGGCCGAGGTGCCGCTGAAATCGACCGTCGCGCTGCGCGCGGCCTGGTCGACCCGGATCGCCACCTGGATCCGGGCGCCGTTGTCGAGTTCATAGGTGTAGGCGCCATCCGTGAGCGCGCCGATCACCCGCCGCACCGCTTCTTCGGCGTTGTCCTGCACGTGTCCCATGTAGGCCTGCACCACGTCCAGCCCGAAATGGGCCACCATCTTGCACAGCTCGTCGACGCCCTTCTGGTTGGCGGCGACCTGGGCGCGCAAATCGGCCATGTTCTGGTCCGGATTGCGCGCCGGGTAGCGCGCGCCGGCCAGCAGGGCGCGCGTTTCGGCGTCGCGCAACAGGCCGTCGGCGCCGTCGACCAGCTTGAAATTATCGATCAGCACGCCCTCTTCCTCGATCGACACCGAATCGGGCGGCATCGAACCGGGCGTGGTGCCGCCGATGTCGGCGTGGTGCCCGCGCGAGCCGACGTAGAACAGGATCTGCGCGCCGGCCTGGTCGAACACCGGGGAGATCACCGTGACGTCCGGCAGGTGGGTGCCGCCATGGTACGGGTCGTTGAGCATGTAGACGTCGCCCGGATGCATGCGCCCGGCGTTCTCACGTATCACGGTCTTGATGCTCTCGCCCATCGAGCCCAGGTGCACCGGCATGTGCGGCGCGTTGGCGATCAGGTTGCCTTGGGCGTCGAACAGCGCGCAGCTGAAGTCGAGCCGTTCCTTGATGTTGACCGAATAGGCGGTGTTCTGCAATCGCAGGCCCATTTGCTCCGCGATCGACATGAACAGGTTGTTGAAGATTTCCAGCATCACCGGATCGGCCGTGCTGCCAATCGCGCGCCGCTCTGGCAGCGCCTGCACGCGCTGCATCACCAGATGGTTGTGCGGCGTGACGAGAGCTTGCCAGCCCGGTTCGATGACGGTGGTGGCGTTGTCCTCGGCGATGATGGCCGGTCCGTCGACCCGGTCCCCGATCCGCATCCCCGAACGCAGGTAGAGCGCCGCGTCGTGCCAGGCAAGCGCAGCGTATATGCGCACCGTTTCATGCGCCAGCAAGGGGCCGGCGCGCGGCGGCCCGTCATCGACCGTTTCGGCCGGCGCGTCGGACTTGCCGAGCGCCTCGACCGAGACCGCCTCGACCACCAGCGGCTTGGACGGCATCAGGAACGAGAAGCGCTTCTTGTATGCCAACTCGAACTGGCGCTGCATTCCGGCGGCGTCCTCAAACAGCACGATGATGGCCGAATCGGTGCCTTCATAGCGCAGGTGCACGCGCCGGATCAGCGTGATGCGCACCGCGTCCACGCCCTGCCCCAGCAACTCTGCGCTGGCGGCCGCTCCCAATTGCTCCAGGCGCGCGGCCAGCGCTTGCGCGCCGATCCCGGCCAGGCGCTCTTCAACGGCGCTCTCGCGCATCGCCGCCTGGTCGGCCAGGCCCATGCCATAGGCCGACATCACGCCAGCCAGCGCGTGCACGAACACGGTCTTCATGCCCAGCGCGTCGGCCACCAGGCAGGCGTGCTGGCCGCCGGCGCCGCCGAAGCTGGTCAGGGTGTATTCCGTCACATCGTGCCCGCGCTGCACGGAAATCTGCTTGATCGCATTGGCCATGTTGCCCACCGCAATCTGGATGAAGCCGTCGGCCACCTGCTCCGGCAGCGGCGTGCTGCCAGTGGCCGCGCCGATCTCGCCGGCCAGCGCGGCGAAGCGGGCGCGCACGGCATCGGCGTCGAGCGGCGCGTTCGCTTGCGGCCCGAATACCGGCGGGAAGTGCGCCGGCTGGATCTTGCCGAGCATGACGTTGCAATCGGTGACGGCCAGCGGACCGCCGCGCCGGTAGCTGGCCGGGCCCGGATTGGCGCCCGCGCTGTCCGGTCCGACCCGGTAGCGGCTGCCGTCGAAATGCAGGATCGAGCCGCCGCCGGCGGCCACCGTGTGGATGCTCATCATCGGCGCGCGCATGCGCACCCCGGCCACCTGGGTCTCGAACACGCGTTCGAATTCGCCCGAGAAATGCGACACGTCGGTCGAGGTGCCGCCCATGTCGAAGCCGATCACGCGCTCGAAGCCGGCCAGCTGGCTGGCGCGCACCATCCCCACGATGCCACCGGCAGGTCCCGACAGGATGCTGTCCTTGCCCTGGAAGGTAAGGGCGTTCGTCAGGCCGCCGTTCGACTGCATGAACTGCAAATTCACCTGCGGCAGCTGGGCCGCCACCTGGCCGACATAGCGGCGCAGGATCGGCGACAGATAGGCGTCGACGACGGTGGTGTCGCCGCGCGCGACCAGCTTCATCATCGGGCTGACCT
>JAZJYV010000088.1:22467-25957 GCA_040390195.1 Pseudomonadota bacterium | reverse complement strand
CGGGGTCAGACCCCTCGAGCCAACATTCGTTCAGGAGTCTGACCCCGGTTGAGGCGGCGCCTGCAAACCGGGGTCAGACCCCTCGAGCCAACATTCGTTCAGGAGTCTGAACCCAGTTGAGGCGGCGCCTGCAAACCGGGGTCAGACCCCTTGAGCCAACATTCGTTCAGGGGGCTGACACTGGTTTGGGCGGTGTCTGCAAAACGGGGTCTGACCCCTCGAACCTTGAACTATTACAGGCCGTTCCATTGCCAGCTTACCTGCAGGATTCGATTATTGTACTGAAAGATGGAAATATTCTCTCTGTTCCATATCTGGCGCGCTTCAATCTGCAGGTTGTGGTTCTTGGCCAACGGGTAGATCAAGGTGCCGCGCAGTACGTGCGTGACCTGTCCGCGCACAGTGTCGATCACGCCCGGCGAATACGGCAAGGCACTCTGCCAGGATTGCCGCACATAGCCCAGTTCGCCAGTGGCGCCAAAATCCAGTGCACGCCTCAGCTGCAGCGAATTGAGCCAGCCGTGGCGGTTTCCACCAGGCCGGTCGCCGATCGCATGGTCGTTCAGGTAGCCGCTGGTCAGGCTGGCCGAGAGGGCGTCGCCGCGGTAGCTGAACTGCCCCTTGAGCTCGCCGGTGTTCGAGTCGAAATTGCTCAGCGTGCGGTAGTCGACGTGGCTGAAGCCGCCAATCAGGTGGAACTGGGTGCTGCCCGGCAGCGGGATCGGCGGACCCACACGCGCCTGGAACTGGGCGTGGCGCTGGAACAACTGGCCGCCCAGGCCCACCAGGCCCAGCATGCTGGTGCTGCGCAAGGTCCAGCGCCCGAAGCGCCACGGCGTCTCGGCCCCGACAAACAGGGAAGCGCTGTCGTACTGGTGCAAATTGTCGTTGCGGCGCGCCTGCAGCTGGGCGAAGCCGATGCTGCCGTTGGGCGAGATGTCGCGCAGGTATTCGCCGCCGATGACGGTGTACTGGTCGTGCTTGGGCTGGAAATCGGCGGTCAGCGGCACATTGATCGGCACACCGTCGGCGATGACCGTGAAGTTGCCGTTGGCAGCCCCCTGGTTGACGTTCTGGTCGATGCCGCGACCGGCCGTGAACGAGCCCTGGCTGTGCACCTGCCAGTGGTCGCAGCCCTTGTTGCGCGCATCCTCGATCAATTCCATGATGCCGGGCGGCGGCGAAAAGCGCGCCTCGATCGCCGTGAACAGGCGCTCGGCCTCGTCGGCGTGGCCCAGCGAGCACTGGATCAGGGCCACTTCCAGCCAGGCGCCGGCGTGCTGCGGCTCGTTGTCGATGACCCGCATCAGCATGTCGCTGGCGTCGCTGTTGCGCCCTTCGGCGATTGACTGCAAGGCTTGCTGGTACAGGTCGGGCGGCACGCTCTGGGCGGCAGCCAGTGCGGCGCTGCCGGTCAGCAGGAGGGTGGCCAGCGCGCGCGCGGCGAACGTTGCGGTCATTGCACCGATCCGACAGTGGCGTGGCTGGTAATGGGCATCGATCTCAGAGCAGGAGCCTGGCTTTCTTCAAAGGTAAACAGGGTAGTGGGCCTTTCCTTGCCGCGCAATAGACGTTCTCCCAACAATTGGAAGCGGTGGCGGCGCGCACGTTCGACCGTGCCGGCGCCGACGATCACGTCGTGTGGAAAATCGCGCGCGGCCTGTTCGAGGCGCGACGCGGTGTTGACGCTGTCGCCGACCGCAGTATAGATCGAACGGAAGCTGGTGCCAAAATCGCCCGCCATCGCCTGCCCGCTGTCGATGCCGATGCGCACCCGCAGCGGCAGCTTACCGGCGGCGATGCGCTCGGCGCTCATCTGGTGCACGCGGCGCACGATCTCCTGGGCCGCGTCGAGCGCCAGGTCGGCGTGGTCGGCGATCGGCAGCGGCGCGCCCCAGAACGCCACCAGGCCGTCGCCGGTGTACTTGTCGAGCGTACCCTGGTGCGCCAGCACCGGGCCGGTGAGGCAGTCGAGGAAGTCGCGCGTGAGGTCGGCCGCCTCCTGCACCGGCAGGCTCTCGACATGGGTGGTGTAGCCCTCCATGTCGGCGATCAGGGTGGTGACGTCGCGCTGGGTCGGTTTCAGGGGGTCTTTCAGGTCGCTGCGCAGCAGTTCGTCGACTACCTCGCGCGCCACGTACTGGCGCAGGGTACCGAGCAGGTTGCGCGAGCGTTGCTGGGTCAACTGCCACTGGAAGGGCACGGCCACCGCCAGCAGGAACAGGTTCGACGCCAGCGGGCCGGTGCTGGCGAAGCCGGGGTCGTGCTGGGTTATCAGGTAGGCCAGGGCCAGCCAGGCCAGCGAGCTGGCCGCCAGCACGCCCACGCTGGCCAGCGCCGACATGCGCGGCAGCGCGTAGCTGGTCACCAGTGCCGTGGCGAAGGCGAACAGGAAGGCGATCAGGCGCCCCGGCCATGGTGCGGGCGCCAGGCCGGCCTGGTAGTCGAGCAGCGTCGAGAGCATGGCCGCGTGCGAGCCGAGGCCGGGGCGTTGGGAGGCAAGTGGGGTGGTGACGCGGTCGCCCAGGCCCAGCGAAGATGAGCCGATCAGGACCAGCCGGTCTTCCACGTCGCTGCGCACTTCGCCCAGGTCGAGGATGCGGGCCGCGGGCACCACGTCGTAGGCGGTCCAGTCGCGCCGGTAGGACACCCGCATGAACTGACCGGGCGGCAGGCTAAGTGCCGGGCCGCCGCCGCAGCAATTGAGCAGCGCCAGCGTCAGCGTGGGATAGAGCCGCCCCTCGTAGCTGGTTAGCAGGGGCAGGCGGCGCAGCACACCGTCGGCGTCGGGAATGAAGCCGATGTTGCCGGCCTTGGCGCCCTGGGCCAGCGCGGCGTGATTGCCGATATAGCCGGTGGCCGGCACGCCGCCGCCGCGGTAGTCGGCGCTGGCGCCGGCCAGCAGGCCGTCGTGCAGGCGCAAGGGGCTCATGGTGTTGTAGTCGAAGGCCTGGGCCAGCACCAGCGGGCCGTTGCGGGTCAGCAGGCCGAGGCGCACATCGCCGTCGCCGTTGCCCGCTTCGGGCATGACGATGTCGAGTGCCACGCCGCGCGCCCGGTAGGTTGTCAGCAGGCGTTCGACCAGGTCGGCGATGCGTGCGCGCGGCCAGGGCCAGGGGCCATACGCGGCCATGCTGGCCTCGTCGATGTCGATGACCAGGATGCGCGACTCCTTTGCGTTGTCGCGCGCCTGCAACTGGATGAATCGGTCGCGCAGCCACTCGTCGGCCAGATAGGCCGCGCCGGGCGGCGTGAGCCACTGCGCCCACGCGGTCAGCAGCACCGCCACCAGCGCGATGCTGGTGCGGATCAGGGCGGCGCGCGACAGAAAATAGGGGCGGTTGACCGGTTCTGGCTTCATGGTAGTGCGGCTGCGGGGCCGCACGCAGGAATTAAAGGTGAGCGCAGTATACCGGGGTTGCGGGACGCCAGCAGAAAATGATGGCTACATCAGCTATGTCTCACGTCAGACCGCCTCGCTACACCCGTC
>JAZJYV010000088.1:0-22457 GCA_040390195.1 Pseudomonadota bacterium | reverse complement strand
CCTGCGCGGGAACGACGGGTGTAGCGACGCCATTTTGCTTTGAATACGGCATTGTGCTGCAACAATTCATATCCTGAGCCCGCGTGGAAATGGCGAAGCCGCTCGGCGGTTGCCCCAAAGCCGAGCGCATGCGTTACTAGCGATACTTGGCCCTGCAGATGCAACAGGCCGAACAGCCGCATGTCATTGGAGGCGACGATATGTTCACGAATCTGCGACAAGATGGCCACGCAGGCCCGAAGCGTCTCCGGTGAGGCCGTGTCCTCATAGTCGGGTTGAAGTGCCCCATCTTTCGTGATCTGAGCCCAAGCGCTGGCCAAAGGCGTCAATGCCAGACATGTTCATTTGCGTTTCGCCAATTCAGGGCTTTTTATTTGTCACCAGAGCCGGTCAACTTCACGTCGCCTTCTCGCGCTACATGGTTTTGTGGGCAATCAAGGTTGCGCTCAAGATGCTCGAAATGCACTGAGGACCGGAGCGAACATCGTCGGCTCGTGTTTGCTGACAATTGTTATCGTTCCATCCCTTCGTTGTTAAGGCCTTCATCGTCGGCGTTCTGGCGCACGGCAGGCAGTTGCTTGAGCAACTCCGGTAGCCATTCTTGTGCCGTCTCCCACACTACCTCAAGATTGATGTCGAAGTAGCCGTGGGCCATAGCCTAGACCCTCCACGAAGCTGCGCGCATCCGCTGCGGCTTGCCGGATATGGTCGAGGTAATCGAGAAGGCGGTTCTCGTTCATACCGGCTGCGCCTCTGCAAGCACCTTGGCTCGGAACTTCGGCGGCAGGTCGCCTGGTGTTAGCAAATCAACGCGAACGCCGAGCAACGATTTCAATTCGTCTTCCAAATCGCCCAAATCTAATAATGTTGCGCCAGGCAGCGCATCGACCAAGAGATCGAAGTCGCTTCCGTCCCGGTCGGTGCCATGCAGCACCGAACCAAAAACGCGCGGGTTCGCCGTGCGAAAACGGCTTACGGCTTCGCGTACTGCAATTCGCTTCAGGTCGAGCACAACGGACGGCCGCATGGGTGCCCTTTCTTTTCGAAACTCAATGCAATGGAAACTGATCGGGAATGACCAGCTTTACTACTTGCGTTGAAATCGCGGCGAAATTTGCTAGTTTGTTCAATCTTCCGCATTCAAGTCTGCCACCAACTCGTTGATAGTGTCAAACGACTTCAGGCCGCCACTACGTGCTTCCTTCATCGCCTCGATGGTAGCGACTTTCGGTACCAGTTGCGCGGGTGGCAGTGCCTACTCGCGAGCGCCGAACATTTGCTGGGCGCAGTTTCCGATTGTGTCGAACGACTTAAGGACGCCTCCGCATGGTTTGCTCCCCTTGCCCTTGCCCGCCCCCGAAGACTGTTGCGCCGCCGCCCACAAAATTGCTACAAGCTGTAACGGCCGGGGCTGCCAAACCCGATTCCGGTAGAATGTGATGTTCATCACAGAAACATACCCCATTAGCGGGATAATGGCAAAAAAGGGGAATACTATGTTGCGTCAATCCATGATCATCGCTTGCCTGTGGCTCACCGCCCAGCTGGCATACGCTGCGGAGGCCGGCAAAGTCATCTTTGTTGCCGGCGCAGTGCAGGGCGGCGATCACGCGTTGACGTTGAACGCGGCCGTCAAAGAGGGCGAGTTGCTGAGCACCGGCGCCGACGGCTACGTGTACATCAAGACCATCGACAACGGCCTGTTCATCCTGCGCCCGAACACCAAGGCGCGTATTGCCACTTACCATGTCGACGCGGCCAACCCGGCCAACACCCGCATCAAGCTTGAATTGCTCAGCGGCGTGGCACGCAGCCAGTCGGGCGAAGCGGTCAAGCTGGCACGCCAGAATTTCCGTTTCAATACGCCAGTTGCCGCCATCGGCGTGCGCGGTACCGATTTCACCGTGTTTACCGATGACCAGGTCTCGCGCGTGGCCGTGCTTTCGGGCGGCATCACGATCAGCGGCTTCGCCGGCGCCTGCCGTCCAGAAGGCACGGGGCCGTGTGAAGGCAGCATGAGCCGCGAGCTGTCGGCGGCCCAGCGCGGCACGCTGCTGCAGATTCACCGCGGCCAGGGGCCGGCCCAGCTGGTGCCAGCGAGCACCAACTCGCCGGACTCGGTGGCGCCGCCGCGTGGTGACGAACCGATCGGCAAGAACAATGTCACTTCGTCCAACGCCAGCGTGGCTGTGGGTGAGCCTATCCTCGACCCGGTCAAGCTGGCCAGCCTCAAGCAAAGTGCGAACGCCGCCTTGACGCCGGCAACGCCAGCGCCCGGCACTGGCACCCCGTCGCAACCGCCGCCGGTCATCGTCGACGTGCCTGCCCTGCCGCCGGTGGTGGTGCCGCCAGTCGTCGTCGACCCGGGGCCGCAAGTGCCTGAACGCACCATCGTGTGGGGCCGCTTCCAAGCCATCGCCGGTGCACCGGCGCAAGTGGACATCGCCGCGCAAGCGGCTGCCAAGTCGCAGTACATCGCCGCGGTCGGTAACTATGCCCTGATGCGCACGGACGGCAAAGACTACGTGGTGCCAGAGCGCGGCAGTGTCGCTTTTGCCTTAAAGCAAAGCGACGCCTATATATATAGTGACAATGTCACGGTCGCTCCCGTCAAGGCGGGTGTGGAGAATGGCGTTCTGGGATTTAATTTCGACAAGCGCACTTTCGCCACCAGTTTCGACCTGGTGAACCAGACCGAGCGCATCAAGATGGAGGGGGTTGGGCGCGTGACCAGCGATGGCCGCTTCTCCCAGGATGCACAGCCTGGCGCGCCGCTGTTGAGCATCGATGGCGTCCTCAGTTCGGAGAAGGGCGGTAGCGCAGCCTACATCTTCATGGGCCGCATCGTGGGCGATCGCACCGCGAATGGCGTTACCTATTGGGGTGCCATCAAGTAGGTGCCAGAGCCGCTGGCCGGCAACTATATATGTATGGCCCCGCACGTTTGCGCGTGCGGGGCTTTTTTTTTGGATATTTCGATGATCGGACTGGTAGTTGTTACGTTTGCTTACTAATATTGTTGCAGCACGCCATTAGCGGGCTGATGCGAAAAATTGTTATTCCTGCTATGGTTGGGGCCGGCGGCGAAATTTGTCGGGTTTCTCGGAATAGAGGGGGCAAGTCCTTGATTTACCCATGTTCTTCTCTGATAATGGCTCGCCTTGTAATTTCGATGCCGAAAGATAGACTTTCAAAGGATATTGCTCATCTATGTGATGCCCGTCACATAAAGTGACCAATGTCTTCTGACATTATTCGGTACGTTGGGTTGCAGATGAGATGTACGTCGGCTGCAAAGTTCACCTTCAAAATGTTTTTTACCCCTAGGAGCACTAAATGAGTATTAATACTACTGCCTTGCAAGGTTTGTACGTCGCCTACTTCAGCCGCCCAGCCGATGCTGATGGCCTGGCTGCTTGGGAAGCCGCAATGGTCAAGGGTGTTACCCTGGCCCAGATCGCGGCCGGCTTCGCCGCCTCGGCTGAATACACCACTGCTTACGCCAACACCAACAACGATCAAAAAGTCGCTCAGGTGTACGTCAACCTGTTCGGCCGTCTGCCTGAGCCTGCTGGCCTGCAATTCTGGAGCCTGGCTCTGTCGAACGGCGCAGTAACCTTCGACAAGATGGTCACCCAAATCGCCGCCGGCGCACAAGGTACCGACCTGGTTGCTTTCAACTCGAAAGTTTCGGCTGCCGTCTCGTTCACGATCGCACTCGACACCACCGACGAAATCCTGGCATACACCGGCGCCGCTGCTAACGCTGCTGCCCGTGCCTACATCGCTGGCGTGACCGACGTCGCTTCCCTGCAAGCCGCTATCGCTCCTGCAGCCCTGAACGCTACGACCGCAAACATCGTCCTGATCGGTAACCCAGGCGCCGCTGCAGTTGCAGCTGCTAAAGCCGTGTTCGACACTTCGGTTGTCACGAACACTGCAGCCCTGACTGATGCGAATACCAAAGTTGCCGCATCGACGACGGCCTCGACCGCTGTCACCACTGCGCAAGCCGCTTCGGCTGCTGCAGATACAAAAGCTGCCCTGACCGATGCTGTCGCACTGGCCGCTACTTCGGCAACTGCTGCCGCCACCTCGGCAACCGCTATTGCTGCTAAAGTGACCGCCGACGCTGCTGTCGTGACTGCTCAAGCCAGTCTGGCTGCCGCGATCGCAGCCGGTGACGCATCTGCCGTGTCGATCGCCAACGGCCAAGTCATCATCGCACAAAGCCAGGCCGCAACTGCTGCTACCGCCGTAACTACCACTGCTGCCGCCGCTGCCACCGCTGCTGCCGCTGCAACCGCCGCTGCTGCTGATGATGCCGCTGCCGTGACTGCCGCAACGGCTATCACCACCGCGCTGACTGCAGCTAGCTCCGCCGCTACTGCCGCAACCGCCGCCGCCGTTACCGCAACCGCTGCTGCCGCTGCTGAAGCTGCTGCTGCTGCTGCCTACACGACCGCCGCCGCTACGACGACGAACAGCACGGACGACGTTGCTGCCGCCGCTGCAGTTGCCGCTGCCGCTGCCGCTAAAGTTCTGGCTACGACTGCCTCCGCTTCCGCTGCTACTGCTAAAGCCGTGGTTGACGCAATTGTCAACGAAGCTGCCGGCAAGATCGCTGTTGCTGCTGCTAAAGTCACGAGCGACGCCGCTGCCGCTACTGCCGCCACCGACGCTGCGGCTGCTGATGCGGCTGGCGTTGCTGCTGATGCTGCTGCTGCAGGCGCAACCACGCTGGCCCTGGCGAACTCGGCCATTACCCTGGCCGCTGCTGAAGTGACCGCTGCAAACACCGCAACCGCATCCGCTGCTGCCGCTGTAACGGCTGCCGCCGCTTACGCTGCTGCTGCTAAGCAAACCGTTGCCACGACCGACGACGTAGCTGCTGCTACTGCTGTCGCTGCCGCTGCTGCTGCTGTGACTGCTGCTGCAAATGCCGTCAAAGCTGCTGCTGCCGACGTCGCTACTGCTGCACCGTTGCCAGCCCAGTTCACGCCACAAACCGTTGCCCTCACCCTCGGTGTTGATACCCTGATTGGCGGCGCTGGCAATGACACCTTCAACGCTTTGATCGACACTGGTGCTACGCCAGCCGACGGTACCTTGACGGTACTCGATTCGATCGATGGCAAAGGCGGTTCAAACACCCTGAACATCACCGATCTGAAGGTTGCTGGTTCGACCCTGCCTGCTGGTTTGACGGTGAAAAACGTGCAAACTGTCAACCTGATTGCCTCCGGCGTTGCAGCGATCGACACCACGCTTGGTAACTTCACTGGCGTGACCGCACTGAATGTGACCCGTTCGTCCGGAAATGACGCTGTGACCGTCGGTAACGGCACTGCAGTCAATGTTATTGACTCGCTGGCCGGTGGTACGGTCGCGGTGACTGCTACGGACTCGGCAGTAACTGTTAATGCTGGCGGTACGGTAACCGTAGGCGGCGGCTCGACCCAAAACATCACCACCGCGGGTGGCGTTGCGCTGACCCTGGCAACTGGCGCGATCACGGTAGTTGATTCGCTCCAAGCTACTGCAAACTCGACCGTTGCGGATGGCACCAGTGTCAACTTCACTACGTCTTACGCTGCTGACGTCAATACCAACAACAAAGTCACGATTGGTGCGGCTAGCCACATGCCTACCGGCGCTGTTACTCTGGTAGAGAATGTCACTGGTACCAAGTCGGCGAATAAGGTTGCTGGCGACATCACCATCAACGGTGGTAGCACCGTGAGCGTTACGTCGAATGCGACGCAGGCCTTGGCAACGGCAGCAGCAGCTGGTAGCAGCGCACCGGACTTCACCTTGACCCAGTCGGCTGTGACCGTCAATGGTTCTAGCGTGACCACCGCTGTAACGGTCAATCAAACGACCGCTGCTACGGTGAAAGCCAGCACAACCGCTTTGGCTGGCACGAACGTTACTGACAGCGTCGTCTTCTCGGCGATGACCGTCGGTCAGACCGTCACCGTTGGTGGCCTGACCTTCACGGCAAGTGGTGCAGTGACTGCTGCCCAAGCAGCTGCCGCGTTTGCTAGCTTGGCAAGCGGTGCAGTTCAAGGCGCCTCGACTCTGGGGACCTACTCGGGTACGTTCACGGGCTTCAGCAGTGGCGCCGCTTCGACCGCAACGGTAGTGTTCACCGCGTCGGCCGCTGCAACTGGTGGTGCTGACGTCGTCGTGGGTAGCGCTGGTGCAACCCTGCCAGCCCTGACTCAAACCGTGGCTGGCCTGACGGCCGTCGCTGCAGTGACTGGTGTTGGTGGTATCACCGGTGGTGCAGTTACGATCGTCGACGCGAACTACAACACTGGTGTGAACTCGATCGCTAGCGTCACTGCAAGTGGCTATGGCACGACGTCGATTCAATCCGATGCACTGACGAGCCTGTCGCTGGCTAACAGTACCGGCAAGACTGTTTCGGTTTCCGATCACACCGCCACGACGATGGCATTGACGGTCAACGGCCTGGGCGCTGCATCGGCTCTGACCTTGGACGCAGGTGGTGCCAAGTACACGTCCCTGAAAGTAACGACCGCTACTGCGAACTCGGCGCTGAACGTGACTGCTGCTGCAGTAACGGCGCTGACCGTTGGCGGCACCAATAGCGTTGATCTGACGGGCTCGACCTTCACCGCACTGAAGACTGTTGTTGTCTCCGGCGCCGCTGGTGTCAAGATGGTCGCTACCGGCGCAAGCGTGACTGACGTCAATGCATCGGCTTCGTCTGGTAGCAACACTGTCACCGTGAACGCTGCGAACGCAACGTACGAAGGCGGCTCCGGTGTTGACGCCGTGACTCTGTCGACCACGACCGTTTCCAATGTTATCGCCTTGGGTGGTGGCAATGACTCGCTGACTCTCGCAACAGGCACTTCGACTCTGGGTGCTCTGGTTGACGGTGGTACGGGTACCAACACTCTGGTGATGGCTGCGGCTGATGCTGCGACCGTAACGGGTTCGAGCACGTTTGCACAAAGCGTGGCCAACTTCCAAACCCTGAGCCTCGGTCAAGTTGCAAGCGGTGGCAGCAATACGGTCAACCTGGCGAATTTGAACAACATCAGCAGCGTAACTAGCGCTGGCGGGGCAGGCACCACTGAATCGGCGGTCGTTACGTGGGTTACCCTGGGTGCAGCTGCAGCAGGTTCCGAAACGATTGCTGGAATGACCATCACTGGTGACGGCTCAGCAGCATTCACGGCAGCTCAATTTGCCACGGTTGCTGCTGGCGGTACTGTCGCTGGCTTGACGATTACTGTACCTGTTGTGGGTTATACGGTTGCTGCTGCTGTCGGCAATACCAACGTATTTACCAGCACTACGCCTAATACGAACGTTGCAGACGTCACCGGTTCTTCGACCGGTTCGGGCACTTCGCCTACCCCTGTTATTACGCAAGGTTTGCCTGTAACGGGCACCTTGACGCTGACCCACATGGCCAACGCAGGCACCTTGACGCTGACCGGCAACGGTACGGGCGCCACGGTGACGATGAACGATGCTACCGGCACTGCCGACAGCTTCAACATCGCCCTGTCGAAGTCGGGTGCGTTGACCGGTGGTACTGTTGCTGTGGCTGGTGTTGAGACCATCAAGATCTCGGCAACGGACACGACTTCCAGTGTTGCTGCAAACACCAACACCCATACGCTGACCCTGACTGATACGTCGGCAACGACCGTTACCATCACGGGCAATGCACACCTGACATTGACGAACACCGGTAACACGGCCGTTACGTCGATCGATGCTTCTGGGATGACCGGTGGCTTGACGGTGACGACGGCTGGTACGGTTGCTGAAACCGTCAAAGGCGGCGCAAGTGCCAACGTTCTTACCGCAGGTACGGGTACTACGGGCGACACCCTGATCGGTGGTGCCGGCAGCGACACCTTGACCTCGAATGCAGGTCTGGATACCTTGACCGGTGGCGCTGGTAAAGACGTGTTTGTTGTTGGTGTTGCTTCGGCCAACGTCAACTCGTACGCAACCATTACTGACGCAACGATCGGTGACTCGATCAAGTTTAGCCAGGCTGCTTCGACGTTCGCGGCATCTGCTGTTACCTTGGCTTCTAGCACTGCGGTATTCCAGGATTACGCAAATGCTGCAATCCAAACGACGGCTCAGGGTGCTGTTTCCTGGTTCCAGTTCGGTGGCAACACCTTCGTAATCGACCATGTGCAAGCAGGTGGAGCATCGTTCTTGAACGGCACGGACCTGATCATCAAGTTGGTCGGTAATGTCGACCTGAGCCACACTTCGCTCAGCACGACCAATGCGTCGCTGCTGATCGGCTAATCATCTCTCCGAAGATTACCCACTGACTATCGTGGGTTAAGCAGCAACAGAGCCCCATCTCCGCAAGGTAATGGGGCTTTTTTAATTCAGTGTCTGACTTCCTCGCGACACTGTACGAAACAACCAGATTTATCGGATAATTGTAGTTGTACCGAATTCAATTGCAGGTTTAACACGGGGTCACTGATGTCTACGCTCATTCCAATTTCCCGCGAAACGCACGCCCATAAATTCTGGAGGCGGCCGCCCAACTATGGATTCGCATCGGATCAGGCGCTAGTCCCGCTTTCAGGCACTGAAGTGTCAAGTGCAGCGATGGCGCTACCACTTGCATTCGTCGTACAAGATGGCCTTTATGTGCCCGTCGCTGTGCTTGGCGTCGAACAAGGCGTGAGCCTGTACGTTTCCGATGACGGCCGTTGGCTCGGGCGCTACATTCCAGCTTCGTTGCGAGGATACCCGTTCCGATTGGCGCAAAGCCAAGATAAACAGATGGTGCTGTGTTTTGATTCCAGCAGCGGACTGATGACGGATGAACCCAGCGGTGAGCCGATCTTTGGCGATGATGGCCAGGCTTCGGCAGGCGTGAACGACTTAATGCAATTTCTTAAACAGATAGAAGGTGCGCGCGGCATGACAATGAGCGCTTGCGCTGCGCTTGCAAAACATAGTTGTATCGTGCCATGGAAGTTTGCAATCAAAGTTGATGGCGTTGAGCGCACTGTTGATGGCCTTTTTCAGATTGATGAATCGGCGTTGAATGCGTTGCCGGATGACGCTTTTGTGGAGTTGCGCCATGCGAGTGCGCTGCCGCTTGCGTATTGTCAGCTTTTGTCGACGCGCCACATTTCGGAATTGACGGGGTTGGCTGAACAGAAAAAGGTTACACATACTCCGCCGCTAAGTAGTTCTTCAGGCGTGGACCTGTCATTTTTCTCGATGGGTGATACGTTGATCTTGGGTGGTTATGAATAACTCGACGGACCCATTCACCCGTTGCACAGAGCTTAAACTTTTAGTTTGATATCCGTTCTACTTGCAATGTTTCTACAGTTGTCCGACGCGCCTTTATTGCCCCTGAGGCTTCATTTATGCACCCGCCTACTATGGTGCTACCAGTAGTGGCGCGCGAGATGCCGGTGTTGGTTCCGACCCTCGATGGTCGCTGGCCGAGGCAATATGATAATCATTCGCTCACTTTTAGCACCATGAAGCGATGTTGCTGCCATTTTTTTGGCAAGTTCATTATTTTTGTGACGTACATCACATTTCATCCCGTTTTTCAGCGATAATGTCTCCACTCGCGACAGTTACGTGCCAAATTGCAAGTTGAGGTGCAGTGATTCTTGCCTTTCCTTCGTTGATTTCACATCGTTGTAGTCGTCATCTCAGTGCAAGCCACCTACATGAAAACTCTATCCAATCCTAAGAACGAAATAGCGCAAGCTTTGCTGGCGTTTAAGGGGACCTTTTATACGGTCGGGACCTTCAGCGCCATCACCAATATGCTGATGTTGGTGCCTTCGTTGTATATGTTGCAAGTGTACGATCGGGTTCTGGGCAGCCGAAACGAAATCACCTTGCTGATGTTAACTCTGTTGATGCTCGGTGCCTACCTGTTCGTAGGGGCTCTGGAATTAATCCGGAGTTTCGTCCTGGTGCGTGTCGGCGCCCGTTTCGACATGACAATGAATAAACGCGTTTACACGGCGGCATTTGAACAGAACTTGAAAAAAGCCGGCGGTAATGCTGGTCAGTCCCTGCAAGACTTGACCAATATTCGGCAGTTCTTGACCGGAAATGCCCTGTTTGCCTTCTTTGACGCGCCTTGGTTTCCGGTCTATCTGATCGTCATTTTCTTTTTTGAGCCAGCGTTAGGTGTGTTCTCCCTGGTCGGCACCTCGGTGCTGGTTATTCTGGCCGTCGTTAATGAAAAAGTCACCCGTGCGCCCTTGCAGGAGGCGAACAGCATGGCAATCGCTGCCAGTAATCTTGCAACAAACAACCTGCGCAATGCCGAAGTGATCGAATCGATGGGGATGCTTCCTAACCTCATGGGGCGATGGTTCAAGTTGCACGGCAGATTTCTTCATGTTCAGGCCGAGGCGAGCGAAAAAGCGGGTTTGATCGGCGCGGTGACCAAATTTGTTCAAGTCTCTCTGCAATCCTTGGTGCTTGGTTTCGGTGCTCTGCTGGTTCTTGAAAACAAGATCACGCCAGGCATGATGATTGCCGCATCGATCTTGGTTGGTCGTGCGCTGGCGCCAGTGCAGCAGGTAATCGGTGTCTGGAAAAGTTGGAGTGGTACCCGCAGCGCCTACGAGCGACTGAATGCACTCTTGATCGAGAATCCGGAGCGTGGCGCCGGCATGCCCTTGCCTAAACCGATGGGTAACCTCGCAGTGGAAGGTGTTAGCGCCTCGCCGCCAGGGATGAAACTACCAGTGTTGAAAGGGGTAAGTTTTGCACTTGCGCCGGGTGAGGTGTTGGGCGTGATCGGACCGAGCGGGTCGGGAAAATCGACGCTGGCGCGCTTGTTGGTAGGCGTCTGGCCGGCCTTGATGGGCAAAGTTCGATTGGATGGCGCCGACATCTTTGCGTGGAATAAAGCAGAACTGGGCCCCTCCATTGGCTACTTGCCGCAAGATATCGAATTATTTGGTGGCACTGTTGGCGAGAATATCGCGCGTTTTGGTGAAGTCGATGCCGAGCAGGTCGTAGCTGCGGCGAAGCGCGCTGGTGTGCATGATTTGATTTTGCACTTTCCGAAAGGCTACGACACCTTGCTCGGTGACGGTGGCGCTGGCTTGTCAGGCGGACAGCGTCAGCGTTTGGGCCTGGCGCGTGCGATGTATGGCGATCCCTCGGTAATCGTGCTTGATGAGCCAAATTCAAATCTGGACGATGTCGGCGAAGCGGCATTGGTCAAGGCAGTCAATGAATTGCGTCAGCAAGGGAAAACGATTGTGTTGATTACACATCGGACCAGCATCATTAGCGCGACGACGAAATTGTTGCTCTTGCGCGATGGTGTTGTTGAAATGTTCGGACCAACAGACCAGGTGCTGACGACTTTGCAACAAAATTCACAAAAGCAGATTCAGGCGCAGCAGCAGGCTCAGCAGCAAGCAGCCGCACAGCAGCAGGCACTCGCCGCGCAGGCGGCGCTGGCTCAATCGACAAGCGATGCTACGACGCCAACCTAATTCACGGAATGATGATGAAATTGATAGACAAGAAAGCGTTGGCGTCGGACGTCATTACGCACGACGTGTCGCCCCTGACCGTCAATACCGATGCCGGCGCTTACGCCAAGCTCGGGTGGTGGATTGTGTTGCTTGGCGTGGGCGGCTTCCTGCTCTGGGCCGTGTTGGCGCCCTTGGACAAGGGCGTCCCCTTGTCGGGTAGCGTGGCAAAGGAGAGCAACCGCAAGGCGATCCAATACCTTAATGGCGGGACGGTGGATGAAATCCTCGTTAAGGAAGGTCAGAGTGTTAAGGCGGGTCAGATTTTGGTGCGCGTGAACGCGGTGCAAGCCCATTCGCAGCAGGAAATTACCCGAATCCAATATTTTGCGGCAAATGCCAGTGTTGCGAGACTGACGGCTGAGCGTGACGGCAAAAGTGCCATTAGCTACCCGGCGGACCTGTTAGCGGCCAAGACGGATCCGCGGATTGCTGCTGACATAAGCTTACAAGATGAATTATTTGCTTCGCGTCAGTCCGCACTACATAGTGAATTGGCAGCCGCTAGCGAGACGGTCGCCGGCCTTCGGATTCAAATCGAGGGCGTGAAATTGTCGCGCGATAGCAAGAAAGAACAGCTCGTTTTGATGAAGGAACAGGTCGACAATTTGCGTGATCTGGCAAAGGACGGCTATATTCCGCGCAGCAAACTACTCGACCTTGAGCGCGGATATCTGCAACTTGGGAATGCCTTGACTGACGATGTCGCATCGATCGGACGTGGTCAGCGCCAGATCGCCGAGCTTGAGCTCAAGCAAGTGCAGCGCAAGCAAGAGTATCAGCGTGAGGTGCGCACGCAGTTGGCGGACGTGAAAAAGGAAGCTGAGGCGCTCGGGAGCCGCAGAAGCGTCGAAGACTATCAGGTAGAAAATGCGGACGTCAAATCACCAGTCGATGGCGTTGTTGTCGGCATGGCGGTATTCACGCGCGGTGGCGTCGTCCAGCCAGGATTTCGTATGATGGATGTTGTTCCGACTGACGACGCGCTTGTCGTCGAAGGCCAGGTCCCGGTCAATTTGATCGACAAGGTGCATGCCGGCCTCAAGGTTGAATTGATTTTTTCGGCCTTCAATTCCAATAGCACGCCCCACATTCCTGGTGAAGTCGTCACAGTCTCCGCGGACCGCTTGCTGGACGAGCGGACTGGTGTGCCTTACTACAAGATGACGGCAAAGGTATCTGCTGAAGGTACCAAGTTGATGAATGCCAAGAAGCTAAATGTGCGACCGGGCATGCCGGTGGAGCTGTTCGTGAGGACTGGCGAACGCACCATGATGAGCTATCTGTTGAAGCCGCTCTTTGACCGGGCGAAGACCTCGCTGACGGAGGAGTGACAGTGCAAAATTATCTGAAATTGCGTAGTTGTCTGGGAACCGCAGTCCTTTTACCGCTACTCGGTGCGGCATTGATGTCACATAGTGTCGACGCTTCGGCAACCAACCTTTTCGAGGCCTACCAGGCGGCGCGTGTTAACGATTCAATTTATCGCGCGGCGTTTTATGCCAATGAAAATGGCAAGGAAAACCGGATACTCGGCCGCAGTGGCTTGCTGCCTAGTCTGGCTGCCAGTTACAGCAATTCGCGCAACCGCACCGACATTTTTACTGATTTATCTACATCGCACCCGCAATACAATAGTCGCAATTCGACGATTCAGTTGCGCCAGGCACTTCTCAGTCTGGACGCGATTGCACGTTACAAACAGGGAAGGGCGCAAGCGGACGCCAGTGCCTCACAACTTGACGCCGATGGCCAAGAGATGATCTTGCGAGTTGTCGGTGCGTATATCGAGGCTGCATTCAGCAATGAACAGGTTGAGTTAAGTATTGCCGAACGGGACATGTACTTTGAGCAGCGCAAGCTCAACGATATGCTGTTCGCGAAGGGGGAAGGTACAAAGACCGACATGCTGGAAATCCAAGCGCGACTTGACTTGGCTGAGGCGAAGTTACTGGAGACAAAGGACAATCAAAAAGCTGCTTTCACGACCTTGAGCGCCATTATGGGACGCGAGGTAACTGCCGTGGATCGACTACGCGCGGAATTCCAAGTGCGGCCTCTCGACAAAGCTAACTTCGACACGTGGAAAACGAGTGCCCTGGCGCACAATCCTGAATTGTCGACCCAAACATACAGCATTGAAGTTGCACATCAAGAAGTTAATAAGGCCCGCGCCGGACATACGCCGAGGCTTGATTTGATTGCCAGTTACAGCAAGAGTTCGTCTGAATCGATCAATACCTTAAATCAGGATTCGACAGTGCGCAGTATTGGCATTCAGCTCAATATACCGTTGTACTCCGGCGGTTCCGTGAACGCACAGACGCGCCAAGCGGTGGCAAACGAAGAACGCACAAAAGCGGACTTGCAATCTAAGAAAGATAAAGTCCTGCTGGAATTGCGTAAAGATTACGATGCTGCAACCAGTAGTGTCGCGCGCATTGCTGCGCTGGAAAAATCAGTCGCTTCGGGAAAGCTCTTGATCAAGGCGACCGAGCAAAGTATCAGGGGCGGGGTGCGAATCACTTCCGACTTACTCAATGCACAGCAACAACTGTCTGTATCCCAACGCGATCTGGCGCAATCCCGATATTCTTACCTGGTAACATCGCTCAGGATGCGTGCTGCTGCTGGTACGCTTTCGGCTGACGATGTGAGGGAAGTAGCTGGCAACTTCCAGTGATCGCTTCCAGCAACTTCCGCTGACCTTAAAGTCGCGCGGGCGCCACGCCCGCGCGAATTCGTGCACCCATAAAATTTTATTAATTGTATGATTGTATTTACTGCAATCATATGGGCACGCCATGGCCGATCACGCCGTCGAGATTCAAACCCAGTACCTGGCCTATCTCGGCCGCCCGGCCGACGCGCCTGGCCTCGCATTCTGGTCGGCGGCGCTCGACCGCGGCACACCTTTGACCGTGCTCGGCCAGGCCCTCGCGGCCAGCGCCGAATACCAGTTCGCGCAGCGCTATCACAGCAACGCGCAAGTGATCTCCAGTTTCTACAGTAATCTGTTCGGCGCACCGGGCGATGCGGCCGGCAATGCCTACTGGGCCGCCGCCGTGCAGCAGCAGGTGCTGAAGATGGAACAGTTGCCGGCCATGCTGGCCGCCGCCGCCCAAGGCGCGGACCTGGCCAACTTCAACGCGCGGCTGGGCGTGTCGCTGGCCATCGAGGCGCACCTGGACACGGCGACGGAAATGCGGGCCTACGGCGGCAAGTTCGCCAACGATCTAGCGCATGACTACCTGGCCCCGGTGCATACCGGCGTCACCTGCACGGCGGCCATTGCGCCGGCCGCGCTTGACGCACTGGCCGAGCAAATCGTGCTGGGGCCGGCACCGGTGCCCGATGCGATCCGGCTGGTGGCCAGCCACCGGCTCGACGTGCAGCAGCTGTACGTCGGCTACCTGGGGCGCCCCGCCGACCCGCAAGGCCTGGAGTACTTCGGCCACGCGCTCGACGCCAACAGCGTCACGATGCCGCAGCTGGTGGGCATGTTCGGCGCCAGCGCCGAATTCCAGGCCTTGAATGGCCAGGGCGGCAGCCTGGCCGTGATTGCCGGTGCTTACGCGCGCCTGTTCAGCCATGCGCCGGACGCGTCCGGACTGCTGCTCTGGAATGGTCTGGTCGAGTCCGGCAGGCTGGGTGTTGGCACGGTAGTGGCGGCCATCGCCAGCGGTGCGCAAGGGGCCGACAAGCTGGTGCTCGATGCCAAGGATAACGTGGCCGCCGCCATCGATGCGGCGCTCGACACGACCGCCGAGATCCTCAGCTATACCGGCTCGTCCGCCAACGCACTGGTGAGCAACTACCTAGCCCAGGTGCGCGATGCCGATAGCTACGCCGCCGCCATGGCGCCGGCCGCGATCAATGGCCTGGTGCTGCAGTTGGGCGATGGCCCGCCGGTGATCGTGCATGGCGCGCCGGAGCCGGTGGCGCTGGTGGGCCAGGCTGAGTGGCAGGCTTAGGCGGGCGTTGGCAGCGCGTTTGAGTGGGGCGTGTGAATTTTCGGTGTCCAGGACCCATTTCGTTGTCGGCGTTTCCGGGGCTCGAACTTTCATCGATCGGCTAGTATCACGAGTTGAAAATTCGTTGGTATATTCGTAGGGCGGAACCCCAAGGGGTCGAGCGCATTCCGCCATGTATGCGCCACGTTGACGCGTGCATGGTGGAATGCGCTTCGCTTTTCCACCCTACGTTTTGTCAGCGAATTTTTGGCTCGGGACACTAGACTCTCGGCATCTTGCCTGGAGCGGCCATGGCTAGGCGGAGGTTCGAGATGTGTCAATACCGTCAGGTCGTGGCGCGCTTGCGCCAGGACCATGGGACACAAGAAAATCGCACAGGTGCGCGAACTGGCGACCGCGCGCGGCTGGCTTGTCGCCGACACAGTGCTGCCGGACGGCACCGAAACCGCTAAGATGGACTCCCATCCGGGCAGCGTGATCGCTATGTCGCCGGTGCCAACAGTTCGCCACCGGCGATGCGCGTCTACTTGAGAACGTTGAACGTGAGTCGCCGGCACGATAATGTTTTTGTGGGCATTTGCTTTTTTTTGTTATGATCCGGGCATGGTATTCCGACTCAGGTAGAAGGATGTCAATAGACATACAACCAAAGCTGTCAAGGGCCGCGCACAGGCGCGGCATTTGGCGTTGGTCGGTGAGCTTGTTGGCGGCACTGAGCTTCCTCTTGGTCGTCTCCACTTCAGCCTCACACATCCACAAGAACTCGGCATCCTTGCAAGATTGCGCGGTCTGCGCCGTCGTCGCCGACAAACTGGCCGATGTGCCGGTGCCAGCGGCACTGGTCCACGACATTCAGCCGCAAGCTTATCATCTGGTCGCCGCAACAGTTCATGTGGCGACTTACTCCACTGTTCCGCTAATTCCTCCTAGCCGCGGTCCACCGCGCACCTCTGTGTAGTCGCTTTAACGTCTATTCCATTTAATCGGGCTGTCAGCCGCATCGCGTTCGGCTGCGCTCGTCGTTAACTATACAGAGGTCCACCATGCATCAGCCACCTAAGCTGGGCAAGCTTGCGCTTGTCTTGTCCACCCTATTCGCCACGTCGCCAGCTTCGTTCGCTTTCGCTGCCGACGCGCCAGACACGCCCGATCCTTCGATAGTCCCGCCCGGCGAAATGCAGCGCATCGAAGTCACCGCCGCCCACATGCGTAGTGCGCGCGTGGAACTGTCCCCCAAGGTCGGCACCACCGTCTACACAATCGACAAGCACATGGTCGACAATCTCGGCCAAGGCGAAGGCACGCCTTTCAATGAAGTATTGCTGCGCCTGCCCGGCGTGGCTCAAGACTCGAAAGCGTCCGGCTCGATCCACGTGCGCGACGACCACGCCAACGTGCAATACCGCATCAATGGCGTCCAACTGCCTGAGAGCATCACCGGCTTCGGCCAGTCGATCGACACGCGCTTGGTCGACCAGATCGATTTCCTCACTGGCGCTCTACCGGCGCAATATGGTCTGCGCACGGCCGGCATTGTCGATATCCAGACCAAGGAGGGCGTGAAGTCGGGAGGGCGCATCGGTGTGCTCGTTGGTAGCAACAGCTACGTACAGCCGAGTGCCGAATTCTTCGGCAGCCAGGGGGCCTTCAACTACTACCTGTCCGGCAGCTACCTGGGCAACAAGCTGGGCGTCGAAAATCCGCTTCCTTCGCGCAGCGCCTTGCACGACCAGACGCGCCAGTCCAAGAGCTTTGGCAACCTGTCCTATTTCGTTGATGACAATACGCGCATCGCGCTCATGTTCGGCACCTACCTTGGCCACTTTCAAATCCCGAACAATCCTGGTCAGTCGCCCGGCTTTTCGCTCGCTGGGGTGAGCGACGCGGACGCCGGCACCAGCACACTGGCCTCGGACAAATTGAATGAAACCCAGCGCGAAGTGAACCGCTTCACCGTGCTATCGTTGCAAAAGAGCATGGGTGAGCTCAACTTCCAGGTGTCCGGTTTCCACCAGTATTCCGAATTGCACTACCGTCCCGATCCGCGTGGCGACCTGATCTATAACGGCGTCGCTTCCGATTCGATGCGCTCGAACAGCGCAAGCGGCTTGCAGGTGGACCTCGGCTACAAGCTCAGCGCCGGTCATACCATACGCGCCGGCGCAGCATACACGCGCCAGAACACGCGCAGCGACAACGCCGTTGCCGTGTTCCAGACTGACGACATTGGCGCGCAAACGTCGACCTCGCCAACCACGATTATCGACAACGGCGCTATGACGGGCCGTCTGTCGAGCCTGTACGTGCAGGATGAATGGCATGTGCTGGCACCCCTGACAATTAATTATGGCGTGCGCTTTGACAAAGTGTCTGCCTTCGTCGACGAGCAGCAATGGAGCCCACGTGTCAACCTTGCCTACAAACTGAGCGAGGGCACGGCCCTGCATGCTGGCTATTCGCGCTACTTCACACCACCACCGCAGGAATTGGCGGCGCAGTCGAGCATCAATCTGTATGCAAACACGAGCAATGCGCCGGAAGTGCCAGTGTCCGATAATGTCAAGTCCGAGCGCACCCAGTATTTCGATGTGGGCGTCAGTCATCACCTCAGTAGCACGATGACAGTCACCGCCGACGCCTACTACAAGAAGATCCACAATCTGCTCGATGAAGGCCAGTTTGGTCAGGCACTGATTCTGTCCCCATTCAACTATGAAGACGGTATCGCCAAGGGTCTTGAGCTGGCGGCTGTCTATGCCGAAAAGAACTGGGGAGGCTACCTGAACGTAACAACACAAAAGGCGCAAGGCCGACACATCGTCTCCGGTCAAGCACTGTTCGGCAACGACGAACTTGCCTATATTGCCAGTCATTATATTTATGTCGATCACGACCAAAAAATGACGCTGTCCGGCGGCGCGCATTATCACTTCGGCGATTCGCAGCTCAGCGCCGATTTTCTCTATGGCAGCGGCCTGCGCTTGACGCCTGACGGCGGAGCCCCGAATTCGGGGGCGCTGCCGCACTACACGACCGTCAATGCGACCTTGACACACACTTGGAAGAAGACACCAGTCGGTACGCTGGAAGGGCGCATCGCACTGGTGAACCTGTTCGATAAGTCTTACTTGCTTCGCGATGATTCGGGCGTCGGCGTCGGAGCGCCGCAGTATGGTCCGCGTTGCACTCTGTATGCGGGCCTGTCTGCAAGCTTCTGATCCTGGGCGGACGACAGGCCGCGCGTTTGAGTGAGGCGAGGGCAGGGCGGTCACGACAGATGGGGCCGTCCGAATTCGTGAGAAACCGGAGACTCCCTAAATGGAACGTTTGTTCAAGTTCCTTGCCGACGTAAGCCGCCGCCCAGCGCACTGTGTGACCAAAATCCAGGCAAGACTCATCAGTTTGGGCGACCATACCAAGGTAAGGGTGTTTGCACAGATCTCGCTTTAAGAGCGCTTCCTAAACGTCCGCCGAATTGAAAGAAAACTCACCAAGTTTGCACCGTTGGCGCGTTGGCGCTGCGCCGGCGGTTAACCTGAAATGGGTGCGTTGTAACGTATAATCCACAATGACGATATATCAAACGACGGACTATCTAACGGAGGACGGCCGTGATCCGCTAAAAGAGTGGCTCGCAAAATTGAGTGATCGCCTGGCACGTGCGCGCATCTTGGTAAGGGTGCAACGTGCTGCTAATCGGCGGCGACTAGCGCACGCAACAGGCCGACATCGATACAGCGCTCGCGTACTGGCAAGACTGGAACAGGAGGAAGCATTATGAATAAATCGTTTAGACCACATGACGACGCAGTCGTAGAACTGCTGCGCGAAGACCCGGTGTTTGCCGACGAATACCTTGCCGCCGCACTGGATGAAGCGGACCAGGATGGAGGCCGCCAAGCCTTGCTGGCTGCGCTGCGTCACGTCGCCGAAGCCCAAGGCATGGCCACAGTCGCGGAGCGCGCCGGCATTCCCCGCGAAAGCCTCTACCGGGCACTGTCGCCAAATGGCAACCCCACCGTCAAGACACTATTGGCCGTGCTCGGCGCAGCCGGCCTGAAATTGCGTGTGCGTCGCGCCGGCCCCGCCTGAAGACGGTAACCTCGGCATCTGCGTCTTCCTGTTCTTCGCGAGAATGATGGGGTTGGCGTGCGGCCAGAGTTGTTTGAGATGAGTGGTTGCGATACAATGTATCGCAACCACGGAGGGCCCAAAATGGCTACTACAACGATGATCCACGTTCGCGTTGACGAGCAAATTAAATTGCAAGCGACCGAAGCATTGGCGGCAATGGGGCTGTCAGTCTCCGATGCCGTGCGCGTATTTTTAATGCGCGTTGTCGCTGAACAGCAAATGCCTTTCGCTCTCAAAGTGCCGAACAAGGAAACGCGTGAGGCGATGGTCGAGGCCGAGGAGATCGCGCGTTTGCACCGCGCCCGCTTTGAGAACGCTTCCGACCTCTTCGATGACCTCGAAAAAAACATTGGCAAGTAAGCGCGCGCCGCTTCCGCGTGCTGCGGATTACGCAAAGTCCTTCCTGAGAGATTGGGAACGTCTCTCCAGATCAGGCCGATACGACATGAACCGGCTTAAGGACGCGATGCTTCTGTTGATCGCCAATGATCGCCCGTTAGGGGCAGAATGGAGAGATCATGACCTCGGTGGAAATTGGATCGGACATCGCGAGTGCCATATCGGCGGCGATTTCTTGTTGACTTACAAGCTTGAAGATAGCGGAAAAAAGGGCTTAATTGTGTTTGTGCGTGCAGGCACGCATGCAGAGCTATTCGATTGAAAGGTTCATGCGAACATGGTCGTCGGTTCTGGCGCCTCGCTTGAAGTAGACCTTGAGCTGAACGCCATCGCCATCTCATGGTTCCAGGAGAGGATGCAATTTGTCCTCATTCCGTTTCCGCGAAATCGATGCGGCTGCCCGGCGCAAGACCAACGCCTATGAGTCAATGGTTGCGGCAGCCCCGGCCTTCGCGCAATGCGGGCACGACACGCCATACACGTACTGCGGCGACAGCTGCTGGCGCGGCGTGACGACGGCGCGGCAGGCGAAGCACTGCACCGTCACGCTTGGCTCAAGCCTGGGGTTGAGCGCGGTGCGGTAGTCGAACACGAAGCAGTCGCCCGTGTAGTGCTCGCCGCCCACCTCCTCGAAGTACTTGAGGATGCCGCCGTCGAGCTGGTACACGCTCTCGTAGCCGATCTCCTTCATGTGGATGGCCGCCTTCTCGCAGCGGATGCCGCCGGTGCAGAAAGTGACCACCGTCTTGCCTTCGAGCTCGGCCTGGTGCGCGGCGGCGACGGCCGGGAATTCCGTGAATTTGTCGATCCGGTAGTCGAGCGTGTTGTTGAAGGTGCCCACGTCGACTTCGAAGGCGTTGCGCGTCTCCATCATCACCACCGGCTTGCCGGCGTCGTCGTGGCCCTGGTCGAGCCAACGCTTGAGGTCGCGCGGCGCCACTGAGGGCGCACGGCCCAGTTCGGGCTGGATCAGCGGCATGCGCATGGTGATGATCTCCTTCTTGATCTTCACCAGCATGCGCTTGTGCGACTGCTCGGCCGAATAGCTTTCCTTCACTTCGATGTCGCTAAAGCGCGCGTCGCTGCGCAGCCAGGCCAGGAACAGGTCGATCTGCTCGCGCGGGCCCGACAGGAACAGGTTGATGCCCTCTGGCGTGAGCAGGATGGTGCCCTTCAGGCCCAGGTCCTTGCAGATGGCTTGGTACTGGGGGCGAAGTTCCTCAATGTTGTCAAAAGTGACAAATTTGTAGGCGGCGATATTAACGTGGGAAGTGGCGGAGGACATGATGGGGCTATGCAGGGGGACAGGCGACATTATAAGGCAATGGCCGTGTTAGCTGTAGGGGCATGTAATCGGGCCGATCGCGTGAAACCCGTCGTCCTCGCGAACGCGGGACCCATACTGGGCCGGCCGGCGCGGACTTCGACACATTTACAAGCTTGTTGTGGAAAAACGGCGTCTGAAGACCCCAGCAGCGAGGGGTCAGACCCCGGTTTTTCCGTTGGGGGTCTGACCCCGGTTTGCAGGCGCCGCGGCAACCGGGGTCAGCCCCCCCAAAAGAAGAACCGGGGTCTGACCCCTGAACGATAGCTCAAGGGGTTTAGCCACCTCCGATCGGACGACGCTTCGACCCGGATCAAGGCCGCGGCGCTTTAGAGATGCGATTCTATGGCGGGCCCAATTGCCGTGCTTGGCATATCCAAGGCTTGATTGAATTCGCCTATAGGCTAAAATGTATAACGTTCTTCGCTATCTTGACGAGATGTCGGGCCTGGCTATCGGGTCTATTACGCGGTCGTCGGCCGGACTATCGATTTGCTTGTATGTGGCGGTAACAAACGCAACCAAGACCGTGATATCGACTTGTCCATAAAATTGTACGAGGACTGGAGGCGACGCAATGTCAACACCACACCGCACGCATGACGAAGCCACTACTGAGATGTTTCGGAACGACCCAAATTTGGCGATTGCTTATCTGAATTCTGTGCTCGCAGATGGCGATGACTTGGATGTCATGCTCGCCTTACGAAGTCTTAGCGCCGCATTTGGCGGAGTAAGCGCAATTGCGCGACATGCCGATGCCAATGTGAACACCATGTATCGCACCCTTTCGAAGCATGGCAATCCATCCCTTAGGACCTTGCGAGGTGTCCTTGATGCGATGGGAATGCGCCTGGCGGTTCAAGCAGCCGAAAAACCGAAATTTGGGGACGGAATCAAACTGGTGCCGCAGCGGCCGGACACGAAGGTGGTCACCGAAGAAATTGCGAAGCGCTTGCATGGTGAGTCGGATACATAGCGTCCATTGCGGAAAGGCCGTCTGAATCGGGCTAAACCGGGGTCAGACCCTAATGGCGTTAAGTTAAGGACTTGTTTTTAATTTTTTGT
>JAZJYV010000087.1:0-38138 GCA_040390195.1 Pseudomonadota bacterium | reverse complement strand
CAACTTCCTTAATTAGAGTGATGAAGTTGTCTCACAACAGTTTGACACAGGGGGGAGATCCAATATCCGCACTGTTGCCCGGACCCGAGCGCCGCGTTCCAATTCTTGAAGAATGGGCCACATCCTCAAACGGAACACCCAAACTATGTCGTAATGCTGCTCAATGAGATCAAGTTCAGGGGCCGCACTCCAGTCATGGTTCCAGCTGGCCAGTAGTTTTGGCGTCTGCCGCAAAAGCTCAAAGGCACGGCCATGCGGGCGCGCATCACTATCTTTCAGCAATACAACGCGCTCTTCGCAGAGTTTCCGATATTTCTCTGGCACCCCCTCCGTGATCGCCAGTGCTCTTTGTGTGACGACCAGCAGACTGACATCGCCAATCCTTGCCAGTGCTTCGACCGCCATGCCGATACGCATTCGCGTGCCCCTGCCTGAGTCTGCGGGCGGAGCCTAGGTGATTATCAGAATCTTCTTGGCATGCGCGATAGTCATTTCTCCCCTTGGATCGTTAACTATTTCTGTCAAAACGTCATGTGGCCATTTTATCGGTGTTTAGATGAAATCGGGCAGAAATGGTGTCATCAAATAATTCAAGAACGCTCGTGGCAGCTGTTCCATCGACCTGTCTACTTGACGATACAAATGGTATGCTCCTGCTTGGCCATGCTGGTGCTTACTATCCTAGGGCAACAACGTACGATGAACTTAATGACCTTCAATACATTGGCACCCAACGCGGGACAGCCGAATTCCAGGATGTTCGTCGAGAGGCACACTCTTCTTGCCAGCGGCAGGCCGCCAAGCGATACCACGTCTCTTCGTTTTCCGTCCAGGGGGCCGCATGCGTGACGTCCTGGTGTTTTTGATCGTATTTGGATCACTGCCGTTCATCTTCCGCAGGCCTGCCATTGGCGTCATGATGTTTGCATGGCTGAGCTTGATGAATCCGCATCGGCTCACCTATGGCGCAGCGTTTGACTTTCCATTCGCCGCCATTGTCAGCGTTGTCACCCTGCTCGCGCTCCTCATGTCAAAGCGTTCCGCACGGCTTCCAATGACGCCAGTGACCGTAGTGTTGATCCTGTTCGCTTGTTGGATGAGTTTGACCAGCCTGTTTGCGCTTGAGCCGCAGTTTGTCTGGGCCGAGTGGAATCGAGTAATGAAGACGTGCGGCATGATTCTCGTGGCGATCCTGGCATTGCGGACGAAGGGCGAGATCAGGGCGCAAGCCATGGTCATTGGTTTGTCGCTGGGTTTTTACGGGATCAAAGGCGGGGTCTTTACCATCACATCCGGAGGTGGCAACCACGTGTACGGTCCGGAAGGCAGCTACATTACGGACAACAACGCCCTGGCCTTGGCGCTGGTCACCGCGCTTCCGATCATCTGGTATCTTCATCTCGATAATACCAAGCGCTGGCTGCGCCTGGCCTTCGGGGGAGTCGCAGCCTTGACCGTGGTCGCCGCTGCCGGTTCCTATTCCCGTGGCGCCCTGCTCGGCGGCGCCGCCATGTTCTTTTTCCTGTGGATCAAAAGCCGTCAAAAAGTGCGCGTCGGGCTGGTCTTGCTCTTGGTGGTGCCGCTGCTCGGACTGCTAATGCCAGACCAATGGTTCGACCGCATGCAAAGCATTGACAATTATCAACAGGATGCATCTGCGATGGGGCGCATCAATGCCTGGTATTTTGCCTTCAATGTGGCCAAAGCCAACTTCCTGGGCGGCGGTTTCAGTACCTTTTCGCACGCAATGTTCGCCATCTATGCGCCGGAACCATTTAATCACCATGCCGCGCACAGTATCTATTTCCAAGTGCTTGGTGAGCATGGTTTCGTTGGGCTGTTTCTATTTCTGCTTCTCATGTTCTGTGCGTGGCGCACAGGCAGCCGCATCTTGCGATTTTGCAAGAATCGCCCTGAATTGAAATGGGCATCCAACCTGGCTGCGATGTGTCAGGTCAGCATCATCGGATACGCTGTCGGAGGTGCATTTTTGACCTTGGCCTATTACGACCTGTATTATTATATTGTTGCCTTATTGGTCTCTTTGGAAAGATTGCTGATGCTAGAACCGGAACCAGGCAAACCGGCCGCAGCACCCACTGCCCTCGCCGGCGCTGGTGCGAATGGCGAGTCGGCACGGTGAGCGCCTACCTGCCATCGCGGGCATTTGGCGCCCGTTTGGTACGCTGGGCCGGCAATTTGATCGCACTTCGTAGTGGCCAGCGCGGCCGCCTGTGCATCCTCAACTATCACCGCATCCTGCCGGCATCGGACCCATTACTTGACGCCGAACCGGACGCGGACACCTTTCGCTGGCAGATGAAAGTGCTGGCCGATTGCTTTCACGTTATGCCTCTGAGTGAGGCGCTGGCCGCGCTCGCGGCCGGCAGTCTTCCGGCGCGCGCGGTCTGCATCACCTTCGACGATGGCTACCGTTCCACCCACGACCTGGCGCTGCCGATCTTGCAGGAATTTGGACTAACCGCCACTGTATTTGTCACCACCAGTTTCGTCGGCGATGGCGTGATGTGGAACGACACGATTCTTGAAGCGGTGCGTCAATTGCCGGACGGACAACTCGATTTGCGTGCCACCGGTCTTGGCGCTCAAACCATTGTTTCACTGGAAGACCGCCGACGCGCCATCGGGTCGCTCACCGAACTGGCCAAGTACATGCCGCCCCAGGAACGCATGGCCCTGGCACTCGAGCTCGAGACACTGGCCGATACCGCCGCCCTGCGCGGCTTGATGCTCACGTCGGAAAATGTACGCAGCCTGGCACAACAAGGCATCGAGATCGGGGCCCATACGATTACCCATCCGATCCTCACCAGCCTGGAAGACAACAGCGCAAATCAAGAGATTTCCGCATGCAAGTCGCAATTGGAGCTCATCACGGGCAAACCAGTACGCTTTTTTGCCTATCCAAACGGCAAGAGCGGTCTTGATTTCGACGCCCGCCACGTCGGCATGGCACGCCGTGCAGGCTACGAGGCGGCATTTACGACCGCACCAGGACCGGCAACGACGGCCAACGACTTGTTTCAGTTGCCGCGCAGCCGTCCTTGGGATCGTACCCCACGCCTTTTCACCCTGCGCCTGTTGCGCTGGCTGGCAAAATAGGGGCCGCCAGAATGAGTACTCAAGCCATCAGCCACGCCTGCGACAGCGCGCTCGAGAAGGGACCGGTTCGATGAAACCAGGCCTGAAAATTGTTGCGTATCGCGCCGGCCTGCTCGGTGCTTTCCATCGCCTGCGCAATCGGCGCCGCTTGACCATTGCCATGTTTCATCGCGTGCTACCGCGAACGGATCCGCGTTATCCGGGCGCCGACCCCGAATGGACGATGACGCCGGACAGTTTCGCCGCCTGCCTCGGATTTTTTCAACGTCACTACCATGTGCTCACGCCCGAACAAGTATTTGCCGCCCTGAACGGCCAGTTCGCTCTGCCGTCACGCAGCTTGTTGGTCAGTTTTGACGACGGCTGGGCCGACACTGCCGACCAGGCAATGGCCGTCCTGCACCGCTTCGACATCCGCGCCCTGGTCTTTATCACCGCCGATGCGATCGGGCGCAGCGCGCCTTTTTGGGAAGAGGCCGTTTACGATTTTCTGGCCACTGTTCCGGGCGCCCAGGCGCAGCTTCTGGCCGCGTGGCCTCAAGAGTCAACCTCACCACTGACCAGGACGTCGGCCGACCAGACGCGCGCCAGCGAGGGGCAGATCCGGCGGCTGATCGGCGCGCTCAACGCACTCACCGAACAGCAACGCCTCGCCCTACTCGCGCCGCTGTTGCCCGATCATAGGGACCGACCTGCCATGATGAACGCTGGGCAGCTCGAAGGCTTGGTGCAGGCCGGCCACACCGTCGGCGGGCACGGCCTGCAACACAGGCCCGTACCAGCCCTGGCCGACCCGGCAGGTGATATGGCGGCAGCCCAAGCGCAGCTGGCACGGCAGTTGCACGGCGACGCGATCGCGTCGATGTCCTTTCCCCACGGCCGCTGGAGCCGGGCAGCCGCGGCGATATGCCGTGCCGCCGGTTTCCGCCACCTGTTTACCAGCGAAGCTGGCCTGAACCGTCTGGATCGGCCTTTGCCGCACCAGAAGGCGCTTGGGCGCATCCACGTTTCCGAACGCGACATCTGCGGCGCCGACGGCATCGTCGAGCCGGCGCTGCTGGCAACGTGGATGTTCTTGCGGCCAACCCTCACGCAGGCTCAGATGGAGGGCGGGCCGCATGGATGAACCTGGCCTCGAAGGATGCATCATTGACCCCCGCGCCCTTAGCGCCTCACAGCTGGCTGACTGGGAGCGTTTGGGCAGCACGGTGCCGGCGCTGGGTTCGCCCTTCCTCAGTGCCCACTATGCCCAGGCCGTCGCCGACGCGGGCGTCGATACGCGCGTCTGCGTGCTCAGCCGCGATGGCGTCACCCGCGGTTTCTTCGCATTCCAGTTCGCCAACCGCATGGCGCGCCAACTGGGCAGTGCCGCGCCGCTTGGCGCGGCCATGAGCGATTACGTGGGCCTGGTCGCGGCGCCCGACCTGCGCCTTTCGCCAGCGCGCCTGCTGCAGCTGGCACAACTGAACCATTTTGGTTTTTCACATCTCGATGCCAGCCAATGCCTCCACGGCCTGAACGGCGAACAACCACGCATCGGCTTGCGCATCCGCCTGGACACAGGCGCCGACGATCCACTCGCGATCCTGTTGGCGGATCGCCATAAGTACCGGAAAGATACGGAACGGCGGGCCCGCCAACTGGTCAAGGAAGTGGCGCCGTTAAGGTTCGAATTCGATCTCGACGGCCCTGAACGCGCACTGACGCTGGGCAAGCTAATCGAGGAAAAGCGTGCACAATACCAACGCACCGGCGCGCCCGACGCCTTGGCAGCCCCTTGGCAAAGCCTGTTGCTTCACAATCTGGGCGGCCAACGTGCCGGCAGTTGCCGCGGCATCCTGTCGTGCCTTTGGGTGGGGGATGATTGGCTCGCCATGCACTTCGGCATCATGGGAAACGGCATCCTGCAGTACTGGCTACCCGTCTACAACCCGGCATTCGCCAAGTTCGCTCCAGGGCGCTTGTTGATCCACCATGTGATCGGGGCAAGCGTTGCTGCCGGTTTTCACACCATCGACCGCGGCGAAGGCGACACGCCGAGCAAACGCGAAACGGCCAACGACGAGCATCAGTACTTGCGCGGTGTCTGGCATAATGACTCGCTGTCGAGCCGCCTGACGCGTGGTTATCACAGCCTTAAGTGGCGCTTGGACGCTTGACGATCATGCAATCAATTAAACAGCCCAACGGCCAATCGGGCCCGCCATCGCCACCAGGAGACGGCGGAGCAGCCCCCCAGATCGATGTCAGTGTCATCATCCCCGCCTACAATGCGGCGCAGACCATCGTGCGCGCCCTCGATTCGGTGCGCATACAACAAGGCGTATCGATTGAAATCATCGTCATCGACGACGCCAGCGCAGACGAGACGGTCGCCGTCGTCACCGCCGCGACGCGACCGGGCGAATCCATCCGCATGATCCGCATGCCCGTCAATCGGGGCGTCTCGGCGGCACGCAATGCCGGCATCCAAATGGCGCAAGGACGCTTCCTGGCATTCCTCGACGCCGACGACATTTGGTTGCCCGGAAAATTGCGGCAACAAGTGACCCGCATGGATGGCGATCCCACGCTCACCCTCATTTCCTGCAACAGCAAGATGGTGTCGGCCGACGGGGTGGTGCTCAAAGTCGGACATTTGAACCGGCGCCCAGTGGAAGGCTTGGACGCTTGGAAGACTTTGCTTGTTTATAATTTCTTGCCGACGCCGACGGTCTTGACCCGCACCGAGCTGGTCAAGCAGATCGGCGGCTTTGACGAAACGCTGGCCGTCGGTGAAGACCTAGACTTGTGGATCAAGCTCGGCTTGCGGGGCCGGATCGCCGTGCTGAGCGATACCTTGATTAACTATTACGATATGGCCGGCAGCCTGATGAAGCGCCATCGCGGCCAAACCCAACGCATCGTCTTGCCCATGCTCGAGCGCCATTTGATCGACCAGCGCGATCGGCTGACGGGGCGCGAGCTGCGCCGGATTCGCGGCGGGCAAGCGTTCGAGATGGCCTGCGATTTATTCTTTTCCGGCAACTACCGGGCCTGCGTGCCTATTTTTATCAAGGCCGCCGGTTGTGGCACCCGTCCCGTCAAGAGCCTGCTGTACGTGCCACGTGCCCTGCTCATGGAACTGGTACGAATGAGCGGCGCGCGCGTCGATTAGTACAGCGTCACGTCACGTCCGGATCGGACAGCAAGCGTTTCAGATTGCAGGAATAGGTGTCGTACGGTAGCATCCATGGTGTGAACAGTTTGACATTGTCCGAGTCAAGGGCGATGCCGCAGCAGTGTTGCTCAACACGGCCGAGTGCGCTTTGCGCCGAGCGGACGCGAGCGGAACGCGCGAACAAGACGACTGGGGCGCCCGGTCATTCGGAAGACAAATTCAACGGAAGGACAGCTGGTGAAAATTTCAGTATTCGGACTTGGTTACGTCGGGGCGGTGTCATGTGCTTGCCTGCCCGAACTCGGTCATGAGGTGATTGGTGTCGACACCAATCCGATCAAGGTGAGCATGATCAATGAAGGGCAATCGCCTGTCGTCGAGGAAGGCATCAATGAATTGATTGGTGCGGCGGTCAAGGCCGGTAAGCTGCGTGCCACCGCAGACGTTGAATTTGCCGTGCTCGGCTCGGATGTGTCCTTGATCTCCGTTGCAACGCCGTCGAATCCGAACTACACGCCCAATTTAACGGCCGTCGACGCTGTCGTCCGTTCAATCGGCGCAGCGCTGCGCAAGAAGGAAGGCCACCATACCATCGTACTGCGCAGCACCGTCGCGCCGGGCACCACGGAAGACCGCATCTTACCGATCCTGGAAGAAAGTTCCGGTCGCAAGGTCGGCGTCGGCCTGTCGCTGGTGTTCAATCCCGAGTTCTTGCGTGAAGGCAGCTCTGTTAAAGATTTCCATTTCCCGCCGCAAACGGTAATCGGCAGCCTTGACGAAGCCGGTTACGTGGCCATGGAAACCATGTACGCCGGTTTGCCTGGCCAGTTCGTGCGCACGTCTTTCCGCATCGCCGAATCGGTCAAATATCTGTGCAATGTGTTCCATGCCCTGAAAATCGTCTTCGCCAATGAAGCGGGCTCGGTGCTCAAAGCGTGCGGACTGGACGGGCGCGAAGTGATGAAGATCTTCTGCCAGGACACCCAATTGAATATTTCATCGACCTACCTGCGGCCAGGGTTCGCTTTTGGCGGATCATGCCTGCCCAAAGAGGTCAAAGGGTTCCTGACCATGGCGCGCGAGCTCGACGTGCCCATTCCGGCGCTCGCCGGCCTGCTTGACAGCAACGAAGCCCACATCAAGCGCGCCTACAATTTGGTCGCACGCGATGGGCGGCGCAAGGTTGCCTTGTTCGGACTGGCCTTCAAACCCGGTACCGATGACATGCGCGACTCGCCCCTGGTCACGCTTGCCGAGCAGTTGCTGGGCAAAGGATTTGCATTGTCGATCTATGACGATTTCGTCAAGCTGAGCCGCTTGTTGGGCAAGAACAAGGAATTCATCGACCGTGAAATCCCCCATCTCGACAAACTTCTGTGCGACACGCCCGAGTCGGCGCTGGAGGGGGCCGAGGTGATCGTGGTGGGCCACGCCGATCCGCGCGCGCGTGCGGCCATCGTGGCCCAGGCGGCTGGCCGGCGCATCGTCGACTTGTCCGGTTATGCGGACCTCAAGGCTTCCCCAGCGCAAGAATATGAGGGTATTTGCTGGTGACGCAAAACAAGCTGCGCCTCGCATTCATCTCGCCCGTCTTCCTGTTCCCAAATGATGCAGGCGGAAAGATCCGCACCACCAACGTGCTGCGCGGCCTTCAAGGCGGCGCATTCGAGGTCACGCTGATCGGCGTCGCCTCAGAGGCGCAGGAGTCCGATTGGACAGACGAGCTGGCATCCGTGTGCGACCGCTTTATCGCCTGGCGACCGAACCCCGTCAAGCCGAAATGGCTGCGTGCCATGGACCTGCTCGGCCAATTGCCGGTCAACATCTCGGCCGACCGCACTGCTGCCGGCTTGGCTGCCGTGCGCGTGGCGGCCGAAACGGGCAACTATGATGTAATCGTATTCGATTTCGTCCATGCCGGCGTGCTGTGGCCGGCGAATCTCAGTTGCGCCAGCGTGTGTTTTACCCACAATGTCGAGGCGGAAATTTTTCAGCGTCATGCCGAACAGGCCAAGCGGCGTGCCATGCGCTGGATGTGGGCCAGCCAGTACCTCAAGATGCAGCATTTCGAGCGCAGCACCTTGCGTCGCTTCACTTCCGTCATTGCCGTCTCTGAGCGCGATGCCCAGCACTTCCGCCATGCCTACGGCGTGACCAATGCTTCCGCCATCCCGACCGGCGTCGATCTCGACTTCTTCAGCTGGCAGGCGCCGCCGCAAATCGATGCGGCGCACCCGCCCACAGTCGTATTTACCGGCTCGATGAATTGGGCGGCGAACATTGACGGGATCAAATTCTTTCTTGAACATGTCTGGCCCGGTGTCCGCGCGGCCTGTCCGTTGGCGCGTCTACAGGTCGTAGGACGCGATCCGCCGGCCGCCCTGGTCCTGCTGGCTGCCGCCCAGGACGTTGAACTGACCGGCTTCGTCGACGACGTGCGGCCGTATGTGCACGGAGCCCATGCCTTCATCATTCCCCTCCTGGTTGGCGGCGGAACGCGCATCAAGGCATTTGAGGCCATGGCAATGGGTTGCCCGGTGGTCTCGACTGCGATTGGCATGGAAGGCCTGGAAGTGAGCAGCGGCGAGCACTTCCTCTGTGCGGACGGGGCAGCGGCCCTGATCCAGGCCCTGCTTGATTTGCTTGGCGATGAGGCGCTGCGCCTGAAACTGTCGCAACAGGCACGGCGCTGCGTTGAAGATCAGTTTGGCCACCGGGTTGCGGCTGCCGTGTTCGAGAGCATCTGCCTTGACGCGGTGGAGACGCACCGGCAAGCACCAGCCTGATTTCCTGCGCTGGCCCGCGACGCCACCATCGGGCGTCGGCGAGCTATCCAGTCGGCTCGGAGAACTAATTCGCCCGGGGAACGATCGCAAACTGAGGGCTGCTGGAATAATCGGGTTTCAGCTTCCGGTTGTTAAAGGTTTGCCATGCGAGCGCGCTGCCAGTGATCTTCGAATCGGTTGCGTACGCTAACGCCGGCTGCAGGTTGGCGGGATAGCCCGCCGACGAGTCCGGATAACCTACCATGGCGCCAGCCACCATCGGTGTATTCGGATCCTCGAGCAACAACAGGTTGGCCATCTCTACGCTGGCGCACGGTGCGGCGAGCATCGCCGGGCTCACGGACGCTTGATAGGCCCGCCCAAAGCTGGCGTAAAGCGGGCCGGCACTGGTGTCCTGTACCTGCATGGTGTACATGGTTGCCTGGATCCAGCAGAAACCAGGTGCAGTCATGCGACCGACTGCGAACTTGGATTTCCAAGCCAGCAATGGTTTGGCGCTAGTGAAACCCAACTCGGCCGCATGGCCGATGGCGGAGGTGAAGAAATCGTCCATCCATGGAGCGAGACCCGTCCCATTGTTATACACAAGGGAATAACCATTCAAAACTACGCCAAATACGTTCGCATCGGCGTTATTCGTATAGTTCTGATTATACCAATTGAGGTTGTTTTGCAAAAAAGTACCCATGGTGCCCTTCAGCGCATCGCTGTCGGGTGTGATGTATGCTGCCTCGGCCAAAGTGCGCAAGCTCCAGGCCTGACCGCGAACTTGATCGGGCGTCACCAGTCCGGCAGCAAAACCTCGGTAATAGGGGTTATCCTCGAAGACATTCCACATTGCCCAAAATTGCAATTCCTCCAAATAGTAATAATCACCACTGACGAGATATGGAAGATATGCGAAGCCTGGTTGATGCGGGCTATCCGCGACGTTCGGACTGGTGCAATCGCCACCGCAAACCGGAAACGCTTCGGATAGATGTGTTGTCGGGTTAATAGCATCGCTGGAGCGGCCCAGGATAGTCATGTAGGGGTAATTCAAGAGGCTGACAGGTCGATCTGTCAGTTTGTCACGATAATGTATGGACCAACTGCCTGCGAGATCCGCTGTACCCAAGGTTGCGCGCTTCGAATCAATATCCATGCTCAACAGATAGAGCGTCGCCCAGCCTGGAAGCAATCCGATATCAGAACGCCCACCCGTCGATGGCATATACGGAACCGCAAGTCCATTGCCCATCGGCTCGCTCGTCGCGCCACTAAATGCACTCTTCAACGCGGTGATCGCTTGTGGATTCGCGACTAGAGTCGGATCATAATTTGGCACAGCTTTGCTGGCGATCAAATAATTGGTGTTATGTCGAATATGTAACGGTTGTGCTTGTCCCCACCAGAAGACCTGGCGCCAGCGTGCTTGGTGATAATGAACAAGTGCCCTCTTGGTGTAGACAGATTGCCCGGCCAACAAGATGCTCACGTCATACGTAACGTTTTGCGGATTTGCTTCGAAAGCCCAGTTATTTTCGATCGTAACGTCGACCCTCGCCTTATTCAAGGCCGAATACGAGCGGACCGCGAAGCGCGCCATCAAATGCGGATGCGCAACGCCACCACTCACTGTCTTGAGCGGCGTCGCAACAATCCATTCATTGGCGATATTACCTTGAAGCCATTTAATTGACGTAGCGCCGGCCAAGGCTTCGGAGAGCGATGCCGTATAGGCGACGCCGCCGAGCGTCAGGTTGACGCTGGAAGTCAGGCCTGCACCGGCCAGGCTTGTGGCACTGGGCAATACACTGGTGGTCGCCGCCGGCAGCGCCGTCTTAATCAATTGCATGGTCAAGATGGCTGTGGGCGAGATCGCCGGCAGCACGGCGGAAATGATCGCGTGGCGTATCGATCCATCGGCATGGGTCGCCTTGACGTCCATTTGGAGCGGCACGAGCGTGCCGTTGGCCAATTTGCCTGTCAAGCCATCGGTCGCCAGCAAGCCGCCCTGCACGAACACCTGGCCAAAGGTGAACGGAACGTTGGTCTGGCTGATGCTCGCCGTCGATTGGAGGCGGATATCGGTCACGATGTTGCTGTTGGTCACCGCTGCTGCCATTGCCGTCATGGAGAGAATTGCTGCGTCAATCTGGACCTGATATGCAGTGGTCAAGGTGGATGCTGTCACCCCAGCCAACAAGCTGCGCGCCGTCGCAAAAGCGGTGCCGCTGCTGTATGCCGCCTGGCGCTGCGCAGTATTGAGCGAGGCCAGGAAGGCGTTGGCGATGGTAACTTTATTGTTAACAATATTCAGGTCGCGGCCCTTCGCGCCACTCATGATCAACATTGCCGCCATCGGACGGCTCACCGTATGATCCGCCAACTGGCCAACCCATTTGCTGCTCGTGGTCGAATCGGGCGCGCGACCAAACAGGCTTTGATAGATGGCGGCGATGTACTCCTTATCGGTTCCTGCATACAAGCTGAGCGCTTCGTCGCTGGTGCTGAAACCGTCGATCAAGGCCTTGACGGTGGCATCGACTGGGTAACTGGCGTTCAATTTGTCCAGCGTGGCGGGCGCATTGATGGCGCTGAATTTATCCGCCCATGCGGCTTGACTGGCGGCATCGACCGGGCGGCCAAGAAAGGCAACGTAAATGCGCTCAATCGCGTCAAAATACGCCGCCGGAGCGGTCACGCTCGTGGTCGACGATCCACCGGTCTTGATCTGGGCAGCCAACACCGTTTGCTGCGCGGCGGCGACCGGCTCACCCGCTCCTCCACCACATGAACATAATAATAATACTGATGCTATTACTGTCACCATCGTTTTGATAATATTAATCTTAGCCATTATCTACAACCAATTCTCATTTAAACAAGCAATCAAACCAATACTTCCGCAGGACTCGGATGGCCAAGGAAGGCTGTTGGGCTGGCGCTTAGTCCATATGCTCCGGATTGAAACACTACGATTAAATCGCCAACTTCAGCATACGGCAAATTCATACCTTCCGCCAACAAATCGAGGGGGGTACACAACGGTCCGACCACATTTACCGATTCTTTTTCTCCATTCAAGATTTTATTGCCAACTAATACCGGATAATTCTTTCTAATGATCTGGCCAAAATTACCAGATGCAGCCAAATGATGATGTAAACCACCATCCACCACGAGAAACACCTGGCCACGGGAGATCTTCCTATCGAGCACGCGCGCAACATAGATTCCCGCCTCGCCAACAAGATAACGGCCGAGCTCCAATACCACTTGCATTTCCGGCATTTGAGTTTTGTATTTCGCAAGCAAAGTATTTAAATGATCACCAATTGGCGCAATATCAAGTGCGCGCTCGCCCGGAAAATAGGGAATGCCAAATCCACCACCAATATTGAGCATTCGTAAAGGAATCGGCGCGTGCTGGGCCAGCCGCGCTGCCAGGGCCAGGGTATTGGCCTGCGCTTCGATAATTGCATCGGCTTTCAAGCTTTGAGATCCGCTGTAGATATGAAAGCCATGGAAATCAATACCCAGCTCGCCGATCCGCGCCAGCACACCGGGTATTAATTCGGCATCAATGCCGAATTGTTTCGGGCCGCCGCCCATCTTCATGCCGGAGGATTTCAATTCGAAATCGGGATTCACCCGGAGCGCGACGCGAGGTGCCAAACCCAGCCGTTCGCCAGCCTGGGCGATCGCCTCCAATTCGCGCTCCGATTCGAGATTAATCAAGACTCCCGCAGCGATGGCCCTTTCCAGATCGGCGACCGATTTTCCCGGACCGGTGAAACTGACGGCGGAGGCCAGCATGGGCGTATCTAGGGCAGTTTTCAATTCGCCACCGGACGCCACGTCCAGGCCGTCGACCAGGCCGGCCATATGCTGGACCAGCGCCGGCATCGGATTGGCTTTGACAGAATAATGCAGGCCAACGGCGGGCGGTAAATGGGTGCGGAGATGGTCCACTCGTGCACTCAACAGGCCTCGCTCGTAGGCGTAGAAGGGTGTGCTGCCGACGCGCTGTGCCAAACGGGTCAGCGGCATGCCGCCCACTTGCAAGCAGCCGTCACGGACTTCGAACTGGTCTTGGGGCGCGTGAACCGGCTTTGTGTGATTCATGGTTTGTCTCGTTCTCGAACAGACTCAGCTGTGTTGGCGGCCCGGCCTTGAGGTCGGGTGTTCAATGGGATGGGGCAGCTCCGCCATGAAGGCAATCGCGCGGAGCAGGACGGCGTCAAGGCAACGCAAGGCGTGCTTGAACCGGTCCGCAGCCAGGCGGAATGCGGCGCGAGGTTTGTATCTTCAGAATGTGGGTCAGCTTGGGCATTGCTTTCCTCGTCGCACGAATCGCAGGCTTTCATTTTAGCATTTGCTCATCCAGAGGAGACTGGGACAATCAGCGAGGGGACATGATTACTTACATCTTTTGTACAGAATCGCAGTGGATCCCAACTATGATGCTAAGTTAACTGCGTCGAAACCGGACGTGGCGTGGAAAAGCGCGGTACCTTCCGCCGTTGCAAATGTCGTGTCAGCGCTGGCAATGGTGGTGGTTTTCTGCGCCACGCCGCCGAATTGGACGCGTGGTACGGGTTCAACCATCGTTCCTGCGAAGGCGGAGAGCCGTGCTGAGCTTGCGTTCTATGGGTTCCCGGCTTCGTGGGAACGACGGTTCATGGGCTGGGAGCGGTATTTCGGAAACTAGCAACTTCGCGGGAATAACGATTCGATATTTCCATTCATTCCTTCGCTTGCGGGAATGACGAATCAATTTGTATGTGCCAATCGAACCTTTACTTGACGGCATTGCCCTATGATGCTGACTTCGATTTTTAGAAACTGCCATGTCCATCGCAAATACGTCGCCCAGCTTTGTCAGCGCCAGACTAGGAACTCTTACCAGCCAGGATACCGGTCTGGTTTTCAGTTCGGTTACAGAGTCGGCGAATGGCCAATTGTTGGTCACCAGCGATGCGCGGCTCTACAAATTCCAGGCAGACGGCTCGGTGGATACCAGCTTCGGCACGGCCGGGGCCCGCGACCTGCAACCGGTGCCTGGCAGCGACCCGGGGTTTCAACGGCTGTCGACCGCGTTGGCGCTGACCAACGGGAAAATTCTGGTCGGTGGCGTGGCCCTGGATTCAGCTTCCGGCCTGGCCGGAAATACCAGCTTCGCCGTGGGACGACTGAACGAGGACGGCAGCCTGGACACCAGTTTCGCGCTCGGCCGCGGCTGGGCATTGGCAAATCCCGATCCGAACAGTTTCAAGGTTCCTGTGGGTATGGCATTGCAGGGCGATGGGCGCATCGTGCTCGGCGCCGATGCCATTTCGCCCTCGGTCACCGGCGACTATCCACTAACCGGGACCGCGCACCACATCGTGTTGGCGCGCTTCCTGTCCGACGGCAGTCTCGACACCAGTTTTGGCAAGCAAGGCATCGTAATCGACACCAATGCTGCCGCGCGCGCCGTCCAGATGATCGACCTGCCAAACGGCAAGATCCTGGTTGCGGCCAACGACTTCAGCTCGCCCGATGGTGAACGCCTGGCTATATTCCGTTTCAATGCCGATGGTAGCCGCGATACCAGCTTCGGCGGAACCGGCGAAGTAGTCTCCGCCAGTTTTAATACTGACAGTCCCGCCTTCGGCATTACCGTCCAGTCCGACGGACGCATCGTGGTGGTGGGATCGGGACCCGCCGACAGCGCCGACGCGCGCCTGTTCGCCGACATCGGCGTGGCCCGCTACAACGTCGATGGCAGCCTGGACACGAGCTTCGGCAGCAATGGCTTCGTGTCGCGCTTTATCGCTCCCGACCAGGGCAGCTGGGTCCCGGGCACCGATGCCGGCGCGTATGGCCAATCGGCAGCCCAGGCGGTCCATATCAATGACGATGGCAGCATCCTGATTAGCGGCGTCACGCGGACCAGCGACCCGCTCAATGTCTTTCGCGCCCAAGTGTTCACCACGCGCCTGCACAGCGACGGCAGCGTCGACACCAGCTTCGGCCATGGCGGCGTCAGCACCACCGACCTGGGTGACGACACGCTGGCGTTCTTGAGCTCGATGACAGTCAAGGCAGACGGCAAGATCGTGCTGGCGGTCGAGCAAATCGGCGTGCTGGGCGGGCCTTTCATCCCGGTGATCGTCGAATATGACGCGCACGGCCTTCCCGACCTCGGTTTTGGCGACCCGGCGGCCAGCCTGGCGAACACCATCGGCTACGCGCAAGGCCGTCCCGATCAATTTATCAATCCGACCATCAGCGTCGGCGATACGGAATTGGATGCGCTCGCCAGCTACGCCGGTGCCAGCGTGAGCCTGGCGCGTCACGGCGGCGCCAACGCGGACGACCAGTTCGTCGGTGGCGCCGGGCTGAGCTTGCGCGGTGGGAATGCCACAGTCGATGGCGTTGTAGTGGGTACGGTCGTGTCGGGCGCGGGCAGCTTGCGCATTGACTTCAATTCCAATGCAAGCCCGGCCGTGGTCACAACCGTGCTGCGCTCGATTGTGTATCAAGACAACGCAACATTCGCCGACCAGCAGTCGATACAGATCGACTGGACCTTTAGTGACGGCAATGTGTCCGCCATCCAGGGTACGGGCGGCGCGCTCAGCGCAATCACCAGCACCAACGTCACGCTGCACGCCAACGGCACGCCTTATTGGATCGATAGCCTGCTCAACCGTGGAAGCGCCAGCCAGAGCGCGGATCAATTACGCCAAAGCCTGCTGAGCGCGCTCGGCCCCAGCCACGGGCTCGACCTGCACTTCGCCACCGATGGTACCGGTGCCCCGTTCAGCGCCACCGATCAGGCCTTCCTGCGCCAAACGTTGGCCGAGCTCAGCAGTGTGGCGAATTTGCCAGCCGCTGCCGGTGGCGCACCGCTGACCGTCCATTCGGCAGCCAGCGGCACCGCTACCAGCATCCTCGACGCGACCGGCGCGCAGCTCTATTTTTCCGCTGGCACGATCCCACAGAGCAACGAAGTGTCCGCGCTGCGCGATTTTGAACAGGCACTGGGCTTGAAACTGGCCGCCGATCCCGGTGCCGCCAAGTTGGTGCTGCCATCCGCCGACAGTCACGCCGACCTGACCGTGCTCTCCGACGGCGCTGCACTGCATGCCAGCACCGGCCTGGGCCCGCTCGATGTCGCGGCGCTTCAATTTTTGTTCGGGCCGAACCATGCCGCCCGCAGCGGCAACGACAGTTACCAGTTATCGGCAACGCAAGCCAATTTCATTTGGGACGGCGCCGGCATTGATACCATCACCGGGGCCGGCCTGAGCCAGGATATCCGGCTCCATCTGGAACCGGGCCACTGGGACTCGTTGGGGGGCCAGGCCAACAGCATCGACGCCCCCGGGCAGATCACCATCAATTACGGTAGCGAGATCGAAAACGCGATTGGTGGCGATGGTAACGACGAACTTACCGGCAACGCGCTGGCCAATTTCCTGTCCGGCGGGGCCGGCAAGGATACGCTCGCCGGGGGGGCGGGCAACGACACGCTCAACGGCGGCGCAGGTAACGATGTGCTCGATGGAGGTGTCGGCCTGAACACTGCCGCCTACAGCGGTCTCGTGGCCAGTTACCAGGTCGCCAGGACGGCGGGTGGATGGCAAGTCGCCGATCTGACGGGCGCGGACGGCGTCGATCAGCTCAGCAATATCGCACGCCTCCATTTCAGCGACCGCAACCTGGCGCTCGACATCGACGGTGCAGCCGGCGAAGCCTACCGTCTGTACCAGGCCGCATTCAACCGCGTGCCGGACCAGGGCGGCCTGGGATTCTGGATCTCGGCCCTGGATTCGGGGGTGAACGTGGCGGACGTCGCCACGAGCTTCATCAATTCGGCCGAGTTTCGGGTTATCTACGGAAGCGCACCCAGCACGCGCGATGAGGTTACCGCCTTCTACACCAACGTCCTGCACCGCGCACCCGATGCCGGTGGCATCGATTTCTGGGTCTCCGTTCTCGACAGCCACGCAGCGTCCGTTGCCACAGTACTGCTGGGGTTTAGCGACAGCGCGGAATACAAAGCGGCATTGGTTGGCGTGCTCTCGCACGGCATCGCCTACGTGCCGTTTGGCGCGTAGAATCTGCCCCCCCCGTCATTCACGCGCAGGCGGGAATCCATGCTGAGCTTGCGTTTTATGGGTTCCCGCCTCCCGCGGGAACGACGGAGCCGTCGAACAAGCCGCTGAACGCTTGTTGCAAAGCCTTGCGATCGAGCTTGCCATTCGGATTGCGCGGCAGGCTCTCCACCTGCAACGCAATGTGCGCCGGCACCATGTAGGCGGGCAGCTGGCGCTGGCATTGCTTGAGCAGCAGCTCCGGCGTGGGACCGCCGTCGACCGGCGCGCAGGCACACGCTTGCACCACGATCGCCTGGCCGAAAGCGGGATGGGCGACGCCGAAGGCGGCCACTTCGGTTACCAGTCCCGTGCCCATGATCATTTCCTCGACTTCCGCCGGACTGATCCGATACCCGGACACCTTGATCATGTCGTCATTGCGCCCCAGGAAATACAGATAGCCATCCGCGTCGCGGCGCGCCATATCGCCGGACCAGACTGCGAACTCGGTCAACGGCAAGGCCGGATCGTGACCGGGCGCCGGTTTGAAGCGCTCGGCCGTCTTCTGCGCATCGTTCCAGTAGCCCATTGCCACGTGGACGCCGCGGTGCACCAGCTCGCCCGGTTCGCCATCGTCGCACACACTGCCGTCGGGCCGTACCACCAGGATCTCGGCGTTGGGAATGGCGCGCCCGATCGAGCCGATGCGCCGCTCAAGTTCCGCTGGCGCGAGATAGGTGGAACGGAAGGCCTCGGTCAGTCCGTACATCAGGAACACCTGGCTCGACGGAAGCGCGGCGCGCAAGGCCGACAGCGTGGCCCCTGGCATGGCCCCGCCAGAATTGGTGATATAGCGCAAGGACGCCAGTTGCGGCGCGTCCTGCTGCGCCAACGGCGGCGCCAGCTGCATCCACAAGGGCGGCACCCCCGCCAGGCCGGTGATGGCCTCGTCGGCGATGGCTTTGACTATATCGCGAGCAAATAAATGGTTGATCAGCACCACCGTCGCCCCCGTATGAAACGCCGTCGTCAACTGACTCAGTCCATAGTCGAAACTGAGCGGAAGTACGGCGAGAATGCGGTCGGCCGCCGTGTTCTCGAGGTAGCTGGCGACGCTCACGGCGCCAGCAACAAGGTTACGGTGCGACAGCACCACCCCTTTCGGCTTGCCCGTGCTGCCCGAGGTGTACAAGATGGCCGCCATGTCGGCGTCGATACTGCGATAAGGGGTTGGCAATGCCGTGTCGTTTGCGGCGGCGTTCAGCGCCGACGCCCAGCTTTGCACGGCCAGCGCGCCAAGCTCCGGCAAGGTCGTCAACGTCTCGGTCAGCAACACCGTGCGTAACTCCGGGCAGGCCGCGAGCACCGGTGCCAGGGCCTGCAGGCGCGCCGCCGACGTGAGCAGCACGCGCACCTTGCAATCGGCCAGGATGTGCGCCACCTGGGCTGGTTTGAGCAAGGGATTGACCGGTACGAACACGGCGCCGGCGCAGGCCGCACCGAACATGGCGGTCACGTTCTCGACCCGCTTCTCCAGATAGACGGCAACCCGCTCGCGCGGCCCGATGCCGGTGCTCAGCAGCACTTTGGCAGCCAGGCGCACCGCTTGCGCCAAAGCCCCATAACTGAGGCGATGCGCACCATGTACCAGCGCTTCGGCGTCGGGGCTACGCTCGGCGGCATTGAAAATCAGATCGTGGACCAGTTCGCTCATTCTTGCCTACCCTTATCGCGCGGCATACGCCAGCAGGCGGCGCGCCGATGCGATCTTAACATTGGGTGGCTTCGCCGAGCATTTTTTGCAGGCAAGATTGGATCAGGACGAGGGCATGAGAATAGTCGTCCTCGCGAATGCGGGGACCCATACTGACTCAAGCTCGGCATAGGTCCCCGCTTTCGCGAGGACGACTGCCTTTATGCGATCGCCCAGGAGAATGGCTGCCGTCGAAGGGCACGGGCCCGCCGCACACGCTATACTGCGTGATTGCAATTTTCCAACTCGCGCATGGTGGACGTTCGCCCCCGCTTTCCCCTGGCACCCGTGCTCTCCGGCAGCGCCTTGTGGCGCGCGCGCGCACCACAGCCGCGCTCGGTTCTGCAGGCTGGCGCGGTGCGCCATGTCACCAGCGGCCGGGTCGCCATCGTCCATGCGCTGCGCGCCATGGGTGCCGGTCCGGGCACAGTGGTGCTGCTGCCGGCCTATCACAGCGCGGCCATCGTCCCGCCCGTTCTGTGGTGCGGCGCCACTGCCGTGTTCTACAAGGTCAGGCCCGACACCAGCGTCGACCTCGATGACATTGCCGGCAAACTTGCCGGCGCCACCGTGTTGCTGGTGACGCACTATTTCGGTTTCCTGCAAGACATGCCGGCAATCCGCGCCTTCTGCGATGCCCACTCCCTGTTACTGCTGGAAGATTGCGCCCACAGCTTCTTTGGTGAACAGGCCGGGCGTCCGGTTGGTGCCTTTGGCGACTACGCCATTGCCAGCAGCATGAAATTTTTTCCCATTTACGAAGGCGGTTGCATCGTGTCGGCACGCCACAGCCTGGCAAACTTGACGCTGCACGGCGCCGGCATGGGATTTGAACTCAAGTCGCTGCTGGCCGCGCTGGAAAACGGCTTCGCTTATGGACGCCTGGGCCCGCTATCGGCAGTGCTGGCGCTTCCCCTGCGCCTGCGCAACTACCTGTGGAACAAGCACAAGCGCGCGCGCGGCGGCGCAAGCGCCGCCCTGGCGCCGAGCTCGTCGGACAGCAGCTTCCAGCTCGAACCGGTCTGGATCGACAAGCGCGCCTCGCTGTTTTCCCGCCTCGTAATGGCCTTGTCATCGACACGCCGGATCGTGGCCAGGCGGCGTGGCAATTACCAGCGTCTCGCAAGTGTGCTTGCGGAGCTGCGCGGCGCGCGTCCCTTGCACGCCACGTTGCCCGACGGCGTATGTCCCTGGGTGTTTCCCATGCTGTGCGACGACGGCGACGCCCTTGCCGCGCGCCTGCTGGCCGCGCGCATCCCCTTGTTGCGCTTCGGCGCCCCTGCCTGGCCGGGAGTCGATGCCACCACCTGTTCCAACAGCGCGGCACTGGGACGCAATGTGATCGCCCTGCCCTGCCACCAGGCTTTGCTCGACAGTGAACTGGACGCCATCATCGTTGCCCTGCGCGAGGCGTTGCAGGATCGGGATTTTCAATGAGCTGGCATTTTTTGCCCGCCACCCGGTTTGCCGAACAGGCGCCACGCTGGCGTCAGCTGCACGCCACCGGCGATGCTTCGCCCCTGCTGGCCGACGACTTCGTCGCCGCCCTGCTGGCCGACCTGGCGCGTGGCGACGAGGTCCTCGGCTGGCTTGAGCGCGACGGCCAGACGCTGGCCATGACGGTTCTGGCGCCGCAGGGCAAGGGGGTCTGGAACACCTTTCAACCGCCGCAGGCACCAGTGGGGATCTGGCTGCAGCACCCTGGCCTGAAAACCGGGGAGGAATTGGCCCGGTTGTTGCGCGCTTTGCCTGGACCGGCACTGCTGCTCGGCCTGACCCAGTGCGACCCGGACTTGCTGGCACGCGCGCCGAACAGTCCCGCGGCACGCAGCCTCGACTATCACAGCACCGCCCGCATCACCCTCAGCGGCGGTTTCGGCGCCTACTGGAACGCACGCGGCAAGAACCTGCGCGCCAATCTGAAAAAACAGCGCGCAAGGCTGGCCCGCGAGGGCATTGCGACGCGCCTGCAGGTGAGCCGCGAGAGACACGAAATGGCAGCGGCCGTGGCCGACTTCGGCCAACTCGAAAGCGCTGGCTGGAAAGGCAAAGGCGGCACCGCCGTCGGTGGCGGGGCGGCCCAGTCGCGTTTCTATGAACGCATGCTGGAAGCGTTCAGTGCGCGCGGCGCCGCCTGTGTCTACCGATACTGGATCGGCGAACAGCTGGCCGCGATGGACCTTTGCGTGGAGGGCCGCGACAGCTTCATCGTGCTCAAGACAACGTACGACGAGCAGCGCGCGGGCACGTTCTCGCCCGCGCTGCTAATGCGCGAGGAGGCGCTGCGCGGTCTGTTCGACGAGGGCAGGTTTGCGCGCCTGGAGTTCTATGGCAAGGTCATGGAATGGCACACGCGCTGGACGGATGAGGTTCGCACTCTGTACCATATGACACAATACCGCTGGCCGCTGCTGGCCAGACTGCACGACTGGCGCCAGCGCACCATGACATCTCGGAGTAAGCATGTATTTGAATGATCTTAAAACCATTTTGGGCGATGTCTTGAACCTGGGTCCGCGCGCCCAGGAATTGAGCGCCGACTCCCCCCTCATGGGCAGCTTGCCCGAACTCGATTCAATGGCGGTTGTGAACCTGCTCGCCGCGCTCGAGCAGCACTTCGATATCGTGGTTCACGACGACGAAATCAGCGCCGCCAATTTTGAAACCGTGGGCACCCTGCACGCCTTCGTCGCGCTAAAAATGGCGCGCTGATGGTGATGGCGCCGCCCGCCGAACCGTTCTTCCTGGGCAGCGGGGCGGGCGCGCGCTTTTGCTTGTTCCATCGCCCTGCGGGGCCGGTCCATGCCGCGGTGCTGTACGTTGCCCCCTATGGCGAAGAAATGAATTGCGCGCGTCGCATGTCGCAGCAATTGGCGCGTGCATTGGCGGCACGCGGCGTGGCGGTGCTGGTGATCGACTTGCATGGCTGCGGCGACAGCGCCGGCGACAGCGGCGAGGCCCACTGGGACAGCTGGCTGGCGGACCTCGCCGCCGGCTGCGACTGGATCGTCGGGCAAACCGGGGTGGTGCCCGCGCTGTTGGGTGTGCGCCTTGGCGCGTTGCTTGCACTCGACTACGCGCGCCAGGCATCGCATCGCATCGACAAGGTCGTACTTTGGCAGCCGGTCGCCAGCGGCGCCGCCTTCCTTAGCCAATTGCTGCGCCAGCGCGTGGCCAGCGAAATGCTGAACGGCGCGGCGCCGGACGCGCAAACAGGCGACAGTGGCACGCTCGAAATCGCCGGATATGAGCTGGCCCCGGCGCTGGCCAAGGCGCTTGGCACGCTCCAGATTGGCCCCCTTCTCGCGCCGGACTGTGCCGTGCACTGGTTCGAGATCGTCCCCGAGGCCGGGCGCGCCGTGGCGCCGGGAACCGCCCGCCTGCTCGAGTCGCGCCGCCAGCAAGGTCCCGGCCTGCATTTCGAACAGCTCGTCGGGGCACCATTCTGGGCCCTACCTGGCGCACCAGGCTGTCCGGCGCTGATCGAGGCGAGCTGTGCCGTTTTCGAAAAGGTGCGCGATGCGGTTTGAAGAACGCGCACTGCGCTTTGCCTGCCATGACGAGGCGCTCTATGGCGTCGCGTGCATTCCCGAATCGCCATCCATGCGCGGCGTGCTGATCGTGGTCGGGGGACCGCAGTATCGGGTGGGCAGCCATCGCCAGTTCACTTTGCTGGCACGTGCGCTGGCCGCGCAAGGCATTCCCGCGATGCGTTTCGATTATCGCGGCATGGGGGACAGCGATGGCCCGGCGCGCAGTTTCGAGCAGGTCGATGATGACCTGCGCGCGGCCATCGATGCCTTCCAGGCGGCACTGCCTGCTGTGCGCGAAGTGGTGCTCTGGGGCTTGTGCGATGGTGCGTGCGCCGCCCTGTTCTATGCGCCGCAAGACGCGCGCGTGGCCGCACTGGTGCTGCTCAACCCATGGGTACGCACCGAACAGGGACTGGCCAAGGCGACCTTGAAGCACTATTACCGCGGGCGTCTGGCCGAACCGGACCTGTGGCGGCGCATGCTGCGTGGCCAGTTCAATTTCGCGCGCGCGGCCGGTTCCGCACTGGCCTTGGTGCGCAGCGCCGTGGTACGCGTGCCTGCGCGCGCTGGCGCGCCAGTGGCGCTGCCAGAACGCATGCTGGCCGCAGCCGGACAATTCACGCGGCCATTGCTGATCGTCCTTAGCGGCGCCGACCTGACGGCGCGCGAATTTGCCGACATGGCAGCGGCATCACCCGCGTGGCGCCGCCTGCTCGATGCGCCGCGAGTGACGCGCCACACGCTCGACGGGGCCGACCATACGTTTTCGCGGCGCGTTTGGCGCGACCAGGTGGCGCGCTGGACTGCCGAATGGGTGGCGGCGCTATGAAGCAGGTGCTCATGATCGCTTTCCATGTTCCGCCGCAGCGCGGCAGCAGCGGCATCCAGCGCACGCTCAAGTTCACCCAGCACCTGCCGGCACTGGGCTGGCAACCGTTGCTGCTGTCGGCCCACCCACGCGCCTACGAGGAGCGCACGAACGACCAGCTTGGCGACATCGCGCCAAGCATGGTGGTGCGGCGCGCGTTCGCGCTCGACAGCGCGCGCCACCTTGCCATCGGGGGCCGCTACGCAAGCTGGACGGCGCTGCCCGACCGCTGGATTTCGTGGTGGTTCGGCGCCGTACCGGCCGGCCTGGCGATGGTGAGGCGCCATCGCCCTGCTGTGCTCTGGTCGACCTATCCGATCGTCACGGCGCACCTGATCGGCATGACCTTGCAGCGCCTGACAGGCCTGCCCTGGGTGGCCGACATGCGCGACCCGATGATGGACGATGACTATCCTGCCGGGCGCCTCAAGCGCTGGCTGTGGCGCTGGATCGAACGCCAGACGGTGCAGCGCTGCACGCGCGCCGTCTGCACCACGCCGGGCGCGCTGGCGTTATATCGCGCACGCTTCCCGCTGCTGCCGGCCGATCGATTCTGCCTGATTGAAAACGGCTACGATGAGGAAGATTTCGCCGACGCCGAATTGCTCGAAGGTGCCGTGCGCGCGTCGGGCGGGCCGTTCGTGTTGCTCCATAGTGGCATCATCTACCCATCCGAACGCGATCCCCGTCCCTTGTTTGGCGCGTTGGGAGCCTTGCGCGCCCTAGGCGCGCTGGCGCCCGTGAATTTCCAGCTGCGCTTGCGCGCGCCGGTACACGAGGAGTATTTGCGCGCCCTGGCGCAGGAACACGGGATCAGCGATCTGGTCCAGATCGCGCCGGCACTGCCCTACCGCGCCGCGCTGGCCGAGATGCTGGCGGCGGACGGCCTGTTGCTGCTGCAGGCGTCGAACTGCAACCAGCAGATTCCGGCCAAGCTGTATGAATACCTGCGTGCGCGGCGCCCCATCCTGGCGCTGACCGATCCCTTGGGCGACACTGCCGGCGTGCTGCGCACGGCCGGCATCGACACCGTCGCTGCGCTCGATGCGCAGCCGGCCATCATGGCGGCGCTGCAGCGCTTCCTGGCCCTGTCGCACGAGCAGCGCGCGCCGCTGGCCTCGGCGCAAACGATCGCCGCCAACTCACGCCAGGCCCGTTCAACGCAGCTGGCCACGCTGCTCGATGGGCTGCAATGCACAGCGCCATGACGCCCCGATTGCCGCCTTAGACAGTGGACGTCTTGATGGCGTGGCGCGCCATCAGGTCGTACAGCGTGGGCCGGCTGATGCCGAGCAGCTCGGACGCCTTGACGATGTTCCCGTCGACCCGTGCCAGGGCCTTTACGATGGCCTGGTACTCGGCCTCGTCGCGCACCTGACGCAGGTTCAGTGGTTGTTCCTCGACCTGCGTGGTCGACAAACCAAAATCGTCGACCGTGATCTGGGGACCATCGGCCATGATGATGGCGCGCTTGATGCAATTTTCCATCTCGCGCACATTGCCCGGCCAAGGGTGGGCTTCGATCAGCGCGATCGCATCCTGGCTGAACAGCAGGTTGCCGCGCCCTTCCTGGGCGCAGAATTTGTTCTTGAAATGGTGGGCCAGCAAGGCCGCGTCGCCGGCGCGCTCGCGCAGGGGCGGAATCGTCACCACGATTTCCGAAAGCCGGTAGTACAAGTCTTCGCGGAAGCGGCCGGCGGCGGCCAGCGCCTTCAGGTTCTGGTGGGTGGCGCAGACGATGCGCACGTCGACCGGGATTTCCTCATGCCCGCCCACGCGCTCGATGACCCGCTCCTGCAGGAAGCGCAGCAGCTTGGCCTGCAGGGACATCGGCAAATCACCCACTTCATCGAGGAAGAACGTGCCCCCGTTCGCAAGTTCCACCTTGCCCTTGGTTTGTTTGGCGGCGCCCGTGAAGGCGCCCTTCTCGTAGCCGAACAGTTCGCTCTCGAGCAGGTTTTCCGGAATCGCCGCGCAGTTGATCGCCATGAAGCGCTCTTTGCTGCGCGGGCTGAGCTGGTGCAGGGCGCGCGCCAGCACCTCTTTGCCGGTGCCGCTTTCCCCCAGCACCATCACCGACGCCGAGGTCGGCGCCACTTTTTCGATGTTGCGGCACACCTTCTGCATGCCGGCGTCGCGGCTGATCACGCCGGCCAGCGGCGAGTCGGCCTGGGTGGCCAGCATGCGCCGGTTCTCCTGCTGCAACGCGTGCAGGTAAAAGGCACGCTGGACCACCAGCGCCAGCATTTCCGGGTCGAATGGTTTTTGATGGAAATCGTAGGCGCCCATGGCAATCGCCTTGACCGCGTGGGCATGGTCCTGGTTGCCGGTCAAGACGATGAGCTTCGTTTCCGGGGCCAGCGCGAGCACCTGCTGCAGCGTCGCCAGTCCCTCGGTGGCGCCGTCCGGGTCGGGCGGCAAGCCCAGATCCATCGTGACGACAGCCGGTTCGTGGCGCCGCACCTGGGCCAGCGCGGCCTCACGGTCGCCCGCCACCACCACGTCGTAGGCATCGAAACACCAGCGCAGCTGCTTTTGCAGGCCGGGATCGTCCTCGATGATGAGCATTTTCTGTTTGGTTTGGGTCACGGTGATCCTTTGGGCGTCAGGCGGCTTGCACGGCAATGTGCTGTTCCGGCATATGAAGTGGCAAACGTATTGTAAACGTCGTGCCCTGCGCCGGGTCGCTCACGACCTCGAGCCGACCGCCGAGTTCCTGAATATATTCGCGGCTTTCGAACGCGCCGATGCCCATGCCCGCCGATTTGGTCGATTCGAAAGGCTTGAACAGGCGCTCCTGGATGAAGTCGGCGCTCATGCCGCTGCCCGTGTCGCTGATCTCGATCACCACCTGCTGCCCCTGGCGGCCCAGGTGGATCGCCACCCTGCCCTCCTTGGCGGTGGCTTCGATGGCGTTCTGGATCAGGTGGCCAACCACCCGCTCGAGGCGGTCGGCATCGGCCAGCACGCTCAAACCGGTCCCGTCGAGATCGATATGCAGGATCGGTTTCGGTTCGAACGCCGCCTTCTGCGACACAGCCTGGCGCAAGACCTTGTCGATCTGCAGCGCCAGCGGCCGTTCCGACGAGTCGCTGCGGCTGAGCTTTTGCAGCATGAGCCGCATTTTTTGCACCGACAAGGTCACCGTGTCGAGCATGTCGCGCTGGAATTCGGGGTTGTTGCGGTGCTTTTCTGCGTTCGGGATCAACAGCGACAATTGGGACACCAGGTTCTTCAAGTCGTGCACGACAAAGGTCGACATGCGGTTGAACGACTCGAACTGGCGCGCCGTCATCAGGGCATTGGCGGCCTCTTGCTGAGCCAGGAAGCTGGCCGCCTGGCTGCCGGCGATCTTGAGCAGGTCGATCACTTCCCAGTTCAACTTGATGGCGCTGCGCGGCTGCTGCAGCAGCATGAAGCCGAACAGTTTGCCCTGCATGATCAAGGGCACCACCAGGCGCGCGCGCGGAAATTGGCGCACCCACTCAGGCAGGTGCAAGGCCTCGTACAGCTCCGGGTGGGCGTCGAATTCGGGCAAATCGATCACCCACTGTTTCGAGCCGAGAAACTGGCAAAACGCCGATTGTTCCGGTTCACTGTCGTTCGACAGCACCGTATGCCAGTGGGCGGCGGGCTCGAACAGGCCAGAGTCGCGCCGGATCCAGAGTGCGCCACCGGGACTCTCCACCAACTCGGCCACGGCCTGGAGCGTGCGATCGCCCAGGTTGGGACCGTCCTCCGACAGCGTGCGGGTGAATTTCAGCCACTCTTCCCGGTAATCGTAGTTGTAGCTGTAGAAATGTTTGCTGATAAATACCTTGAGCCAGGACCGGAAGGTGCCCGAGAACAGGATGCCGGCCAATAACACCAGCGCGCCGAACAGAAAGCCGACCTGCATCACCGAACCCCAGCGGCCGCCGAAATAGCGCAGGTAGTAGCCGGCCGAACCCATGGCCAGCAAGTAGAACGCCGACCCGAGCAGGGTGGCCGAATGGAACAAGACCCGGCGCGAGACCGAGACACCGGAAGACCAGGAAACGCTGCGCGCGGCGGAGATGGCAATCAGGGGCACGGTCAGGGCATTGACCAGGCCGCGCGCCGCCCAGATATCCGGATTGACAACTCGGAACAACATGGTGTCGCTGAACAAATAAAAATCATAGACGAACATGCCGCCGATGCCCAGGCAGAAGAACTTGACGCTCCAGCGCTCTTGCGGCGCCCGGTTGCGGTACAGTTGCTCGACCAGCAGCATGCCGAGCACGGCTATGCCCAGACGCCCCGTCACGCTGGGCATCAGGCCGGCACCGCTCACGTACTCGAGCTCCCAGATGCCCGCGGCGGTCGTCGCCAGCAACGCCAGGTAGGCGCCGCCAATGAGCAGCAGCGAGCGGTTGTGCCACCAGGTGGAACCGTCCTTGCCACCCTGGAAATGACCGAGCAAGACCAGCAACACCGCCGACCAGCTCGCATCGCGCATCACCTCCAATACGTCGATCAGGCGCGACCAGGAAGGCTGGCCCGCGCCTTGGGCGATCGCCATGCTCCAGGCGGATGTCAGCGCGCAGGCGACGAGGAGCAGCTTGTCGTGCTTGCGGCTGCGCCATCGGGTCAGCTGCAACAGGCACAGGACCAGGAAGGACGAGGCAGCGATGGCATAGCTGATGGTCGCGGTATTGCTCAACATCTCAGGTCCAATTTGACAGCGAACGGTTCCACGCAACGTCTCCGGCTCAGCGGCCGTGGCTGCCCATGACCACCTTGAGGGTGTCGATCAGGATCAGCAGGTCCAGGAACAGGCTGTTGTTTTTCACGTAGTACAGGTCGTATTGCAGCTTTTGCACCGCATCCTCGACTGAGGCGCCATAGCCGTAGCGGACCTGGGCCCAGCCGGTGATACCCGGTTTGATGCTGTGGCGAACGTTATAGTACGGTACCGATTCGGTCAACTGGGCGACGAAATACGGGCGCTCCGGGCGCGGACCGACAAAGCTCATCTCACCCTTGAAGACGTTCAGGATCTGGGGCAGTTCGTCGATCCTGACCTTGCGGATGAAATTGCCGACACGGGTGACGCGCGGATCGTCCTGCGCCGCCCACTGCGGCTTGCCACTTTTTTCAGCATCATTGAACATGCTGCGGAACTTGAGCACCTTGAACGATTCCCCGCCCAGCCCGACCCGCTCCTGCGAATAGAAGATCGGCGCCTTGTCTTCAAAGTAGATGCACAGCGCCGTCACGAGCATCACGGGAAAGGTCAGCAGCAGGATCGCGCTGCTGCACACCAGGTCGAACGTGCGTTTCATGAACGTGCGGATAAAACTCTGGTCGAAACCGCCGCCGAACACCAGCCAGCTCGGCTGTAGCGAATCGACCCGGATCTGGCAAGTTTCGCGTTCGAAGAAGGTCGCCGCATCGGTCACCTTGATGCCGTACAGTTTGCACTCGAGCAGTTCCTTGATCGGGAAGGCGCCGCCCCGCCGATTTTGCACCGAGACCACGATTTCTTCCGCGTTGTACTGGTTCGCCAGCGAGACCAGCGAGGTTCCCTGCTTCATTTCCAGCAGGGCCGAGGCCGGCACGTAGCACTCCTCCGAGGGCATCGGAATGAAACCAGCGATGTCGTAGCGGTGGTAACTATTGCTTTTCGTGGCCAGGTCCGCGCACTCCTTGGCCAGAGCGCCGCCGCCGAGGAAAATGATGCGCGACTGCAGCAGACGTGACTCCGAGGACTTAAAGAAAATCGTACGCGCGATCAGGATGCCGATGCCTGCGATGGCAAACACGAACACCAGGATGCCGCGCCCGAAATACAGTTCCGGGGCGACATAGAACACCAGCGTGAGCACGCAAAAGCCGAGCGCGAACGCGGGGACCAGTTTCTGGAAGAATGGGTTTCGCAAGCCTTCGCTGAAGTCGAGCTGGTACATGCCGAGCGCGGTCATGCTAAACACGATGGCAGCCGCGAAGGCGCATGCGGAGAGAAAGAAATTGTCCAGCTTCGGCAGCATCGAATCGACGCCGTCGAAATACCGTACGGCCGCGCCGGCATAGAATGAGCCGATCAGGATCAGTACTTCGATAAACAGGAGGACAAACACCACCCTGGATACGTAATGGTTGGAAATTCTTAACATGGTCTTGCTCCAATAATGCTCTGGCCTTTCCGGCGCGCGGCAATTGCTAAACAGTGGCCTTCAAGTTCTCCACGTACCAGTCCATCGCCGTACGCAAGCCTTCGCGGATCGGGTGGCTTGGCGCAAAGCCCAGCAGGCGCGCTGCCTTCGAGATGTCGGCTTGCGAATGGCGCACGTCGCCTGCCCGGAAATCGCCATACTGAGGCCGGTGTTCGCGTACGTGGGGAAAGCGCGTGACGAGCAGCTCGCACATCATGGCGTGCAATTCGTTCAGGGTCGTGCGTTCATTGAGGGCGACGTTATACACCTGGTTGACGGCGTCCGGCTCTTGCACCATGGCCGCCAGCAGGTTGGCCTGGACCACATTGTCGATAAAGCAGAAATCCCGGCTCGTTTCGCCATCGCCGTTGATCTTCAAGGGTTGGTTGCCGATCAGGGCGGCGATCCAGTGCGGGATCACCGCCGCATAGGCGCCAAGCGGGTCCTGGCGCGGGCCAAACACATTGAAGTAGCGCAGACCAATCGTTTGCATGCCGTAGCAGCGGGCGAACACCTCGGCATACAGTTCATTGACATACTTGGTCACGGCATACGGCGAGAGCGGCTTGCCGATCTCCGATTCGACCTTGGGCAGCGCCGGATGGTCGCCATAGGTCGAGCTCGAGGCTGCATAGACGAAACGCCGGGTCCCGGCGTTGCGGCTGGCGACGAGCATGTTCAGAAAACCGCTCACATTGGTCTCGTTTGATGCGACCGGGTCCTCCATCGACCGCGAGACCGAGCCCAGGGCAGCCTCGTGCAAGACAAAATCGACACCGCGACAGGCGAGCTCGCAATCGGCTGGCACACGGATATCGCCGTCGATGAACTGGAACTGCGACCACGCGGCCGCGCCCACCTGGTGTTCGATGAGCGCCAGATTATGCCGATGGCCAGTGGCAAAATTGTCGAGGCCGGTTACCCGCTGCCCCAGCTTCAGCAAGGCTTCGACCAGGTTTGAACCGATGAAGCCAGCCGCTCCCGTTACCAGCCAGTGGTAACGGTGTTCGCGTAAATGCTGCTGGACGTTGTCAAATTTGTTCACAATACGATCTTTCCTGATGAAATTTCATAAAACTGCGGGATCCGCTGCGCGCCGCTCACAGGCGCCAGACCTTGAATCCCGCCGCGCTCAGCGCCTGCCGGTCGAATTGTGATTTCACATCGATGAAGCAGCCATTCTCATTCAGTTTTTCCTGCAGATCCGACAAGGGACGGGCCAGCAACTCGCGGTGCGACACCGCGACGACGAGCGCGTCCGCGCGCGGCAGCGCTTCCCAGCTGTGCAGGACGATGCCGTATTCGTGCAGCGCTTGCTCGGGCGACGCCAAAGGATCGTAGACGTGGACGTTGACGCCGTAGGATTGCAGTTCGGCGACGATGTCGGCCACCTTGGAGTTGCGCAAATCCGGGCAGTTTTCCTTGAACGTCAGGCCAATCACGTTGACGCTGGCGCCCTTGACGTGAAACCCCGCGGAAATCATCAATTTAACGGTTTTTTCCGCGACGAACTTGGCCATGCCATCGTTGATGCGGCGTCCCGCCAACACCACTTGGGGATGGTAGCCGATCATTTCCGCTTTATGGGTCAAGTAGTACGGGTCGACGCCGATGCAATGTCCGCCCACCAGGCCCGGGCGGAACGGCAAGAAGTTCCATTTGGTTCCGGCCGCCTCCAGCACTTCGAGCGTATCGATGCCGATCTTGTCGAAAATAATCGCCAGCTCATTCATCAGGGCGATATTCAAGTCGCGCTGCGTGTTTTCGATCACCTTGGCGGCCTCGGCCACCTTGATGCTCGAGGCCCGGTAGACCCCGGCCGTGATGATCGACTCGTACAACTGCGCCACGCGCTCGAGCGTTGGTGCGTCGTCGCCCGAGACGACCTTCAAGATGGTCGTCAGGGTGTGGGTCTTGTCGCCTGGATTGATGCGTTCGGGCGAGAATCCCACATGGAAGTCGGTCTTCCACTTCAGGCCAGAGAATTGCTCCAGAATGGGAATGCATACCTCTTCGGTCGCGCCCGGATAGACGGTGGACTCGAACACGACGATGGCGCCGCGCTTCATGTGCTGGCCGACGGTCTTGCTGGCGCTGGCGAGCGGCGTGAAATCGGGATTGTGGGCTTGGTCGACCGGAGTCGGCACGGCCACGACAATGAAGTCGGCAGCGGCGATCGATGCCGGATCGATGGACACCGACAGGTGAACGGCCGCCTCCATCTGGCTGCTCGACAGTTCGCCGGTTGGATCGATGCATTGGCGATAACTCGCCACTTTGCTCGCGGAAACGTCAAAACCGACGGTGGGGCGCTTCTTTCCAAACTCGACTGCCAGCGGCAAGCCCACGTAGCCTAATCCGACCACGGCGACGACGTCATCAACGTTCATTATCGGGTTTCACTCTTAAGTCAATTTTTGCAATAATGTTAACGAAATATATCATAGAAATTACTTAGCATCAACCAAACGCAATGAAAATTCTTGTTCTGCAACAAAGAGTTATGCGCGGGAATCCACATAATTCTGTCATTACGGCGTACAGCGGCAAAGCGCCTTTCCCCTCCCGAAATCGTGCAGTTTTAGCATTCAATTTTCGGCTGAAATCGAACCTTTAACCCTGAGGCATGGGAGCGGAGCGCGCCAGCGGCCGATGATCGTCGTCGCGGCACAGCCAGGCGAAGACGAGGACCAGCCACAGGAAGCGCGGCGCGTCGATCAGGGTATTGAGCGATCCCGACGCCAGAAATCCCAGCAACGCCGCCATGGCGGTCAGCGCCGGCAGCGAGCCTTTGCGCGCGCGCCTGACCCCATGGTAGAGCGCCAGTGCACACACCATGCCCCAGGCCAGCACGCCGAACCAGCCCTGGTCAAACAGGATGGCAACCGGCAGGCTATCGATCTGCCAGGGCGGGTCGACATCGGTGGTGAAGAACCAATGATCCAATCCAGCGCTGAAATTGCCATTGTGCACAGCATCGGGCGCCGGCCACCCATCGAGGTGCACATTGTCGATGTCCAGCGTCATTTTCTGCGTCGGCGTAATCAGGGCCAGCTTCAGCGGGCGGCGCCCATACCAGGGCTGATCGCTCAATGCGGCAGTCTTGAGCTTGATTTCGACGTCTTGCCATGTATTGGCCTTGGAGCCGGTCTTGAGTGCCGCCGAGGTGCAGCGAATTGCCGTCAACATCCATTTTTGGCACAGCGCTACTCCTAGTTCGGCGTCGACCTCGCTGGACCGAAGCCGCGCGGCCAGTACATAGTCCTGCCCCGGCTCCAGGTCCACGATCTGCTCCATATAGATGGCAGTTCCGACGCCCAGCCGCAGGAATTGGTTTCCCGCCTCCTGCTTGATGCTGTAGGTACCCGCATGCCTGGTCTCATTGCTGCGCCAGAAATGTTGGTCCGGGTAGCGTCCGACGCCCACGCCGAGCACGGCGCTGGTCCAGTCGGCATCGCGCATCGCCAGCGCGTCGCGCCAATGTGCCTGCCGTGCCGCCAGGTCGTTGCTGCTGTTCGCAATCCGCGCGCGCGCATAGGGTCCCGATGCAATGGGCGCCGCAACGGCCAGGATGACGGCCAACATGCCGGCGAAGGTCGCGATCCGCCGTACCTTGACGGCGCCCGCCAGCAAATGCCAGCCAAGCATCACGAGAACGATCAGTGCCAGCGCCGCATAGCCATTGCGCGAGTAGGTCACCATCACGCTATAGGTTGCTGCGAGCAGCAGCAGGGCGCTGGGCAGGCGTGCGCGCCAGCTGCGCGCGCCCAGCAATTCGCCCAGCACGAAGGCTGCGCCGACGGCCAGGTAACACTCGATATAGGCGCCGCCCTTGTGCATGGCGGAAAAAGGACCGCTGACGCGATAGTCCGCCGCGAAGTCGAACAGTCCGACAAAGGCCACGCGCTCCCACAGCACGAATAGCACGGTCAGGGCCAAACCACATTGCATGCCCCTCGAGAAGACGCGCGCGCGCTGCTCGCCATGGTCGGTCAGCCGCTTGTAGAGCAACAGGAAGCCCCAGGCCCACACCCCGCCCTTGACGATACGCAGGGCATTGAAGTGGCTGGCATAGTTGGAAAAACTGTCGGCATCGACACCCTGCCAGGGCCACAAGGCGAGCATGGTGCTGGCACCGAAGCTCAGTGCCAGCAGCAAAAAGCCGGCACCGAGTCCATCCAGGGGTGCTTGCCTGGCGGTCGCCGGCCGCGCGCGGACCAGGCCGACCAGCAAGCACACAAGCACCAGAAGGTCGAATTCGTCCCAGTAGAAACGCCCGCTCCATGGCGCGAAGTCCAGCACGGGCAAGGCGGCCGGAATGATGGCCAGGGCCAGCAATGGCCGCCACCAAACCAATCCGGCGCAGGCCAGAAGCAAGAGCACGAGGCTTGGCGCAAAGGAAGGAAACAGCCAGGCCTCCACGCCAATGCCCGCCAATGCCAGTGCCAGCAAGATCGATTGCCCGGCGAAGGAGCGGCCCGCCACCGGCGCCGCGACCGGTGCTGCCACCGGGGACGCCGGTCCGGTGCGTGTCATCACCTCCAGGCCCTCGAGTGTCAAGGCGCAGGCGGCCATGGCGATCAGCACATTGGTCGGATCGGGTCGCGAGCCGGTCAGGAAGAGTTTGCTGGTTTCGACCAGCAAACTGCCCAAGCCACCAATCAGCAAGATCCTGCGCATGGGCCACCGATGCGCCCAAGCCAGCACCGCCAGCGGCATATACATCAGCGAGACAAAACCCAGGCTGACCAGGGCGTGCGCCTCGGTCGAATAATAATGATAGTAAAAGGGCATGAAACGCACAGCGGGCCATGCCGCAATTGCGCCCGCCAGGCCATGCCAGGGCTTGACCGCCCAGCCATTGGCCACGGACAAGGCCACCAGATAGAAGGGCGCCAGCCAAAGACCATAGCGGCGAATCGCGCCGGAGCAGTAATTGACGTCGAAGCGTTCGCGCCGGCGCCACAGGGCCACGCCGAGCGTGACGCCCAGGACACGGGTGGCCACTGACAAGCCTTGGCTGACCGCGGTTTCAATGAAAAACTGGATGCCTTCGATGGCCAGGCCGAGGATCATGCCCGACCAGAATCCAGAGCCGGGGCGGCGCGCAGCCAGGAAACCGAAAGGCACCGCCAGCGCCACTTCAACGGCCAGTTGCAGGACCGCCAGGGCCGGCCGGTCGGCACCGTCAGCCAGCACCCAGCCCCAAGCTGACGAATTCAATTTCCCCAGCAACTCCGTCTTCGACAATAGAAAGTCGTAGGGAAACAGTGACAACAACACATAGCCGACGGCGTAGGCTTGCAACGCATAGTGACGCAGGTGTACCCCGCCCTGCACCAGGTGCGTGCTCAGGCGCTTAATCCAAGGCAACAGAATTGGCGCCACCATCACGCCCAGGATGCTGCCGATGGTCTCGGCGATCAGATCATTCTGCGAGACCGTACGGGGAGGAAAGAACAGCTGGGTAAATTCGACGCCGACGGCCACAGCGCAACAGAAGCCCGTCGCCAACACCAGGCCAAGCACGCGCCAGGCGGCCCCTTCCATGCGCATCAACAAGGTGGCGCTCAACAAGCCAAGTGGAAAGTACAGCACACCGTTGGCCACCCAATCGGCCCGCGACTCCAGTCCCAGGTTCAGATACGGAATATGCTGGAACGCCGCCCAGGCTTGCTCGAACGGCATCGGACGGTAGTCGAGGGGTACGAGGCTGCCGTAAATGACGAACAGCAGGTAGCCAAGCCAGAGTGCGAACAGACGGTAGCCTATCATCGGGTAGGAGCGATCACGGTAAATGAAAAGCCCAGCGGCTTTCGCTGGGCTATTGATGCGGGGAGAAAAATGATAGCATAAAAACAATTACAGCCAAGAAAATGTTCATACAAATATGTTGCCGGAACTAACTGCGCCGGTCCAGCTTTAAGTGCCATGGGAAACGGGGAAACTGCGCGGATTGCTCCGTTTGTATGATTTGGGGAAATATTTTTGCTGGAAAGCCATCTCGGAGCGCAGCTGCTGGTCTGCGGAGTTGCACGCTCATCATCAAGAAGCTGAGGCAGCGAAAAGATCGATCAAAAATGTAAGGTGACGAGGTATTGCATATTCGGTTAGCTGGCCACCAGGGTGCGCTTGTCAATTTGACCGCCGTTCTCAAGCTTTAGATGCAATGCATTTGCCAGAATGTCTTTCAGATGACCGACACATCCGCAACATGCTTCATGTAGTTCAGAAAAGGTCGACGTGTTCATGGTGTCCTCATGAAGGTGGCTGAGCGCCAAACTTGGCGTGCAAAACAAACCGTCATGTATTTATTGAAGGGCAGCAAACAATTCACCGCGATAGGGCAAAAGGCTGGTGTTGGCGCACCTACCAGCGCCAGCGACACAATCCGCTACTCACGGGTAAAAATGCTTGAAATGACGGCAATCGGCGTTATAATGTTAAATATACTTAACACGAAATGGCTGGCAAGATGGATCTGGCGCAGATCGGTGGCATCCTACAAGGCAAGCGTCTCCAAGCGGGCCTGTTGCAGGAGCACGTCGCCAATCTGTCAGGGCTGTCGCGCGTGACGGTCAATCAGCTGGAGAACGGGACGTTGAAGGATCTCGGCTACACCAAGCTCAAAGCGGTAATGGACATTTTGGGCATCGACGTCGAGACGGTGCAGCCTTCCTCGATCAAGAGTGGGCTGGCGCTAGCCGCGCGCAGCATTAGCACCAGCTACCGGGACGTAATGACGGCGGATATGCTCAAGACGTTGCTGCGTTCTGGGCAGGCGCCGGAGCAGTTCCAGCCCCACCTGATGGCCTTGCTCGACGAGACGCCATTGCCCTTGGTGGTGAAGGCTGTTGCGGAGGCTGCCACGCCCGAAGTACCAGCCAAGAAGATCATGAAAAACCTGAGCCTCTGGGCGAAGCAGTGGAAAGTATGCAGAACGGTCTGGTAATGGCTGGCGCGCCGGGCATCCCGCGCACCTGGGTACGGTGCCGCCGCCGAACGTCCAGAACGGATCGGCGCGGCCGTGCGTGGCAATCTCGCCAATGATGCTCCGGTACGGCCACCGCTTCAGCAAGGACATCGACATTTTCGTCCCTGATCCGCAGTCGCTGGGATTTTGTTAAGACTCTATAAGAAGTTGATGCGCACGGAAAAATTTCTGGTACGCACATCTATTTAGTCAAAACGAATTCTCACTAGCCTTTTTCTATCTGGAGTGCATTGGCGCGTTTTTTATGTCCGGTCACGAGGTTGACCCACGTTCAACCGGGCTGAAGTGATCTTCCGAACAGTCTTCGCAAGCAAACGCACTATGACGTGAAATTTACCCCGAAACATGTCCAACGGAATGGCACAATCCAAATTCAAGTTGTTGATTTTATTCAATAATTTATTTACGCAATTCTTGGCACCGCTTGATTTGTACGCAATTGCTGTCTCTAGTGACAGCAATTGAGAATCTCAACAGTAAGTCTTTGAATCTAAATAAATAAATTGGTGCGGCTGGCGGGGATCGAACCCACGACCCTTGGCTTCGGAGGCCAATACTCTATCCACTGAGCTACAGCCGCGCTGGGGGGAATGTCTGAAGTGAGGCGAAGGATACAGTTTTTCCGTTCCTGCGTCCATGGAAAGTGTCGCCTTCGGGGCAATTTGCGTTCCAAAACAGATGCTTTGGGTCTATAATCGCGGGTTTGGCGGGCCTTTGCATCTTCACCACGCGAAGACGATCCGTCAGGCAGCTTTGAAAATTGTTTTAAGGAAATCATGAGCGACGCACACAACGAACACGAATCCGCCATCCGCACCCCGGGCCAGCTCGCCGCTGCCGTGGCCGGCTTTTTCCTGGTGACTGTCATCGGCATCATCTTGCTGGTGTCGTTCGTGACCACCACCAAGCTGACCGGTGCCGGCACCGAAAGCCAGAGCGCCGAAGCCATCGCGACCCGCGTGCATCCGGTGGCCGATGAGGGCTACACGCTCAAGGACGCCAGCGCACCGAAAGTGCTGCAATCGGGCGAAGCCGTGTACACGGCCATCTGCTCGGCATGCCACACGTCCGGCGCAGCCGGCGCTCCGAAGCTGGGCGACGCCGCAGCCTGGGGTCCACGTATTGCCCAAGGCTACGATACGCTGCTCAAGCATGCCACCGAAGGCATCCGCGCAATGCCGGCCAAGGGCGGCAATCCCGACCTCGACGATGTGGAAGTCGCGCGCGCGATGGTCTACATGGGCAACAAAGGCGGCGCCAAATTCAAGGAGCCGGAAGTTCCGGCGGCGCCTGCTGCCGCAGCTGCCAAGTAATCAGAGCGCCGCTTGGCGCTACCAGAAAAAGCCGCTCGCATTTGCTCGCGGCTTTTTTTACGCCCGTACCATGCGAGCGGCGTATGGGTCACCGCTTTCGAGCACGACTGTCCGGAATAGTCTTGTTGACTTAAAAGCCGTCGTCCTCGCGAGAGCGGGAACGTCGTGAAGATGGATAGATGAAATCTCACTTGTGCGGTTTCTGCGCGCTCCAAATGCCCGTCCGGGGCCAATGAAAAGTCAACTCAGTTATTCTGGGCAGCAGTGCGCTTTCGAGGGGACGACGGGAGGTGGGATTTGCGTCCGCATCGGGATAGGGGCGACCAGTGTAACTGATCGGTCCCCTCCCACACCACCCGG
>JAZJYV010000086.1:0-8952 GCA_040390195.1 Pseudomonadota bacterium | reverse complement strand
GCCAGTGCTAGCTTTTCGTACCGTCACTTATTGCACTGAAAACGAGGAGACCCCATAGGCGGGTAGCAACCACGCCGCGCGCATTCGTGCCATCGATGCGAAACATCGCCCGATTCGATAGGGCGAACACGCTGCGTGGACCTAGATTCGAGCCCCGGCCAAGAGCCGTCAACCAGGAGACAACACCGATGAACATTCCGACCCGGAGGCCATGCTGATGAGGTTGCGCATGGATGACTTCCGACAGCAGGCCCGCCGCCGCCTGCCCCGCTTTGTCTTCGACTACGTGGACGGTGGCGCGGAAGACGAGCACTGCCTGCGCAGCAACGCCGACGATCTGGCCGCGCTTCGGCTGCTGCCGAACTGCCTGAAGGACACCACCCAGATCGACACCACGGTGAACGTGTTCGGCCAGACCTGGGCGCGGCCCCTGGGCATCGCGCCGGTGGGATTCAACGGGCTGGTGCGGCCCCAGGGCGATGTGCTGCTCGCCCGCGCCGCCGCGTCGCAAGGCGTGCCCTTCGTGCTGTCGACGGCATCCAACGAACGGCTCGAGACGGTGCGTGCCGCGGCCCCGGACGCGGTGCAATGGATGCAGCTCTACGTCATGTCCGACCGGGCCATCGCGGAGCAGATCGTGCGCAGGGCGGCGGCCGCGAAGTTTGACGCGCTCGTGCTCACCGTCGACGTGCCCGTGAGCGGCATGCGCGAGCGCGATCTGCGCAACGGCTTCAAGCTGCCGTTTCGCCCGGGGCTCGGCACCTTGTGGGACCTGGCGTCGCACCCGGCGTGGTCGCTGGGCATGGCCTTCAGCGGCTCGCCCTCGTTCGTCAACCTGTCCGACAGCACCGACGCCGCCGCGTCGGCCCAGGTGCAGGCCGCGCTGCTGGCGCGCGCCATGGACCGCAGCCTGGTCTGGGACAGCCTGGCGTGGTTGCGCCAGTTGTGGAGCGGCCCGCTGCTGCTCAAAGGCGTGCTGCACCGGCAGGACGCGGCGCGCGCGGTGAACGCGGGTGTGGATGGCATCGTCGTGTCCAACCACGGCGGTCGCCAGCTCGACGCGGCGCCGTCGACCATCTCGGTCTTGCAAGGCGTGGTCGACGCGGTGGACGACAAGATCCCGGTGTTTGTCGACAGCGGCTTTCGGCGCGGCAGCGATGTGCTCAAGGCCTTGTCGCTCGGCGCCCGAAGTGTCTTCGTCGGCCGTCCTGCCGTGTGGGGCCTGGCCGCCAACGGCGAAGCAGGCGCGCGCGATGCGCTGGCGCTCATCGGCAGCGAGATCGAGCGCACGCTGGCGTTGTTGGGCGCGTCGTCGGTGCGCGGCCTGAGCGCCGCGAACGTCACCCGTTCCTGGTTGTCCGAAAGGCAGGTGGCGTGATGCACGACGTCCCCCACATCGCCGGCATCCGGGCACGGGCGGTCAACGTGCCGCTGGAATTCCCGGTGCGCACCAGCGTCGGTGTCGTCGCGACCTCGCCACTGGTCCTGATCGACATCGAGACGGACCAGGGCATCGTCGGCCGCGCCTACGTCTTCACCTACACGCCGATCGCGCTGCAAGCCACGCGGGTGCTGGTGGAATCCATCGGCAACACCTTGGTCGGTCAGCCGGTGGTGCCCTTCGAGATCCACCAGGGGTTCTCGCAACGCTTGCGGCTGCTGGGCCGCACGGGGCTCACGACGATGGCGTGCGCGGGCATCGACATGGCTTTGTGGGACATCCTGGCCAAGGCGCAGGGCGTGCCGCTCGCCACCTTGTTGGGTGGCGCGCCGAAGAACATCCCGGCCTACGACAGCCACAGCATGGACGGCATCGAGATCGGGACACAACGCGCGGCGCGCGCCGTGGAACAAGGCCACCGCGCGATCAAGACCAAGATCGGTTACCGCACGCTCGCGGAAGATCTGGCGATCGTTCGCGCGCTGCGAAGAACGATAGGGCCCGATGTGCAACTGCTGGTCGACTACAACCAGGGCCTCACGGTGCCCGAAGCGATCCGCCGCATCCAGGCGCTGGAAGGCGAAGGCATCGCGTGGGTGGAAGAGCCCACGCTACAGGAAGACCTGCTCGGCCATGCCGAGATCCGCCGGCGCAGCGGCATCCCGATCCAGATGGGCGAGAACTGGTGCGAACCCACCGACATGCAGCGCGCGCTGGACGCGCACGCGTGCGACCTGGCCATGCCGGACGTGATGAAGATCGGCGGCGTCACTGGCTGGCTCAAGGCCGCGGCGCTGGCGCAGGCGCGGGGCATGCCGATGTCCAGCCACATCTTCCAGGAGATCAGCGTGCACCTGTTGGCCGTCACGCCGACGGCGCACTGGCTGGAGCGCATGGACCTGGCCGGCGCAGTGTTGGCGAACCCGCTGAAGTTCGTGGACGGCCACGGCCAGTGCCCCACCGACCCGGGTGTCGGCATTCACTGGAACGAAGAAGCGGTGGCCCGCTTCGCGGTGTAGCCGCTCGGGTTTTCAGACGGCTCAGCCTCTCAGAGCCCCTCGAGGGCGCTCATCACCTCGGTGCGCAGCCAGGTGTGCGCCGGCGAGCCGTCTTGCCGCAGGTGCCAGTGCAGGCGCACATCGAACTCGGGAATCGCGACCGGCAGGTCCACCGTCTTGACGCGGCGCTGGCTCGCGAAAAGCTGGGCCACGCGCCGGGGCAGGATCACCACGAGGTCGCTGTCTTCCACCAGGCTCGGCAGCACCGAGAACTGCGGCACCAGCGCCACCACGTTGCGTTGCACGCCGCGCTCGGCCAGCACGCCATCGATGAGCGCGTGGCCGGAAGACGGTGACGTCACCATGACGTGGCGCGCATGGGTGAAGGTCTCCAGGTCGATGCCCTGGTCCGAGCCGGGGTAGTCCCGCGCCAGCAAACACGCATAGCGCTCGCGAAAGATGAGTGCGTTGCGCGTGTGGTTGTGCAGGTTGGGCAGCGTGCCGATGGCGAGGTCGAGCGTGCCGCGCGCCAGGTCGTCCCGCAGCGTGTCCGACAGCTGCACGAACTCGACCTGGATACGGGGCGCGACGCGCTGGAACCGCCGCAGCAAGGGCGGCGTGAAGAACAGCGAGCCGATGTCCGAGAGTGCGATGCGAAAGCGCCGCGTCGAGGTCGACGGCTCAAAGCTCGACCGCGCGTCCACCGTGCCCTCGATCGTGGTCAGTGCGGTGCTGAGGTGCTCGTACACGCGCTCGGCGATGGCGGTGGGCACCAGCCCCGCACTGCCGCGCGAAAACAGGCGGTCCCCGTAGAGGTCCCGCAACTTCGAGAGCGCGTGGCTGATGGTGGGCTGGGTCAGGTTCAGCCGCTCGGCGGCCAGCGTGACGCTCTTGGTCTCGTAGATCGCGACAAAGGCGCGGACCAGGTTCAGGTCGAAGCGGGGTGGGGACTGATCCATCTTGCTGTTCTATGTGTAACAAGGATTCTATCGATAGGACTTATGGAGCGACATGCCTAGCATCACCAAAACTTGAACAGCGCACCCGCGCACACCACGGAGACACCCACGAATGGAGCGTTCATTTGCCGCCGAAGTCCAGTCCCTGCGACTGGCCGGTGGAGAGACCTTTCACGGTGAAGGCATCCTCGCCGTCACCAAGGCACTGTTGCAGTCTGGCGTCAGCTACATCGGCGGCTACCAGGGCGCACCCGTGTCCCACCTCATCGACGTGTTGGGCGACGCCCGCGAGCTGCTGGACGAGCTGGGCATCTACTTCGAGGCCAGTGCCTCGGAAGCGGGTGCCGCGGCCATGCTCGGCGCGTCCATTCACTACCCCGCACGCGGCGCCGTGACGTGGAAGAGCACGGTGGGCACCAATGTGGCCTCCGACGCGCTGTCCAACCTCGCCTCGGCCGGCGTCACCGGTGGCGCGCTGATCATCCTCGGCGAAGACTACGGCGAAGGCTCCAGCATCATCCAGGAGCGCACGCACGCCTTCGCGATGAAGTCGCAGATGTGGCTGATGGACCCCCGGCCGAACCTGAGTTCGATCGTGAACGCGGTGGAGCGCAGTTTCGAATTGTCCGAAGCCAGCAGCACGCCGGTCATGCTCCAGCTGCGCATCCGCGCCTGCCACGTACATGGCAGCTTTGAATGCAAGGACAACCAGGCCCCAGTGGTCTCGACGCGAAATCTGATCGAGAAGCCCGCGTACGACTACGCCCGCATCAACCTGCCGCCGTCGATCTACCAGCAGGAGAAGCACAAGATCGAACAACGCTGGCCCGCCGCGGTGGCGTTCATCCAGGACACGCAGCTCAACGAGTTCATCGAGGGCGACCTGCCCGATGTGGGCCTGATCGTGCCGGGCGGCCTGTACAACGGCGCGATCCGTGGCCTGCAGCAACTGGGCCTGGCCGATGCCTTCGGCCACACGCGCGTGCCGATCTACGTGATGAACGTCGTGTACCCCCTGGTGCCGGACGAGTTGCTTCACTTCTGCCGCGCCAAGAAAGCCGTGTTGCTGGTCGAAGAAGGCCAGCCCAACTACATCGAGGACGCGATCCACGCCGTGCTGCGCAAGGCCGGCGTGGACACCCGGCTGCACGGCAAGGACCTCTTCCCGCTCGCGGGCGAGTACACCGGCGATGTCATGGTGGATGCACTGGCCCGTTTCGTGGACATGGCAGCGCCTGCCGGGCTGGTGACGCGGCCCATCGTCGCGATCGCCCAGGCCTTGCAAGAGCACAAGGCGCAGGCCGCCAACGCCATTGGCGTGCCGGTTCCGGCGCGTCCGCCCGGCTTCTGCATCGGCTGCCCGGAGCGCCCGGTGTTCTCGGCCATCAAGCAGATCCAGCAGAAGCTGGGGCAAGTGCATGTGAACGCCGACATCGGCTGCCACACCTTCGGCACCCTGCCGCCCTTCAACGTGGGCAGCACGGTGCTCGGCTACGGGCTTGGCCTGGCGAGTTCTTCCGGCGTGGGCCCGCTCATGGCGAACCGCACCATCAGCATCATGGGCGACGGCGGCTTCTGGCACAACGGCTTCACCAGCGGTGTGGTGAACGCCGTGTACAACAACCAGGACTCGGTGCTGGTCATTCTGCAGAACGGCTACACCTCGGCCACAGGCACCCAAGCCATCCCCTCTTCGCCCTCGCAACCCGCCGCGCGCCCGCTCACGCTCGACATCGAAAAAGCCCTGATCGGTGTGGGTGTGAAGTGGATCCGCAAGGTGGGCAGCTACAAGGTCGAAGAGATGGTGAAGGCCCTGGACGACGCCATGTCCACCCCCGAGGGCGGCCTCAAGGTCATCATTGCCGATGGCGAATGCCAGCTCGAGCGGCAGCGCCGCAACAAGCCCGTGATCGCGGAACAGCTCCAGCGCGGCGAGCGCGTGGTGCGCACGCGCTTCGGCATCGACGACGACGTGTGCACCGGCGACCACTCGTGCATCCGCCTCTCCGGGTGCCCGTCGCTCACCATCAAACCCAACCCCGGCAAGCTGCGCACGGACCCCGTGGCCAGCGTCAACACGGGTTGTGTCGGTTGCGGCCTGTGCGGCGAGAACGCGCACGCGGCCGTGTTGTGTCCGTCGTTCTACAAGGCCGAGGTGGTGCAGAACCCGACCGCGTTCGAACGCTTCATGGTGCGCGTGCGCACCGCCGTGATCGAAAGGTTGGCCGCATGACACAGCCCTTGTGCATTCTGATCGGCGCCATGGGTGGCGAAGGCGGCGGCGTGCTCGCCGACTGGTTGATCGACGCCGCCATGCACGCCGGATTCCCGGTACAGAGCACCTCGGTGCCGGGCGTGGCGCAACGCACCGGCGCAACCACCTATTACGTCGAGATCTTCCCGCAAGCCCGGGCGACCTTGGGCGGGCGTGAACCCATCCTGTCGCTCACGCCCAACCCGGGCAACGTGGACCTGGTGGCCGCCTCCGAGCTGATGGAAGCCGGCCGCGCGATCCAGAACGGTTACGTGCATCCGGCGAAAACGTTGCTGATCGCATCGACCCACCGCGAATACGCCGTGTCGGAAAAGGCCGCCATGGGCGACGGCCGCTTCGACAGCGACCGGGTGCTGCAGGCCGCGCAGACACGCTCGCGCAGCGCGGTGCTGCTGGACATGCGCGCCCTGGCCCAGCAACACGGCACCGTCATCAACACGGTGCTCTTTGGCGCCATGGCGGGATCGGGCGTGTTGCCGTTTTCGCGCGAGGCCTGCGAGAAGGCCATCGAGCGCTCGGGCAAAGCCGTGCAGGCCAGCTTGCGCGGCTTCGCGGCAGGCTTCGAGGCGGCCATGGGCCGCGTGCAGGCGGCCACGAAGCTGGTGGAACAGATCAAGGGCATCGACGTGCTTCCTGCGCGGGTGCGCCAGTTGCCTGAAGCGCTGCACCCCGTGGTGGCGGCGGGCGTGGAACTGACGACCGACTACCAGGATCCGCGCTACGCGGACCAGTACCTCGACACCGTCGAGCGCCTGCTGAAGGTGGAGCAAGCCCACGGCGACACGCTGGACGTCACGCGCGAAACCGCGCGCTACCTGGCGCTGTGGATGTGCTACGAGGACGTCATCCGCGTGGCGCAGCTCAAGACCAGACGCGAGCGGCTGGAGCGCGTGCGGCGCGAGGTCGGCGCCAAGGACCACGAGCCCGTCTACACGACGGAATACCTCAAGCCCGGCATCGACGAGACCGCCTCCTTGCTGCCGCCGGCGCTGGCGCGCTGGTTCCTGCGCAAGCTGGAAGGCAAGACGTGGCACCGCAGCCTCTACATCCGGACCGACACGCTGCGCGGTTTCCTGATGCTGTGCGTCCTGCGTTCCTTGCGCGTGATCCGGCGCCACACCTTCCGCTACGCTGAAGAACAGGCCGCGATGCGGCGCTGGCTCGACGCGGTCGAGCGCCTGATGCCCCAAGGCACTGCGCTGGAGATCGCGCTGGCCGGCAACGTGGTCAAGGGGTACGGCGAAACCAACCGCCGAGGCCATCGCAGCCTGCGCGCCTTGCTGGACGAGGCCGACAAAGGCGCCTCGCCAGAACACCTGCGCGCCGCGCGCCTGGCGGCGCTCGCCGACCCCGAAGGGCGGCAACTCTCCGGCGTGCTGCAGCGGACGGTGGCTGCGCAGCCGATTCGCATCGTGCGCAAACCGCGTCCCGGGTTGCAAGCCAGGTGAGAACCCGGCGAAGCAACGCGGTGATCGCGTTGCCCGCCATGTGCTGTCAGAGGATGTAGCGCGAGAGGTCTTCGTTGCGGCTGAGTTCGGCCAGCCGGTCGTTCACGTAGGCCGCGTCGATGTTGACGGTCTGGCCGTGCAGGCCGGAAGCGCCAAAGCTCACCTCATCGAGCAGGCGCTCCATCACCGTGGCCAGGCGGCGCGCGCCGATGTTCTCGGTGCGCTCGTTCACGTCGCAGGCGATCTGCGCGAGCTGGCGAATGCCTTCGGGCTCGAACAACAGCGTGACCCCCTCGGTTTGCAGCAGCGCCTGGTACTGGCGCACGAGGGAGGCGTGGGTCTGCGTGAGGATGGCTTCGAAATCGTCGACCGAGAGCGACTGCAACTCGACGCGGATCGGAAAGCGGCCCTGCAGCTCGGGGATCAGATCGCTCGGCTTGGCCAGGTGAAAGGCCCCGCTGGCGATGAACAGGATGTGGTCGGTCTTGACGACACCGTACTTGGTGGTCACCGACGTGCCCTCCACCAGCGGCAGCAGATCGCGCTGCACACCCTGGCGCGACACTTCGGCGGTGCCACCCGAGTCGCTGCGCGAGGTCACCTTGTCGATCTCGTCGATGAACACGATGCCGTTCTGCTCGGCGTTGTGCAGCGCACGCGTCTTGATCTCGTCGTCGTTGACCAGCTTGCCGGCTTCTTCGTCGATCAGCAGCTTCATCGCCTCGCCGATCCTGAGCTTGCGCGTCTGGCGCCGGCCGGCGCCGATCTGGCTGAACATGCCGCGCAATTGCTCGGCCATGTCCTCCATGCCGGCCGGTCCCATGATTTCCATGGTCGGGCGCGACTCGGCCAGGTCGACCTCGATCTCGCGGTCGTCCAGCTGGCCTTCGCGCAGCTTCTTGCGGAAATTCTGGCGTGCCGTGCTCTCGGGCGTGGCCACCGCGCTGGCGGGCTCCGCGGCCGTGGCGCGCGCGGGCGGTATGAGGATGTCGAGGATGCGGTCTTCGGCGGCGTCTTCGGCGCGCACGCGCTGCTTGCGCATCTCGACCTCGCGGGTCTGCTTGATGGCGATCTCGACCAGGTCGCGGATGATGCTGTCGACGTCCTTGCCGACGTAGCCGACCTCGGTGAACTTTGTCGCCTCGACCTTGATGAAAGGCGCGTCGGCCAGGCGCGCCAGGCGCCGCGCGATTTCGGTCTTGCCCACGCCGGTGGGGCCGATCATGAGGATGTTCTTGGGCGTGATCTCGGGCCGCAGTTTTTCATCGACATGCTGGCGCCGCCAGCGGTTGCGCAGCGCGATGGCCACGGCGCGCTTGGCGCCCTTCTGGCCGATGATGAAACGGTCCAGCTCGGAAACGATTTCTTGCGGGGTCATGGACGACATGGGGCTCTCACTCGGCGCTCGTCAGAGCACTTCCACGGTGTGGTTCATGTTGGTGTAGATGCACAGCTCACCGGCGATGGAGAGCGACTTGCGCACCACCTCCTCGGCGCTGAGATCGGTCTGATCGATCAAGGCCTTGGCGGCGGCCTGCGCATACGCGCCGCCCGAGCCGATCGCCACGATGCCGTGTTCGGGTTCCAGCACGTCGCCGTTGCCGGTGATGATCAGCGCGGCGCTGCGGTCGGCCACGGCGAGCATGGCTTCCAGGCGGCGCAGCACGCGGTCGGTGCGCCATTCCTTGGTGAGTTCGATCGCCGCGCGCACCAGGTGGCCCTGGTGCTTTTCGAGCTTGGCTTCGAAGCGCTCGAACAAGGTGAAAGCGTCCGCGGTGGGGTCTCCTCGTTTTCAGTGCAATAAGTGACGGTACGCAAAGCTAGCACTGGC
>JAZJYV010000085.1:0-14121 GCA_040390195.1 Pseudomonadota bacterium | reverse complement strand
CAGAGAGGAGTAGTGCGTCAGAAAGCATGTGGCCAGAAAGTTAACACCTTCTGGCCCAGTTTACAAGCGAAAAATGGCCTAATTTCGACTTAACTTAGCGGCATTAGGGTCAGACCCCCAACAGAAAAACCGGGGTCCGACCCCTCGATCACCCGCGCAAGGCGGCGAAAAAAATCGCGGGCAGCTTGAACCAGGATGGCTTGACCTGGAACTCGAACAGCCTGCGTCCCACCACGTGCGCCTGGCGGTTGTTGACGAACCAGGGCGGTTTCGGCAACAGGGTCAGCGCGCGCGGGAAGGGACGAAACGGTGCCCGCACCACCGTGCGCTGCGCGCGGTCGAACATGAAGGTGTTGTGCACACTGCCGATGCCGCTCTGCACGTCGTTTAGCACGTGGCCCGGATAGGCGCCCCACGGCGTGACCGTCAACAGGTATCCGAGGCCGGTCCAGGCGTTGACGGCGATGCAGCCATAGCGCAGCTCTTGCAGCAGTTCGTCAAAGCGCGGTCCCAGCGCCTTGATCGTGGCCGGGTGGATCAGGATGTTGGCGCCCAGCGTGCCGCGCAGCTGACCATTGCAAAAATCGATTGCCGCGCGCAGGAATTGTTCCGGATCGCTGCCATCGATCAATTGCTCGCACAAGGTCGGTGCGAACACCTCGTTGCTATGGGCGTACACATTGGGCGTGCCCAGTGGCGGCAGCTCGACCACTGCGCGGCAGGCGCTGGCGCCGGCCGGATTGACCTGCACCACGCCCGGCTGGCACTGGGCCATCTGGGCCTGGCGTGCTGCGGCGCCGGGGTAGTAGGGCTGGCGGTCCGGCGCTTGTGCCAGCTGCGTGCGTACGGCGGCGCGCAGGTCGTTCGTGTGCTCCCATTGACGCGCCAGCACCAGCACTTGCGAAGCCACGCAGTTAAAGCCCGAATTGTGCAATTTCTGGGTCGCGATGTGGGCGGCCTGGAAGCGGATGTCGGCGCCGGTCCACGGGCCCGGCACCACGATGGTGGGACACACCGCGCCCAGCTCGCTGGAAATGGGCTTCGTATTTTGCGGACGGTTGGCGCTGCGCCTGGCCTGGCCATCCGCGCCACGACCGAACACGATGGCGTCGTGCGTCTCCTGGCTGCCCGTGATGTGGATGGTGTCAACCAGGGCGTGCTGGCACAGCAGCGCGCCAACCTCGCCGCCGCCGGTGACGAACTGCACGAAGTTGCGCGCGATCAGCGGCGCGAATATCTCCTCGAAGATCGGCAGCAGGTAGTCGTTGACGGGGTTGAGCTTGACGATGCACACAGCCTTCTCGGCGAACAGCTTGTGCAGCGCGTCGAGCGGCGCGATGCTTGAAATATTGCCGGCGCCGAGCACCAGGCCCAGTTCGCCATCGAGGCCGCCGTTGCGGTAGGCCTTCGCCACATTGCCGCCCAAATTGGCTTCGTTGACGTCCGGCTGCATCCACACTTCGGCTTGCACGCCCGACAGCAGCAGCCGGTCGAACAGGTTCAGGGGAAACACCTGCACCGCCAGCTGGGTGCCGGCCACGGTGCGCTTCTTGAGCGCCTTCACGCCCGGCACGCCGTGCGCCGCGATCTGGTTCAAGCTGGCGAGCAGGTGATCACAGGTCGACAGCAGCGCCCATGGGCCTGAGGTCCATTCCTCGCCCTGCAGTGTACTGTCTTGGGCGATGCCTTTGGCATGGTTCGACAGCGCGATCCAGCGCGTGGCGGTGGCGGCGATGCGTTCGCGCACCTGCTGCAGCAGCGCGATGCGCTGCTGCACGGCCAGCGCAGCCCACTCGCCGCGATGGGCCGCGAGTCCGGCCAACAGTGCGTCGATATTTGCCGCCATGTCTAGTTGATTTCCCATTATTTCGCCTTTACGTTTGCAAGAATTGCGGCACGGTCCTGGTCGCCGCCATCCGGATTGATGCACATGAAGGAATCGAGACCATCCTCGGTGCCATAGGCCGGCAGGTTCGACAAGCTTGAGCAGACCCGGCCGTCCTTGGTGAACACCAGGTCGCGCAGCACCGTGACCCGGGTCGGGCTAGGATAGCTCATGAAGGTTTTTGAAGCTGGCATGAAACGCAGCACGCGGTCCGAATTGTTGGCCGTGATCCAGACATCGCCGGTGCGCGGATGCACGTTCAGCGCATACGGCACCTCGTGCTCGCCCGGTGCCAGCAGCGGTAGCGGGTAGCTGTCGAACTTGCGGCTGTCGGTATGGAACGCCATCAAGCCGCTGTCATCAAAGGCCGGGATCCACAGCACGCCGTGCTGGTCGAAGCGCGGCCGGCGCGGGCCTTTCAGTGGCGTGTCGAATTCCGTCACTTCCATCGTCTTCGGGTCGACGCGCCCAATCTTGTTGGCGTACAGCTTGGCGTACCAGACGCTGCCGTCTACCGGGTTGACGTCGATGCCGTAAGGGAAGGCCAGGATGTTGTGGCCCAGCCACTTCTGGTGCGACAGGTCCAGCTGCACATTCTTGCCCGGGAACCAGCTCGCCAGCTTCAAGATGGTGGGAAACAGCGCCTCGCTGACCCAGCGGAAGAAGCCGTTCGATGGCAGGCGCGTCACCTTCATCTGCTCGGTCGTGGGATCGAAACGGCCAATCTGGTTTGAGGCCACGTTGGTGAACCAGATGATGCCTTCACGGTCGATGCGGATGGTGTGCGGATACAGCACGTCGCTGCCGATCGGATAAGTCTTGAACGCCTTGCTCACTGGGTCGAACGACATCAGGGTCGACGACAGGGCATTGGTGATCCAGATCCGGCCATCTTTTGCCTGCGCCATGCTGTGCGGGCCGTGCTTGCCGGTGAAGACGCCAATCGGCAGCTGCATGCCGGAGAACTGGCCGCCGACCGGCAGGTCGATGTCGGGCAGCCGATATTGCTCGACCTTGTGGCTCTTGCGGTCGAGCACCCAGATGATGTCATGGCCTTCGTCGGTGCCGTACAATTTTTCGTCGTCGGCGACCTCGGCGTCGTGGATGAATGACAGTGCGTCGCCGACCATCCATTGCTCGACCTTGGCGTGCGCCAGCTCGGCCGTGGGCGCGTAGTCGTGTACGGCGGCCACCGGCTTGCCGTCGAAACCGCGCGCCAGGACGCTGCTGATTTCGCGCTTCTCGGCGCCGCTGAGCTGGGCAAAATAGCCTTCCATGCGATTGATGGTCGCTTCCCAGGCGCTTGCCGGACGCGGCGTGCGGGTCAGTGCGTTGCCGATCTGGTGGCAGTACATGCACTGGCTGACAAAGGGCCTGCTGGCGTTGGCATCGGCCCACGGCAGGCGCGCGTTGTGCGCCGACGCCGCCAGCGCGTCTGAGGCGGCCTGGGCCGAGGCGAAGTGCTTGAGCTTGAAATCGGCGACGCCAGTCGCATCGGCGGCCAGCGCAATGTCGCTGCTGGCATCCTCGAAATTGGCCAGGCGCGCGCGCACGGCCAGCTTGCCGCCGAAGTCGTTGCGGATCGCGTAGCTGCCGTCGGCGGCGCTGTAGACGGTTTCCTTGCGGTCCCGGGCTTCGTTGAACACGCTGACCATGGCGCCCAGCACGGGGCGGCCATTCTCCAGCGTTACCTTACCGGTCAGGGTCGCACTGTGGGCGGCGGCGCACAGGCCCAGGCCAAGCAGGGCAAAGCTTGCGAAGTTTTTCATTTGCATTCGGTGCTCCTAGGCGTGGCCGGGCTGGAACCAGCCGGCTAGCGTTTTGCTAAAGTGCATGCAGGCGAGGGCGCCGATGGCCAACAAGCCCATCAGCGGCCCGCCCAGCAGCAGATTGGCCGCGAGCATGGCGGCCGAGATACTCAGCTTGGGCAGGTGCAGCATGTCGCCCAGCCACAGGTCAAGGATCAGCACGATGGCTGTCAGCTGGTTAAGTTCGAGCAGGCGCTTGAACCAGCGGCCGCCGGCCCCTTTCCAGACCATGAGCGCCACTGCCAGCAGGGTCGCGGCGGGAAGCAGGTAGGCGTGGGCGTCGATGCCCAGCGCGATCATGCAAATTCCTGAGGCCAGGAACAGCATGCTGAAGACGGTCGCCTGCATTGGGCGGATCCGGTTTGTCATTGAAGTCTCCTCAACTGTTTGTCGATGGAGCATTCTCGGGTCGCGCACCGGATTGAACTTGTCATTATCCGCCAAGCGCTTGTCATTTTGCGCCGCACTGCTAATATTCTGTCAACTTGAGGAGGGTGCGCATGAAGGTCGTGGCGGGAATCGGATTGAGTTGCCTGGTGGCCGGCAGCACGGACATCGGGTCGGCGGTGCTGATCACATTGGGCAAGCACAACGAGGTTGGCGGCATGTTCAGGGCGATCGCCAGTGGCGTGCTGGGCGCGGCTGCGTTCAAAGGCGGGACCGAGGCGGCCATGCTGGGGTTCGGTTTGCACTATGCGATCATGTTCGGGATCGCCGCCTGTTATTGGGCCTTGCTGCGCAATGTGGCGCTGGCGCGCGAGCTGCCGATCGTGGCGGGCGCCGCATTCGGGCTGGGGGTGTATGGCGTGATGAACCTGGTGGTGCTGCCGCTGTCGAATATCGCCTTCACACCGAAGTACCCGCCGCTGACGCTGATGCGCGACATCGCCATTCACATGGGGCTGGTTGGCATTCCGATCGCGCTGGTGATGCGTGCCGCGCTCACACCGCGCTTGGCGAACAACTCGTAAGAACAACAAGGGCGGACGGGCGCGCAGCGCGTCATCGACCATGCTGGCGTCAACGTGACGCTTGGTGGATGACGCGCTGCGCGCTCTTCCACCCTACGAGGACATGTCGGATTCCGCCCTACGCGTTGCCGAGTGTGCCGCCGCTCGCTCCATGTATGCGCTCGGGCTCATGCCGTTGAGCTTCTTGAACGAACGGCTGAAATTGGCGATGTCGGTGTAGCCGAGCCGGTAGGCGATCTGCGAGATGGCTTGCCTGCCCTCGACCAGCAGCTCGCAGGCGCGCTCGTTGCGGATCGTGACCGACAGGTCGCGGAAGCTGGCGCCCTCGCGCGACAGGTAGCGGTCCAGCGTGCGCGTGGAAATATTCAGGATTTGTGCCAGTTCGTCCAGCGCCGGCTGGCAGTCCTCGGCCTGGCGCAGCATCATGGCCACCCACTCGCTCCAGCGGCCATGTGCGCTCACTTCCTGCATCAGCAGCTTGCAACGGGCCTCGGCCTGGCTTAGTGCGCGCAGATCGGTCATCGCCAGCGCTTCGTCGAACAACTCGGTCGTCATCTTGACACGCAAGCCAGGCAGGGCGTCTTCATTGAAATGGACGCGCACCCCCTTCAGGTCGCGGTAGCGCTTCAGGTGGGGCGGCGCCGGCATCGACAGGAAAAGGTCATACGGCGCCTGCCGGCCCTGGGTCACCGCCGCGATCTGTCCATGAAACGAGAGCGCCAGCATGTCGAGGTAGAAGCGCAAGGTTGGCTGCGCCATCGCGCGCGCGGGCAGGAAATCGAGCTCGGCGTGCAGGCCATGGCGCTGGTAGCGCATTTCGAACATCGGCGTCATCAAGCGGTAGTAGCGGGCCACCAGGCGCAACATGTGGTCGAGCGTCGGACAGCTGATGATGGCGTAGCCGAGCACATCGTGCGAGTTCAACTTGATCAGGCGGCCCAGCTCGAAACCGAGGTCGCTGCGTCCCGACAGGCGAGCCGCCTCGCCGATCAGCGCGTCGACCTGGCTGGTGGTCAGCTTGGACTGCGGATCGTTCAGCGAGCGCACCTGGGCCGCGCTGAGCGCGTCGCGGCAGGGGGTGCCGCTCGCTTCCAGGAAGTCGATCAGTTGGGCGAAGTAACGGGCCGGGACGGCGGTTTCCAAGTCTTTCATCGATGCCATCATAAAGTATCTGTGGCGAGAAATGACAAGCGTTTGGCAAAAAAAGACAAGCATTTCGCGGCGCCGGGTACAAGAATGGCAGCCAACACCATTACAAAATCCGGAGACAGATTCATGACCCCCACCAAAGACCTCGCTTTGGTCGCCCTTGCGGCGCTCGGTGGCAGCGCCGCCGCGCAAGAGTCGCTGCCGTTCCCTCCGCCGCCGTCGGCCAGCATCGCCAAACCGTCCATGCAGGCCTCGACCCATCAGTGGCGCAAGCAGCCTTCGCACTTGCCAGCCGACGCGCCCAACGTGCTGGTGATCATGCTCGACGATGCCGGCTTCGCCCAGTCGGACCTGGTCGGCGGCGAAATCCACACACCGACCCTGGCGCGCATCGCCGACACGGGCATCCGCTACAACGCTTTCCACACCACGGCCGTCAGCTCGGCCACGCGCGCCGCGCTGCTCACGGGGCGCAACCACCACCGGGTTGGCAACGGCCAGATCGCCGAGGCGGCCAACGACTGGGACGGCTACTCGGGCGTCATCCCCAAATCGGCCGCGACGATCCCCGAAGTGCTGCGCGACTATGGCTACAACACCGCCGCCTTCGGTAAATGGCACAATACGCCGGCCAACCAGACTACTTCGATGGGCCCATTCGACCGTTGGCCGACCGGCCACGGCTTCGAGTCCTTCTACGGCTTCATCGCCGGCGAAACGTCGCAGTACGAGCCGCGCCTGTACCGCAATACGACGCCGATCGAGCCGCCGCGCGATCCGAAGTACCATCTGACCGAAGACATGGCCGGGCAGGCCGTGAGCTGGCTGCAGCAGCACCAGGCGTACGCGCCGAACAAACCCTTTTTCATGTATTGGACCCCGGGCGCGGTGCACGGCCCGCACCACGTGTTCGCCGAGTGGGCCGACAAATACAAGGGCAAGTTCGACAGCGGCTGGGACGCCTACCGCGAACGCGTGTTCGCGCGCCAGAAACAGCTGGGCTGGATTCCGGCCGATACCCGCCTCAATCCGCGTCCGGACGGCTTGCCGGCCTGGGACAGCCTGTCGCCGGAAGAGAAGAAATACCAGGCGCGCCTGATGGAGGTGTTTGCCGGCTTCCTCGAGCACGCCGACACCCAGGCCGGCAAGGTGGTCGACGAACTGGAACACCTGGGCCTGCGCGAGAATACCCTGATCTTCTACGTCTTCTCCGACAACGGTGCCTCGAGCGAAGGCTTGCAGGGATCGATCGACGAGCTGCTGACGCAAAACGGCATCCCGAGCCAGCCGGCCGAACATATCAAGGTGCTCAACGAACAGTTCGGCGGCCTGGCCGCGCTGGGCACGGCGAAACTGGACAGCATGTATCACGCCGCCTGGGCCCAGGCCAGCTCGACGCCGTTCCAGGGCACCAAGCTGATGGCCGGCTACTTCGGCGGCACCCGTACCCCGATGGCGCTGTCGTGGCCGAAAAAAATCAAGGCCGACGCCACCGTGCGCACCCAGTTCCACCATGTGAACGACATCGCGCCGACTATCTACGAGGCGCTGCAGATCACACCGCCGAAGAGCGTCGACGGCATCGCGCAAGACCCGTTCGACGGTGTGGCGATGGGCTACACCTTCGCCAACGCCAAGGCGGCGCCACAGAAGCACACCCAGTATTTCGAGTTCATGGGCTCGCGCGGCATCTACCACGACGGCTGGATGGCCTCGGTGGCCGGTCCGCGCCTGCCGTGGAGCCCGACCTTTGCCGGTTTTATCAACTGGAATCCCGATAACGACAAATGGTCGCTTTACAAACTTGACCAGGATTATGCGCAGTTCGAGGACCTGGCCGCGCGCGAGCCGAAGAAACTGGCGGAAATGAAGTCGCTTTTTGACCGCGAAGCCGTGGCAAACAAGGTGTATCCTGTTGGTGGCGGGGCCTTCGTTTTCCTCAATCCGGGCCAGCGTCAATCGTCTGGCCTGAGCGAGTGGCATTTCGGTGGCAGCGTCACACGCATGCCCGAGCCGGTGGCACCGAACATCAAGTCGCGCAGCAACCTGGTGACCGTGTCAGTCGATGTGCCGGCCAATGCCAACGGGGTGCTGTACGCGCTCGGCGGCGCCGGCGGCGGCATTTCGCTGTATATCGAGAACGGCGAACTGGTCTACGAATACAATGCACTGATCCTGCGTCGCACCAAGATTCGCGCCGCGGGCAGGCTGCCGGCCGGCCCGACCCAGGTGCAGGTCGAGACCACGATGCTGGCACCGAAGCCCGGCGCGCCGGCGCAGATCGTGCTGCGGGTGAACGGGCGCGAAGTGGGCAAGGGGCTCGTTGGCATGACGGTGCCGCTGCTGTTTACCGCCAGCGAGACGTTCGACGTCGGCACCGACCTCGGCTCTCCGGTGTCGCTCGACTACGCAGCGAAGGCGCCGTTCGCCTTCAACGGCCGCGTGATGGCGGTCGACGTGAAGTACCAGCCATGAGGTCCGTCGCGCATGTGCGGGCGAGCACCCATGCCGACGTGGTATGAATTGCCGCTTGCGCGGGAATGACTGTCATATGGGGCCGCGATGACTGAAACGGAGCAGGGACTGCACCTGATGGCCAAGCCGATCGGCCCCCTGTGCAATCTCGACTGCGACTACTGCTTCTATCTCGAGAAGGAGCAGTTGTTCCCGCCGCGCGAGAAGTTTCGCATGTCCGACGAAGTATTGCGCGCCTACGTCCAGTCCTACATCGCCGCCCAGGCCAGTGCGGAAGTTGAATTCACCTGGCAGGGCGGCGAGCCGACCTTGCTGGGAGTGGAATTTTTCCAGCGCGCGGTCGGGTACCAGCGCCAGTACGCAAACGGCAAGACCATCCGCAATAGCCTGCAAACGAACGGCACCCTGCTCGACGAGGCATGGTGCGCGTTTCTGGGCCAGGAGCGCTTCACGGTTGGCCTGTCGATCGACGGTCCGCGCGCGATCCATGAGCGGCACCGTCCCGACAAGCAGGGGCGCTCCAGTTTCGACGATGTGATGCGCGCCCTGCGCCTGCTGCGCCAGCACCGGGTCGAGTTCAACGTGCTCGTCACGGTCACCAGCGACAGCACCGCCCACGGCCTGGAAATCTATCGTTTCCTCAGGCAGGAGGGGGTGCGCTTCATCCAGTTCAACCCGGTCGTCGAGCGCCTGCCGGAGCCGCGCGAGCAGGTCATCGGCCTGCATTTCGCGACCCCGCCCGGAACCGCGGCGCCGCGGCCGGCAGCGCGCCTGTCGGCAAGGGTGAGCAGCCAGACGGTCGGGCGCGCCGAGTATGGAGACTTCCTGATCGCCATTTTTGACGAGTGGGTGCGCAAGGACGTGGGCACGGTGCACGTGATGAATTTCGAGTGGGCGCTGGCGGCCTGGCTGCAGTTGCCGGCCACGGTCTGCCTGTTCGCCAGGCGCTGCGGCAAGGCGATGATCGTCGAGCACACTGGCGACGTGTACTCGTGCGATCACTTCATGTACCCCGAATACAAGCTGGGCAACCTGCGCCAGGACAGCCCGGCGGCGCTGGCGGCCAGCCCGTTCCAGCAAAACTTCGGCGCGGCCAAGGAGGACGCGCTGCCGGCCTACTGCCGCAAGTGCCCCTATCTGTTCGCCTGCAATGGCGAGTGTCCGAAAAACCGCTTCATGCAAGCGCCGGACGGCGAGGCCGGCATGAACTACCTGTGCCCCAGCTACGAAAAGTACTTCGGCCACATCACCCGTTCGATGAACGCGATGGCCCAGATCGTCGCGCGCGGGATGCCGGCGTCGGCCATCATGGACGCCTTCAAGGGGCCTTTGATACTGAAAACCAACGGTGTCTGAAAATGACAAGTCGTTGGCAAAAAATGACAAGCGCCGAGTGCCCGCCCACGACAAAATGTAATCAAAGAAATCAACATAGATTTCAGTAGCGAAAATAAAACCACAAGACAGGAGACAGTCATCATGCATCATCACGATCCAAGCGTCCCGTTCTAGGCAGCGTCAACCCGTTTGACCGTTCATTCGCATGCAAGGCGCATCGGATGCGATTCGCCGTGAACACCGAGGACCAAGAATGGCAATTCAAGACCTGGCAGGAAAACATGTAGTCATCACCGGCGCCGCTGCCGGCATCGGGCGTGCCACGGCGCGCGCCTTCGCCGCACGTGGCGCCCACCTGTACGTCTCCGATATCAGCCTTGAGCGTCTGGGAGCGGTGCAGGCCGAGGTGCGCGCGCTGGGCGTGCCGTGCCACGCCTTCGTCGCCGACGTCAGCAGCGAAGCATCGATGCGCCAGTTCGCCGACGACGTGCATGCGATCGCGCCGGCCGCCGACGTCCTGATCAACAATGCCGGCGTGGCCTGGCTGGGCGCTTTCATGGACAGCCCGCTGAGCTCCTGGAAGCGGATCATGGACATCAACCTGATGGGCGTGGTGCACGGCTGCCACTTTTTCCTGCCGAACATGCGCGCCGCCGGCGGCGCGCGCCACGTGCTCAACGTGGCCTCGCTGGCGGCCATCACGCCGGCGCCGAACATGAGCGCCTACGCCGCCTCCAAGCACGCCGTGCTGGGCCTGTGCGACACCCTTGCGCTGGAACTGGCCGGAACCCGGATCCGGGTCAGCGCCGTGTGCCCCGGCTACATCAACACCGACATCATCCACAGTCCGCACGCGCCGGGCATGACGATCACCCAGATGTCCAGGCTGCAGGCCTATTACCAGCTGCACGGCGCCGGTCCCGAGGTCGTCGCCGACGACATGGTGGCGGCAGTGCGCAAGGGCCGCGACCTGGTGCTTTCCGGGCCGTACGCACGGCCGATGTACCACTTGAAGCGCATCTCGCGCGCCCTGGCGCGCACCATCACGCTGCTCGACGCGCGCAAGAACGGCTATTTGTAATTCCCTTTTTTTGCATCACCCGTAGTACCAAGTCGTACAAAAATATAACCCCAAGGAGATGGCGCAGCATGAAACAATCCGAACACAAGCAGCGATTCGCCTTGCGCACGGTGGCCCTCGCGGCCGCGCTGTGCGCAATTGGCGCGACCCAGGCGGGCGAACTGGAGACCGGCAACCCGGACCTGACGGTACGCTTCGATAACACTGTCAAGTACAACTACGGCTACCGCGTCAGCAAACAGAACGACGCGATCCTCAAATCGGTCAACTTCGACGATGGCGACCGCAATTTCGACAAGGGCATGGTCTCGAACCGGCTCGACCTGCTGTCCGAATTCGACCTGGTGTTCCAGAAAAAATTCGGCTTCCGCGTCAGCGCCGCCGGCTGGGGCGACAGCGCCCCGTCGAAACTCGACAACACCAATCCGGCCAGCTCGAACCACCTTGAAAACGGCAAGCCGGCCGTCGGCTTGTCGCCGTACGCCAAGCGCTACCACCAGGGCGTGTCGGGCGAAGTGCTCGACGCCTTCGTGTTCGGCAGCTTCGAGATCGGCGACATGCCGGTCAACGTCAAGCTCGGCCAGCACACCCTGTACTGGGGCGAGAGCCTGATTTCGCCGATCCACGGCGTCAACTACGGCCAGTCGGCGATCGACCTGATCAAAGGTTACGCGGTGCCAGGTTCGGAAGCGAAAGAGCTGTTCCTGCCACGCCAGGCGCTCTCGACCCAGTTCTCGCCATCCAACGAGCTCTCGTTCGCGGCCCAGTACTTCTTCAACTACAAGCCGGCCCGCTTGCCCGAATCGGGCTCCTTCCTCGGTTTCTACGATTACGCCTTCCAGGGCGCCGAGTCGTTCAACCTGTCGGGCCTGGGCCTGCCAGCGGCCATCAAGCACGCCGATGCGCTGCCCAAGAAGTCCGGCGACTGGGGTCTTGCCGCGCGCTGGAGCCCGAGCTGGCTCGATGGCACCGTCGGCGCCTACCTGCGCCGCACTTCCGACCTGCTGCCGCAGGCGAACCTGCGCCTGGCCGGCGTGCCGTCGGCCCTGTTTGGCCAATCGAGCCCACTGGTGGCAGCCAATGCCCAGGCAGCCGCAGCGGCTGTGCTGAAGGCCGGCGGCACCGCCGCCGCTGCCAACGCGGCCGCCCAGCAGGCCGGCGCCGCCACTGCCACCGCGGTCGGCAACGCCACCTGCAGCGCCGCAATCCCCGGCTCGGCCGTCGCGGCCGGCAACTGCCTGTTCTACCCGACCACGCTCGGTGCGACCAGCCAGTACCAGCTCGAATACGGCGGCAACATCGACATGTTCGGCTTGTCGCTGTCGAAGAGCGTGGCAGGCGTGTCGATCGGCGCTGACCTGAGCTATCGCCGCAACATGCCGCTCAACAGCACGCCAGCGCTGCTGATGCCGGTGGGGACCTTCCCGGCGCTGATGGCTGGCTTGAATACCACCCTCAAGGGCCAGTTGATCGTCAAGGCGGCCGGCTTGCCTGGCGAAGGCGAAGTGAGCGGCGCGCGCGGCAACACCTTCCACGGCGTACTCAACTTGCTCGGCACCACGGCCAAGACGCCGGTGTTCGACGCCTCGAGCTGGATCGCTGAATTGACCTGGAACCGGGTCGACAAGGTCACCAGCGGTGAGGACCTGTTCAAGGGTCGCGACAACTACACCGGCATCGACAAGGTCAGCAAGGACTTCTTCGGTCTCTCGCTGAACTTCACCCCGACCTGGTTCCAGGTGTTGCCGGGCGTCGACCTGTCGATGCCGCTGAACTACGGCATCGGCCTGTCGGGCGAGTCGGCGGTCAGCTCGGGCGGCAACAAGGGCGCGGGCAACTACAGCGCCGGTGTCTCGTTCGACGTGTACCAGAAATACCGCATCGACTTCAAGTATGTGGACTTCTTCGGCCCATTCGTGACCGACCCGGTGACCGGCGCCATCACCTCGAATGCCGGTGTGACGCCGCTGCTCAAGGACCGCGGCTTCCTTGCGCTGACCCTTAAAACCACTTTCTGATCCAGGAACGAGACCATGATGTTCAAGAAAACCATTATCGCAGCGGCCCTCGCAGCAGTGGGCGCGGCACATGCCGGCGTCACTCCCGACGAGGCCAAACAGCTGGGCACCACGCTGACCGCGGTCGGCGCCGAAAAAGCCGGCAACAAGGACGGCACCATCCCCGAGTTCACCGGCGGCCTGACCGCCGGCCCGGCCGTGGCCAAGGGCACGGGCATGCGCACCGACCCGTACGCGGCCGACAAGCCACGCCTGGTCATCACCGGCAAGGATCTGGCCGGGCAGGGCGACAAGCTCACCGCCGGCACCAAGGAACTGCTCAAGCGCTTCGCCACCTACCGTGTCGACGTCTACCCGACCCGCCGCAGCGTGACCTATCCAAAGGCGATCCTCGAGAACACGGCCAAAAATGCGGTCAACGCCAAGTCGGTCGATGGCGGCGTGGGCGTGGAGAATTCACTGGCCGGGGTGCCGTTCCCGATTCCGAAGAGTGGTTTCGAAGTCATGTGGAACCACCTGTTGCGCTACCAGGGCCACGCCTTCTACACCAAGTACGATTCCTGGAACGTCGATTCGTCAGGCACCCCGACCCTGGCCACGACGGGCGAAATCTACCAGGAGTTCCCGCTGTCGGATCCGAAACGGACCAAGGTCGCCGAGCAGGGCGACGTGTTTTTCCGCACCAAGCTGGCCTACACGGCGCCTGCGCGCCGCGCCGGCGAAGGCTTGATGGCCTTCGACGCCGTCAACCCGGTGGTGCAGCCGCGCCGTGTCTGGCAATACCTGCCGGGCCAGCGCCGCGTGAAACTGGCGCCGGACGTCGCCTACGACACCCCGAATCCAGGTTCGGCCGGTGCCTCGACCTACGACGACGCCTGGGTCTTCAACGGCGCGATGGACCGCTTCGACTTCAAGCTGGTCGGCAAAAAAGAGATGATCGTGCCGTACAACGATTACAAACTCGCCTATCACACCAACGTGGCCGACATCACCAAGCCGAACCACATCAACCCTGAGCTGTTGCGCTGGGAGCTGCACCGCGTGTGGGTGGTCGAGGCGACGCTGAAGCCGGGCAAGCGCCATATCTACAGCAAGCGCACCTTCTACGTCGACGAGGACAGCTGGACCGCGCTGGCCTCGGATGAGTACGATGCGCGCGGCCAGTTGTACCGCGCCTCGTTCGATCACATCACGTTCAGCTATGACGTTCAGGCCCCGCAAACGGGCAACCACATGATCTACGACTTCGTCAGTGGCGCCTACAACATCACGGGCGTGAGTGGCTCGCACGGCGGCGTGAAGTACATCGAAGCGCTGAAGCCGTCGGAATGGTCGGCAGACGCATTGTCCGGATCGGGCGTGCGTTAACAAGAACAGGCGCCACAGCTGACCGTTG
>JAZJYV010000084.1:0-56853 GCA_040390195.1 Pseudomonadota bacterium | reverse complement strand
AAAAACGGGAATTTGAAAACATCTTGACTGGTCAATACATATCAGGGTGGAAAAGGCGAAGCCGCATTCCACCATTGCCAGCGTCACCGCGACGTATGCAATGGCAGAATGCTCGTAAAAATTCAATTTTCCCGACCAGCACCGCCTGCGCGGGAATAAGGAATCAAGTCTTCGATTCATTCACAAGGTGTACGACTGCTCGTTCTGGCATGGTTGCCATATAATCCACGGCACCAGACACTTCCGTGACCCACGCCATGCAGAGCACCCAGAAAAAGATCGCGATCGCCGCCGCCCTCGCCGTTGCCGTTGGCGCCGGCGCGGCCTTGGCCTGGCGCGTGCGCGCGCCGCTGCCCGTGCCGGCCGCCGCGCCAGCCGGCGCCAACGCCGAAGCGCTGGTTGCGAGCCTGCGCGCGGTGCTGGCCAATTACCGCAAGGTGATCGTACTGCTGGCCGACGAGAACTACATGGGCGCGAAGGCGCGCGAGGACATCAAGCAGGTTGGCCAGGGCCTGTTCCACGAAAACCAGGCCCGCACCGGCGAGCTCGGCGCGGCGCTGGCCGTGCTGGCTGCCTCGCGCGACGGCGCGCGCTTCGAGACATTCAACACGCTGCTCACCTACATCGAGTCCGACAAGGACCTCTACGACGCCGACCGGCTGGCGTTTCGCGAGCTGCTGCAAGATGTGCTGGGCGAGGTGGCGCGCGATTCCTCGCTGCCGGCCATCAAGCTGCACAAGCGCATCTCGGAAGACATCGAGGCCCTGGCCGAGATCGAGCACAACTACGAGAAGGAAATCCGCCAGGTCTTCGGCCGCTTCGAGGCGCGCGCCATCGAGCTCAAACGCGAGAAATGGGAAAGCTACCTGGCTTACCTGAAGACCCAGTACCAGCGCGAGGCAATCCTGAAGGACTATGGCGTGGTGCTGCCGTACCCGCCCGCACCGGCGCCGCCGCAAGCGGGCAAGGCCGAGGAGGGGGAAATCTTCGGCAACGCGCTGCCCAAAAAAACCGTGGTGCTGACCTTCGATGACGGTCCGCACAAGCGCTACAGCGAGGAAATCGCGGCCATCCTCAAGCAGTACGATGTGCCGGCCGTGTTCTTCAGCGTCGGGCGCAACCTGGGCACGCTCGACGCGAACGGCAAGGCGACCCTGTCGGCCGGCGCCGAGGTCAGTCGCAAGCTCAAGGCCGCCGGCTACACGCTGGGCAACCACAGCTTCTCGCACGCCCAGTTGTCGAAGCAAACGGGCGACAAGCTCAAGGCGGAAATTTTCAACACCGACGTGCTGCTCAAGGCGGTCGACGCCGACCGCTCGCCCTTGTTCCGCTTCCCCTACGGTGCGCGCAACAAGGAAGGCCTGGGCGCGCTCGATGGCGCGCACCTGAAATCGGTGATGTGGAACATCGATTCGCTGGACTGGGCCGATCCGGTGCCCAGTTCGATCGCTGACCGCGTGCTGCGCAGCGTGGACAAGGAGGGCCGCGGCATTATCCTGTTCCACGACATCCACGAGCGCACCGTCAAGGCGCTGCCGGCCGTGCTCGACCGCTTGATCGCCGACGGCTACCAGTTTGCCGGCTGGGACGGCAGCGCGTTCACGGTCGCGCGCAGCAGCCAGGCGCCGGCCGGGAAAGTGGCGGTCAGCACCGGCTACGCCAATTCCTGGGCCATCGTGATCGGGATCGACAGCTACCCGAACTGGCCCAAGCTGCAGTACGCGGTGCGCGACGCGCAGGGCGTGCGCCAGACCCTGGTCGAGAAATTCGGCTTCGCCAGCGAGCGGGTGCAAACCCTGACCAACGCCGAGGCCACCCGCACCGGCATCCTGGCCGCGTTTCACGACAAGCTGGCCCATGGCGGGGTGCAGACGAATGACCGCATCTTCGTGTTCTTCGCCGGCCACGGCGCCACCCGCAAGCTCAGTTCGGGACGCGACCTTGGCTACATCGTGCCCTACGATTCGGACCCGAACCAGTTCGCCACCGATGCCATCGCGATGACCGAGATCCAGAACATCGCCGAGAGCCTCACTGCCAAGCATGCGCTGTTCGTGATGGACGCCTGCTACAGCGGGCTGGGATTGACGCGTGGCGGCGCCACCGGCGGCTACCTGCGCGACAACGCCAGGCGCGTGGGGCGCCAGATGCTGACGGCCGGCGGCACCGACCAGCTGGTCGCCGACGGCGGCCCGGGCGGCCATTCGGTGTTTACCTGGACCTTGCTGCAGGGCCTGGCCGGCAAGGCCGACCTGAACGGTGACGGCATGATCACCGCCACCGAGCTGGCCGCGTATGTGGCGCCGGCCGTGGCCAGCGTGTCGAACCAGACCCCCGCTTTTGGCAGCCTGCCAGGCTCGGAGGGCGGCGAGTTCGTCTTCGAGCTGCCGCTCGAGGCGGAGTTCCTCAATCCCTCGACCAGCCAGTTGTCGAACGAGGCGATCACGCTCAATTCCCGGCTCGACGCGGCCCGCCCCGACCTGCAGCCGGCCGTCACGGTCAAGGACTTGCAGGGCGGGGAGCAGAAACTGCTCACGCCCGTGGCGGCCCCGTCGTCGCAGCGCCAGCAGGCGCAGCGCGCCAATGACCGCGGGCTGCAGCTATACCGCGAGAAGCAGTACGCGGCGGCCGAGGCGCAGTTCACCGAGGCGCTCAAGCTGCGGCCCGAGTTCGCGCTGGCGGCCAACAATCTCGGCTACGTGTTCTACAAGCAGGAGAAATACAGGGAGGCGGCGCGCTGGTTCGACAACGCGATCAAGATCGACCCCTCGCGCGCGGTGGCCTACCTGAACCTGGGCGATGCCCACGCGCACGCGGGCGAGGGCGAGAAAGCGAAGTCCGCGTTCGGCACCTACCTGGAGCTGGCGCCAAATGGTAGCGGCGCGGCCTACGCGCGCCAGCAGATCGAAAAACTGTAAACCGAGGGGGCCGTACACGCTGTGAAAATATCAAAAACCTGACGACCTCTTCGAAAAATCAAAATATTCACAAGCCCGTAGGGTGGAAAAGCGGAGCGCATTCCACCATGAGTCGTCGACGGCTCATGGTGGAATGCGCTCCGCTTTTCCACCCTACGAAATTCAGGATGACGGGGTAACGGCGACTTTTTCGATGAAATACTCGGTCTCGCCGAAGCAGCTGCTCGGCACACCCTTGCGCTGGGCGTAGGTCAGCAGGACGCGCTTGCCGGTGGCGGCAAGCAGCTGGCGCGCCACCTCCTCGTCGCGCACGGAAAATTCGAAGCGCTCGGGAATCGCGCCCGGCATGCTCGAGAGCAGGATTTCGCCCTCCCAGGTCTTGCAGATCCAGCCCCGCTTGGAGAATTTTTGCAGGTAGCCGGCCCGTTCGCCGTTCGAATACGACCAGCTCAAAGTGAGCCAGGTGTAGAGGACGAACAGCAGCAAGGCCGAGGCGAGCAGCGCCAGCAGGATCAGGGACAGTCGTTTAGGTAGGGTCATACTGTCTATTTTGCCACAGCATGGCGCCGCTTGTAACGCAGCGATGACCACAGCGACACGGCAATGAAGGCCACGCCCGACAAGCCAGTGAACCATTCGGGAATCTCAACCTTGACGCTGGCGAACATGATCAAGGCCAGGATGCCGATCGCGTAATGGGCGCCATGCTCGAGAAACACGAACTCGGACAGGGTGCCCTGGTTGACCAGGTAGACCGTCAGCGAACGCACGAACATGGCGCCGATGGCCAGCCCCAGCATGATGATGACGACGTCGTTGGTGATGGCGAAGGCGCCAATCACGCCGTCGAAGCTGAACGAGGCGTCGAGCACTTCCAGGTAGACGAAGGCGCCCACGCTGCCGCGCGCGACCATCTTGCCGACCTGCGGTTCGTGTTCTTCCTGTTCCAGCAGGGTGCTGAGCCAGTCCACGCCAATGTAGACGGCCACCCCGGCCATGCCCGCGGCGAGCACGCTGAGCTGGCGCGCCTTTGGCAGCAGCTCGGCGCAGCCGAACACGGCCCCCAGCGCCAGCAGGATGGCCAGGCCGCCGGTGCCGTACTTGCCGACTTTTTCCTCGATCCAGCCGAGCCAGTGCAGCTCCTTGTCGTCGTCGAACAGGAAGTTAAAAAACACCAGCAACAGAAAGGCGCCGCCGAAGGCCGACACCTCGGCGTGCTTGGCACCCAGGTGGCGCGCGTATTCGGCCGGGGTGGTGGTGGCCATGGTCCAGACGTCGACCAGCCCGAGCCCCGTCGCCATCGCCACGATCGCCAGCGGAAACAGCAAACGCATGCCGAACACGGCCACCAGGATGCCGACGGTGAGAAACAGCTTGCGCCAGAACGCATTCCACTGGCTCAGCACGGAGGCATTGACGACGGCGTTGTCGAACGAGAGCGACACCTCGAGCACGCCCAGCACGGCCGCGATCCACAGGGCATTGAGCATGGCTGGCGTGCCGCCGTGGGCATAGCCCCACCAGCCGGCCAGCGCCATGAGCACGAGGGAAACGCCGAACGACAAGCTGAAATGCTTCATGCCCACGCCAATCCATTAATTGAAAGTCCACATTGTGACGTTTTTTCGCCCTGGAAGCGAGTTTGCCCGGGGCGATCTGCCATAATTCCGTACGGCATCAACTTAAAGAAGGCAGCACATGGACATTTCCTATCTGATCACCCCGTTCCTCACCTGGACCGTGGTCGGGCCCATCAAATTCCTGATTAACAGCGTGCGCCAGCGGCAATGGGCATTCAAGCTGGTCGGCAATGGCGGCTTCCCGAGCAACCACAGCTCGGTGGTGACGGCCATGGCGACCTTGATCGCCCTGCGCGAGGGCATCGGCCATCCGGCCTTCGGCGTGGCAGTGACGCTGTGCTTCATCGTCATGATCGACGCCAACAGCTTGCGCCAGCACGTGGGGCGCCAGGCCGCCGCCATCAACCGCCTGGCCGCCGGTGCGGACGGGCAGGTCGCCCTGCGCGAGCGGATGGGCCACACCCTGGTCGAAATCGGTGGCGGCATCTGCACCGGCATCGCCATGGGTTGCGCCGTCTATTCTGCAATGAGGTAAATTGGCCCTGCTCGCCTTGGGGCACGGGCGGGCTCTTCAAGAGCGGGAAAATGCAGTTCAGGCCCCCAAATCCGCACTTCAGCCATCGAATTCGGCAGGTCGAAGCGTCGGCGATTGACGCTCTAGGTGGTCTCATGGATACTCTGCCGCTGTCAGATTCCATACTCATTATTACAAGATTCAAAGCTCATCTTCTCCGGAGAATTCACCATGCTGCGCAAAACCATTCTTGTTCTCGCCATCGCCTCGGCGCTCGCCGCCTGCAGTAAGGAGGGCGCCAAGCCGGAGGCGAGCGCGTCCGCCGTGGCCGCGGCCGACAAAAAAGAGGGCAAGGATGCCAAGCCGCCGGTCAAGCTGCTCATTTCGCCGGAAGACTTGATGACGGTGCAGACCAATGCGCTCGCCTCCGGCCCGGTGATCACCGGTTCCATCCAGCCCGAGCGCAAGGCTGACCTGCGCGCCGAAGTGTCGGCCGTGGTGCTGCAAGTGCTCAAGGAGAATGGCGACGTCGTCAAGAAGGGGGACGTGCTCGTCAAGCTCGACGAGACTGCCATCCGCGACAGCCTGAACTCGGCCGAGGAAGCGTCGCGCTCCGCCTCCCAGGCGCTCGACCAGGCTGAGCGCACGCTCACCCGCCTGAAGACGCTGCGCGCCTCGGGCATGACCTCGGCCCAGGCGCTGGACGACTCGGAAGTGCGGCGCAACAGTGCCAACAGCGAATTGTCGGCCGCCCGCACGCGCGCCGTGCTGGCCCACCAGCAGCTCCAGCGCACCTTGGTGCGCGCGCCGTTCGATGGTGTCGTGAGCGATCGCAAGGTGTCGGCCGGCGACACCGCCGCCGTCGGCAAGGAACTGCTCAAAGTGATCGACCCGAGCTCGATGCGCTTCGAAGGGCGCGTCTCGGCCGACAAGGTGGCCATGGTCAAGACTGGCCAGCCGGTCAGCTTCCGCATCAACGGCTACGCCGGCCAGGAATTCCGCGGCGTCGTCAAACGGGTCGATCCGGCCGCCAACGAGATCACGCGCCAGGTCGAAGTGCTGGTCTCGTTCACCCAGGGCAGCGCCCAGCCGCGCGTGTCGGGCTTGTACGGCGAAGGGCGCATCGAAGCCGAATCCGTGGCCGCGTTGATGCTGCCCGAAAGCGCCCTGGTCAAGGTTGGTGACAAGTCCTACACCTGGCGCCTCGAGGGCAAGCAGATCAAGAAGATCGATCTGGCGATCGGCACGCGCGACCCGCGCACCGGCAATTTCGAAGTCAAGAGCGGCCTGGCCGCCGGCGACAGCGTGATGCGCAACCCGAACTCGAGTTTCAAGGATGGCCAGGCGGTCGAGATGGCCGCCTCCAAGGTGGCCAGCGCCGCCGCCACGCCGGTACAAGGAAAATAAGCCATGTTCCTCTCTGAATTCAGTATCAAGAAACCGATCAGCACCATCGTGCTGATCGTCGCGCTCATGGCGCTGGGCCTGCTGGCGATGAAAAAACTGCGGGTGAACCAGAACCCGGACGTTGAAATCCCGGTCGTGGTGATCAACATCCCTTACCCGGGCGCCTCGCCCGAGACGGTCGAGCGCGAGATCGTCAACCGCCTCGAGAAATCCCTGCAAAGCATCTCCGGCGTCAAGGAGATCAATGCCAGCGCCAACGAGGGCAGCGCCACGTTCGAGCTGCAGTTCGACTTCAGGAAGAACCTGATCGAAGCGTCCGACGACGTGCGCAACGCCATCGCCGGCGTGCGCTACAAGCTGCCCATCGAGATGCGCGAACCGATCCTGCAGCGCATCGATCCATCGGCCCAGCCGATCATGAACCTGGCGCTGTCCTCGTCGAAGCAGACCCACGCGGAGATCTCGCGCCTGGCCGAAGACGTGCTGGCCGACCGCCTGCGCGCCATCGACGGCGTCTCCAACGTCAACGTCAGCGGCGCCCTGCGGCGCGAGCTGTCGGTGTTGCTGCGCGCCGGGAAGCTGCGCGAGTACAACGTCTCGATCGGCGAAGTGGTCACCGCGCTGCGCAACCAGAACACCAACGCGCCGGTGGGCAAGGTGCGCGGCAACCTTGACGAGAAGAGCATCCGCCTGGTCGGACGCATCGAGTCGCCCGAAGAGTTCCAGGCCATCGTGATCAAGCGCCGCGGCGAGGAAATCGTGCGCCTGGCCCAGGTCGCCGAGATCCAGGACGGCTTCGCCGACATCGCCAGCCTGTCGGCGCGCAGCGGCAAGCCCAACGTGGGCATCTATGTGACCCGCTCGCGCGAGGCGTCGACCGTGTCGGTGGCCAAGAAGGTGCGCGAGGTCGTCGCCGAAGTGAACAAGGAATTCAAGGTCGACCATCCAGGCACCTCGCTCGAGATCGTGCGCGATGGCGGCGACCAGTCCCAGCGCAGCCTGAACAACGTGATCGAGTCGCTCATCTTCGGCGCCGTGCTCACCATTTTCGTCGTGTACGCCTTCCTCAACTCGTGGCGCTCGACGCTGATCACCGCGCTGTCGCTGCCCACGTCCGTGATCGCCGCCTTCATTGCGGTCTGGCTGTGCGGCTTCACGCTTAACTTCATGACCTTGCTCGGCCTGTCGCTGGCGATCGGGGTGCTGATCGACGACGCCATCGTGGTGCGGGAAAACATCGTGCGCCACATGCAGCGCGGCTCCGACCGCCGCACCGCCGCCCTGGAGGGCACCGCCGAAATCGGCATGGCGGTGGCCGCCACGACGTTCTCGATCATCGCCGTGTTCATCCCCGTGGCCTTCATGCCGGGCGTGTCGGGCGAGTGGTTCCGTCCATTCGCGCTGACCGTGACGTGCTCGGTGCTGGTGTCGCTGGGCATCTCATTTACGCTCGACCCGATGCTGTCTGCCTACTGGGGCGATCCGCTGGATCACCACACGGCGCCGAAAAAAGGCATCAGCAAGGTACTGGCCCGCTTCAACGACTGGTTTGACCATCAGGCCGACCGCTATGGCCGCGTGATCGCCTGGGCACTGCACCACCGCACCTGGATGGCCCTGATCGCGCTGGGCAGCTTCATCGGCGCGCTGGCCGTGCACTTCACCTGGGGCGGTTCGAGCTTCCTGCCAACGGCCGATTCGGGCAACCTGATGATCACCGTGCGCACCCCGGCCTCGTCCTCGATCGAGTACGCCCGCGTGAAGATGGAGAAGGCGGCCGAACTGGCGCGCTCGATCCCCGAGACGGTCGACACCAACAGCAGTATCGGCGCCAGCGGCGGACGGATCTACATCGACATCGGCAAGCGCCAGAACCGCAAGCGCAGCGCCAAGGAGATCGGGGCCGAACTGCGCACCAAGATCGCCCAGCTGGTCGGCGCCGAGTACGTGGTCATGGACGACCTGAACAACGGCGCCCGCAAGCCGATCCAGATCGACTTCACCGGGCCCGATTCGCGCAAGCTGATCGAGATCACCGGCCAGTTCATGGAGAAGCTGCGCCAGGTGCCGGGCGCGGTCGACGTCGGCCTGTCCGAGCAGGATCCGAAGAACGAGCTGCAAATTGAACTGAACCGCGGCCTGGCCAACTCGATGGGCATTTCGGTCAACGACGCGGCCCAGGCGCTGCGCGTGGCCTTCGCCGGCGTGGAAGTGGGCGACTGGGTCGATCCGACCGGCGAGACGCGCGACGTCGCGGTGCGCCTGCATCCGGATGATCGGGTCAACGCCGAGAACATCGAACGCCTGCCGATCGCCGTGGCCGGCAGCAGCCAGATGGTACCGCTCGACCAGATCGCCAAGATCACCATGGGCAAGGGACCGTCGGGCATTGAACACAGCAACGGCAAACGCTCCATCAGCGTCTCGGCCAACGCCCAGGGCCGCTCGAACGGCGAGGTGACAAAGGACGCGCTGACGCTGGCCGACAGTTTCGACTTCCCGCCCGGCTACGGCCGTTCGCTGGGCGGCGCCGGCCAGGACCAGAAGGAATTGTTCACCGAAATGACGATCGCGCTGTTGTCGGGCATCGGCCTGATGTACCTGATCTTGGTGATGCAGTTCGGTTCGTTCACGGCGCCGGTGGCGGTGATGCTGTCGCTGCCGCTGTCGCTGATCGGCGTGGTGCTGGCGCTGCTGGTGACACGCAACACCTTGAACCTGATGAGCTTCATCGGCATCATCATGCTGATGGGTCTGGTGGCCAAGAACGCCATCCTGCTGCTTGACGCGGCGCGCAAGCGCGAAGCGGAAGGCTTCGGACGCGAAGATGCGCTGATGTATGCGGGGCGCATGCGCCTGCGGCCGATCCTGATGACCACCTTCGCCCTGATCGCCGGCATGTTCCCGGTGGCGCTGGGGCTGGGCGAGGGCGGCGAATTCTACCGTCCGCTGGCCATCGCGATCATTGGCGGCACGATCACCTCGACCATCCTGACCTTGCTGGTGGTGCCGACTTTCTACGACAGCATCGAGATCAAGCGCGACCACCTGGTGGCCAAGTTCAAGCACCGCATTGAACGGTTCACGGCGGTGCCGGCGTTCCTGATGACGGTGCTTGAAGTGCTGTGCTTCCTGACATTCCTGCGTTTGATCTATCGCGTGGTCATGAAGCTGGCAGGGTTCGCCATGCGCGGTCGCGGTCGCAGCGCGGTCGTTGCAGCCAAGTAAGTAATACCCCGAACAGGGGCGCAGCCGCCTCCACCATGTTCGCGTCAACTTGACGCTGGCATGGCGGAAGGCGGCTGCGCCTTTTCCACCCTACAAATACCAAACGCGGCTAGCGTGATTTCGGTGGCGTGCTCGTGTTCGGTGGCGTGTTGCTGTCGGCCGGCGGCGTGGTGCTGGGCGGCGTGCCTGTGGCGCCTGGTGCCGGAGTGGTGGTGTCGGTGGCCGGCGGCGTGGCGCCGGTGTTGCCGGTAGTGCCGCTGGTGCCAGATGTCGTGGCCGGTGCCGTCGTCGTGTCGGTGGTGGCCGGAGCGGTAGGTTCGGTTTTCTTGCAGGCGACGAGCGCCGTTGTCATCAGTGCTGCAGCCAGCAGGATCTTGGGTATTTTGAACATTGATTTCATTGGGGACTCCTTGTTCGATGCCGACGAATTCGACTGTAAAATTTAGACTTGGATCGGCCATGCCAGTTCATTGATCCCGACACTGTTTGATTTAGGTCAAAGGTGCTGACACCTACCTTCAGGCGGCCGGCAGCGCGGTAGTCATTGGTTTGGAGCACGATCCCCGCTGGCGTGCCGCGGCGCCGCACTTGCTACGAGAACATCACCACGGCGCGCAGTCCGCGCGCGCCGTCCGGGTGCCCGTCCAGTACCAGTCCGGCGCCATTGCGCGCGGCGGCGCGTTGCGCGATGGCCAGCCCCAGGCCGCTGCCGGGCTGCTCCACGCCCGGCATCCGGAAGAAGCGCTCGAACACCTTGGCGCGCCACTCGGGGGCGATGCCCGGCCCGGAGTCGGCCACTTCCAGGCGCAGCGCGCCGTCGATCGTGCGCAAGCTCAGTTCCACGCAGCTGCCGGAGGGCGAATATTTCACGGCATTGTCGATCAGGTTGTCGATCAGCGCCGCGCAGCTGTCGTGATGCAGGGACAGCGTGCAGCTGTCGGGCGCCAGCAGGGCCAGCTCGATGCCGCGCGCCAGCGCCATCGGCATGGCGTCGGCCAGGCGCTCACGCAGCAATTGCGCCAGGTCCAGCGGCAGGCGCGCTGCCTGGTCGCGGTCGGCGTCGGTGCGCGCCAGTTCAAGCAACTGGTGCACGCTGCGGGTGGCGCGCGCCACGCCCTGGGCCAGGCCGGCGCCGGCCTCGCGCGCGCGCTGCGCGGTGGGCGCCTGGGCCAGCGATTCGGCGTTCACCAGGATCACCGCCAAGGGGGTTTTCAGTTCATGGGCGGCGTCGTGCAGGAACTCCTGCTCGCGCGCCAGTCGCGCGCCCAGGCGCGCCATCAGGCGGTTGATGGCCGCCACCAGCGGCGCCAGTTCGCGGTAGTCGGACGCGGCCAGCGGCGCCAGGTCGGCGTCGCCCCGTTCTTCGATGCATGCGACGACCTCGGTCAGCGGACGCAGGCCGTGGCGCACGATGAACCAGGCCGGCAGCAGCAGGAACGGCAGGCTCACCAGCAGTGGCAGCAAGTAGAAGCCGACACTGGTCATCGACATCGCAAAGCGCGACAGCGACTCCTGGGCCACGCGCACGGTGAGCGGGCCGTCGGTCTCGGTCCAGGCCAGGTCGCCGCTGGCGGGCAGGGTGGCCACGCGGCCAATCTCGGCCGCGCCCGGGCGCGCCTCGGGCAAGCGGGTCGAGACGTACACCAGGGTATCGCCGCGCCAGACCTGGACTCGGAACGGCGAGAGCAGCATGTTCATTTTTCCGTACAGCTCGTCCTGGGATTGCTCGACCTGGGCGGCGTAGTGCTGCATCTGGTCCGGGCGATCGGGCATGGCGCGCAAGGCCGCCATCACCTGGCGCGCTGAGCTGCGCAGTTGCAGGCGCGCGAACTGGTGGTCGACCTGGACCATTTCGTGGATGGTCCAGCCCATCAGGCAGGCCCACAGCAGCATCGCCACGCCGGCAAAGCCGAGCAGCAGGCGGCGCAGCAGCGAGCGGCGCGGCGCGCTCATGACTCGACCAGGAAGCCGACCCCGCGCACGGTGCGCACGACGCCCTCGCCGAGCTTGCGGCGCAGGTTCGACATGTGCACGTCGAGCGACTGGCCCTCGCTGTGGGGCAGGGCGCGCGCTTCCAGTTCGCGCCGTGTCAGCACCCGGTTCTGGCTGCGCATGAGCTCATGGAGCAGCGTGAATTCGGTTTTCGACAGCGCCACGGGCGTGCCGGCGCGGGTTACGGCCATGCGGCGCTCGTCGAGCACCACCTCGCCCGCCTTCCAGACCGGCTCGCCGTGTTCGTTCCAGCCGGTGGCACGGCGCACCACGGCGCGCAGGCGCGCCAGCAGCTCGCTGTTGGCGAAGGGTTTGACCAGATAGTCGTCGGCGCCCAGGTCCAGGCCCGCCAGGCGGTCGGCCAGGCCATCGCGCGCCGTGATCACCAGGATCGGCAGGGTGTGGCCGGCCGCGCGCAGCTGGCGCAGCAGGTCCAGGCCGTTGGCGTCGGGCAGGCACAGGTCGAGCAGCACGGCATCGAAGGCGGCCTCGCCGATGCTGTGGCGGGCGTCGCCCGCGCGGCGCAGCCAGACGACCTGCTGGCCGGCGTCCTGCAACGCCGCCTGCAAGGCGCGTCCGAGTTCGAGGTCGTCTTCCACCAAACAGATTTTCATAGCCACACTGTAGCAGGCCAGCCTGAAGATTTTCCAAAGAAGCGATGGATGAACAGGTCGATTTTTTGAAAAATTCGTCATTCCCGCGCAAACACGAATCCATGCGGGCCCGCGTTCGCGAGGACGACGTTGGCTTGCTATTTTTGTCTTCACCTGGGCCGCGAATTCGGCACGACCGTATGCTCACGGGACTTCTCGCGTCTTTTATCGTCTTTGGCTTGTCTTTGGCTTGTCTTTGGCTGACGCTTGGCTGATGTTCAGCTTCGACTGGCACACTGCCCCTCGTTGTCCACACGGGAGTTCGAACATGATCACAGTGCAGTTCTTGAACCTGGCAGCGCACATAGCGGCCGGCACGGCCGGTTTGCTGGCCGGACTGCTGCCCCTGATGAGTGCCAAGGGCGGGCAGCGCCACCGCCGCTGGGGCCGGGTATTCGTCGCGTTCGCCGCACCCGTGATGGCCACGGCGGCACTGTCGGTCTGGCTGGGGCACAACCGGGGAGCGCTGCTGGCGGCGCTGACGCTGTCGGCCAGCTATCAATTGGTCGGCGGCCTGCGCGCCTTGCGCCACCAGCGCCTCGATGCCTGGGATGGGACGCTGGCGATCGCGGCGCTGGCGCTGGCGGCATGGCTGTGGGCCGATCCGGCCAGCAGGTCCGGCCACCTGCCGCCGTATCTGGCGCGCAGCGCGCTCGGTTTCGTGATGCTGCTTGCCCTGTACGACCTGTCGCGCTTCGGCTGGCAGGACGCATGGCGCCGCAGCGTGCGCCCGTTCGACCATGGCCTGAAGATGACGGGCGTCTTCTTCGCCATGCTCTCCGCTGGCGCCGGCAACGCCCTGCCGATGCTGCAGCCGTGGAGCATCCTGGTGCCGAACCTGCTGGGAGTGGCGGTGATGCTGGTGTTCGCGATCCAGGCGGGGCGTCAGGGAAACCAGATGTCGAAGCGCGTCTCGCTGCCGCTGGCGGCCAGCCGGTAGGGGAAGCCGTGCCGCGTCAGCACTTCGCGCACGAACAGCAGGCCGATGCCCTGGCCACCCTTCTTGGTGGTGAAGAAGGGCGTGAACAACTGGCTGGCCGGCGCCGCGCCGAGCAAATTGCCCGAATCGATCACCGACAGGCGTACGCCGGCCGCGTCGCGCGCCAGCGCCAGGTGGATGTAGCCGCCCGGCGTACCGGCCTGCTCGACCGCTTCCATCGCGTTCTTGACGATATTGAGCAGGGCCTGCTCCATCAGCTGGCTGTCGAGCGCCTGTGGCGGCAGCGCTTCGCAGACCAGCCAGGCCAGCGCGATGCCGCGGCTGCGGCACTGCTCACGGTACAGGTACAGGATGTCGTCGACCAGCGGCGCCAGCGGCGTGGGGCGCAACTCCGGTGCCGGCATCTTGACCACCCGCGTGAAGCGCTCGATGAATTCGCCCAAGCTGGCATTGCGGCGCTTGACGGCCACGATCGCCGTGGTGAAATCGGCGCTGTCGCGCTCGGCCAGCCGGGCACTGTAGTTGAGCAGCGAGTCGAGCACCGAACCGGTGGCCGCGACGGTGTTGTTGACCTCGTGCGCCAGCACCCGGATCAGTTTTTCGTAGGTGGCCTTTTCCGAACTTTCGAGCTCCTCGGTCAACTCCTCGACCAGCAGGAAATGGCGCGCGAAGCCGCGGTCGAAGAAGTGGCCCCGTTGTCCGCGGTAGCGCCGTCCATCGGGATCGGCCAGCAGCCGGCTTTCGCCCAGCGGCAGCTGGTCGAGCTGGGCCACCAGGCTGGCGCGGCGCGCCTGCTGGGCGTCGCCGGCCGGCGCGGCTACGCCCAGCCAGTGCGCCAGGGGTTTGCCTTTCGGCTCGTCCAGGCCGAGCAGCGCGTGCGCGCTCGCGTTCAACAGGCTGATGCGCCCGTCGAAGTCGAACACCACCACCGCGCTTGGGGTCGCCTCGAGCAGGCGGTCGAGAAAGCCCTGTTGTTCGCCGATGGCCAGGCGTTCCTGGTACAGCGCGCCGAGCATGCGGTTGAACATGGCCACCAGCGCATCGAGCTCGCCGCCGCGGCTCGGGTGCAGGCGCGCCGCGTACTGCTGGTCCTGCAGCAGGTCGTGGAATTGGTGCGCGTAGGCGAGCGGCTCGAGCGCGCGGTTGATCAGGTGGAAGCCCCCGGCCAGGCTCGCCAGCAGCAGCACTTCGAGCGCGAGGAACAGCAGCGGTGTGTCCAGGTAGAGCACGAAGGTGAATGCGAAGAACACCGCGTGCAAGCCGATCAGGTAGGCCGCCAGGCGCTGGCGCAGGCTCACGTCTCGTCCCCGCCGCCCAGGCCGTGCCGTTCCAGGCGCCGGTAGAGCGCCGTGCGCGACAGGCCCAGCGCCTTGGCCACGCGCGAGATGTTGCGCTGGTGCTGTTCCATGGCTTTGGCAATCATGTGGCGCTCAACCTGTTCGAGCGTCATGCCGTCGACCCCGAGACGCTGCTGGCCACCGTCCTGGTGCTGCTCGGCGGCGACGAAATCGGCCTGCGTGAGCGCGCTCTTGCCGATCAGGAGCAGCGTGCGTTCGAGCGTCTGCTTGAGCTGGCGGATATTGCCCGGCCATGGCTGGGCGCCGAGCCATTCGAGCGCCTGGGGCGTGATCGACGCTTCGCCCAGGCCGTAGCTGGCGGCGACGTCGGCCACGATCTTGTGCGCCAGCAGCGCGATGTCGCTGCGCCGCTCGCGCAGTGGCGGCAGGCGGATCGTGATCAGGTTCAGCCGGTAGAACAGGTCTTCGCGGAACTCGCCGCCGGCCACCAGTTCGGCCAGTTCGCGGTTGGTGGCCGACACGACCCGGATGTCGGCCTGCTCGCTGCGGCTCGCGCCCACCGGCTGGTAGCTCTGGTCTTGCAGCACGCGCAGCAGCTTGACCTGGTCGGCGCGGTTCAATTCACCGATCTCGTCGAGGAACAGGGTGCCCTGGTGGGCGCAGGCGACGTGGCCCTTGCGGTCGGCCTTGGCGTCGGTGAAGGCGCCGCGCACATGGCCGAACATCTCGCTTTCGAACAGCGACGAGGTGATCGCGCCCATATTGATTTTCACCAGCGCGCGCGCGGCGCGCTCGCTGTTGCGGTGGATGGCGTCGGCCACCAGCTCCTTGCCGGTGCCGCTCTCGCCCAGGATTAGCACCGGCGCGCGGGTGTGCGCCACCTGGCCCAGCGTGGCCAGTACGCGCAGCAGGGCGGGATGTTCGCCGACGATGCCGGAAAAATCAAACTGGCCATCCAGGCCGCGCCGCGTCAGGCGACTCGGCGAGGGCGCGGCCAGCTCCAGCGTGGCCCGGATCAGTTCGACCAGCTGGGTATTGTCCCAGGGTTTGGTGAAGAAATTGGCGGCGCCCGCCTTGACGCCCTTGACCGCCAGCGCGATCGAGCCCCATGCCGTCATCAACAGCACCGGCACGGCGGGATGGGCGGCCTTGGTCTGGGCCAGCAGCGCCAACCCTTCATCGCCGCTGGTTTGCAGCGAAAAATTCATGTCCTGCAAAACCAGGTCAACCGGGGTTGACGCCAGCAGTGCAAAGGCCTGGGCGGGGCCGTCGCAGGCCAGCGTGTCAAAGCCGGCCTGTTTGAGCAGGAGAACGAGGGAGACCTGGACGGCGGCGTCGTCGTCGACGACCAGGATGCAGTGCTTGCGTTGTGATTCCATTGGTGCGGCGGTGTGTCCTGGTGGTCTATTCGTAGTGCAGCGCCTGGGTCGGGCTGAGTCGGCTGGCGCGCCAGCCCGGGTACAGCGAGCATAGCAAGGATATCAGATAGATCACGCCCATCGATAGCAATGCGGCGCCGCAGAACACAAGCCAGTTCAGGCTCTCGCCGAGCGCGCCGGTGATCGGCAACTGCACCAGCAGCAGCAAGGCCAGCGCCATCGCCGCGCTCGAGAGCAGCATCTGCTCGGCCACGATCTGGGTGTAGATGTGGCCCGCGCTGGCGCCCAGCGCGCGGCGCAGGCCGATCTCGGGGATGCGCTGGGTGGTGTTTTGCCACAGCACCCCGAACAGGCCGAAGCCGACCATCACCAGCAGGAAGGCGGCGATCACGGCCCCCACGATCAGGGGCATCAGGTCCCAGCGCAGTTTGTCGCTGCGCAGGTCGGCCAGCGGCGAGATCGTATAGCCCCAGTCGGCGCGCAGCAGCTTGAGCTGGCGGTTCAGGGCGGCCTCGAAAGTGCGCGGGGTGCCCGGCTTGAGCTTGAGCATGATCGACTTGAACCCATGGTCGTTGGCCGGCCGGGGAACGTAGCGCGTCAAGGTGTAATTGACAGGGACCATGAATTCGCCCTTGTTGCGGAACTCCTCGATCACGCCGCTCACCTTGTACAGCGTGCGCTTCTTGTCGTCGCGGTCGCCCTCGAGGAAGGTCTTGCCCACGGCCGGGCCGGACGGGAACAGGGTACGCGCGGCGCGCCGGTTCAAAATCACCGGCACCGCGTCGGCGCCATCGTCGGCCGGCCCGAACCAGCGTCCCTCGAGCAGGCGCATGCCGGCCAGCGCCGGGAATTCGTCGCTCATCTCGATCATGTCGCTGCGTACCTGCTTGCCGTCGGCGCTCTCGAAGTCGGTGCGCATGGTGGCGCTGCGAAACGGCGAGAACGAGACGAAGGCGACCTGCTCGACTTCCGGCAGGGCCAACAAGGCGCTCCGGAAGCGCTGGTAGCTGCCAACGTCGGTTGCCCCCTCCATGTTGTCCGGCGTCTGCACGCGCACCGACCAGCGGTCCTGGTATTCGAATCCGATCGGCATCCGGTACAGCTGGAGGTTGCGCACGGCGAAGGCGCTGATCGCGAACACGATCAGGAAGGCGAGCAGGATTTCGAGGCTGAGCATGACGTTGCGCGCCTTGCGCTTCCAGATCAGTTTTAGCAGGTGGCGAAACATCAGGCATTTCCCTTCAGGGCAAAGACAGGATCGAGGCGCGACATCTTCCAGGCGGGGATCACGCCCGAGAGCAGGCCGAACACGAGCGAGAGCAGCAGGCCATAGCCGAATACGGCAAAATTGAGGCTGATTTTCAGGTAGGGGATCAAGCCGGAGCCTTCGAGCCACAACAGCGCCAGCTGGGCACACGCCAGTCCGACCAGGCCGCCGACCAGGCACAGGAGCACGTTCTCGACCACCAGTTGGCCCACCAGCTGGGTGCTGGTGGCGCCGAAGGCCTTGCGCACGCCGATTTCGGAGCTGCGCTCCATGATGCGCCCGATGTTCAGGTTCACCAGGTTCAGGGCTGGCAGCAGCATGAACAGCAGCATCAGCGTGACGATGATGGCCAGCAGGGTAGCGGCGCCGGAGTCGGCTTTTTCCAGGCGATCGAACAACATGCGCGCGAACAGGTCGGCCTTGCTGTCGCCCCAGAAATAAGCCCGGTTCCAGTTCTTGGGGTCGTCAAACTGCACCGTCCTGGCCACCGCCTCGACCTCGCGCCGGATGGCATCGAGACCGGCCGGGCTGTCGGCCAGCAGCAGGGCGAAGAAGTCGCCCGACATCTGGCTGCGGTACTCGGTCGAGGGCAGGGTGGTGACCGGCACCCAGATGTCGGCAAAGGCATTGAGTTGCATGGCGTCTTCAACCACGCCAATCACTTCGAATTGCTGGCCGCCGGCGACCATCTTCTGGCCCAGTGCCGTTGCCAGCGCGCCGGGAAACAGCAATCGCGCGCTCGACGCGTTGAGCACCGCCACGAAGCGGCCTTGCACCACGTCCTCCTCGCTCGGCACGCGACCTGCGAGTACCTTGAAATCGAGGATCTTCCAGTAGTTGGCGTCGGTATGGCGCAGTTGCAGTTCGCTGACGCGGCCAGTCTGGTAGACCGACACGGCTTCGGTGCCGCTGACGGCGCCCACCAGGCGCGCCGATTTGAGCGGGCGCAGGTATTTTTCGATCACCTTGTAGCCGAGTGGACTGTTGCGCTGGCGGTGGCCGTCGTCGCTGCGCGAGGCCATCACGCCCACTTGCAGGAAGCGGTCGCTGCGCCCTTCGACGCCGCTCGGGAAGAAGGCGTGTTCGAGCAGCGCCGTGACGACCATCAGCACCACCAGCGTGAGCACGATGCACAGCAGGTTGATGGCCGTAAACAGCTTGCGCCGCATGAAGACCTTCCAGGCCGTGAGCAGATAATTGCGTATCATCGCAGCCCCCTAGGCGACCAATTGGCCGTCGAACACGCGCACGGTGCGCCCGGCGCGCCTGGCCGCGCGCTCGTCGTGGGTGACCATGACCACGGTCGTACCTTCGCCGTTGAGCTGGAGCAGGAGGTCCATCACCTCGGAGCCCATCTTGCTGTCGAGGTTGCCGGTTGGTTCGTCGGCCAGCAGCACCTGCGGCTTGCCGACGATGGCGCGCGCGATCGCCACCCGTTGCTGCTGGCCGCCCGAGAGCTGGTTCGGGTAGTGCTCCATGCGCGCGCCCAGGCCCACCTTTTCAAGCGCCTCGCGCGCCAGCCGGCGCCGTTCGCCCGATGCCATGGGGCGGTACAGCAGCGGCAGCTCCACGTTGTCGATCACGCGCAGGTCGTTAATCAGGTGGAAGCTCTGGAAAATAAAGCCGAAGGTGCTGTTGCGCAGTTGCGCCACCTGCTTGTCGCGGTAGGACTGGACCGGCACGCCGGCCACCGAAATGGCGCCCTGGCCGGGCCGGTCGAGCAGGCCGATCAGGTTCAGCAGGGTGCTTTTTCCGCAGCCGCTGGGTCCCATGATGCAGACGAATTCAGCCGCCTTCACATGCAGGTCGATGTCTTTCAGTGCCAGCGTTTCGACCTTGTCGGTGTGGTAGGTCTTGCTGACTTTTTCGAGTCGGATCATGTTCATTCTTTCTTGATTGGTGTGCGTTACCTGGAAACTCTGAAACTGTCGAATTCCTTGAAGCGGCCGGTGTCGGAGATGACGATGCGTTCGCCGGCCCGGGCGCCGGCGACGATTTCGATGGCCTTGCCGTCGCCGCTGCCCAGTTCGAGCATGGTCTTGCGGGCCATGCCGTCGCGCAGCACGTAAGCTGCCTGGCGTCCGCGGCCATTGAAAGCCGGCCCGCCGTCGATGACCAGCGCGCCGGTTTTCTGTTCGGTGATGATGTTCACATCGACCCGCAGCTTGTTGCGCAGCAGGGCATGGCTGGGCTGCTCGAGCGCCACCAGCAGCTTGACGGTGCCGTTCTGGATTTCGGGCAGGACGGTGTGCACACGGCCGTTGAGCACCTGGCCACCCTGCTCGACGCGCACCAGCTGGCCCGCTTCCAGGCTGCGCGCATGAAAGTCCGACACCGTCGCCTCGACCCGGTAGTTGTGCAGCTCCGAGACCTTGGCCACCAGCTGGCCGGTGGCCACGCTGCTGCCTTCCTCGGTCATCAGGGAGGTCAGCATGCCGGCGAACGGGGCGCGCACCTGTGCCTGCGCCAACTGCTGCTCCTGCTGGGCGAGCTGTTTTTGCAGGATGATTTTTTGCAGGCGCGCACCTTCGACACCTGTGGCGGTGGTGCGCCGGTTATCCTCGATCAGTTCGCGCTGCTGGCGCAGCTGGATTTCGAAGCGCTGCACGTTCAGTTCGGCCGTGAGCATGTCCTCGCCCGAGACGGCGCCGCTCTTGCGCAAGGTCTGGTAGCGGCCGTGCTTGACCTTCGCGCTTTGCAGGTCCAGCTCCAGTAGTTCGATGTTGCTGACCAGTTGCTTGCGCTTCTGGTCCATCTCCAGCGCCAGGCCGGCGATCCTGTTTTCCTGCTGGGCCAGTTGCTCCTTGAGGCTGTCCAGGGCGAGCCGGATGCTGCGGTCGTCCAGTTCGAGCAGCAGCTCGCCGGCCTTGACCTGCTGGCCTGGCTTGGCGACGACGCGCGCGATCCGGGTCTGGATCGGGCTGCTCACCACTTCCTCGTGTTCCGGCACCACCAGCCCGGAGGCGCTGATGGTGTTGGCGATATTGCCGCGCCTGACTTCGGCCACCATGAGCTCGGACAGCGCCGCGCTGGGGGCGACAATGCGGTTGATGCCCCAGGCCGCGGCGCCGAACGAGGCCAGCACGCCAAGCACGACGAGCAGGCGCATGCGGGTGCGCCGGGCGATGGTCTGGGGGCTGATTGCGAGGTCCATGGGCGAAGTCGGAAACGGTGGCGATGCCGACCCTATCGCAAGCGCCGTGCCAGCTGCGCCTCTCCTATGAAGCGGCGGGCATTGCACGTGTCGGTGCTGCCCGCCGGCGGTCAGCGCTGTCCGTTTCCGGGCACTCGCTTTGAGCCTTGCCATTCGCCGGGAGATTGAATTATTCGCCACCGTCCGTTGATCTGGCAGGTCCGCGATCGGTAGGGTATTCTAGCGGCATGATCAGCCCAGGCCGGAACTTCCACGCCCCGGCGCGGCACAGCCTGCGTCGCTCCCTGCTATGGCTGGCCCTGGTGGCGGCGCCGTTGCACGCGGCGCCGTTGCGGCTGTTGACTGAGGACCGCGCGCCGACCAATATGATCGACCATGGCCAGGTGGTCGGCACCGCCACCGATCGCCTGCGTGCCATCATGGCCAGGACCGGAACGGCGAACAGCATCGAGGTCTTGCCCTGGCAAAGAGCCTACACTCTGGCCCAGACCCAGGCCGATACCTGCGTGTTCTCGGCCGCGCGCTCGGCCACGCGCGAGGCCGATTTTCAGTGGGTGGGGCCGGTGACGACGGCGCAAGTGGTCTTGTACGGCAAGCCGGGCAGGGAGTTCAAACTGCGCACGCTGGACGACGCGCGCCCGTTCCGGATCGGCAGCTACATCGGCGACTCGTTCGGCGCGTCCCTGCGCCTGCTGGGCTACAAGGTCGACGCGGCGCCGAACGATGCGCTCAACGCCACCAAACTGTCGCTGAACCGGATCGACCTGTGGATCGGCAATCCGGCCAGCATGAAACGCTTCGGCGCGCGCGCCATCGCTCCGGTGCTGGTGTTGAAGCCGGTCGAGCTGTACCTCGCCTGCAACCTCGCCGTGCCCAAGGGCCTGATCAATCGCCTGAACAGCGCCGCGCATGCCATGCAACGCGATGGCAGCGCGATGGCCATCGAAAAGCAGTATGCCAACGCGCCGCTGGCGGCCAGGGCGCATAAGCGCTGAAAGGTGGCCGTCACCCCTTGCCATGATCGGCAATGCACCTGATAATAAAACGTCACCAACTGAAAATCCTTTTGCACGCCAAAATGAAAAAAATGATCAACTACGTTCTGCGCGCCGTTTGCCTGATGGTCTACCTGATCGCCATCATTGGCCCGGCGGCTCCGGTGCCGCCAGCGATGGTCGTGCCTTGCCAGTGGCTCGCGCTGGCCCTGCTGGCGGCCCACGTCGGCGAATTGCTGCTGTTTTTTCCGCGGATGCGCCGCTACCAGGGGCCGCTGGCGGTCAGCATCGCGCTCACGCTGCTGTTTGGCCTGCTGCACTGGGCGGCGCTGCCTACGCGCGACTAGTGTCCCGAGTCAGAAATTCGCCGACAAAACGTTGGGTGGAATGCGCTACGCTTTTCCACTCTACGATGATGCCAAGGAATTTTCAACCAGTGATACTGGCCAGGCCGGCGATTTCTTCGGAATGAGCATCGTGCGATCCGCTTGCGCGCGATGATCTCCATGCGCCGTTTTCCAACCCTGGAGTGTTGCATGTTCAAGCCGGTCACCCAAGCTATCAGCGCCGCGCTGCTGTGCGCTTGCTGCGCCTTCGCCAGTCAGGCCGCGCCGCCGAAGCGCCCGAATATCGTGGTGCTGGTGGCCGACGACTGGGGCTTTTCCGACGTCGGCAGCTTCGGCAGCGAGATCGCCACGCCGAATGTGGATGCGCTGGCCAGGCACGGCATGCGCTTCTCGAACTTTCACGTTGCCGCGTCCTGCTCGCCAACCCGCTCAATGCTGCTGACCGGGGTCGACAACCATTTGAATGGTGTCGGCAACATGCCCGAGACCATGCCCGACGCCCACCTTGGCAAGCCCGGCTATGACGGTGTCCTGAACGAGCGGGTGGTCACTGTGGCGACCATGCTGCGGGACAGCGGCTACCACACCTACCTGACTGGCAAGTGGCACCTCGGGAAAACGCCCTCCACACTGCCGGGCAAGCGCGGCTTCGAACGCTCGTTCATCCAGGCCGACAGCGGCTCGGACAACTGGGAAGAGCGGCCCTATATGTTCTTCTACGATAAATCCAACTGGTTCGAGAACGACAAGGTGGCGCACCTGCCGCGTGACTACTATTCGTCCAGGTTCATCGTCGACAAGGCGCTCGACTACGTCAAGGGCGGGCGCGCGGATGGCAAGCCCTTCTTCGCCTACCTTGGCTTCCAGGCCAACCATATTCCGCTGCAGGCGCCGCAAGAACTGATTGACAAGTACAAAGGTGCCTACGCGGGTGGCTGGACCGCCCTGCGCGAGGCGCGCCGCGCGCGTGCGGTGGCGCTGGGGATGATTCCGGCCGATGCGGCGATGGTCACCATGGCCAGCACCACCAGTTGGGATGCGCTCGACGCGCCGCAAAAAGAATACGAGGCGCGCCGCATGGAAGTGTATGCGGCGATGGCCGAGGCGATGGACCAGCAGGTGGGACGCCTGGTGGCCGAGCTCAAACAGAGCGGCGAATACGACAACACGGTGTTCGTGTTCCTGTCCGATAACGGCGCCGAGCCGACCGATCCGAACGCGATCCTGGCCATCAAGCTGTGGCTGGCGATGAACTACACCCAAAAGCTCGAGCGCATGGGCGGCAAGGGCGCCTACGCCAGCCTTGGGCCGAGCTGGGCCAGCGCGGCCGCCGCGCCACTCTCCGGCTACAAATTCTTCGCCGGCGAGGGCGGGCTGCGCACGCCGCTGATCATCGCCGGCGTGCCAGGCATGCAGGAGAACCGGGTCGCCGCGGCCTTTTCCCACGTCACCGACATCGTGCCCACCTTGCTCGAACTGGCCGGCGTGGCGCCGCACGGCGGGCGCTACCAGGGCCGTGCGGTCGAGCCGCTGACCGGCAGCAGCCTGCTGCCCGTGATGCAGGGCAGGGCCAGCGCGGTGCACGCGCCAGAGCAGAGCATCGGTTACGAACTCTCCGGCAGCGCCGCCTTGTTCCAGGGCGATTTCAAGCTGGTCAGGAACATCGCGCCAGTGGGCGACGCCGCCTGGCACTTGTACGACATCGCGCGTGACCCCGGCGAAGCGTACGACCTGCAGGCGGCGCAGCCGGCGCGGTTCGCCGCGATGCAGGCTGCCTACGCCAGCTACGCCGCAGCCAATGGCGTGCTGCCCATGCCCGACGGTTACGACTACAAGAAGCAGGGCCAGCTCTACGCGCTGCACCATGTGCTGCTGCCGCGCTTCTACGATGCCTTGCCCGGGCTGCTGGTGATCCTGGCACTGGTCGTGGCGAGCTGGGTGCTGCTGCGCCGGCGGCGCCGCTGACAAGGACGAGCCTGCGCACGCGCTGTTCTCGCGAAATGGGTGGCGAAAGGCTTTTCCTCGGGCGGGCAACTGGGTATATTAAGCGTAGTTCAACTTTTTCGTGAGTGGCCATGCCGACCCTTGATCCCCGCATCGACGCCTATATCGCCAAGTCCGCCGAATTCGCCCAGCCGATCCTGATCCATCTGCGCGAGGTCGTCCATGCGGCCTGTCCCGAAGTCGAGGAGACGATGAAATGGAGCTTCCCCCACTTCATGTACCAGGGGATGTTGTGCAGCATGGCCTCGTTCAAGGCGCACTGCGCATTCAATTTCTGGAAGGGCGAGCTGCTGGTGGCCGCGGTCGACGCCAAAAGCCAGGAGGCGATGGGGCAGTTCGGGCGCATCGGGTCCGTCAAGGATCTGCCAACGAAGAAGATGTTGGCCGGCTACGTCAAAAAGGCGATGCAGCTCAACGAGGAAGGCGTGAAGGCGCCGGCGCGGGTCAAACCGGCCACGCCGCGACCATTGCTGGTGCCGGACTATTTTGTGGCCGCGCTGGGCGCGCGCCAGCCGGCGCTGGACAATTTCGAGGCGTTCAGCAACAGCCACAAACGCGAATACGTCGAGTGGCTCGAAGAGGCCAAGACCGAGGCGACACGCCTGCGCCGGCTCGAACAGGCGCTCGAATGGATCGCCGAGGGCAAGTCACGCAACTGGAAGTACGCCAATTGCTAGTGCCGAGACTGCGCTGGCCTACCTGATGGCGCCGAACCAGTAGCCGTTGCCGGTCATCGATTCGCGCAGCATGCGGCGCGCGCGGTGCAGGCGGCTCTTGAAGGCGTCGATCGAAATTCCCAATTTTCCGGCCGCGTCCGGTGTCGACAATTCCTCGACATCGCGCAGGATCAGGGCCGTGCGGTAGATCGGCGGCAGCGCAAGGATGGCGTCGTTCAGGTCCTTGCGCAGGTCCAGCGCCATCGGCTTGTAGGGCAGCTCCTCGAGCAGGATGGCATTGAGCGCGGCGCTCGGACGACTCACCTGCACCAGGCGCAGGCAGACACTTTCAAGCTGGCCGATCATCCAGGTCGAGACGGCGCGCAGCACACGCCGCGTGCCGAGCTTGCGCCGCACCTGGCGCAGGCCAAACGGCAGCGGACCGTCGGCCACCTCGGAAGTGGTGCACGAAACGCGCGCAAACCGCTGCAGTTCGCGCGGCGTCACGCAATACAAACGCGTCAAGGCCGCCGCATGGTGGTGCAAGGTCGTGTCGCTCTGTATCGTGGCACTCATGGCACTGTCCTCGTCGTTGTTCAATAGCTTCATCATGCGCCCGGGCCGGCGGCTCGAAAATTGTCCTTTGGTACAGGTGCCCGCTCAGAATTCGTCCCAGTCGGCGCCCACAGACGCATGGGCCAGCTGCATGGTTGCGGGCCGCTTGCGTGGCGCGGCCACCGGCACCGGCCTGGCCGCTGGCGCCGCCGGCGCGCGGCCGACGTTGGCCTGGCCAGCCCGAATCTTGAAGACGCTCACCACGCCGACCAGGTTGCCCGCTTGTTCCTGCAGCGATTCGGCCGCGGCTGCAGCTTGCTCGACCAGGGCGGCGTTCTGCTGCACCACCTGGTCCATTTGGACGATCGCCTGGTTGATCTGTTCGATGCCCGAGGACTGTTCCGAACTGGCGGTGGCGATTTCGCCCACGATCACGGAGACGCGCTGGATGCTGTCGACGACTTCGTTCATGGTGGCACCGGCCTGGTCGACCAGCTTGCCGCCCGCCTCTACCCGTTCCACCGAGTCGTTGATCAAGGCCTTGATCTCCTTGGCGGCGCTGGCCGAACGCTGCGCCAGGTTGCGCACTTCGGAGGCCACGACGGCGAAGCCGCGCCCCTGCTCGCCGGCGCGGGCTGCTTCGACGGCCGCGTTCAGCGCCAGGATGTTGGTCTGGAAGGCGATCCCGTCGATGACGCTGATGATGTCGACGATCTTGTTCGAGGAGGCGTTGATCGCCCCCATCGTGGTGACCACTTGCGACATCATCGAGCCGCCGCGCAGTGCGACCTCGGAGGCGCTGGCAGCGAGCTGGTTGGCCTGGCGCGCATTGTCGGCATTTTGCTTGACGGTGCTGGTCAGCTCCTCCATCGACGATGCCGTTTCCTCGAGCGCGCTGGCCTGCGATTCGGTGCGCGAGGACAAATCGGCGTTGCCGAGCGCGATCTCGTTGGTGGCCACCGAAATCTCGTTGGTGCTTTCCCGGATGTTGCCGATCATGTCGCGCAAATTGGTGTTGATCGCGTCCATATGCTGCATCAGCTGGCCGACTTCGTGGTCGCGCTTGGGATGGGTGTCGCCGGACAGGTCGCCCCGGGCGATCTGGATGGCCGTCCCGATCGCGACCGCCAGGCTGGAGCGGATGTGGCGGTACATGAAGAACGTGGCCAGCAAGGTGACGCTGACCGACAGTGCCAGCACCCCGATCGCGGCCCAATAAGCGGCCTGCACACCGTCCGCGGCGCTGTGCACCGCGTCGCTGGTGCGCCCGTCGAGCATGGCCAGGAACTCGTTGACCGGCTCCATGATCCGGGCCTTGTTCTTGTGGTAGTCAGTGTCGTGCATGATCTTGCGCGCCAGTTCCAGGTCGGGTTCGCCCTTCCTGGTGAATTTTCCGCTGCCGTCATCGAATAGGCCCTTGACCGCGTTCATGGCGGTCACCTCGGTCTTGACCAGCGCGTCGGAATTGGCCTGTGCCTGTTTCAGCTTGGCGAATTCGGCATCGCTGAAACCGGCCTTGCGCATCAAGTCTTCCAGCGCGACGGCGGGGCCGTCCGGTGACGGGCTGGCCACGCCGGCGGCCACAAAGTCCCAGTAGATGCGCTCGGGATGCTGTGGACGGGCCTTGCCGCCATTGCGGATCGCCAGGATGTCCATGTACTGGCGTTCATAGGCTGGGTCGCCCGAGACGACGTAGGTGCGCGCCAGGCGCGTCAGGTCGTCCGAGCTTTGCCGCAGCTCGTCGGCCAGCAGGTAAGACTGATAGCGCGCCTCGGTGGCCTGGGTCGATTTGGCCTGTTGCGCCGAAACCTGATGCAAGGCCCACACCGACAACGCGGCAAGCACCAGGCTGGCGCCGAAGAACAAGGCAAACAGGTTTTTGATCGATAAATTCTTGAACATGGCGGACCTCGATGATGTGGATGCGACCTGAAGCAGGTCGAACCATCATGCGCTCGAATCCGTGGCAAATGAATTGCCCTTTGGTACAAGAAACCTTTCTGGCAATACAGGCCGAAAGCCTTATTGAAACACTAAGCTTTCGCGCCAAACGCGGCCAGCAAATAGGCCGTATCGCGCCGCAGCAGCGTTTCATTGAAGGTCAGGCGCAGGCGTCCATTGACAAGCCCGCCGGCGCGGATCTGGGCGCGCTTGAGACGCTGTTCGAGGCCGGCCTGCTGGGCCGGCGCGATGTCGATCAAGGCGATGTTGCTGCCGTGTTCGACGCGCTGCACCTTGAAGCCGGGCGTCTTCTCGAGGCCTGCCAGCAGCTGCTCGCCAGCGGCGCGCACCGCCGCCTGGCGCTGCTCGAAGCCGTCGAGCGCGGCCAGCGCGGGCAGGGCGGCCTGCCAGGCGTGGTACTGGGTGCCGCCGAACAGGTGGCGCAGTTCGCGCGCGTGTGCCATCATCGTCCGGGTTCCCGAGAGCACCGCTCCATACGGCGCGCCCAGGTATTTGTAGAGCGAGACGTAGACCGTGTCGAACGGCGCGCAATAGGACTTCACGTCGAATCCCTCAATGCCGTGCATGAGCAGCAAGCGCGCGCCGTCCAGGTGCATCGGAATATGCTTCTCGCGCGCCAGCTTGGCCACCTCGGCGATCAGCGCGGCCGGCACGGTGGCGCCCTCGGCGCGCCGCACCGGGCTTTCGAGCGCGATCGCGCCGACCTTGATCGGATAGGGGCCGACCTCGGCGCGTTTGATGGCATCGAAGATCTCGTCGAGCGTGGGCGCGGCCTTGCCGGCGGCCAGCGGGACCAGGTTGATGCCCGACAGCGTGGTGATGCAATCGGATTCGTCGCGGTACACGTGGCTTTCCTGCTGCACCAGCGCGTGCCTGGCGTCACCGCACAGCAGGCGGATCGCGATGTGGTTGGCCAGCGTCCCGGTGGGCATGAAGACGGTGTCTTCCTTGCCAAGCAGCGCCGAGAATTTCGCCTCGAGCGCGGCCACGGCGCCGCCGCCGAGGTAACTGTCTGCGGCGTCGGGGTGCAATTGCAGCAGCGCCTGCAGGGCGGCAGCGTCGCCGGCCGGCGTGTGTGGCGCGCTATCGCCGCCGAACACGACCGTCTTGTCGGGCTCGGCCGAGGCGGTGTCGGCGGCCTGCGCCGGTGCGCCGCTGCCAAGTGCGATCAGGGGCAGGGCGGCGGAGCCGAGAAATTGGCGACGGTTGAGGGTCATCGGGAGTCCTTTTTGCTAGATGTGGAGCGCGTGCCCAAGCGCGCGCAGTGCCGCTTCCTGCACCGCTTCGCCCAGTGTCGGGTGGGCATGGATGGTGGCGCCGATGTCTTCCAGGCGGGCGCCCATTTCAAGCGACTGCGAGAACGCCGCGGACAGTTCCGAGACGCCCTTGCCGACCGCCTGCCAGCCCACGATCAGGTGGTTGTCGCGCCGCGCGACGACGCGCACAAAGCCGTCCTTCGCCTCCAGCGTCATGGCGCGGCCATTGGCGGCAAACGGGAACTGGGCGTCGATGCAGTCCAGGCCGGCCTGCTGCGCCTGTTGCGGCGTGAAGCCGGCCACCACCAGCTCCGGATCGGTGAAGCACACCGCCGGAATCGAGGCGGGCATGAAGCGGCGGCGCTTGCCGGCGATGATCTCGGCCACCATCTCGCCCTGCGCCATGGCGCGGTGCGCGAGCATCGGCTCGCCGGTGACGTCACCGATCGCCCACACGTCGCGCATCGAGGTGCGGCACTGGTCGTCGATCTTGACGAAATGGCCGGCCATGTCGAGCATCAGGCCCTCCAGGCCGAAGCCTTTGGTGCGGGGCCGGCGGCCGACCGCCACCAGGACCTGGTCGGCGCCGAGCGAGGTAGGTACGCCCTGGGCGTCATGCACCCGCACCACGCCGGCGTCGAAACCCTGCACGCTGCAGCCAAGGCGCAGTTCCACGCCCAGGCCCTTGAGGGAAGTGGCCACCGCGCGCGTCAGGTCGGCGTCGTATGCCGGCAGCACCCGGTCCTGGGCTTCGACCACGGTCACGTGCGAGCCAAGCTTGCGGTAGGCGATGCCCAGTTCGAGGCCGATGTAGCCTGCGCCGACCACCACCAGCCGCTGCGGCAGCGCGGCCGGCGAGAGCGCCTCGGTCGAGCTGATCACGGCGCCGCCGAACGGCATGTTGGGCAGTTCCATGGCTTGGGAACCGGTCGCCAGCAACAGGTGCTGGCAGCCGATGCGCTGCGCCGTTTCGCCCTCGCGCGCCACTTCGACCGTCTTGCCGTCGATGATGGTGGCCCAGCCCTGTACCACGTGCACGCCGTTCTTCTTGAGCAGCGCCGCCACGCCGGTCGTCAGGCGCGAGACGATGCCATCCTTCCAGCGCGTGGTTTGCCACAGGTCGATGCGCGGCGCCTGCACCGAGATGCCGAGCGCCGAACCATCGGCGTAGTGGCTCGCTTTTTCAAATTCGTCGGCCGCGTGGATCAGGGCCTTGGATGGAATGCAGCCCACGTTCAGGCAAGTGCCGCCCAGGACGCCGCCCTCGATCAGGGTGGTGGGAATGCCGAGCTGGCCGGCCCGGATCGCGGCGATGTAGCCGCCGGGCCCGCCGCCGATGACGAGCAGGGTGGTGGTGTGTGCGTTCATCGGCTACTCCACGAAAAGCATGGCCGGGCACTCGAGCAGTGCACGTACGGCCTGGATGAATTCGGCCGCGTGCATGCCGTCGACGACCCGGTGGTCGAACGAGGACGACAGGTTCATCATCTTGCGCGCAACCATGGCGCCGGCGCGTATCATCGGCCGCTCGACGATCTTGTTGACACCGATGATGGCCACCTCCGGATGGTTGATCACCGGGGTGGTGACGATCCCGCCCAGGGCGCCCAGGCTGGAGATGGTGATGGTCGAGCCGGACAGTTCTTCGCGCGTGGCCTTGCCGCTGCGCGCGGCGGCGGCCAGGCGCGCCGTCTCGTCGGCGCAGGACCACAGGTCGCGCGCCTCGGCGTGGCGCATCACGGTGACCATCAGGCCGGCCTCGGTCTGGGTGGCGATGCCGACGTGAACGGCGCCGTATTGAGTGACGATGCCGGCGTCGTCGTCGAAACGCGCATTCATTTGCGGGAACTGGCGCAGCGCCAGCACCACCGCGCGCGTGAGCAGCGGCAGCACGGTCAGGCGGCCGCGCTGCGTGCCCCACTGCTCGTTCAGGCGCGCGCGCAGCGCTTCGAGTTCAGTCACGTCGATTTCTTCGACGTAGGAAAAGTGCGGAATGCGCCGCTTGGCGTCCTGCATTTTCTGGGCGATCTTGCGGCGCAGGCCGATGATGGGAATGGCCTGCTCGCCGTTCAGTTCCTGGTAGCGCGCGCCGCCACCGGCAGGCGACTGCACCCCGCGCGCGGCATAGGCGTCCAGGTCTTCCTGCATGATGCGGCCGGCGGCGCCGCTGCCGGACACGAACTGCAGCTCGATGCCCAGGTCCCAGGCGCGCCTGCGCACGGCGGGCGAGGCGATCGGCTTCTCGCCGGCCGGGCGCAGCGTTGCGCTGCGTGGCGCGGCCGCCGGCGCTGGCAGCGGTGCCGGTATGGAAGGCGGCGCAGCTGGTGCTGCCGCCGGCGCCACAGGCTTGGGCGCGGCCGCTTGCGCCGCGCTTGCGCCGGGGCGCAGGTTGCCCGCCCCTTCGACTTCGATCTCGATCAGGGTGGCCCCGACGGCCATCACCTGGCCTGCCTCGCCGCCGAGCGCGAGCACGGTGCCGTGCACCGGCGACGGGATTTCGATGGTGGCCTTGTCGGTCATGACATCGGCCAGGATCATGTCTTCGGTGACGGCATCGCCCACCTTGACGTGCCACATCACCACTTCAACTTCCGCAATACCTTCGCCGATGTCCGGCATCTTGATGACATGCACACCCATACTAGGCCTCCATCGTGCGTTTGAATGCCGCGGCGACGCGGGCCGGGCCGGGAAAATAGGCCCACTCCTGCGCGTGCGGGTAGGGCGTGTCCCAGCCGGTGACGCGTTCGATCGGCGCTTCGAGGTGGTAGAAGCAGTGCTCCTGCACCAGCGACACCAGTTCGGCGCCGAAGCCGCAGGTGCGAGTCGCCTCGTGCACCACGACGCAGCGGCCGGTCTTCTTGACTGACGCCACGATGGTGGCCAGGTCGAGCGGCCACAGGCAGCGCAAATCGATGATCTCGGCGTCGATGCCGCTCTCGCGCGCGGCCGCCTCGCACACCCACACCATGGTGCCGTAGGCCAGCACGGTCAGCTGCTCGCCCGGCCGGAACACCGCCGCCTTGTCGAGCGCAACGGTGTAGTAACCATCCGGCACCTCGCCCATCGGGTGCTGCGACCAGGGCACCACCGGTTTGTCGTGGTGGCCGTCGAACGGACCGTTGTAGAGGCGCTTCGGCTCCAGGAAGATTACCGGATCGTCGTTCTCGATCGAGGCGATCAAGAGGCCCTTGGCGTCGTAGGGATTGGACGGCATCACCGTGCGCAGCCCGCACACGTGGGCGAACACCGCCTCCGGGCTCTGGCTGTGGGTCTGGCCGCCATAGATGCCGCCGCCGCAGGGCGTGCGGATGGTGATTGGCGCGGTGAAATCGCCGGCCGAGCGAAAGCGCAGGCGCGCCGCCTCCGACACGATCTGGTCGTAGGCCGGGTAGATGTAGTCGGCGAACTGGATCTCGATGCAGGGCCGCAGGCCGTAGGCGCCCATGCCGATCGCCACGCCGACGATGCCGCCTTCCGAAATCGGCGTGTCGAACACGCGCGACTGGCCGAATTTTTTCTGCAGGCCCTCGGTGCAGCGGAACACGCCGCCGAAGTAGCCCACGTCCTGGCCGAACACGACCACGTTGTCATCTTTTTCCAGCATCACGTCCATCGCCGAACGTAGCGCCTGGATCATGGTCATGGGTGTTGTTTTGTTGCTCATTCAGATCCCCAGTTGTTGGCGTTGCACGCGCAGGTGTTCGGGCATCTCTTTGTAGATGTCCTCGAACATTTCGGCCGGGCTGAAGGTGTGGCCGCTGGCCATGCTGCCGTGCTGCTCGGCCTCTTTCTGGGCAGCGATCACTTCCGCTTCGAGCGCTTTCTGGGTTTCTTCATGCTCCTGCTCCGACCAGTGGCCGATGCCGATCAGGTGCTGCTTCAGGCGTGCCAGCGGGTCGCCCAGCGGGAACTTGGACCAGTCGTCGACGGGCCGGTACTTGGTCGGGTCATCCGAGGTCGAGTGCGGGCCGGCGCGGTAGGTGACCCATTCGATGAGGGTCGGGCCAAGATTGCGGCGGGCGCGCTCGGCGGCCCATCTGGAGGCCGCGTACACGGCCAGGAAGTCGTTGCCGTCGACCCGCAACGACGCGATCCCGCAGCCGACGCCGCGCGCCGCGAAGGTGGTGTTCTCGCCGCCGGCGATGGCCTGGAAGGTCGAGATGGCCCACTGGTTGTTGACCACGTTGAGGATCACCGGCGCGCGGTAGACGTGGGCAAAGGTGAGGGCGGTGTCGAAGTCGGCTTCGGCGGTGGCGCCATCGCCGATCCAGGCCGAGGCGATTTTTGTGTCGCCCTTGATGGCCGACGCCATGGCCCAGCCCACCGCCTGAATGTACTGGGTTGCCAGGTTGCCTGAGATCGAAAAGAAGCCGGCCTTCTTGACCGAGTACATGACCGGCAGCTGGCGGCCCTTGAGCGGGTCGCGCTCGTTTGACATCAGCTGGCAGATCATGTCGAACAGCGGATAGCCGCGCGCCATCAGGATGCTTTGCTGGCGGTAGGTGGGAAAGCACATGTCGTCGACGTTGAGCGCGAGCGCCTGCGCGGTGCCGATCGCCTCCTCGCCCAGGCTTTGCATGTAGAACGACATTTTTTTCTGGCGCTGGGCGAGCAGCATGCGCGAATCGAAGATGCGGGTCTTCATCATCGCGCGCAGGCCGGCGCGCACCATCTGCGGATCGATGTCCGGAGCCCAGGGACCGACTGCCTTGCCGTTGGCGTCGAGCACGCTGATCAGGGAATAGGCGAGGTCGCGCGTATCCATGGGCAGCACGTCGAGCGGGGGCTTGCGCACCTCGCCTGCGGGCGAGACCCGCAGAAAAGAAAAATCGGTGGCGCAACCGGGTCTTCCGGTCGGCTCGGGGACGTGCAGACGAAGCGGTTCGTCTTTGCTCATACGCTCTCCTTGTCGCGCGATTTTGTCGCGCTTGTCGTCAAGTTGTGTGAGGTGGCGCGCGGCGGGTAGCTGCTGCCAACCTGGGGTCTGGCTGCTTGCGTGTGCCGGTGGGCAAACGGGTGCATATTGTTGTGCTGGCACGGCAGCGTACCATACTTCGCCGCGCCAATAAAACGATTCACGTCAAGCAAGGGCGTATCGGATTTGCCACAAGCCCGCTGTGCTTTTCCACCCTACGAGTTCTTGAATATTTCGATTTTTCGAATACGTTTATCCAGGAATTGGCCTTTTGCCCGCGGGCGGGGGCGAAGCTAGCAAAAATCACTAGCCCCGGCTGCATCCTATCGCGAGTCCCGGTTCCCTGCTTTCCGGTATTGCCATCCCGAGCGGCATCCGATAATTGCTGCCTGGTCCGGATGTTCCGGATCGCACCGCTTTTGAAAGGGACCGCGCCATGCCGCAAGAATCGACCGCACTGCGCCTCGATGGACAGGGCAAGCCGCTGTGGCTCGCCCTGGAACTGACCTACCGCTGCCCCCTCAAGTGTTCCTGGTGCAGCAATCCGCTCGATTTCGAGGACTACGCCAAGAATGAACTGAGCACCGAGGACTGGCGCCGCGTGATGCGCGAGGCGCGCGCGCTCGGCGCCTTGCAAGTCGGCTTCACCGGCGGCGAGCCCTTGCAGCGGCGCGACCTGGAAGAGCTGGTGGCCTACGCCGAGCAGATCGGCCTGTACAGCAACCTGATCACTTCCGGCATCGGCCTGTCCGAAGAGCGCCTGCTTGCCCTCAAGCGGGCCGGCCTCAAGCAGATCCAGCTGTCCTTGCAGTCGACCGACGCGGCGCTGACGGACGAACTGGTGGGCGCCAGGGCGCACCAGCTCAAGCTCGATGCGGCGCGCCGGATCAAGGCGCATGGATTCCCAATGGTGCTGAACATGCCGGTCGGGCGCCAGAATATTGGCCAGGTGGGCCCGATGATCGAATACGCGGCCAGCCTCGGCGCGGAATACCTGGAGCTGGCCAACCTGCAGTACTACAACTGGGCCCTGATCAACCGCGACGAACTCATGCCAAGCCTGGCGGCCTTGCGCGCGGCCGAGGCGGTGGTGCAGGAGTGGCGTGCCCGGCTTGGCAAGCAGATGGCCATCTATTATGTGATCCCGGACTACTACGAGGGCCGGCCGAAGGCATGCATGAATGGCTGGGGTGCGATCCACCTGACCATCGCGCCGGACGGGGTGGCGATGCCGTGCCAGGAGTCGCGCTCGATCCCCGGCCTGGACTTCGTGTCGGTGCGCGACCGGCCACTGGAGTGGATCTGGAACGAGTCGCCGCTGTTCAAGAAATACCGAGGGCTGGACTGGCTGCCGCAACCGTGCCGCAGTTGCGACGAGCGCGAGAAGGACTTCGGCGGCTGCCGTTGCCAGGCCTTCCTGCTGACGGGCGACGCCGGCAATACCGACCCGGCCTGCAGCCGTTCGCCGCACCACCACCTGATGCAGGGGGCAGTGCAAAGCGCGACCCAGCCGGTACGCTTTCGCAAGCCCCTGGTCAAACGCGCCGCCGGCGTGATGTCCACCGCCTTCATGGAGGATTGAGTGCGCGCCCCCTTCGACAGCGCCCTGGCGACCTTGCTGTGCGGCGTGCTGCTCACGGCCGTGCTGGTGGCCCTGCTGCGCTACGGCGCGCCCTGAGGCCGGCATGGATGGCGCGAACCTTGGCCTGGCCTTGCGCTGGGTGCATTTCCTGGCCGGCGTGGTGTGGGTCGGCCATAATTACTCGAGCCTCGTGCAGCGCCCGGCCTACGTGCCGCTGCTCGCGTCGGACCTGAACGCGGACGCCAGCCCGCGCTTCCAGGCCATGCTCAATCGCGAACACGGCGTGTTCCGCTGGGCCGCGGTGGTGACCTGGTGCGCCGGCCTGCTGATGCTGTGGCAGCGCGGCGCGCTGCCCGATGCCGTGCGCCTCCACGGCGCGCTGGCGCCGATCGGCATCGGCATGTATATCGGCACGCTGATGATGCTCAACGTCTGGTTCGTGCTGTGGCCGCACCAGCAAAAGGTGCTCGGCCTGGTGCCGGCTCCGGTCGAGGAACGCTTGCGCTGCTCGCGCATCAGCCACCTTTCCTCGCGCACCAACACCATGCTGTCCGTGCCGCTGCTGTTTTTCATGGCCGCCGGAGCGCATGGCGGGGTGGGATGAACAGGCACTACAATTTCGCGGCCGGCCCGTCCGGCCTGCCGGCCGAGGTGCTCGCACGCGCACGCGAGGAATTGTTCGCCCGGGCCGGCGATGGCAGCACCGCGCTCGAGCGCCCTTTCACCGGCGCCGCGTTCGGCGCCACGCTGGCGCAGGCGCGCGCGCGCCTGGCCGCCTTGCTGGCGGTGCCGGAAAATTACAGCATCCTGTTCCTGGCCGGCGGCGCGACCGAGCAGTTTTCGATGCTGCCGCTCAATCTGGCGGGCGGCGCCGGGCACGTCGCCTATGCCGACTCCGGCCACTGGTCGCAGCGCGCATTGCGCGAGGCGGCCCGCTACGCCGCCGTCACCGTCGTCGCCCGTTACGAAGGCGAGCGGCCGCTGGCCGCACCGCCGCTGTCGGGCTGGGACATGCCGGCCGACTGCGCCTATTGCCACATCACGCCCAACGAAACGGCGGACGGTATCGCCTATCCCGCGCTGCCCGATTGCGGCGCGGTGCCTCTGGTCGCTGACGCCACATCGTGCCTGTTGACGGCGCCGCTGGAGGTGGCCCGTTTCGGCCTGGTGTACGCCGCCGCGCAAAAAAACCTCGGCATTGCCGGCATGACGGTGGTGATCGTGCGCGAGGACTTGCTGCGGCGCCCGGCCCCGCTGGCGCCGTTCGCCTGCAACTACCGGATCCAGGCCGGGCAGGGCAGTCGCGCTGCCACCCCACCGACGCTTGCCATCGCCTTGGCGGGCATGGTGTTCGACTGGATCGGGCAGCAGGGCGGCCTGGCCGAGATGCAGGCGCGCGGACAGCGCAAGGCGGCCTTGCTGTACGGCGCGATCGACGCGAGCGGCGGCTTTTTCCGCGCTCCCGTGGCGCCCGGCCACCGTTCGCCGGTGAACGTGCGCTTCGAGCTGGCCGAAGCGGGCTTGACGGCACGTTTTCTCGAACATGCCGCGCAAGCAGGATTGCACCATCTGGAGGGCCACAGCCAGTTCGGCGGCTTGCGTGCCAGTTTGTACAACGCCATGCCGGAAGAGGGCGTGCATGCACTCGCCGCATGCATGGCCGAATTCTTGCGGCGGTTCGGGTGAACGGCTGGCTGCGCGCGCTGCGCGAACGACCGGGCCTGGCCGGTGGCGTCGACCGCAGCGGCAGTTGCGCCGCCGCGCTGCTCGCCTGCGGCTTTGCCGGCGTCGAATTCGGTACCGTCACGCCACTGCCGGACGGCGCCCAAGTGGGCGTGGCGGCGCTGGTGCAGCGCCTGGGAGACGTCGTCGCGCTGCCGTGCCGCGCCCGGATCGGCATCGGCATCGGCCTTGGAGCGGGCGCACCGCCAGGCGCGCTGGGCGCGCACTGGCTAGCCGGCCTGCGCAGCGCGTGGCCGGTGGCCGATTACCTGGTCTTCAACCTGAGCGCGGCCGCCTATCGCCCCTTGTTGCGGCCCGAGCACGACGCGCTGGTCGCCGCTGCGCTGGCGACGCTGGCCAGCGAGCGGGCCTGGCTGCGCGCGTCCACTGGCCGGCGCGTCGCCTTGGCATTGAAGCTGCCGCTCGATGCCCCGCAGTTGAGCGCGGCGGCGCAGTCCGCGCTGGCGGCGGGCTTCGACGCGGTGATTCCGGTGCTGCCGCAGCACCAGGCGCGCCTTGATTGGCTGCAGGACTGGTCGCGCGCGCTCGATGGCGGCGCCGCGCTGGTTGCCGTGGGCGGCATCCGCAGCGCCGCGGACGTGCGCGCCGCGCTGCAGGCCGGGGCAAGCGGCATCCAGGTCCACCGCGCGTTTGTCGAATCCGGCGTCGCTTGCCTGGCGCCGCTGCTGGCCGGCCTTGCGCGGCCGGCCACGATCTCATGATTATCGCGAGGCGCATCTGGCCGGACGCCGTTGGCGCGCTGGCGCCAGTGCTGGAATACTCGTCACAGGTGCAGCACTTCGCTGACCATCCATCGAGGAGATACAAATGACCTGGGAAACCCCCGCCTATTGCGAAATCCGTCTCGGCTTTGAAGTGACGGCTTACGTCTACACGCGCTAAGCGCAACGGGAAGCGGCCACGCGCCGCTTCCTCCGATTGACCATTTTCCTTGCGAGCGCACCATGTCCATGCCCCTCCACGCCATTCCCCGGCTCGCGCCGCACTACGTATTCCGATGGGAAGAAAGCCAGGCCGCCTGGCTGCTGCTGTATCCGGAAGGGCTGGTCAAACTTAATGGCTCGGCCAGCGAGATCCTGCAGCGCTGCGACGGGCAACGCAATGTGGAGGCGATCGTGGCCGACCTGCAGCTCGCCTTTCCTGCCGCGCCGGGCGAGGTTGAACACGGTACGCTGGCCTTCCTCGATGTCGCGTGCGACAAGGGCTGGCTGCGCGCCTGAAGCTACACTTCGAGCAAGCCGCTGCGCAGCGCGACCATCGTCATCTCGGAGGCGTTGCTGACATTGAGCTTTTGCTTGATGTGGTACAGGTGGGTGCCCACCGTGCTCGGGCTCAGGTGGAAGTCGAGCGCCACCGCGTTGACCGAGCGCCCCTGCGACAATTGCAGGAACACCAGCATTTCCTTCTCCGTCAGGGCGCTGGCTGGGTCGGCGTTGCCGGCCAGGTTGGCCAGGGCGACCGCCTGCGCCAGTTCCGGATCGAGGTAGCGCCGTCCCTGGCTGACCTGGTGCACCGCCCGCACCAGCTCCTCGGGCTGGCAGCGCTTGCTCAGGTAGCCGAGCGCGCCGGCCTTGAGCGCGCGCATCGGCACGATGCTCTCGTGGTGGGCCGACAGCATCAGCACGCGCGCCCCGGGCCGGCGCGCCAACAAGCGCGCCAGCGCTGCCAGGCCGCCCATGCCGGGCATCGAAATGTCCATCACCAGCACGTCCGGCGGCGCCTGCTCATACATGGCAAGTGCCGCTTCGCCGCAGTCCGCCTCCGTCACGCGCGCCGCGCCCGCACCCTCGAGCAGCAGGCGAAACCCCATGCGCACGATGGCGTGGTCATCGGCCAACAAGACCGTTTGATTGTTCAATACCGTATTCATGATGCGCTCCCAGGATGTTCGATCCAGCCTGCCTGATCGGTTTTGACGCAATTCGTGGGCAGCCGTGCGCGCAGGCGCACTCCGCGCCCCGGCCGGCTCGCGATTGACAGCTCGCCCTTGAGCGCATGCACGCGTTCGCGCATGCCGCGCAAGCCGAAGCCGGGCGCATGGATGGTGTCGGGCGCCAGGCCGCGTCCGTTGTCGGCCAGCGTCAGATCGAGCCATTCGCCATCGTCCTGGCGGCAAACGCGCAGCGCCACCCGTACCCGCGTCGCGCCCGAGTGGCGCGCCACATTGGTCAATCCCTCCTGGAGGATGCGCAGCACCGCCAGCGCGAGCGCTTCGTCCACCTGCAAGGGATCGCTGCACAAGTCCACTTGCAGTTCCATCTGGGGGTAGTGCTGTTGCCACAGCGCAAGATGACGCTGGAGCGCCAGGTTCAGGCTCGCCGCGTCGCAGTCGGACGGGCGCAGGCGCTGCAGGATGTGGCGTATGCCTTGCTGGATGTCGTTGGTGACGGCGACGATGCTTTGGGCGTGGCCGTGCAGCGCGCCCTGGTCGGCGGTGCGCTGGACGATGGCGCCGGCCAGCGCGCGCACCGCCGTGATTCCCTGCGCCAGTTCGTCATGCAGTTCCTGGGCGATGCCGAGCCGTTCGTGCTCGACGCGGCTCTGCATCAGTTGCGCCAGTTCGCATTCACTGTACAGGCGCACGTTGTCGTTGACCGCTTCGTTGAGCCGGTCGGCCATGCCGTTGTAGGCGTGCGCGAGCAAATTCAATTCGCGCGCGGCGTAGACCGGCAGGCGCAGGTCGAAGTGCCCACGCCCGGTACCTTCAAGTGCAATGCGAATTTGTTCGAGCGGCGCCAGGGTGCGGTCGAGCAGATAGCGCGTCGCCAGGAACAGCAGGGCGAGCAGGGCGCCAGCCCACAGCGTCATCGCCAGTGCGCTGTCCCACGCGTCGACGCTGGCGCGCGAGGCGTCCGGGGTCAGTACCAGGGTGAGCCCGCCGGCCATGATGCGGCGCTGCTGCACTTGCGGGTCCACCAGCTGGGCGAACCAGGCCGGCGCATCGCGCCCGGCCTTGTAACGTGGCGCCGGCGACGCATACAGCGTGTGGCCGGCGGCGTCGAGCGCGCTCAGGGCATTGGCGCGGACGCGCCCTGCGGCGCGGATGCGCTCGAGCAGGCGCGCGCTGGCGGCGGCGTTGGGCCAGACCCGCACCTCGCTCGAGAGCACATCGAGCCATTGCTCGCACACGCGGGTGCCGGCCGTGATCTCTTCGTTGATGCTCTCGCGCGTGGCATGCAGCCACAGTGCGCCCAGCGCCAGCGTCAGGCTGGCCAGCACCGCCGTCATTAGCAGGCTGATCCGGGTGTGCAAGCTCAGGTGACCGAGCTGCGCCAGCCTGGTTTCGATCCTGGTCGTTGAATTGGCCATCGCGTCCTCCTTCGCAGGAAGTCGAACGCAAGAAGCGTACCGCCGGCGCGAGGCGGGTTTGGGACGGCGCCTGTGTCAAATTGGATCAGAACCTTGTTCCACGGCGGGACAATGCGCGGCCAGGCGCGACGGGGCCATCATGAAAATCGCTAGCCTGCGGCGCGGGAATGCCGGACGCGCCGCACGCCGGGCGCGCCCATACTTGGCTTTTTCACAGGAGTAGAGCGCATGCACATCATCGTTTTGGGCGCCGCAGCCGGCGGCGGCTTCCCGCAGTGGAATTGCAATTGCGCCAATTGCGCTGGCGTGCGCGATGGCACCGTCAAGGCGCGCGCCCGGACCCAGTCCTCGATTTGCGTCACCGGCGACGAGGATCTGGACTGGGTCCTGCTCAACGCCTCGCCCGACATCTTGCAGCAGATTAAAGCCACGCCCGAGTTGCAGCCCGGCCGCGCCCTGCGCGACAGCGCGATCGCCGGCGTGGTGCTGGTGGACGGGCAGATCGACCATGCGACCGGCCTGTACATGCTGCGCGAGCACACCAGGCCATTGCCCTTGTGGTGCACCGATCCGGTCCACGCCGACCTCACGCTGCGCAACCCGGTGCTGCCGCTGCTGGAGCACTACTGCAAGGTGGCGCGCCATGCGCTCGCGCCCGACGGCAGCAGCTTCCAGGTGCCGGGCGTGGAGGGCGTCGTGTTTTCGGCGGTGCCCTTGATGAGCAAGGCCGCGCCTTATTCGCCCAACCGCGAGCACGGCGTGGTGGGCGACAACATCGGCCTGTGCCTGACCGACGCGCGCTCCGGAAAGCGCCTGTTCTACGCTCCCGGGCTTGGCGCGCGCGACGAGCGCGTGCTCGGTGCGATGCGCGAGGCCCAGTGCGTGCTGGTGGACGGCACCTTCTGGAGCGACGACGAAATGATCGCGCTGGGCTTGTCGGGCAAGAGCGCACGCGAGATCGGCCACTTGCCGCAGGACGGCGCGGGCGGCATGCTCGAGTGGCTGGCGCTGCTGCCGCCGACGGTGCGCAAGATCCTCATCCACATCAACAACACCAATCCCATCCTTGACGAGCGCTCGCCGCAACGGGCAGAGCTCGAGCGGCGCGGCATCGAAGTCGCCTACGACGGCATGCACATCCACATTTGAACCGGGAGCACAGCATGAATCAATCCGACCTGAACGACGTGACCGCGGGCGCGCCGTGGGACATGGCGCAGTTCGAGGCCCAGCTGCGGGCCCGGGGCGCGGCCTACCACATCCACCATCCCTACAACGTGATGCTCAATACCGGCCGCGCGACGGCGCACCAGATCCGCATGTGGGTGGCCAACCGCTTCTACTACCAGGTGGCGATTCCGGTCAAGGATGCTGCCATCATCGCCAATTGTCCCGACCGGGCGGTTCGGCGCGGCTGGGTTCAGCGCATCCTCGATCACGACGGCTTCGAGTACGGCTTGCCGGATGGGGAGAAGACGGTCGACGAGGGCGGCATCGAAGCGTGGATACGTCTGGGCATCGCCACCGGCCTCGGGCGCGAGGAGATCGTCGACCTGCGCCACGTGCTGCCGGCCGTGCGTTTCGCCGTGGACGCCTACGTCAATTTCGCGCGCCGCGCGCCGTGGCAGGAAGCGGTCTGCTCCTCGCTGACCGAATTGTTCGCGCCGCTCATCCATCGCCAGCGCCTCGCCACTTGGCCCGAACACTATCCGTGGATCGAGTCGGCCGGGCTGCAGTATTTCCGCAACCGGACCAGCCAGGCGCCGCGCGACGTGATCCAGGGGCTGGCGCTGACGCTCGACCATTTCAACACCCGCGCGCTGCAGGAGCGGGCGCTCGAGATCCTCAAGTTCAAGCTCGACATCCTGTGGGCCATGAATGACGCGATGGCACAGCACTACGGCGTCCAGGCATGAACCTGGCGCTGGCCTCGGGGATCGAGATGGACAATGTCGATCCCTCGGTGCGGGCGCAGGACGATTTCTACGCGCACGTGAACGGCCGCTGGCTCGCGCGCACACGCCTGCCGGCCGGGCGCGCGAGCTGGAGCGCGTTCGACGAGGTGGGCTCGCGCGTCGAAACCCAGCTGCAGGCGATCGTCGCCGACTGCGCCGGCGACGCCGAGGCGGAAAAGATCGCGGCGCTGCACGCCAGCTTCCTTGACATGCAGGCGCGCCAGCGCCGCGGCCCGCAGGCGCTGGCCTGCGAAGTGCGGCGCGTGGCCGCGCTGTCCGGGCACGACGCCCTGCCGGCGCTGATCGCGCGCTTCAACCGGCTTGGCTTGAACGCGCCGTATGCGCTGGCGGTGTGCGCCGATGCGCGCGACGCGGCGCGCCAGCGGCTGGTGCTGCGCCAGGCCGGCCTGGGCCTGCCGGACCGGCGCTACTACGATCGGACCGATGCCTGCGGCGCCGGTCCCTTGCGGCGCGCCTACCAGGCCCACATCGAGACCATGTTCGCGCTACAGGGCTGGCCCGATGGCAGGGCAGCGGCGGCGGCGATCGTGGCGTTCGAGTCGGCGCTGGCCGCGCACCAGTGGGGCCGGGCCGATTGCGCGGACCCGCGCAAGTGCGATAACCGCTTCGACAAGGCCGGGCTGCGCGCGCTGGCGCCAGATTACGGCTGGGACGCTTACCTGTGCCAGGCCGGCGTGGCGGGCATCGATGCGCTGATCGTCGCCCAGCCGGACTACCTGTGCGCCTTCGCGCGGCTGGCACGCGCGACGCCCGTGGCAACCTGGCGCCACTACCTGGTGTGGCATTTGCTCGACGGCTGCGCACCCTACCTGGGCCAGGAGGTCGTGGCCGAGGACTTCGCCTTTCATGGCACGCTGCTGCGCGGGATCCCGGCAGCGGCGCCGCCGTGGCAGGGCGCGCTGCGGGTCGTCGAGCAGTGCCTGGGCGACGCGCTGGGCAAGCGCTACGCCGCGCGCTGCTTTCCTGACGCGCACCGGGTGCGGCTGGAGGCACTGGTGGGCAACGTCATGGCCGCCTGCCGCGCCGGGATCGACACGCTCGAGTGGATGGGCGCGGCGACACGCCAGCAAGCGCGCTGCAAGCTTGACGCGCTGACGTGCAAGATCGGCGCGCCGTCACGCTGGCGCGATTACGCCGCCTTGCACATCGCCCCCGACGCGCTGCTGGAAAATGTGCTGCGCGCGCGCCTGTTTCGCAGCCAGTGCGAGATCGACCAGCTTGGCCGGCCGACCAACCGCGCGCAGTGGTCGATGACGCCACAGACCGTGAACGCACGCTATGACCCCGCGCTCAACGAGATCGTGTTCCCGGCCGCGATTTTGCAGCCACCATTTTTCAACGCCGGGGCCGACGACGCGTGCAATTACGGCGCCATCGGAGCCATCATCGGCCATGAAATCTGCCACGGCTTCGACCTGGTCGGCAGCCACTACGACGCCGCCGGCAATCTGCGCGACTGGTGGGGGGCGGGCGAGCGCGCGCGGTTCGCCGGGCAAGGCGCGGCGCTGGTGGCGCAATACGGCACATACTGCCCGCTGCCGGGCCAGTGCGTCGATGGCCAATTGACGCTGGGCGAAAACTTCGCCGACAACGCCGGCCTGGCCGCCGCGTATGGCGCCTACCGGCGCACACTGGCTGGCGGGCACGCGCCGCTGATTGACGGGCTCACTGGCGACCAGCGCTTCTACATGGGGTTCGCCCAGGCTTGGCGCCATGTCGCGTGCGATCGGCAAACATTGCTCGCGCTTCAAACGGACAGCCATGCGCCGCCGCGTTTCCGGGTGCTTGGCTGCATCCAGAATCAGGGTGCGTTCTTCCAGGCGTTCGGCGTGGGTGAGGGCGACGCCATGTACGCGCCGCCGGCACGGCGCGTCACCGTTTGGCACGCTTCGCCAGAGCAAGTATGCCCTTGGGCATCAGCGGCTTGAGCGCGATGCGAACGTAAGCATCATTGCTGTGTTTGTTTGCGGGCAAATCGACACACTGCGCGCCCGGGAGAAGTGCGTCGCTTGTGTGTCGTGGGGTCTGGTCGTACTATGCATTATCAGAACTCGCCACACCCGAATCCGACGGGCCCATGATGGTGCAATATCAAATCCTCGAGCGGGTCGGTACGACAGGGGGAGCGCACCTGCATCGTGGCCGACAGGTCGTGGACGGCGCTCCGGTCATGTTGAAACTGCTCGAACCGGAAGACATCCCTGCGCATGGAGCCCGCTTTCGGCGCGAGTATGCGACCCTGGCCGCGTTGGACATCCCCGGCGTGGTCAAACCGACTGCTCTGGTCGATGAGCCGGGCAACTTGATGATGGTGCTGGACCCTTTCGAGGGCGAGCTGTTCGAAAGCGTACTGACCCGGCACAAACTTGAGCTGCCGCTCTGCCTGCGACTGGGCCTGCAACTGGCGCAGATCCTGGGCGCGCTGCATGGCGCGCAGCTGGTCCATCGCGATGTTCGTCCGGCCAACATGATGCTGTTGGCGGGAGAAAAGATCTGCCTGCTGGACCTGAGCCTGGCGAGCCTCGAAGCGGCCGCACCGGACACGGCGCCGGTCGGCGACTGGGCCTACATCTCACCCGAGCAAACCGGACGCATGAATCGCGCCGTCGACCGCCGGACGGACTTTTATTCGCTTGGAGTGATGCTGTACCGAATGCTGACCGGACAGCTGCCGTGCCAGGGCGCCGATGCGCTCGAATGGGCGCACTGCCACCTGGCCAGCGTGCCGCGCGCGCCATCGGTCCTCGATCCGTCGATCCCGCCGATGCTCTCGGCCATCGTCCTCAAGCTGCTGGAAAAGATGCCGGAGGATCGCTATCAAAGCGCACCTGGAGTGCAAGCCGACCTGGAACGCGTCCTGGCGCAGTGGGGAGCGCAGGGGGAAGCCGCCAATTTCACTCTTGGCGTGCATGACATGAACGATGAGCATTTCCAGATACCCTGCAAGCTGATCGGCCGCGAGCAGGAGCTCCAGCAACTGCTGGCATGCCATGATGCGATGGTCACTTCCGGGCGCGCCGCGCTGACACTGGTGTCCGGGAGCGCCGGTGTCGGCAAGTCTGCCCTGGTGCATGCATTGCGTCGACCCATCCTGGAGCGCCACGGATTTTTCATCTCCGGCAAGTTCGACCAGTACCAGCGCGAGATTCCCTACGACACGATGACGCAGGCGTTCCGCGAACTGGTACAGCACATTCTGGTGGAAAACGAAGCGGGGGTCGCCGTCTGGCGCCAGCAGATTCAAGCGGCAATCGGTGCCAATGCCCAGTTGATCATCGATGTCTTGCCCCAGGTCGAACTGATCATTGGTCCGCAGCCGCCGCTGCCCCGGCTGGCCCCGGCCGAGGCCCGCAATCGGTTCCGCATGGTGTTTCAGAGATTCATTGGCGTGTTCGCCCAAGCAGCGCATCCGTTGACGCTGTTGCTCGATGACTTGCAGTGGGCCGATGCCGCCAGCCTGGAGCTGGTCAGGGATCTTGTGAGCGACCCGGACCGGCGTTTCTTGCTGGTGATTGGCGCATGCCGCGACGAGGAGGCCGGTGCCGGGCGGCCGTTGAGCGCGCTGCTCGATGCCTTGCGCAAGGAAGGCGCGGCCATCACCCACATCGCACTGGCGCCCTTGCCCGAAGCGGCGCTTGGCAGCTTCATCGGCGAGATGCTCCATTGCGAGCGCGCGGCGGCCGAGCCCCTGGTGCGGCTGGTCTATCAGAAGACGGGTGGCAATCCATTCTTTGTGATCCAGTTCATGAGCGCCCTGGCTGACGAAGGCATGGTCGCATTCGACGCCAGTACCCGCAGCTGGCGCTGGGACCTGGATCGAATCAGCGCCAAGGGCTATACCGACAATGTGGCCGAATTGATGATCGGCAAACTGGCGCGGCTGCCCCCCCCGGTCCGGGAAACACTGCAACTGCTCGCCTGTCTCGGTTCGGCAGCACCGAAGGCCACTTTGGTGATGCTGTCCGGCCAGGCGGAAGCAGACACCGAGGCTGCACTGTCGGCGGCCGTCCGTGCCGGGCTCGTATCGCAGGCCCAGGGCATCATCCGCTTCCTGCACGATCGACTGCAGGAAGCGGCCTACATGTCGCTGCCAGCTGCGTCGCGCCAGGCGCTGCACCTGCGCATCGGCCGCCGCCTGATGGCTGGCAAGGCGCAGCGACAGATCGAGGACGCGGTGTTTTCGATCGTGGACCAGTTCAACCGCGGCGCCGATGGCATCGTTGACGAGGGCGAGAATGCCTTGCTGTGCCGACTCAATGTTCTGGCCGGGATGAAGGCCAAGGCAGCCGTCGCCCTGGACGCGGCGCGCTGCTTCCTGGACCGGGCGCTGGCGCTGATGCCTGCCGACATGTGGCAGGCGCAGTACCAGGATGCCCTTGAGCTCAGCCTGGCATTGTCCGAGTGCGAATACCTCGCCGGAAACTTCCCCCGTGCCACGCAACTGGCTGACCTGGTCCTGGCACGGGCGCAATCGCGCCGCGACAGCGCCCGCGTCTACCTCTTGCGTATTGCGCTCTACCAGGTGGCCGGGCGCCTCGACGACGCAGTGGCCAGCATGGTCGAGGGGGCACGCCTGTTCGACGTGGCGTTTCCCACGGCCGAGGCGGAGATCGAGGCGGCAATCGAAGCCGAAGTCAGCGCCATATCGGACTTCCTGCAAGGGCGGCGCATCGCCGATCTCACGGATGTGCCCCCGCTCGCCAATGCCGACATGGGGATGGCGCTGGCGTTGCTGGTGGAGGCGATACCGGCAGCGTACATGGTCCGGCCGGCCTATTTTTCCCTCATCATCGCCAGGGCCGTCAGGCTTTCCTTGCGCTACGGCCACAATGAAGATTCCTGTTTTGCCTACAGCGCCTACGGGATCTTGCTGATCTCGCGCCGCCGCGACATCGCATCGGCCCTCGCTTTTTCCGACATGGCGCTGCGGCTATGCCAGCAACTCGATGGGCGCCGGCGCAAGGGACGCCTGATTGCGACACACGCGATCGCCTACAGCCTGTTGAGAGAGTCGATGGCCGAGATCGGGCCGATGCTCGACCAAGCTTTTTTCGCCAGTCTCGAGGTTGGCGACCTGGTGTACGCCAGTTACATCACCATGGTCTATTTCTGGCTTGCGCTGCAACAGGGAGGAACGCTCGATGAGGTGCTGCAGACGGCGCGCAAGCATGCCGAGCTTGCCCGTGACAGCCACAATGACGCAGTGGTCCAGACGCTGCGTTTCCAGCAGCAGCTGGTGGCGAACCTGAAAGGTCAGACCAGGGCGCCGGCGAGCCTGGACGACGATGATTTCGATGAGGCGGCGTGTCTTGCCATGTTCGAAAAAGCAAGCTTTGGCTTTGGTCTCCAGAATGCCCACATCATCAGGCAGGTGTCAGCGTTCATCCATGGTGACCATGCCCGCGCGCTCGCATCGGCGCAAGAGGCGGCGCTGAATTCCCACGAATCGGGCAACCTGATCCTTTTCGATTCGGTGCATCATTTTTTCTTCGGGCTGACCCTGGCAGCGCTGTACCCGCAGGCGTCAAGCGCCAGGCAGCGCGAGTATGCAGCCATGCTAGCCGATGAGCTCGACAGGCATGCATTGTGGGCCAAGAGCTCGCCGCAAAATTTCCTGGACCGCCAGGCGCTGCTGGGCGCGGAGATCGCCCGCATCGAAGAGCGCCCGGGCGACGCCGGGCCGTTGTACGAACAGGCGATCCGATCGGCCCATGAAAATGGCTTCGTCCAGGATGAGGCGATCGCCTTCGAACTGGCATCGGCATTTTACCGGGCACGTGGCCTCGACCTCATCGCCCAGACCTATTTGCGCGAGGCGCGCGCCGCCTATGCCCGTTGGGGGGCCGATGGCAAGGTCGCGCAGCTCGATGCCGACTATCCCGAACTGCGTGCGCAGGCAGTGCCCGGCCAGGCGACGCCGGCGGGCGACCTGGAACGGCTGGACCTGTTGTCGGTGATGAAGGCATCGCAGGCAATCTCGGGCCAAATCATGCTGGTCGAGCTGGTCGATACGCTGATGCATATCGTGCTCGAAAACGCTGGAGCCCAGTCCGGTTACCTGCTTCTCGTGCGCGCCGGGGAATTGATGCTGGCCGCCGATGCCCGCGTCGATCAGCAAGAGGTGCAGGTGCATCAGCACCTTGGATCGACAGCCCTGGCAGCGCCGTTGCCGGCGTCGATCGTCAATTACGTCCGGCGCAGCCTGGAGCAGGTACTCTTGCCTGACGTGGCACAGCCGAACCGGTTTGCGGGCGACCCATACTTTTCCGGTCGGCAACCGAAGTCCGTGTTATGCCTGCCGATCCTGAGGCAGGAAGCGCTGATCGGGATGCTTTACCTCGAGAGCGATCTCGTCACGCACGCCTTTACGCCGGAACGCGTGGCGGTGCTGCAATTGCTGGCGTCCCAAGCTGCCATTTCGCTGGAAAACGCCAGCCTGTATGCCGATCTCCAGGAACGCGAAGGGAAAATTCGAAGGCTGGTCGAATCGAACATCGTGGGCATCATGTTTTTTGACCTCGGTGGCAGGATCACCGGGGCCAATGATGCGGCCTTGGCGATCATCGGATACAGCCGGCAGGATCTGCAGGACGGAAAAATCCGCTGGCCGGACATGACGCCGCCGGAATGGCATCTCGCGGACGAGCGCGCGATTGCGGAGCTCAAGACGACCGGCATTTGCCGGCCGTTCGAAAAGGAATTTATCCGCAAGGATGGCAGCCGGGTGCCGGTGCTGACCGCCGCGGCCATGCTCGAAGGATCGAGCGTTCATGGAGTCGGCTTTGCGCTCGACCTGACCGAGCGCAAGCGGGCGGCGGAGCAAGTTCTCCATATGGCGAACCATGATGGCTTGACCGGCTTGCCCAATCGGACGCTGTTGCAGGACCGCCTGGACCAGGCGATCTCCTACGCGCACCGCCACCGGAACTGGGTGGCAATCCTGCTGATCGACCTGGATTTTTTTAAGTATATCAACGACTCGCTCGGCCACCAGATCGGCGACGTGGTGTTGCAAATGGCGGCCGCTCGCCTGCGCGAATGCTTGCGTGAAGGCGACAGCGTGGCGCGGCTCGGTGGTGATGAATTCGTCATCAGCCTGCCTGCCCTGGCCGACATCGGCGATGTCGAGCAGGTGGCCAGGAAGGCGCTCGATACGCTGGCGCGGCCATTCATCGTCGATGCCCACGAGCTGCATATCAGCGGCAGCATCGGCATCAGCGTCTACCCCGATGACGGCACCGATGTGGAGACCTTGATGCGGGCGGCAGAGACGGCGATGTACCATGCCAAGGAAATGGGCCGCGGCAAGTTCCAGTTCTTCACCGCGGCGCTCAATCGGGCGGCCCAGCAGCGCCTTGGCGTGGGCAAGCGCCTGCGCCATGCATTGATCCATGATGAATTTGTCCTGCATTACCAGCCGCAGGTGGATATGAAGAACGGCAGCATCTTTGCCGCCGAAGCGCTGCTGCGATGGCAGCGACCGGGGAGCCGGCCGATCTCGTGCGGTGATTTCATCGCCAACGCCGAAGAGTCCGGCCTGATCGTGCCGATTGGCGAGTGGACCTTGCGCCAGGCATGCCGCCAGCTGAAAATCTGGCGCGACGCGGGCCGCCCCGATTTGAAGATCGCCGTGAATCTATCTCCCCGGCAACTCGAACCGGCCGACTTCTGCGTCATGGTCGGCCAGATCCTCGATGAGGCAGGCATCCCGGCCAACGCCCTGGAGCTGGAAATCACCGAGAGCATTTTCCTGAAGCGCAGCGAATTCAATCTGTCGACCCTGACCACGCTGCGCGACATGGGGGTAAAACTGTCGGTGGACGACTTCGGCACCGGCTATTCGAGCCTCGCTTACTTGCAGCGCTTCCCCGTGCATTCGCTCAAGATCGATCAATCATTCGTACGCGACATCGGCGCCGATCGGAATCGCACGGCGCTCATCACGGCCATCATTGCCATGGCGAACAGCCTGCAACTGGGGGTCCTGGCCGAGGGCGTGGAAACCCAGGAACAAGTGAGTTTTCTTCTGGCCCATGGCTGCCATTGTGCACAGGGATTTTTTTACAGCAAAGCGGTGCCGGCGCGGGCCTTTTCCGACTTGCTGGACACACCACCCGCAGTCCACTGAGGCAGCATGGAGCAGACAGCAAAAAAGCCCACGAACGTGAATTCGTGGGCTTTCTATGTATTCGTGGTAGGCCGTGCGGGATTCGAACCTGCGACCAACGGATTAAAAGTCCGCTGCTCTACCAGCTGAGCTAACGACCCCCGAAAGAAGCAAGATTATAGGGGGCGGTGGCGATGTTGTCAAATGCCTGCGGCACTTTTATTTGCCAAAGCGCCTATTTCAATGCGGCCAGCCGGTCCTTCGCGGTGGCAGCCGCAGTCGAATCAGGGAACTTGGCGATCAAGTCCAGCAGGGCCTTCTTGGCTTTTTTCTTGTCGCCCAATTCGATGTAGCACGAGCCGATGTTGAGCATGGCGTCAGGCGCCTTGGAGCTGTCCTTGTAGGTCGACACCACGATCTCCTGGGCCGCGATGGCTTTCGGGTAGTCGCGCTGCGCGAAGTAGGCATTGCCCAGCCAGTACTGCGCATTGGCCGCGTAGCCCGATTCCGGATAGCGGTGCACGAAGTCGGTCAGCGTGCTGGCGGCGCCCTTGTAATCGCCGGCCTTGATCAGCGCCATCGCCGCTTCATAGCCTTTCTGCTCGGCCGGGTCGACCGCCGCTTCCTTGCCGTCGATGGTGATCTGGCGCGGTTCGAGCTTGCGGATGCGCGCATCGAGGTCGCTGTAGAAATCCTTCTGGCGCTTCTGGACGTTGGCCAGCTCATTGCTCAATACTTCGAGCTGGCCGCGCAGCCTGGCGATTTCCTGCATGGTCTGCTCGTGCTGGTTGACCAGCTCCAGCGCGGCCGTCTTGTCGGACTTGGTGTCGATCTTGCCGTTCAACTCGAGCGCCAGCTTGTCGACCTTCGCGCGCAGTTCGAGGATGGCCTTGCGCGCTTCATCGTCGTCCAGGATGCCGGCGCCGGCCTGCAGGGGAAGGGCGGCGGCAAAGGCGAAGCAGACGGCGGCGAGGCGGGACTTGGAAAATGGGGTCATGATCATGGCGGTTGGGCTCTTTCAAAACAAGAAACGGGGCGCATGCAGTCTGCACTGCAATACGCCCCGTTGTCAATCCGCCGCTGGCGGCGAACGATTAATAAACGATGTCGGCGCGGCGGTTTTCAGCCCATGCTGCCTCGTTCGAACCGCTGGCCTTTGGCTTCTCTTTGCCCAGCGAGACCGCTTCCATCTGTCCTTCGGCCACGCCCAGCGAGGCCATCGACTTGCGCACGGCTTCGGCGCGCTTCTGGCCCAGGGCCAGGTTGTACTCGGTGCCGCCGCGCTCGTCGGTGTTGCCCTGGATCAGAACCTTGCGTGCCTTGTTCTTGTTCAGGTAGCCGGAGTGGGCTTCGACCACTGGCTTGCCATCGTCACGCACGACATAGCTGTCGAAGTCGAAGTACACGCTGCGCTTGGCCAGCACGCCTTTCGGATCGTTCAGCTCATCGACCTTCGGTACTTCGACCGGGCGGATTTCGCGCGTGTCGGCCACGGTTGGTGCCTTCGGCGTCTCCACCGCACGCTCAACGACCGGCGTCTCGGTCGGCTTGATCGGGGTGCTGCAGGCCGCGAGCAGGGCGGCGCTGGAAATGATGAAGGCTACGGTTTTGAAATTGCGCATGGTTGTTCTCCAGGTCGTTGTTAAAAATTACTTGATGAAGGGTCCCCAATTGGGTTCCCGGATGTTTCCTGCTTGCGAGGTTAAACGCTGCTTGACGCGTCCATCGACCGACACCACGGCCAGCGCGGTGCGCCCGCCTGCCTTGGTGGCGTACATGATGTACTTGCCGTTGGGTGAAAAGCTCGGTTCGGTGGCAGCATCGGCCAGGCGCAATTCCTGGTCGCTCGCCAGGTCCTTCGCGTAAAGGGAGAAGCCGCCGTCGCGCTGCGAGACCCAGGCCAGCGTCTTGCCATCGGCCGACACGCGCGGACTGATGTTGTAGCTGCCGGTGAAGGTGACGCGGGTCGGATTGCCGCCGCTGGCGCTCATCTTGTAGATCTGCGGGCCGCCGCTGCGGTTGCTCGAGAAGTAGATGGTCTGGCCGTCGGCCGAGAATTGCGGCTCGGTGTCGATGTCGTTGCTGTTCGAGAGGCGGCGCAGGCCGCTGCCGTCGGCGTTCATGCTGTAGATCTGGGTGTGGCCATCCTTCGACAGGGCCAGCGCCAGCTTGCTGCCGTCGGGCGACCAGGCCGGTGCCGAGTTGCTGCCTTTTTCATTGGCCACCACGCGCCGCGTGCCCGTCACCAGGTCCTGCACGTAGACCACCGGCTTGCGCTGCTCGAACGAGACGTAGGCGACCTTGCTGCCGTCGGGCGACCAGGCCGGCGAGATGATCGACTCGCTCGAATGGGCCGCCGTCTGCACCCCCTCGCCGTCGGCGTCGGCCACTTCGAGGCGGATGTCATGCTCGCTGTATTTGCTGACGTAGGCGATGCGGGTCGAGAAAATGCCGCGCGTGCCGGTCAGTTTTTCATAGATGTCGTCGGCGATCTTGTGGCCCGACAGGCGCGTGTACTTGGCCAGCACCGACTGGCTCAGGGTCGACAACTCGCTCGCCTTGATGGTGTCGAACAGCTTGTAGCGCACGTCGAAGCGGCCGTCGGCCAGCTTGGTGACGCTGCCGACGACGAGCGCGTCGGCGCCGCGGCCCTTCCACTGGGCGTAGTCGACGCTGGCCGTTTCGGCGATGGCGCCGGGGGCGTCGACCAGCTTGAACACGCCGCTGCGTTCGAGGTCGGCCCTGATGATGGCCGAGACCTGTGCCGGGGCTACCGCCTCGTCGGCGAAGGCGGCCACGGCGATCGGGATCTGGTCGCTGCGCACGCCGGCGATCTCGATCTTGATCTGGGCCTGGGCCCAGGTGCCGGCGCCCAGCAGGACGCCGAACAGGACGGTGTGGAGTGTTTTCATCGTGTTGCCATGGTGGTCAATCAATTCATGTCCTTCATCGAAAAGCCGATTTCCAGCGATCGTTCTACCGTACCATCTTTCTTCTTTGGCAGCGGTGATGATTTGATAATACCTTTTTCTACGGCGTCGTCAAATGCCGGCACGCCGCTGCTCTTTACCATTTTCACGCTGATAATCTCGCCGGTGGGCAATTCATCGATGCGGAACACGGCGCGCGGATTGCCGCTCATGTCGGTATTGCCCAGGTAGGAAGTGGTGCTCTTGATCTTGCTGGTGATGCTGGCCAGGTAGCCGCTGTCGACGCGCGGCGCGGTCGACTTGGCGGCGTCGCCCACGGTGCCGGCGGCGCCCGTGATGCGGCGCATTTCGGCCTCGCGCAGCTTGTCGAGCTTTTTCTGCTCGGCCGCGGCAAGCTTCTCGGCCGCCTTCTTGTCGGCCAGTTTCTTGTCGGCGGCGGCCTTGTCGAGCTTTTTCTTCTCGGCCAGCTCGCGCGCCTTCTGGTCGGCCAGTTCCTGCTGCTCGCGCTCGAGCTTTTCCTCGGCCAGGCGCTGCTCGCGCAGCTGCTTTTGCTTCTCGGCCTTGAGCTTGGCCTTGGCCAGCGCGATCTCGGGGTCGGGCAGGGCCGGTGCCTCGGCGACGGCGGGCGGCGCGGGCGGGGCCGCCTCAGGCGTTGGCTCCACCGGCGGCGCGAGCACGGGTGGCGGCGCGGCGGCCTGGATCTTCATGTCCCACACTTCCGCTTCCACCTCGACCGGCGCCGTGTTTTGCCAGCTGATGCCGGCCCACAGGAACAGCACCAGGCCGCCGTGCATGAGCAGGGCCAGCATCAGCGATGGCCAGCGGCTCGGCTCCGGCGGCACCCGGTAGGGCACGCCGCCTGCGGCTGCGGGGGTCATCGTGGCCATGGCGCGGCGCTCACTTGGTGGCCAGTCCGACCCGGTGGATGCCCATCTTCTTGGCTTCCGAAATCAGCTGGATCACATCGTCGTACTTGCTGTCGCGGTCGCCCGCGATCATCACCGGATAGTCGGGATGGGCCGTGTGCAGGGCGCGCAGGCGCTGCAGCAGGGCGCTGCGGTTGGCCACGTCCTCGGGCAGCACCGTGCTCTTGCCGTTGACACCGATCGACAGCGCAGCGTTGGGCTTGACCACGATCTGGATGTAGTCGTCCGGCGGCAGGGCCGACTTGTCGGCGCTGGGCAGGTTGATCACGCTCGGACTGTTGGCCGGCGGGACCACCATGAAAATAATCAGCAGCACCAGCATCACGTCGATGTAGGGCACGACGTTGATCTCGGACTTGAACTTGCGGGCGCGTCCGCCGCGCAGGCTGCTCGAAGAGAAGGCCATGGTCGGGCGTCCTTAACGCGACTGGCGCTGCAGGATGTTGGAGAACTCTTCGACGAAGCTCTCGAAGCGGGTCGCCAGGCGGTCGATGTCGTGCGTGAAGCGGTTGTAGGCGACGACGGCAGGAATGGCTGCGAACAGGCCGATGGCGGTGGCGATCAGGGCCTCGGCGATGCCGGGGGCGACCGCGGTGAGGGTGGCCTGCTGCAAGCTGGCCAGGCCGCGGAAGGCGTTCATGATGCCCCACACGGTGCCCAGCAGGCCGACATAGGGCGACACGGAGCCGACCGAGGCGAGGAAGTTCAGGTGGGCGTCGAGCGCGTCGAGCTCGCGCTGGAAGGCGGCACGCATGGCGCGCCGCGCGCCGTCGAGCACCGCGCCCATGTCGAGCGGATCGCGTGCGGCCGAGGCTTGCTTGCCCTTGATGAATTCGCCCATGCCGGCCTCGAAGATGCGGGCCAGCGCGCCGCTCTGGTCGCGGCTGTTGCTGGCGCTCTGGTGCAAGGTGTGCAGGTTGCCGCCGGCCCAGAAGCTGCGTTCGAACTGCTCGGTCTGGCGGCGCGCGGCGCGGATGGCGAACATTTTGCGGAAAATGTAGCTCCAGCTGGTCAGCGAGACCAGCAGCAGCAGCGCCAGGATCATTTGCACAATCACGTGCGCGTTGGCGATCAGGGCGATGAAGGAGAGGTCTGGGGTTGCGTTCATTGGGTGGTGATCCGGTGATGATTCAGGCGGCCTGCATTTTAGCAGCGGCGGAGGCGGGCAGGGGACGTGGCTTCAGGCTGGCCGCGTCGACGCACGCCACGGTGACCTCGGCGCTGGCCAGCAGCTCGCCGTCGCGCCTGGCTTGCTGGGCAAACCGGACCGAGGCACGTCCCAGCTTTTCAATACTCAGCGTCAATTCTAGTACATCATCGAGCTTGGCCGGCGCGTGATAGTCGATGCTGGCGCGCTTGACGACGAACAGGGCCTGGTGCTGTTCGAGCAGCTCGTGTTGGGCGACCTGGGCCGCGCGCAGCCACTCAGTGCGGGCGCGTTCGAAAAATTTCAGGTAGTTCGCGTAATACACGATGCCGCCGGCGTCAGTGTCTTCGTAATACACACGGATCGTCCAATTGGAAGCTGAGGGCATTTCGTTCATCATAAGTGAATGTGGGAAACATTTTACGCGATTTTCGCATCTTGACTGTACGCCAGGATACATATGTCCCACTTTTATCGAGCGGGCCCAAGTAGACTCTGCGCGCGCCGATCCGCCAACCCCTGTAACATTCCGAAACATTTGCCGCCAGACACGATACACGGGAACGTCGCCTAAAAAAACCGGGGTCAGAACACGTTTTTTTCCAAAAAACGTGTTCTGACCCCGGTTTTTTTAGGCGACGTTAGCTGCGTTTGATGTTGAAAGGGGAGAAGCCTTGGCAGGTTGGCATCATTTCGATGACATTCACGTTGATGTGCGGTGGCAGCGTGGCCAGCCAGTAGGCGGTGGCGGCGATGTCCTTGGCCGTGAGCGGCTCGGTGCCCTCGTAGACCTTGGCCGCGGCCGCGTCGTCGCCCTTGAAGCGCACGTTCGAAAACTCGGTGCCGCCGCACAGGCCCGGTGCCAGGTTGGTCGCGCGCACCCCCGTGCCCGCCAGGTCGGCCCGCAGGTTCAGCGTGAACTGGTCGACGAAGGCCTTGGTCGCCCCGTATACATTGCCACCCGGGTAGGGGTAGGCCCCGGCCACCGAACCGAGATTGATGATCAAGCCGCTTCCGCGCTCGACCATCGCCGGCAGCAGCGCGCGCGTCATCGTCACCAGGCCGGTGCAGTTGGTGGCGATCATGGTTTCCCAGTCGGCCAGCGGGGCCTGGTGCGCCGGCTCCGTGCCCAGCGCCAGGCCGGCGTTGTTGATCAGCACGTCGACCAGGCGCCACGATTGGGGCAGCATCGCCAGCGCCTCGTTGATCGAAGCCTTGTCGGTCACGTCCATGACCAGCGGCAGCGCCGATTCGCCCAGCTCGGCGGCGAGCGCGTCGAGCCGCTCCTTGCGGCGCCCGCTGATGACCACCTGGTGGCCGTTGCGCACGAAAATGCGTGCCATTTCGGCGCCGAAGCCGGCCGATGCGCCGGTAATAAAGACGATCATGATGACATCCTGAATGGTAAGGGCGGCTAAATTGTATCCGAAGCAGCTACTTTCGCTCCCCGCTGCGGATTTTGCAAGGCCCTTCCTTGCCCTAAACGTTGACTTAACTTACAATTTGGGCTCCATTACGTCTCACGTAACTGGCGAAAAGCCGCGACAGGCAATATCGATGCGTCGGCGAAAGGTGGGCACCCACCGGGGAACGTGAGATTTCACCCGCCGTTCGCCTGGGCAGCCACCGATGGAAGTGCACCTTGAGGCTGCCCGTTTGTCCATGCCGGCACCCCTCATTCGATCCAGGCAGCTGCCCACACCATTATCGATTGGAGTTTTTCTCATGTTCGCCAAAGACCACACGCTTGCCAACGTTGATCCGGAATTGTTCGCCGCCATCCAGAAGGAAAATGCTCGCCAGCAAGATCACATCGAGCTGATCGCCTCTGAAAACTACACCTCGCCGGCCGTCATGCAAGCCCAGGGCTCGCAGCTGACCAACAAGTACGCGGAAGGCTATCCCGGCAAGCGCTACTATGGCGGCTGCGAATTCGTCGACGTCGCCGAGCAACTGGCGATCGACCGCGTCAAGCAGCTGTTCGGCGCCGAGGCGGCCAATGTGCAGCCCAATTCGGGCTCGCAGGCCAACCAGGGCGTGTTCTTCGCGATGCTCAAGCCGGGCGACACCATCATGGGCATGTCGCTCGCCGAAGGCGGCCACCTGACCC
>JAZJYV010000083.1:0-31901 GCA_040390195.1 Pseudomonadota bacterium | reverse complement strand
CCCAAGCTTCCAGGCCGCTTATGCCGATCGCAATAGCGGCGTGCCGGAGTTGGATTCTCAGGGAGGAAAGTGAGCGCTGTTTAAGCCGCTTAGGCTCGGTTCCGTCGAACTCGTCACTGCATGGTGATGCTTCGACGGCCAGCCTCCCGCATCCGTCATCGGCTGGCGCGGAATGGGTCGAATTTAAAGCTTGGACAGTGCAGTCCCAAGTGACACGCCAAAGGAGAATATGATGAAACTGAAAACTTTGAGTGTCGCGCTGATCACGCTGTTCGCCTGCAATGCTCTGGTATTCTCATTTTCCTTGCTGGTACTGACGAACGAATTCGACCTCATCGTGCAATCGCTGGATAGCGATAATGAGGGGCTGGTGCTACGCTTGTTCGGCGCCCTGATCGTGCTATGCCTCTTGGTACTGGCGATCAAACAGGCCCGCCATACCATCCGCCGTCACGATGCGCAACTGCGCGAAGTCCAACGCTTATTGGCGCTGGCCAATCTGGAACTGAATGACAAGGTTGCCTACCGTCCCCGCGAGTTGGAGCGCGCCACTGGCGAGATGGCGCTGCGGCTCAAGCGTTTGCGCCTTATCCAGGCAAAAATGGTGCAACACGAGAAACTGGCCGCGTTGGGCGGCTTGGTGGCTGGTGTAGCGCATGAACTCAATACGCCGATCGGCAATGGCCTGTTGGCAGTGACGACGCTGTCCGATCTGGTAAGCGGGTGCCAGGTCGCGCTAGAGTGCGGAATGAAGCGCTCAGCGCTCATCGAACATTTGCGGCTAAGCCAGCATAGCTGCGAGTTGCTGCATAGTTCATTGCACCGTGCCGCCGAGTTGATCGCTTCATTCAAACTGATCGACGGCAAGCACGGCGACCAGTTGCGCCAGCGCTTTGATTTGGCCACGCTGCTGGACACCGTCATAGCCACGCGGCGCGGGGATTTGCTGCAGGCCTGTTGCACGGTGCAACTGCAAGTCGCCAATGGCTTACTGTTCGACTCCTACCCGGACAGCGTCGTCAGAGTGTTCAACAGCCTGATTGACAATGCCTTGCTGCACGCGTTTGATGGCCGCGTCGCCGGGCGCATCAGTATTAGTGCCCACGAAGCCGATCTTCACACGGTTCGCATCGAGGTCATCGATGATGGCGTCGGCATGGCCCCACAGGTGCTGCAGCGCATATTCGACCCGTTCTTCACTACCCGCATGGGACGCGGTGCCTGCGGTTTGGGGATGACCATTGTCCACAATCTCATCACCGGCATGCTAGGCGGCCAGATCGATGTCAGGACGGCGCAACCCGTTGGCACGCTGGTTGAAATCGTGTTGCGCAAGCAATCACCGTTGCACAGCCGATGGGAACCACAGGGCCGCGCCGCGCGACTTGCAAATGGCATCAATCCGTGTGCGGCGATTCACGATGACGTTTCTGACGGCCTGAGCCACGACTGTTGGCGCCGATCCAATATTGACCCACCGCGCCGATCCAAATTTGACGCAGGGCGGGACGCTGCGTTTTTGAGTGGCAGCTGTGGATAAGTGTACCAAATAAGGAAGGGTAATCCGTGGAGGGCGTAGCCCAGAACGGATTCCCCTTCGATTTTGCTTGTGCGATTTAAATATATAAATGGTTTATGTCGTTAATTCTCTTGGTGGTTTTATCCACCTTCGCCGTCGCTCCCGATTGCCCTTCGCTCTTGCGCTTCTGTTCCCACGTCTTGATTCTGCCCTTGGCAGCCAAGCTACTGTGCTGGAATCGGTAGGACTCATTCCCCGTCTCCAAGATGTGGCAGTGGTGGGTCATCCGCACCGGCAAGGCGGTGATCGGCAGGCAAGTACACACCGACCCGCGCTACGCCGGCGCGCTGCTGGCCTGCTTGCGCCATGCGCTTACAGGTAGATGCCGCCCGACACCTCGATGCGCTGGCCGTTGACGAAGCGGTTATCGTCCGACAGCAGCGCGGCGATCATCGCGCCGATGTCGTCCGGCTGGCCGACCCGTCCCAGCGCCGTTTCGGCCGCGATGCGGCGATTCATCTGTTCGTTGTCGCGCACCACGCCGCCGCCGAAATCGGTCTCGATGGCGCCCGGCGCCACCGTGTTGACGCTGATGCCGCGCGGGCCCAGTTCCTTGGCCAGGTAGCGCGTCAGCACCTCGATGCCGCCCTTCATCGCCGCATAGGCCGAAAAACCCGGCGTCGAGAAGCGCGCCAGGCCGCTCGACAGGTTGATGATGCGGCCGCCGTCGGCGATCACCGGCAGCAGTTTCTGCGTCAGGAAATAGGTCCCCTTGAGATGGATGTTGACCATCGCGTCGAATGCTTCCTCGCTGGTTTCTGCGAACGGGGCGAAGTGTCCGGTGCCGGCATTGTTGACGAGGAAATCGAACCTGTCGCGGCCAAACGTCGCCGACAACGCTCCGCGCACCTGCTCGACGAAGCCGTCGAACGACTTGGCATTGCTCGCGTCGAGCTGGAGCGCAACGGCCTTGCTGCCTTCCGCCTGCAGCGCGGCGAGGACCGCATCGGCCTCGGCGCGGTTGGAATGGTAGGTGACGATGGCGTCGACGCCTCTCCTGGCCAGGTGTAGCGCAGTGCTGCGGCCGAGCCCGCGGCTCGATCCGGTGACGAGGGCAACTTTGTTTGAGGTCGATGCTTGCATGGTGTTTCTCCCAGAATTCGCCGCGCCAGGAGCAGCGTTGAACAGATTATGCGATGATTACTCTCTTTTTGAAATAAGGCACCGAAAAGTTCTATACTTACCAAAAAGAGAGTATGGAAGACCCTACTTGAGAGAAGGCCACCGCATGGCGAACCTGGAACACTTCACCGCAGAACAAATCGAGGCGGCCGAGCAATACGCCAAGCAGGCGCCACCCACCGACCTCGATCCGCGCTTGGCGCCGCTGGTCAACGACCTGATCGGCCGTGTCGCCGATAAATGGACCATGCTGATCCTGGAAGTGCTGACCGAGAAGGGCGAGCTGCGCTTTACCCGCCTGGGCGAACTGGTCGACGGCATTAGCCAGAAGATGCTGACGCAAACGCTGCGCCAGATGGAGCGCGACGGCCTGCTGATCCGTACCGTCCACCCGGTGGTGCCGCCGAAGGTCGAGTACAAGTTGACCGAACTGGGGCTGACCCTGGGCGCGTCGTTTTGCGGCGTCTGGTTGTGGGCCGAAAAAAATCTGCTGCAAATCGAGGCGGCCCGCAAGGACTTCGATGAACGCGCGGCGAAAGAATAATATTTCGCTTGGCGCGCACTGAAGGCAAGCGGCAGCTTCTCACATGTCCGGCGACGACCATCCACGTACTAAGTTGTCCTGCAATGACATCATGGAAATTCGTCAGCTTCTGGACGATGGGATGCCGCGCGTGGCAGTTTCTGGGGCCTACGGAGTGAGTGTCGTCCAGATTGGTCGAATTGCAACTGGACAAAGGCGGCGAAGTGTCGGCGTGTGAACGTGCGCGGCGGATGAAGTGCGGTTGCCGGCTGTCATGTCATGCTATTTGCAGGCACCTGCGAAGTTCGACGTACCTGGTTGAGCCCGCCCTCGACGATCGCAATTGCCTCCAAAAGTTCGTCCAGCGTCGGGGGATTCCATGCACCGAAACCGCTAAGGTTCTGCATCTTAAGCAGCGGGACCCCAAAATCATTTATCCCGCCCATGCCAGCGTCTACTAAGCTCTTTGCCTCTATTACCAAGCGTTTAAATTTCGCCCGGTCCGTCCCGTCAAGGCTAGGAATTGAAGAGTCCGAAGGTTTATTGAAGCGGTGTTGGAGAGCACGCAACTCCTCTAAAACATGCTCTATCTGCGACTCGTGCATAGGACCTTTAGTTAAGAGTTCGGTTGCCATCTCTGAAAAAGGCCATAGGTTCAGAGCACTTGCGAAAGGTGATTGCAATTCAGCTAGGTCCGCTCCTGGCCGAGGCTGTGTAAAAACGCAAAAACACAGAATTTTCATGGGTGGGGTGACCATTCCCTACATCGAGAAAATCGCGTAGCGGCCGTTCTGAGAGGTCGAATTTTTCTCGCGCCGAATTTTTCTGCGTTTTTACACAGCCTGGGCCGATTGCGCCCCGTCGAATATGCGCTCCAGATCGCCGCGCCGTCGAATACTCATTTTGATCATGCCCCCGCATAACCGGCTTCGCGTTGGCTGCGTACGGCAAGAACAAACACCGTATCAATCTCATCGACGTACCGATATAAGGCGACATAGCCGCGTGCTTTGCGGCCAATGACGAGTTCACGCTTGTCGTTCGATATCGACCTGCCGATAAGCGGATTGTACTCAAGGACCTCGATTGCCTGCACGATTTCCATGATGCGTCCAGCAGTATTGGCGACCTTGTGTTGCGACAAGTACGCCAAGATGCGGTCGAAGTCTTCCCCGACCTCTGGGGCGAGCTCAACCCGCGCCATATCATCTTGCCTTCTTCTTCGCAACCGGCTGCCGCGCATCCTTACCTGCAACGCGATCTTCAAGGTAGCGACGCATATCGGCCCACGGTATCGTCTTCCCTGATGCAACGATCCGGGCAAACCGTGAATCTGCCTCGGCATCAAAACCGGCTCGATGTTCTTCCAGTTCAGCTTTTTCGGCGATAGCTTCAAGAATAAAGCCGTGGGTTGTCTTGCCTGCGCGTTCGGCTGCGCTGGCAATACGCGCCTTCAAGTCTTCGGGTAATCGTATCGTCGTGGTTGACATAGCAGCCTCCATGTGTCGCTCAAATGTAGCACAATTGTGCTATAAAATCACGTTCGAGCACCGGTGTCAAATAGGCCGCTTGACTAATGTTGTTTACTATTCGTATTTCGACACGGCGGTGAACCAGTTCCTGATTGAACGTGGCGTCCTGGATATCCACAACGGCGAGGTAGTCGGTTTCGTGGTCGACAGCGGTTGCTCCTATTTCAGCTCGATCATTTTCCCCGACACCAACGGTTCATGGATGATTGACGAGCGGCTCTACATACAACTGGGCGGACCTGTCCGCCATGCGTGGCGAGAAACCGCGTTCGATGAGAACGCAGGCAGTCGCGTCGCGGGAGAGCTTGGCAGCTGGTCTGCGCGAGTACAACGATGAAAACATCTTTTCTAATTCAATGTCGCTTAAGGGCGAAAAAGCTGCGCGCGCAGCATCAAGATCGGCAACCGAATACGTGACTGGGATGTTGTTGATTGCTTGTTGCTTGGTGAAACGGAAAACGCGCGTCGGGTTCGACAAGGCGATTTCCACAGCCTTGGATCGGCCCTGTAACTCATCTGGAAGATCGTATTCGCGATGAATCGCCCCCAAAAGGGCGTTGGCAAAGGTGCACACCGTTCGCATCGACGTCGCCTTGGCGTCGATCACCGAGATCATGACATATGACGGCGAGGTCGAATCATTTCGAAGCGCGGATTCAAAGTTCTTACTTTCCTGTGCCGAATTCGTTTTAAAGTTTGGCTCGGCTGCGAATACCCCCGTGGTCATCGCGACGACAAACAATGTGGCAATGTGAGTCAATTTCATAAGTAGACCTACCATCAGCAACTTCCATTCATCGTTCTTGCGACATTTTCCATGACTGCTCTTGGCGCAGGCTGTGTAAAAACGCAAAAAAATTCGGCGCGAAAAAAAATGAGTGCTCATAACGGCCGCTACACGATTTTACCAAGGCGAGGTGGTCGGCTTCGTGGTTGACAGTGGCTGACTATCCTTGCGACCAGCCCGACCGATTTACCGGACTCGTTCATTTCAACTCACGACTTGCCGGCATTCTCGCCATATTCCCAATCATAGGGTACCCCTGTGTCTCCAAGGATGAGTTTGACGAGTTCGGCGAACCCCGCCTCGGCGCGCACGTCGTTTGAAAGGATGACAACGCAGCGCTGATCTGCTTCAATGCATACCACGGTGTTCGCCGTCTGCCCGTCGTGGCCGCCTTTGAAGAAACCGTGACCCTGCTGTCCGTCGAAGACGACAACACCGAGTCCAGCGTATAAGTCTTTCCGCTGTTCAGGCAACGGCAAGTCGGACAGGGATGGCGGAAATTGGTGCGCAGTGGCGATATGCAACTGTGGCTTCGTCAACTCGGCGCGCGAGCTGGCGCTCAGGCCATCGCCCCGGACAAGGGCGGCAGCAAACTTCGACAGGTCGATGATGGTGGTGTTCATCGACCCCGCGGCTCGCACCTTGCTGCGCTTGTCATGTGCCTGCGGCTCACCGTGATCGTTCCAACCATCCGCGACATTGGGGTCTTGACCGTGACGCCATACCAGGCTCGTGCGAGTCATTCCCAGTCTGTCAAAGTTAGATTTGGTCAGGTCGCCGACATCGACTCCCAAACCCTGCGCCGCACGCCCATGTTCGATCACGAACTGCAGCAGGATAAAACCTTCACCCGAATAGCTGTAGCGTGTTCCGGGCTCGAAATGGATATGTAAGCGTTGATCTGGCTCGATGAACCAGAAGTTAAGAAATCCCGTCGAATGCGTCAGGCACATGCGCGGTGTGATCTTTTCCCAGCGCGAATCGCCCGTCAAGTCTTTGTAGGGACCGTATTTGTCTGGGAAGACCGGATCGGGGCCATAGCTTGGCAAGGGCTTGTCGAGATCGTCCTTGATGGGCGTATCAAGATTGAGCCTTCCCTTGTCGACCAGTTGCATCACGGTGTAGGCAAAGACAGTCTTGGTAATGGAGGCCCCGTACATGACGGTGTCCGTCGTAAGCGGATCCCGGTGCGCGTTGCGGATGCCGAAGGCACGGACATAGCCGACTTTGCCATGGTCGACGACCGCAACCGCCATGCCCTTGGCCTGGGTACTGGCCATGATCCTGCTCACTGCCGCATCGATGACGGCATGGTCGGGTATTGTATTTGCCGCCACCGCAACGCGAAAGCAGGAGCCAACGAAGAACACAGCAAGAATCGGAAGAATTATTTTTTTCGAATTCATGTCGAGCGCCTTTGTGAATGAGGCCCGGATTTGTCGGCGATTGCTGCAGCGTTGGGAAGCGTGTCCCTTTTGGAGGAAAGCTGCGCTTCTTCCGACCTCAATCAGGCGGTCGGTGGCTTGCCGGTGTTAACCGCCAATTGAGCATCGAAGGCCCGCTTGTAGGCTGGCCGCGCTTCGCCTCGGGCCACATAGGCGGCAAGGTTCGGGTATTCATTCAGAATGCCCGACAATTTCAACCTGAGCAGCACCGACACCATCATCAGGTCGCCCGCGCTGAACGAACCATCGAGCCAGTCGGCATCGCCCAGGCGACTGGAAAGTGGGCCCAGCCGGTCGCGGATGCGATCCGCAACCAGAGGCAGGCGCTCCTCGTACCAGGGCTTGTCGCGCTCCAGGAACTTGGCGTTGACAAGTTCAAGGATCGGCGGTTCCACCGTATTGAGCGCGGCAAACATCCAGGTGATCGCGCGCGCCCGGGCATTGGGATTCTCCGGCAGGAGGCCCGCATGGCGCTCCGCGATACGAAAGACGATCGCCCCAGTTTCGAAGATGGCGAGACCGTCTTCCTCATAGGTCGGGATCTGGCCGAAAGGATGAAGCGCCAGATGTGCGGGTTCCTTCATCGCATGGAATGAAACCAGGCGAACCTCGTAGGATTGGCCCACTTCTTCAAGCGCCCATCGGACGCGCGTATCACGCGCCAGTCCCTTGCCGCCATCGGGTGAGCGTTCAAAGGCGGTAATGGTGATGGTCATCGAGCGGCGCTTCCTTGGCTAGTCAAGTCCTCGGGCCGACGCCATTGCGGCTTCGTCTACCGGCTTCAATGTAGCACAACTGTGCTAGGTACAAAGCGAATCGACGTGGCAAATCAGGGATCTGAATAGAGCGGCGTACTACATGTCATTACTCGCTCACCAACGCTACCGGCGCGACGTTCGCCCCCGGCGAATTCACGCGGGGAGCGACTAGCAAACGTGGACATGAACGCGTCAGGCTGACTCCCTTGAGGAATGCGCGCCGGACAGAACCGGCCACAATGGCTGCGGCGACATCACGCGAATGCTGTTCCGCCCCGCTCAATTTGCGTACCCAACTGCGAAATGGAACGAAACCGTCAACCACCCCTTGCAAGGCATTCATGGCGGCGTTGCCGACCGCGTCGCCCGCGCCATCCTGACCCTGCGCCGCGTCGACATCGGGGCCAAGCATTCCATCCAGTTGTTCGATATCAGCCGCAACGCCGGCACACGAATCGTCAACCGGCATGAGGTAGGGCTGTTTGCGCGCATCGCTCAACACGGTGGGAATGTCGGTCGATACCAGATTGAAATCATGCAAAGGGGTAGACATGCCATTCTTGACGCGGCCACCCCCTTCGGTGGCGCAAGCCGTCAGCGACAAAGCAAGCACGGTGATGAGAATCGTCCTCATGGCCATTACCCCGCAGAACACTAGAATCAGCTAGCGGACGATTTTTTGTTCGCTTGATGCACTCATTGTAGCCCACGGGAAATTAAATGCCATGTATTTCGCATTTCAGCTCATGCATTGACCAGATTCTTGCCAGGCGCCCTGTCCTGACGCCTGGCATGGCGCACTCAATGACGTGTCAGGCGTTCGGGCAAATGGCCGAGGAAGGGCCGGACCAGTTTCCATGGAAAGGCCGGTACGATGCCGGAAGCGACTTTGCGTTCGATCAGTTCCGCCATTTCCCGTGCGGCCTGGGCAGCCGATATGGCGAACGGCAATTGACTGATATCGACACCCTCCACGATGTCGGTGGCGATGTATCCCGGCAAAATGTCGGTGATGCTGATTCCCTTCCCGCGCAACTCGATACGCGCCGCCTTCAGGTACATCGACAAGGCAGCCTTGCTGGCGCAGTACGCCGCTTGATCGGCGATCGGCTGCAATCCGGCCAGCGATGAAATTCCAACCACATGGCCGCAGCCTCGGGCAAGAAAGTGTTCGGTGGCGGCGCCGATAGTGGCGATTGCACCGCAGACGTTGGTACTTATGAGCTTCAATTCCTTCCCAAGGTCGCCCTGCCCGACCTTGGTGATGTCATTGGCTCCGGCGTTGACGACGATGGTATCGATGCCGCCCAGGCGCGCAAACAGCGCCTGCAAGGTCGCGCCAACGGAGTCAATCTGGCACACGTCCAGCACGGCCAGTTCCACTTTCAACTCCTGGCCAGCAAAGGCGTGGATTTCTTCACGCAGCTTTTCAAGCAGTGGCAGGCGACGCGCGGTCAGTCCCAGGGGGTGACCGCGCCTTGCCAGCTCCAGCGCCAGCGCACGGCCAATACCGGAAGACGCCCCGGTGATGACAATGGTCGATGGTTTCTGTTGTTTCATTGGGAGTACCTTTGGAATGGAGGGTGAAAAGGGCAAGGCAAGCGTCAGCTGCGACGCGCCGAACGCAACCAGCCGATCCCCAGCAACACGATCAGGGCGGCGGCGCCGACCAGCAAGCGCGGATCGGGCATGATGGTGGCGCCGTCGGTCGGCACCAGCGCCAGCTGCAGCGCCGAGAATTTGTACGGCATCACCTTCAGGTAGTCGGGATTGCTGACTAACTCGAAAAACGCGCGGCGGCAGGGATAGCGGACGAGCAGAACGCGGTTCCAGTTATCGACATCCGGCTCATGCCCAATCAGGTTGCTGGTGGGCCTGGCGCCCCCACGCACACCTTGTACGTTGCTGCCGACTGGCATTTGCACGCCGCCCAGCAAGGCCATGCCCATCACTGCGCTTTCGTAATGTGCATTGGCCTCGCGCGGCGTGGTCGCATCGATCTTGACGCCAGGCCAGGGCTTGAGCCGGTCGAAATAGCGCATCAGATTGAGCATGTAGACCGGCTTGCCGTCGTCCGCCTCGCCCCAGGCGCGCAGGTCGGCAAGGAAGACCGCCTTGTCCGCCGCCGGCATGGCCGCCAGCGCATCGATCTGGCGTACATAGCCATCGATTTCGGTGCGATCGAGTTTGTGGCCGGGCGCCTGCCAATAGCACACGGCTAGAAACAGGGAGAACAAGACACCGGCCAGGGACAGTTCGAATTTGTAGCGTTTCATGGGAATCCTTCAATTATCTCAAGGCATCGAGAATGAGCGCCGTCACCTGATCGGGCTTGTGTAACTGCATCCAGTGATTGGCGCCGGCCACTTTCAGGTAGCGAAATCCGGCGTCGCAATAGCGCGCACTGGTGGTCATTTGCTTTTCCGTCAGGTAGCGGTCGCCGTCGCTGTAGATGCCCGTCACCGGCACCGCCACGCGCGGGTAGCTGCGCGGCAGGACAAGGTACAGATTGGCGCGGTAGTAGTTGATGCCGGCCGTCAAACGGCCCGGCCGCGCCAGCGCCCTGCGCCAGTGCGGCCACTCCTCGGGAAAGGCGGTAAACAGGTCGAACAATCGCCAGCCGGCCAGCTTCAGGCCCCATTCGGCCAGGCCGCGCAGCTGGAACAGCGCGATGTAAAAGCCTTTGAGCTTTTGTGCGATACCGCCATTGCCGTAGGCGCTTGGATGGCCGACCGACAGCGCGATATAGCGTTCAACCCGCTGCGGATGGGCCATCAAGAATTGCCATCCGATCACCGCGCCCCAGTCGTGGGCGACCAGCTTGGCCTTCTCCAGACCCAGCGCATCGAGCAGCGCAGCCTGGTCGGCGATCAGGTGTTCCATCCGGTAGTCGGCCACGCGCGGCAGCAGTTCGCTGTCACCGCAGCCACGGGTGTCGGGCGCGATCACGCGATAGCCGGCCGCAACCAGCGGCGCAATCTGCTTGCGCCACACCGCATGGGTGTCGGGAAAGCCATGCAGCAGCAGCACGGGCGTACCGCTACCGACATCGATCACGTTGAGCGCAATGCCGTTGATGTGCATGATCTTGCTCGGAAATTGCATCGGCGCGTTCGCGTTCATCGTCATGCCAACAGGGGCGAGGTTGCCGCACTTCCCGGATCGACCATGATCTTGGCGTGCAGTTCCGGGTCGCGCAAGGCCTCGAAGGCGTTGGCCACGCCGGCCAGGCCCACGGTGCCGGTGATCATGGGGCCGCAATTGACCTTGCCCTCGGCGATCAGGTGCAAGGTGTCCCGGTATTCGAGCGGCGAGTGGCCGAACACGAAACGCAAGTCGATCTCCTTGTGGATTGCCAGCGATGGTTCGTAGCGGTCGGCCTGCATGCACACGCCGGCGACAACAATGCGCGACATCAGGGGTGCGCCGTCGATGATCTGCTGCACAATGCCCGGCACGCCGACGCACTCGAAGATCACCGGGCGCTTCGGTGCGCCCGCGCCGAGCAGCTCGGCCAGGCGCCATGCAACATGCCACGGCACGGGCAGCTTGCCAAGCTTTTCGCGCGTGCCGACCGACAGTTCAAGCAGCGCAGGCAAGTCGCGGATGAAGTCCTCGCCCGGGCGGGGCGCGAACGGCGAGCCTTCGCGCGGATCGATCAGGACGTCGGCGCCACAGCGCCGCGCCAGTGCGCGCCGTCCGGCGGACAGGTCGCTGGCGACAATGGTGCCGATGCCGCGCGCCTTCAACAGGCAGATCACGGCCAGGCCCACCGGCCCGCAGCCGACTACGATCGCCACATCCTTTTTCGCGATCTCGCTGCGCCGCACGGCGTGCCAGGCCACGGCCATCGGCTCGGTCAGCGCGGCCATGTCGGCCGACAGGCCGTTTGGCACCGGCACCAGCGCCGTTTCCTGCAACAGCATGCGCTCGGCGTAGCCACCGGTGGCGATCGGCGACAGCCCGGCCAGATGGATGGCGCCACCAATGCGCAGCAGCGGCTGGGCCACGACGCGCGTGCCTGGCTTGATCTTCTTGTCGCAGCCCGGGCCATATTCGAGCACCTCGCAGCACAGCTCATGGCCGAAGACGACCGGATCGGAGGCCGAAGGCAGCACCGTGTCAAAGCCGATTTTGGACAGCACGGCCTTGAACGGATCGCAGTGGTGGCGCATGTGCAGGTCGGAGCCGCAGATGCCGCAGCGCTGCACCGCAACGAGTACCTGTCCGGGTCCGGGAACCGGCTCGGGCAAATCGACAACGTTCAATTGAGCGTTTTGGCAAACGACAGCTTTCATCGGGCAATCCCTCTTGGCATCCTCGGCGAGGTCGATGTGATTCGCCCGAGTTGATGGAGAGATTGTAGGGACTTGACCGCATTTAAACTCTATAATTTACGCCATCCACTTCCCTCCGGCACCCCATGCCCCTCTACGAGCCGTACTTGCCAATTCGATACGTCAAGCCCTTGTTGGCGATGTTGGCGCAGCAGAGCACCGACCTCGTCGCGCGCGTGCTGCAAACGGCGCAGCTGGACGCGGCCAAACTGCAGCTGGGCGCGACGACGGTGACGTTCAATGAATTCGATCGTCTGGTGTGCGCCACGGCCGAGACCCTCGACATGCGCGATCTGGGCTTTCAACTTGGGAAGTCGATCACCATCGACGATCACGATGCGCTCGGTTTCGTGCTGCGCCAATGCCGGACCATGGATCAATTGCTACGCACGGTCGCGCGCTTTCGAAAGCTGATCACCAACGGCTTCTTCTTCATCTACCAGCGCGATGCGAGCTATGGCGAGCTGATTTTTCGGCCGGCGGCCCCGTTGGGGAAAGAGGCGCTGCATATGTTTGAGGAGCTGTTTGCGGTCAGCACCCATACGGACGTGACGGCATTGACGGCCAACGAACCCGGCCTCGAAATCTTCTTGTCGATGCCAGAGCCGGCGCATGCGGATCGTTACCGCCTGTTGCGTCCGACCCGTTTCCACTTCGAAGCCAGTGCGCTGCCGGAAGTACGCTGCCGCCTGCCGGCGCGCCTGCTTGACCGGCCATTGATGCAGCCAGCTGGCGCCGGCGCCGTATCTGTCGGCGAACTGCGTACCGGCGCGCACCTGAGCGAGCGCTCCGCTGATTATGCGAAATGGGTGACGTTGATGTTGCGTGAAGCCGAAGGCGTGCAGCCCCGGCTGAACGAGTTGGCGACGATGCTCAACATCAGCACGAGGTCGCTGAACCGCTATTTGATGGCCGAAGGGACCACGCTACGTGACTTGGGCACGGCAACGCGTTTCGAACGCGCCAAGATCCTGCTGCGGCACTCCGACGAGGCGATCACACAAATCGCCTACCGGCTCGGCTATGCATCGCCGACCAGTTTCTACGTTGCGTTTTCCAAATGCGCCAAGATCGGGCCGCGCGAATTTCGAAAATTGGGCAAGTAGCGCACCATCACACCTTGTCGTCGCTGGCGGGCTTGAACAAATCCTCGAGCGCTTGCGATTTGCCTTGGGTGCGGGCGACGCCGCGCCGGCCTGCAAATTCTTCCTCGATGTTGTCGCGATAAAAGCTCCACGCCGACCCCGTGGTCGACAGGCGGCGCCAAACCTCGGTCCCGACGCCCGAATAATCGATCGCGCTGCCATCGTCGAATTCGACCCGCAGCGTACGCTCGCGTGCGTCATAACCGATCGCGCGCAGCTTTCCGGCATTGATGCGTTTCATTTCCATCGCTTCCTCCTGCAGACGCTCTATTCTACCGGCTCAGGCCAGCTTGCCAAGCGCATGACGCAAGCTGTGCCTCGCCTGCCCTGCCCAGTTGCGATCCGGCGCGCCAAGGGAAATGCCGAGCGTGCCCGCCCTGGCAGCAGTAGCAGATGCAAATTATGCAAAAATCTGGGCAATCGGCAATCTCAGGGTTTGGCATCCAATTTCTTGGTCAGCGCATAGCGCGCGCCGCCAGGCGGGAAGTCGGCCAGCCGGCTGAACACTGTGTAACCATACTTTTCGTAGAACGGCAGGGCCTGGAAGCTGAGTGTCTCGACGAAGGACTGCGCGCAGCCGCGCCGTACGGCCTCCTCCTCGGCCAGCGCCATGAGGGCGCTGCCGTAGCCCTGGCCGCGCAAGCGTTCGTCGAGCCAGACCACCTGGACCTGCAGCCAACCGAGGTAGGTGGCGCCCAGCAGGCCGCCGACCAGCAGGCCATCGTCATTGCGCACTGTGGCAAGCAGGTAATGCGGCTTGTCCCCGTTGGTGTGGGAAGCATTAAATTCGGTCAATCCTTTGACCAGGAACTGGATATCGCCCGAGTTAGGCTCGGCTTCCAGAACGATGCGATGTTTGTCCATTGATGTACTCAGCGCCAGCGCGCTGCCGGTTGTTTGATGTAATGCGCAAACACTCAGCGCCACGGGATAAGGAAGGGGATGATCACAACCAGCGCAGGTTCGCCCGTCGTTTCATTGCGCAAACTCCCCGTTTTGCCCGGATTTACTCGACTTCCCTGAGCAGTTTCTCGACCTGCGCCAGGCGCGATTGCATGTCGGCCAGCACCGTATTGGCGATGGCAAGTGCCGCCGCTGTCTCGGCCTGGGCCGCGGCCGCGCGGATTGCCAGCTGGCGGTAGTCATCGTCATTGGCCAGCCGCGCCCTCGCCTGCAACACAGCCGACAGCGAACGCATGCCGAACACCAGCACGATGGCGCCCAGCAGCAGGCAGATCGACAAGAGATATAGATTTTCGGACATGGCAAACCTCTAGGTATCAAAGTTGGTGGAGAGCGATTTCACGGCATCGGCGATGGCCTCCGGCGTGAGGTCGACGGCGAAACGCGTGACTTCAAAATAATTGAGCGCCTTGCCGTCGTGGGACAACTCGAGCTGGCTGCGCACCAAGCCCGCCGCTTCAAGCTTTTGCAGGTGCAAATGCAGCAAGGGGCGGCTCATGCCGAGTTCGCGCGCCAGCTGGCTGACATAGTTGCGGCCGTCCTTGGCGAGGACCGCAATGATACGCAGCCGGTGCGGATTGGCCAGTGCCGCCAGCATGGCCAGCAACAAGTCTCCCTTGCTTTGAGATTTATTTGTATTCACGTGTCAACATTATCTTACACATGAAACAAAGTCAAGCGTGTTTTCCCGATCGTTTGTGCCTGAAGAATTCCCAGGCCTCCTCAGCGACTTCGAGACCGGCGTTTTGGGCGCCGGGAAACCAGCTGAACAGCGTTGGATAGCGCTTCGCCATGCTCGGCTCGGCATGTCCGCCGCGCTCAATCCTGAGCAAGCCCACTTGCAGCTTGCCAGGGTCGGCGCCCCAGGTAAAACGGGTCGCGCGGGTGGCGCCCCGGGGCTCGACATGGGTGACCACCGCTTGCTCGGACAGCGCGGCCAGGCTGCGCCAGGTCGCCACGCACGCCTCGACACTGATCATGGGCGCGAGGAACCACAACGTGTACGGAAACTTGCCACCACCGTAAGGGATGAAGGGGTCATGCGTGCTGGCGATGATCAGGGCCGACAGCGCAACCTTGGGCGCAGCGTAATCGCTGCGCACCGGCATCGCCGCAAGCACGACTGAGAACGCCGCCAGCCGGGGCGCAAGTTCACTCGCCAGCCGGTACGCCAGCATGCCGCCCTTGGACACGCCCATGATGTACACGCGCGCCGGATCGATCTGGTCTTCGGCCACTGCGCGCTCGATGATGGCGGCGATGAATCCCGTGTCGTCACAGCTTGGATTGCTGGCGATGCCGGTGAAGCCATCGTTCCAGCAGCGTTCTCCGCGCCGCTGGCTGCCGTCCGGCGCGATCACCACCAGGTGCTCTCGTTCGGCGATGGCCAGCCACACCGACAAGGGCGACGGTGGAAATGCCATGCCAAGGACCTGCGCGGCCGAGGCACCACTGCCATGAAGGACGATCACCAAGGGGCGCAGCGCCGCAGTGGCGCCGCTGGGCATGGCCTTCAGGTAATGGCGCATGCCCTCGGGACGGACAAATTCGACCGACTCGATGGCGGCCGTGGCAGCAGTGTTGCTGTCGCGCCCGAAGAAAAATTCGCGCGCCACACGCTTGAGTTTCGAGTAGTGGTTCAAATCAGTTTCGACGCATCAGAGTGGATCGTTTCCCTTGGCTTGCCCTGAGTGTAAAGCAGTTCCGGCAATCCTCGCAGTCAGCCGTGGCAGAGCGTATGATTCGATGGCACTTCGATTTCTGTGAAAAACACATAAAAGGAGATTCGATGAAACGCTTCGCAACACTTGTCCTCGCCGGGTTCGCATTGGCTGGCCTGCCGGCCCTGTCCGCTGAACCGGACCCTGCCGTGCTGAGCTACACATTGCCGGCCGATTTCAAGTGGGTGGAAAGCACCACCTATCCTGGCCTCAAGAGCGCGGTATTGTATGGCGATCCCGGCAAGCCCGGCCCCTATGCGGTGCGCAACCGCTTCGCCCCTGGCACCTACAGCAAGCCGCATTTTCATCCGAATGACAGGCTCATCGTCGTTGTCGCCGGAACCTGGTGGGTGGGGTCCGGCGAAAAATTCGACAAGGACGCGACCAAGCCGATGCCAACCGGAAGCTTCATCGTGCATTACGGCGGCAAGGTGCACTTCGACGGGGCCAAGACCGAAGCGTGCGAGATCATCATTTATGGCAATGGCCCGGCCAACTCCACGCGCGTCGGCGAGTCCTAGCCGGCGCGGCCGAGCCGTTCTCGCGGAACTGGCGCCGGATCTCGTGCGGCGACGTCAGGCGGCACGGCAGGAAGGGGCCGCGCAGCGCCACTGCGCGAGGAGAACGTCGAGGTCGGCCGCGGCGACATGCCGGATATGGAAGTCGGGATGGGTCAGCATGCGTCAGTGCGCCAGCACGTTCAGCACCGCCAGGCTCATCGCCTGCGCCGCCGTCTTGATCGAAGGCTCGGGCACCGGTGCATAGTAGGGCGAATGGTTGAAGGCGATCGGCTTGCCGCCCGGCGTGTCGGCCTCGGCCACCACTTTCGGGTCGTAGACGCCGGTGAAGAAGAACATCGAGGGAACGCCCTCGTTGGCATAGACCGAAAAATCCTCGCTGGCCGTGATCGGTGCCATGCGTCCCACGTTGGCGTTGCCGAAGGCGCTCTTCAGCACCGCCTCGGTGGAAAGCACCAGTGCCTCGTTGTTCATGACGGCCGAACCGCCGGCGACCAGCTTGACGTCCGGCGCCGGCGCGTCGGCCACCATCGCCGACGCGTTTGCCACGCGCCGCACGCCGTCGAGCAGCTTGCTGCGCACGGCCTGGTTGTATGAACGGATGGTGCCGCGCACGACCACGTTGTCGGGGATGATGTTGGCCACCGTGCCGCCCTGGATCGCGCCGATGGTGATCACGCCGAATTCCTTCGGATCCTTCTCGCGGCTGATCACCGTTTGCACGTCGACGATGAAGCGCGCCGCGATCGCGATCGGGTCGATCGCCTTGTCCGGCGCCGATCCATGCCCGCCGCGCCCCTTGAACAGGATGTCGATCCGGTCGGAGTTGGACGTCACCGCGCCCACGTTGTAGCCAATGGTGCCGTAGGGCAGCGGCCAGGAATGCAGGGCGAACGCGAAGTCGGGCTTGCCAAAGCGCGTGAACAGGCCGTCGGCCATCATCGCCCTGGCGCCGGTGACCTCTTCCTCGGCCGGTTGGGCGATGAACATCAGCGTGCCCTTCCACTGCGCCTTGAGCGCCACCAACGTGCGTGCGCTGGCCAGCCAGCTCGTCATGTGGATGTCATGCCCGCAGCTGTGCGCCACCATCGTGTCGCGCCCGTCCAACAGGGCGTGGGCTTTGCTGGCATAGTCGTAGCCGCTCTTCTCTTCCATCGGCAGTCCGTCCAGTTCGGTGCGCACCATCACGGTCGGACCCGCGCCGTTCTTGTAGATTGCCACCAGCCCCGTCTTGCCGATTTTTTCCGTCACCTCGAATCCGATCGCGCGCATCTCGGCGGCCAGCTTGGCGGCGGTGCGCACTTCCTGGAACGCGATCTCCGGATGGGCGTGCAAATCCTTGTAAATGGCCTCGAGCTTCGGATACATGGCATTCACCTGGCCGGCCACGTCCGCCTTGTGCGACACGGCCTCGCGCGCCAGTGCGGCGTGCGAGGGGCAGGCGGCAGCGGCCACCAGGGCAAGGCAGGTGAACAGTTTCATCGGGTCTTCCTTCGCGGGAGTTGGGCACAGCAAGACTCTACTCCACATTGCGCGGAAAACATATTGAAAGAACAAGGTGGCGGACGCTAGCCGAAATAGCGTGTGCGCGTGAAAAAGGTATAGTCCGCTTCCAGCACCATCAGCCAGGCCAGCACCAGCAGGCACAGCGGCGGCACCAGGATCGCGTACATCAGGGCCAGGCGCTCCCAGCGCATGTGCATGAAGAAGGCGACGATCAGGCCCGCCTTGGCCAGCATCAGCGCCACGATCAGGCTCCAGCGCAGGTAGCCGGCAAGGTGGAAAAAATCGACCAGGTACGACAGGGTGCTGAGCACGAACAGCAGCGCCCACACCTTCAGGTACAGGGCCACCGGGTGCTGCTGTCCAGTTGCGTTTTCCATCGCCGCCCCCTCACCACAAGTAGAACAAGGCAAAAATGAACACCCAGACCAGGTCCACGAAGTGCCAGTACAGACCGGCGATCTCGACGATGCCGTAGTTGCCGCTGCGCTCGTAATCGCCGCGCAAGACCCTGCGTGCCACGATGGACAGGTAGATCACGCCGGCCGTGACGTGCAAGCCGTGAAAGCCGGTGATCATGAAAAAACAGGAGCCGAACTGCGCCGCGCCCATCGGGTTGCTCCATGGCCGCACGCCTTCAAGGATCAGCTTGGTCCACTCGAACGCTTGCATGCTCACGAACATGACGCCGAAACCGGCCGTCACCAGCATCAGGCGCGCGCTCTTGATGCGCTCGCGCCGATACGCGAAATTGACCGCCATGGCCATCGTGCCGCTGCTGCTGATCAGGATGAAGGTCATGATCGCGATCAGCAGCAGCGGCAAATGCATGCTGCCGATGCTCAGCGAAAACACTTCGCTCGTATTCGGCCAGGCCGCCGTGGTCGATATGCGCACCGTCATGTAGCTGGCCAGGAAGCTGCCGAAGATGAAGGTGTCGCTGAGCAGGAAGATCCACATCATTGCCTTGCCCCAGGGCACACGAAACGCCGCCCGGTCGCCCGACCAGTCGCCGACGATGCTTTGCCAGCCGGTGTCCGTCGGTGGAGTTTCATGGAAGGCAGACATGGCGCGTTCTCCGATCAAAAAACGCTGCACACCTGTTGGACCAGGTCCGGCGTGACCAGGAACAGCAGCGCGAACATGGCCAGCCACAGCAGCAGCAGGAAGTGCCAGTAGCGCGCGCACAGCTCGATGCTGGCCCGCCCGGCCAGCACCAGCGCGCCAGCCACCAGGCCGCCGGCCACGTGCAGGCCGTGCAGGCCGGTGATCAGGTAAAAGAAGCTGCTGGCCGGGCCGCCGTCGACTGTGACATGTAGCGCGCGCATGGCCGACCAGGCCCACAGCTGCGCGCCGAGAAAGCCCAGCGCGCAGGCGCAGGCCAGCAGGCAGGCCGCCCGCGGGCGCGCAGCGCGCCGCGCCCGCTCCCAAGCGCCACCGCTGGCCGCCAGCAAGGCCGTGCTCAGCCACAACTGCCACGGGACGAAGGGCAAGCCCTGCCAGTCGTCCATTGCCATGCGCATCAGGAAGGCAAGGCTGAACAGGAAGAACAGCGTGCCCACGACGCCCATGAACACCCACAGGCCCACCCTGGCGGCAGCCCGCGGTCCGGCCAGCGCGATGGCGCTCATGACGCGCCCTCCAGGCCGGCTAACGGAGCCGGTAATGGCGGCACATCTTCCGGTCCGCGATTCTGCGCCAGGAAATCGCAGTCCGGATCCGGCATGCCATAATCGTAGGGGCCGCGGTACACCACCGGCAATTGCGGTCCCCAGTTGCCATGTTTGGGCGGCGTGTCGGGCGTCCACCATTCGAGGCTGGCCGCGCGCCATGGATTGGCGCCGGCCGGCTTGCCCCGGAACGTGCTGTGCGCCAGGTTGTAGACGAATATGAGCTGCGCCACGCCGACCATCAGGGCAACTACCGTGATGAAGGTGTTCAAGGTCTGGGCCGAGGCCGGAATGAAGGCATAATTCTCGTAGGCGTAGTAGCGGCGCGGCATGCCGAGAATGCCAAGATAGTGCATCGGAAAAAAGATCAGGTAGGCGCCCAGGAAGGTGATCCAGAAATGCAGCTTGCCCAGCGTCTCGTCGGGCAGGCGCCCGCTCACCTTGGGGAACCAGTGATACAAGCCCCCGAACACGGCCAGCACCGGCGATACCCCCATCACCATATGGAAATGGGCCACCACGAAATACGTGTTCGAGAGGGGAATATCGACGCTGACATTGCCCAGGAACAGACCGGTCAGGCCGCCGATGACGAAGGTGCTGATGAAGCCGACCGCAAACAGCATCGGCACGGTCAGGTGAATGTCGCCGCGCCACAGAGTCAGTGTCCAGTTGTAGACCTTGAGCGCGGTCGGTATCGCGATGACCAGGGTGGTGGTGGCGAAGAAGAAGCCGAAATATGGATGCATGCCGCTCACGTACATGTGGTGGGCCCAGACCACGAAACTGAGCGCGCCGATGATCACGATGGCCCACACCATCATGCTGTAGCCAAAGATGCACTTGCGCGCGTGCACGCTGATCAGGTCGGAGATGATGCCGAACGCCGGCAGGGCCACGATGTACACCTCGGGATGGCCGAAGAACCAGAACAAATGCTGGAACAGCAAGGGACTGCCGCCCCTGTGGCCCAGGTGCTGCCCCATCGACACCACCGCCGGCATGAAGAAGCTGCTGCCCAGCGTCTTGTCGATCAACATCATGACGCCGCTGACGAACAAGGCGGGAAACGCCAGCAAGGCCAGGATGGTGGCCACGAAAATGCCCCACACGGTCAGCGGCATGCGCATCAGCGTCATGCCGCGCGCGCGTGCCTGCAGCACCGTCGTCACGTAGTTCAAGCCACCCATGGTGGTGGCGGCAATGAACACCAGCAACGACACCAGCATCACGACGATGCCCCACTCGGTGCCCGGGGTGCCGGGCAGGATCGCCTGCGGCGGATACAGCGTCCAGCCGGCCCCGGTCGGCCCGCCCGGAACGAAAAAGCTGGCCATCAGGATCAGCACGGCCAGCAGGTAGACCCAGTAGCTGAGCATGTTCATGAAGGGGAACACCATGTCGCGCGCGCCCACCATCAGCGGAATCAGGTAGTTGCCGAAGCCGCCCAGGAACAGCGCAGTGAGCAGGTAGATCACCATGATCATGCCGTGCATGGTCATGAACTGGTAGTAGCGCGCCGGATCGATGAAGCTGAATTTTCCGGGAAAGCCCAGCTGGAGGCGCATCAGGTCGGACAGCACCATGCCCAGCAGGCCGACCGCAATCGCGGTGAGCGTGTATTGCACCGCGATCACCTTGTGGTCCTGGCTCCAGACATATTTGGTCCACCAGCTTTGCGGGCCGTGCTCGTGTTCGCCCCCGTAGGCCATCGTCTCCTCCTGTCCGGCTACCGCGGCGCGCTGGCCGCGAGCGTCTTGATGTAGGCCACCAGCGCCTCCAGTTCGGCCTCGCTGAACGGCTGCTGCGGCATCACCGGCGCGAAGCCGCGCACGATGCGCGCCTTCGGGTCGCTGATCGATTGTTTCAGGTAGGCGTCGTCGGCCACCACCGTCTGGCCACCTTCGAGCGCCTCGGACTTGCCATACAAGCCTTTCCAGCTGGGGCCCACGCCGGCGCTGCCGTCCACGCTGTGGCAGGCGACGCAGCCGCGCGCCTGCGCCAGCAAGCGCCCTTGCGTGGCCGGTGCGTCGGCCGGGGCCGCACCGCCCGGCGCCGGCGGCGCCTGCTGGCTGGCAAAGGTCGGCTGCCGCGCCAGCCAGGCCTGGAACGCCGACTCGTCTTCGACCACCACCATGCTGCGCATATTCGAGTGGCCAACGCCACACAACTGCGCGCACATGACTTCGTAGCGCCCTGCGCTGGTGGGCGTGAGCCAGAAGGTCGTCACCAGACCCGGCACCATGTTCATGCGGGTGCGGAACTGGGGCACGTAGAAGTCGTGCAACACGTCCTGGGCGCGCAGCAGCGCCTTGACCGGGCGTCCGAGCGGCAGGTGCATTTCTCGGCCGTCGACCAGCCGGTCATCCTGCCCGTTCGGGTCGTTGGGACTGATGCCGAACGGGTTCGACTGGCTGATGAAGCGCACGTCCGTCTGGCCCAGCTTGCCGTCGTCGCCGGGCAGCCGGTAATGCCATTGCCATTGCTGGCCCATCACTTCGAATACCATGGCTCCAGGCGGCGCATGGATCAATTGCGCATACACATCCAGGCCCGGCGCAAGCATGGCGATGATGCCAGTGCTGGTGGCGCCGATCAGCAGCCACTCGAGCTTGCGGTTGATGTGCTCGAACGCGGCGCGCCGCCCGTCGCGATGCCGAAAGCGCACCAGGGCATAGGCGATGAACAGGTTGAGGGCGAAAAACAGCACAGCGCAGATGGCCAGCGTGAGCAGCAAGGCGTCGTCCATTTTCTGCCAGTTCGAGGCGATCGGCGTCAGCCACCAAGGACTTAGCAGGTGAAATACCAGCGTGCCGATCACAATCAACACCAGGGCAAGTGCCAAGGCCATGACAGGTCCGATCAAAGCAAACGCGCGCGGCCCAGGGCCCGCAACGCGGCATTACCGTTGCGGTTCGGGACGCTCCAGACGCCGGTACATCCACGCCGTTGCCATGCCAAAAATCAGGTGCGCGACGACGGTCGGTGCGCCGCGCAGGTCGGCGATCCACCAGAACACCTTGACCATCACGTAGAAATTGAATGCGTACAGCAGCAAGCCGAACACGGCGCCGGTCAGCAGCACCATGGCGTCACTCGAATCGAAATGAAAAGGGGCGATGATGCAGGCCAGCACGACGCCGAACGCCATGCCGAGCACATAATGGACGGCCAGCGCCATTGCCAGCACGCTGAACCCGTAGCCCTGGGCTTGCAATACGTCCTCGCCCATCATCATGGCGGCGATCTTGCGCGTCAGCGGCCACGGGGAACCGCCGCCGGCCAGCAGCGTCCAGGCGATCTCGAGCAACATCAAGATACCGCCGGCGCCGAAGCCGGCCACCACGGCAACGAGCCAGTCCGGCAAGCGCGCATCCCAGCGATGCGAGTGCATATGAAGTTCCATCGTTCCCTCCGGAAAGCGAACCGACGCGCGCGCATGAGCGCGACCCGAGATCAGTCTAGGCTCAGTCCGGGCGAGCTGTCCACACGGTAGGATTGTGCAATATGGCTGGGCAGGAAGACGTCAGGCGACGCGGGCGAGCGCGTCCGTTTCCGGATTTGGAACGGCCCGTTTGCGCCGTCCGAAGGAGGCGAACGGCCGTTCGATCCAGCGTTCACTGGCCCAGGCTAGCGGCCACGTCAGCAACAGCGACACGGCGGCCACCAGCAGGCCAGCCGCGACCAGATGGGCTTTCGGCCAGGCCAGCGTGCCGGTCCAGGACCAGAGCACGAACAGCACCGGCACGTTGTACAGGTAGAGGCTGAAGCTGACCTTGCCCAGGGCTTGCGCCAGGCGACCTTCCAGGAAGCGCGCCAGCGCTCCGGCCTGGCCGTACAACAGGCCGCTGACCAGGAAGCCGGCCGCCATCACCATCGCGATCAGGGCCGGCAAGGAACCATGGGGCTGGAAGGCGTGCGCCAGTATCAGCACCGCCAGCGCCAGCAACCACGAGGACGGCGGCGCTTGCCGCATCAGGGCGCGCAACTGTGGCTCGGCGGCCAGCATGCCGGCCATGAAGGCCATCAGGTACAGGTTCATGCTCGGCAGCGAAAACACCAGATTCGGATTGTCGAGCGCCAGGATGCTGTACAGGAAAGCGAGCATCAGGCCGGGCAAGCCCAGGGCGCGCCGCAACAGCCAGGCCGCCAGGATGAAGGGGATCGCCAGCACTTCGGCCTTGATGGTGTCGCTCGGTCCATGCATCGAAATCTTGAGCAGGGTCGCATTCTCGAACAAGGCGCCTGGCTCATAGTGGGGAATGCCGGGCACGCCGGCCAGGCCCATGGCGAACATTAGAAGCAGGCAAGCGATCAGCGGTGGATACAGGCGCAGCAGGCGGTTACGCACGAACGCGGCCACCAGCCGCACTGGATGGACGCCGGCGCGCCGGTCAAGCGACAAGTGCAGCACCGCGCCGCTGAGCACGAAAAATACGTACACGGCCGTTTCGCCGTTCTGCAGCAGCAGCATCAGCTTGGCCAGCAGGTCGTCCACGCTGGCCACCGCCTGGATCGGCCGGTACAACACGCGCTCCATCAGCGCCAGGTCGTTGTGCAGGATCGCGTGATACACCACCACCGCCGCGGCGGCAAAACCGCGCAAGCCGTCGAGCGCGTGTGAGCGCGGCGTTTCGGTGTTCAGTTCCATGCTCCCGGTCATTGCCAATCCTGATCGTAAAAGCTTGCTATTCTAATCTACCCCTGCAACGCGGCCGCCACCGCCGCGACCGCGCGCGCGACATCGTCGGCATTGGTCTGCCAGTTGCACACGGAAACGCGCATGCAGCGCTTGCCGCGCCACGTGGTGTTACTGAATAGCGCTTCTCCACTGGCCAGCACCAGCTCGGTAACGGCGTCGGTATAGCGATCATGGTCGTCCTCGCTGGCGCCGGCACGCCGGTCCAGGAAGCGCACCAGTCCCTGGTTGATTTGCGGCGTCCACACCAGTTGCGCACCGGGCAGCGCAGCGATGCCGCGCACCAGCGCCGCCGCCGCGTCGCAGCAGTTCCCGACCAGCGCGGCCACGCCCTCGTGCCCCAGCTGGCGCAAGGCGGCGTAGGTGGCGGCGCCGCGCGCGCGGCGCGACCAGTCCGGGTTCCAATCCTTCTGTTCGCGCACCTCATCGTTATGCGAGATGTAGCTGGCCTCGTACGACATGGCGGCGCGGTGCGCCTCGGGATGGGCGATGAAAGCGAAGCCGCTGTCGTACGGCACGTTCAGCCATTTGTGGCCATCGGTGGCCCAGGAGTCGGCCTGTTCGACTCCGGCCAGCAGGTGCCGGTGGCGCGCGCTGGCATTGGCCCACAGGCCGAAGGCGCCGTCCACGTGCACCCACGCCTGGTGCCGGTGCGCCAGCGGCACCAGCTCGGCGAAGTTGTCGTAGGCGCCGATGTTCAGGTCGCCCGCCTGCAGCAGCACGATGGTCGGGGTGTCCGAATCGGCCAGCAACGCCTGTTCCAGCGTGGCCGCGTCGAGCTGGCCGGCGGCGTTGACCGGCAAGCCGCGCACGGCGCCGGTGCCCATGCCGAGCAGGCGCGTGGCGCGCGTGATGCTGCCGTGGTATTGGTCGCCGCTCAAGACGCGCAGGCGCGGCGCGCCGCACAGGCCGTCGCGCTCGACGTTCCAGCCGCGCCGCGCCAGCAGGGCGTTGCGCGCCGATGCCAGCGCCGTCACGTGCGCCATCTGGCAGCCGCTGGTCAGGGCGAAGCTGGCCTGCGCGGGCAAGCCGAGCAGCTCCTTGAGCCAGGCGCCGCAAGCTTCCTCGATCACCGCCTGGGCCGGCGCGCAGGAGTAGGAGGCCGAGTTCTGGTCCCAGGTGCTGGTGAGCCAGTCGGCGGCCAGCGCGGCCGGCAGCGAACCACCGATCACCCAGCCGAAGAAGCGCCCGCCGGCGCTGCCGGTGATGCCGCCGGCCGTGTCGCGCACCAGTTCGTCGATCACCTGCGCGGCCGGCAAGCCCGCCTGCGCCAGCGGCTTGAGCAGCTGCGCGCGCAGCTCTGCCAGGCTGGCGCTGGCAGCGACCGGGCTGCGCTCAAGTCCGTCCAGGTAACTCAGCGCGTGGCCCAGCGCGTGTTCCAGCACGGGGCGGAAAGGGGAAGGTGTACTCATTGCATGGGCTCCGGATGTGAGGTCGAACCGGGCTTGACGCGCCGATCTGGACCTGAAAATGCGCGCCGAACCGGCGCAATTTTTAGGGTGGAAAGCGCAAGCCAGCTTGATGCCGCGCGCAATACGCTGATGGATGAAACGGTATGCCTGGTTCGGACCAGACTGACTTCGGCAATGCAAGGCTGGAACTCGCTCACGGCGCAATTTTCCAGCGCCCGCCGCTGTTGGCGATCGTCAGCGCGGAGCAAGGGCTGGCCAAATCATTGGCGCAGATGCCATCGATACGAACATGCCTGAGGTCGGTCCAGCGCGCCGAGCGTGGTCCCCACACCACCGGATCGCTGGCGCGCTCGAATTCGCGCACAAAGCCGCCGCCCGCACGCCGAAACAGCTGGATCCGGGTCGCGTTGAACTGCGCATCGGCGTCGAAGGAAACTGTGACGAAGCGCTTGCCGTCAGGCGCGAACAAGGGCATGGCGTCGACCAGCTGCGTGCGCCCGCTACGGCGGTCAATCAGCATCAATACTTCACCTTCGTAGTATTGCACATACAGTACATGCAGCTGCAGCGCCGGCATGTAGGCCAGATAGGTGTAATGGGTACTGCCTGCCTCCTCGCCGGCGTCGACCAGCCGGCGCACGCCGCTGGCCAGACGCACAGTCAGAACTTTGCCGGCGCGCCTGAACTGGCGGGCAGCGGCGGTTTTCGATTGCATGGCTTCGAGTCCCGAGGCGCAGGACTCCACTGTGAATTTTTGTTCGCACAAATGGAGAAAATGCTCTGGCAGTGTCGCGGCGCGAGCACCGGCTGCAAGCAGGCACAATCCGACGGCAAGTAGATTGCGCGTTTTCATGGCGGCAGGGCGTTATTTTGGCGGCGTTGGTGCCGGTGCGGCGGCTGGCTTGCCGTTCGCACCAAGGACCTGGATGAAGATTTCGTTCTGCTTGATCATGCCGAGCTCGTAACGGGCACGCTCTTCGACCGCACCGGTGCCGTCCTTGAGGTCTTTCACCTCGGAGTACAGTTTGGCGTTGCGGGCCTTCAGTTCATCGGTCTTTTTTTGTCCCGCCGCGACCTGGGTTTCCAGGTCCGACACGCGCAGCCAGCCCCCCTTCCCCAGCCATAAGGGATACTGGATCAGCAGCAGCAGGGCCGCGAGGGCAAGCGTGATAATGCGCATGGCGTGTCAACCGGCCGGCGGGGCCGACCGGTTTTTTGCGTGCTACTTCAGGTTGTAGAACGCACTGCGGCCGGGATAGCTGGCGATGTCGCCCAGGTCTTCCTCGATGCGCAGCAGCTGGTTGTACTTGGCCATGCGGTCCGAGCGCGACATCGAGCCGGTCTTGATCTGCAAGGCGTTGGTCCCAACCGCGATGTCGGCAATGGTCGAATCCTCGGTCTCGCCCGAACGGTGCGAGATGACGGCCGTGTAGCCGGCGCGCTTGGCCATTTCGATGGCGGCGAAGGTTTCGGTCAGGGTGCCGATCTGGTTGATCTTGATCAGGATCGAATTGGCGATGCCCTTCTCGATGCCCTCTTTCAGGATCTTGGTGTTGGTGACGTACAGGTCGTCGCCCACCAGCTGCACCTTCTTGCCCAGGCGGTCGGTGAGGATCTTCCAGCCGTCCCAGTCGCCTTCATGCATCGCGTCTTCGATCGAGATGATCGGGTACTTGTCGCACCAGGTTTCGAGCATGTTGGTAAATTCGGTCGCGCTCAGTTGCAGGCCCTCGCCTTCCAGGTGGTACTTGCCGTCCTTGTAGAACTCGGACGCGGCGCAATCGAGGCCCAGGCAAATCTGGGTGCCTGGCTCGTAGCCGGCCTGCTCGATCGCCTGCATGATCAGCTTGATGGCTTCTTCATGGTTGGCCACGTTCGGCGCAAAACCGCCTTCGTCGCCGACCGAGGTCGCCAGCTTCTTCTCGTGCAGGATCTTTTTCAGCGTGTGGAACACCTCGGCGCCGTAGCGGATCGCTTCCTTGAACGACGGCGCGCCCACCGGAATGATCATGAATTCCTGGATGTCGAGATTGTTGTCGGCGTGGGCGCCGCCATTGATCACGTTCATCATCGGCACCGGCATTTGCATCGCGCCCGAACCGCCGAAATAGCGATACAGCGGCAGGCCCGCTTCTTCGGCGGCGGCCTTGGCCACGGCCATCGACACGGCCAGCATGGCGTTTGCGCCCAGGCGGCTCTTGTTCTCGGTGCCATCGAGATCGATCAGCGTGCGGTCCAGGAACGCCTGTTCATTCGCGTCCAGGCCCATGATCGCTTCGGAGATCTCGGTGTTGATATTCTCGCAGGCTTGCAGCACGCCCTTGCCGAAATAGCGGTTCTTATCGCCGTCGCGCAGCTCGATGGCTTCGCGTGAACCGGTCGAGGCGCCTGACGGCACGGCCGCGCGGCCCATGACGCCCGATTCGAGCAGCACGTCGCATTCGACGGTGGGATTGCCGCGCGAGTCGATGATTTCGCGTCCGATAATATCAACGATAGCACTCATTTCAGTCTCCAGAAGGTAAGAAAGGGGTGAGCCGGTCCGCGCGGACCGGCCTGCAGGGCGTACGCTGCATTGCCTGCATCAGGCAGTAAAACTGGATTCGAGGAAGCCGGCCTTCTTGACCACACGGTCAAGTTCCACCAGCGTCGTGAGCAGTTCTTTCATGCGTCCCAGCGGCACCGCGTTGGGGCCGTCGGAGAGCGCCTGCGCGGGATTAGGATGGGTTTCCATGAACAGCCCGGCGATACCGGCCGCCACTGCGGCGCGCGAGAGCACGGGGATGTGCTCGCGCTGGCCGCCTGAGCTGGTGCCCTGCCCGCCCGGCAGCTGCACCGAGTGCGTTGCATCGAACACCACCGGGCAGTTCGATTCGCGCATGATGGCCAGCGAACGCATGTCCGACACCAGGTTGTTGTAGCCGAACGAGGCACCGCGCTCGCACGCCATGAAGTTGTCTTCGTTCAGGCCGGCCTGTTTGGCAGCCAGGCGCGCCTTGTCGATCACGTTCTTCATATCGCCCGGCGCCAGGAACTGGCCCTTCTTGATATTTACCGGCAGCCCGGTCTGGGCGCAGGCGACGATAAAGTCGGTCTGGCGGCACAGGAAGGCCGGGGTCTGGATCACGTCGACCACCGCGCAAACGGCGGCCAGCTCTTCGATCGTGTGCACATCGGTGAGCACTGGCACGCCGATTTCGCGCTTCACGTCGGCCAGGATTTCCAGGCCCTTTTCCATGCCAGGGCCGCGAAACGACACACCCGACGAGCGGTTGGCCTTGTCGAACGAGGACTTGTAGATGAACGGGATGCCCAGCGCCGAGGTGATTTCCTTGAGCGTCCCGGCGGTGTCCATCGCCATCTGGCGCGACTCGATCACGCAGGTGCCGGCGATCAGGAAAATCGGCTGGTCCAGGCCTACATCAAAACCGCAGAGCTTCATGCTGCGTCTCCTTGCAAAGCCGCCTTGGCGTTGGCCGCCTGCTGCGCCAGTGCGGCCTTGATGAACGAAATGAACAAAGGATGGCCGGTGCGCGGCGTCGACTTGAACTCAGGGTGGTACTGCACCCCCATGTACCACGGGTGGGCGTGGGCGCCGGTGCGCGGCAGTTCCATGATTTCGCACAGGTCTTCGGTCGGGGTTCGGGCCGAGACGATCAGGCCGGCAGCTTCGACGCGCGACAAGTAGTGGTTGTTCGCTTCGTAGCGGTGGCGGTGACGCTCGGTGACGACGCTGCCGTAGATCTCGGCGGCCAGCGTGCCCGGATTGACGGCGCAGGTTTGCGCACCCAGGCGCATGGTGCCGCCCAGGTCGGAATTCTCGTCGCGCTTTTCGACCTTGCCGTCGTGGTTCTGCCATTCGTTGATCAGGGCCACCACCGGCTGGTCGGTCTCGGGGTCGAACTCGGTGGAGTTGGCGTTGGCCAGGCCCGCCTCGTGGCGCGCATATTCGATCAGCGCCACCTGCATGCCCAGGCAGATGCCCAGGTAAGGCACCTTGTTTTCGCGGGCGTAGCGCGCCGCCATGATCTTGCCTTCCACGCCGCGCTTGCCGAAGCCGCCCGGCACCAGGATCGCATCGTACTTGGCCAGATGTGCGCAGCCCTTCGTTTCGATGTCTTCCGAGTCGATGTACTCGATGTTGACTTTGCTTTCGGTGTGGATGCCGGCGTGGCGCAGCGCTTCGGTCAGCGACTTGTACGACTCGGTCAGGTCGACATACTTGCCGACCATGCCGATCGTGACGGCCGCCTTCGGATGCTCGAGCGCGTGGATCAGCTTGGTCCACATCGACAGGTCGGCCGGGGCCGCCTCAATGCCGAGCGCCTCGCAGATGATCGCGTCGAGGCCCTGGTCGTGCAGCATCTGCGGCACTTTGTAGATGGTGTCGACGTCCCACACCGAGATCACGGCAGCTTCCTCGACGTTCGAGAACAGGGAAATCTTGGCGCGCTCGTCGGCCGGAATCGGGCGGTCGGCCCGGCACAGCAACGCGTTGGGCGAAATGCCGATCTCGCGCAGCTTTTGCACGCTGTGCTGGGTCGGTTTGGTTTTCAGTTCGCCGGCCGAGGCGATGAACGGCACCAGCGTCAGGTGCACGAAGGCGGCCGATTTGCGCCCGGCACGTAGCGACAACTGGCGCGCCGCCTCGAGGAAGGGCAGCGATTCGATGTCGCCCACGGTGCCGCCGATTTCGACCAGCGCCACGTCCACGCCTTCGGCGCCGCGGTAGATATAGTCCTGGATCTCGTTGGTGATGTGCGGGATCACCTGGACCGTCTTGCCCAGGTATTCGCCGCGGCGCTCCTTGCGGATCACCGATTCGTAGATCTGGCCGGTGGTGAAGTTGTTCACCTTTTTCATCCGGGTGCTGATGAAGCGCTCGTAGTGGCCGAGGTCGAGGTCGGTTTCGGCCCCGTCGTCGGTGACGAACACTTCACCGTGCTGCATGGGGCTCATGGTGCCGGGATCCACATTGATATAGGGATCGAGCTTGAGCATGGTGACTTTGAGGCCGCGCGATTCGAGGATCGCGGCGAGAGAGGCGGCGGCAATCCCTTTTCCAAGGGAAGACACGACGCCGCCGGTGACGAAGACAAATTTGGTCATTGCAGATGGTGCCGAACGGCACGTGCGGGAAATTGAAATTATACCTTAAACCGCGTGATGCTTCCTTAAAACAAGCTAAAAATCCCGCAATTGGCCTTGAACCGCCATCCCGGATGTTGCTCAATTATCAGCGAGACAAGACGCTGCCGCCGTTCCCGGCAGGTGCTCGAGCGGGCGCGGGAAGCAAGTATATTCCGGCGCAACATTATCGACTTTACCATCGCTGTAAAGTTTCGTAAAACGGTGCAAAACAAGCGCTGCGGCACGCCTGGACCGCACCGGCTCCTCTATTCTCTGCGCAATTCATCACGTCGGAGAAAGCGATCCATGACCATTTCCAGAACCATCCTTGCAACCTGCGGCACGTCGTTGGCCTTGTTGCTATCGGCTTGCGGCAACGAGGCGCTCAAAGGGCCGGCCTTCATCACCCAACCGGCGGGGGCGACGATCGTCTCCGGTTCCAACAGCGTGCTGTCGGCGGTGGCCAGCGGCAGCAACGTGACGTACCAGTGGTACCTGGACGGCACCGCCATCGCCGGCGCCACGGCCGCAACTTACACGGCCACGGCAGCGGGCACCTACTACGTGGTGGCCACTGGCGTCGACGGCGCCATCACCAGTGCCAACGCGCTGCTCGCGCTCACGAGCACGCCTGTCATCACGGCGCAGCCGTCGTCGGCGACGATCCTGACCGACACCAGCCAGACGCTGGTGGTGACCGCCACTGGCGCTGAGCTCAGCTACCAGTGGTACAAGGACGGTGGCGCCATCGACGGCGCCACCCATGCCAGCTATGCGGCATCGGCCGCGGGCAGCTACACCGTCGCGGCCAGCAACCCGGCCGGCTCGGTCACCAGCACGGCCGCCATCATTGCCGTCTCGGCGTCGCTCACCGTGCCGGTCATCAGCGCGCAGCCCTTGACCCAAACGGTCAATGGCGGCACCGGGGTCACGTTCGCTGTGACGGCGAGCGGTGTCAGCGTGGCCTACCAGTGGTACCACAACGAGATACCGATCCCGGGCGCGACCCAATCCACCCAAGTTAGCGGTAAATGTGCAGATTAGTAATTTATTTTCA
>JAZJYV010000082.1:0-17751 GCA_040390195.1 Pseudomonadota bacterium | reverse complement strand
ATTGCACCTAGGATGGGTGCAATCATGCGCATGAAGAGAAAGCTCGCGCCCCATATAGCTGCGAGTAAAAATAATCGGAAATAGTCGGCCGGTCTCATTTGAAATTTTTCCTAAGGGATTTTACAATTCACTTCATACGGAACCAAATGGTTACCGAATAGATGAATTCTCTGTTGACTATCATTTCACCATTTCTCAAAAGCTCGGCTTAAGATTGGAGCGTGCGAGGAAGCGCTGCCGCGTCGGGCGAGGACGGCCATCAAGCCGGTGTCAAGCGAGGGAGCGCTAATTTCCAGCGGTCCAGGCGCCGGCGTCATTGAGCTGGGCAGGGTTTTCGTCATCGCGCGGACGCTTTCACGTCGGTTTGCGGCGTGCGCGGCGGCGCGGCGGTCACGGCTTGATTCTTGCACTGGCGACCGGGTACCAGCACGGCAAACAACGCGCCCATCAATGACAGGGCAGCGCACGCCCCCATGGCTGCGGCGAAACCATGGCTAAAAGCCTCAGCCGAGTCCAGCAACCCGCCCTGGGTGGTGAACACGGCTACCAGCATCGCAATGCTCATCACGCCGCCTAACTGTCGCAGCATGTTGAATACCCCGGCCGCCTTGCCGACTTCGCTCGGCGCCACGGCGCTCATGACAGCGCTCTGCGCCGCCGGCATTGCCAGGGCGACGCCGCCGGAGATCACCAGCGGCGGCACCAACTGCGCGTAGGACAGTCCAGGGGCGGCAACCAGGCTGATCCAACCGAAGCCCAGCGCCTGCATCAATAGACCCATGACCATCAACGGCCTCTCTCCGATACGGCCAACCAGAGCGCCAGATATCGGGGCCACGACGAACGCGCATCCAGTCCAAGGGATGATACGAAGCCCCGCCTCCAGTGGGTCGTGCCCCTGGGCCACTTGCAGAAACTGCGCGACGAAGAACACAGCGCCGTACAGCGAACCATACAGCAGGAAGCCCGCCGCATTGCCAGCGACGAACTGCCGGGATCGGAAGAGCCGCATCGGCACCATGGGCAGCGCCGTCCGCAGTTCCGAGGCCACGAAGGCCGCCGCGAGCACCGTACCGACTGCCAGCGACAGCAGGACTTCCGCGCTGCCCCAGCCGGCCGCGTTGCCGCGCATCAGGCCCCATACGACACCCAGCGCTGCGCCGGTGACCAGCAAGGTGCCGGCAACATCGAGCGCCGCATCGCGCTGACCGAAGCTTTCCTGCATGCGGGTCAGGATCAGCGCAATGGCGACCGCGCCGATGGGCACATTCAGCCAGAAGACCCATTGCCACGCCATGCCACCTGCAATGGCCCCGCCGACCACCGGCCCCGCGACCACTGCAAGACCCGTGATGCTGGAGAAGATGCCCAATGCCCGCCCACGGGCCGCCCCGGTGTAAGCGGCGCCCAGCAGTGCCATGGCCAGTGGCATCACCATGGCCGCCCCCACGCCCTGTAACACCCGGGCGGCGATGAGCCATGCCGCGGTAGGGGCCAGCGCGCAGGCCGCCGAAGCGACCGCGAACAAGCCAATGCCGGTGGCGAACATGCGTCGGCGCCCAAAACGATCGCCAATAGCTGCAGCAGCCATCAGCAGGACGGCAAAGGTGAGGCTGTAGGCGTTCACCGTCCATTCCAGTTGCTCCATGGTGGCGCCCAGGTCTTTGCGTATGGTGCTCAGCGCCGTGGTGACAACCAGCATGTCAAGCGCCACCATCAGCGATCCTAGCGACGCCAGAGCCAGCGTCCAGACCTTCGCCTGTACAATTCGTGTTCCCTCGATTCCGTGTTCCATCGGCGTATCTCCATTTCTGATGCTGAGTGGATGAGTGGTTTTCTTCAAAGCCATTAGGGTAAAACCGGTTCAGCCGTGCTCAAAGATGCGGTCGGGCCGAAAGAATTTGTGAATATAAACCTCGACATGTAAGGTGGTGCAGAGCAAACCCGGCCTGGTCATAAATGGTGTCGGAATCCAGGTTGATTTTATTGCTGCCAGAATCGACAGGCGAGTGTAGGGACTGGTAAGTGCGTTTGACCGGCCCGTCTCCGCGTGTTTCTGTCAAGCCCACCGGCCTGTCCAGCAACTAATCATCTGACCGAAGGCCACTCTCAAAATCCGTAGCGCAATTCGGCAAAAGCGCCGCGGCTGGCTTTCAAGCTGCCAAACTGGGTGTCATCCGCCCCGCTGTAGTACTCTGCGCCGATTGTTCCTTTCCAGTGGTCGTTGAATGCATAGGTCAGCAGAGGCCGTATCAACCGGTTACTCCGGGTCAGGTTCAGCACCGAAAAAACCTCGAATTCCAGGGAATCATTGAGCCATTTATTGCTGACTCGAAAGCTGATGCCATTGTTGATACGATCCCGCTGGCCATTGAGAAGGACACTCTGGATTGCTATGCTGCGCTGCGCAGGTGAGGTAATCAGGTCCTGCTCCCGATAGCCCCGCACGCGACGTTGAAAGAATTGCAAATTGACGTTCAGATTCTCGAAGAACGTCCTGTCAACACCGGCCACCCAGGACAAGTAGGGTTTCATGGCACCGGACTCGGCCCCTCGGGTGTCGTCGGGATGTCCGTACGCCACCTCTCCACGCAGCCCATAGCGGCCGTAACTTCTTGCGAAATCGGCCCCAAATACGGTAATGCGGTCGTAACTCAGTTCTACGACAGATGTTGCCGGTCCGCTTGCAACGAGCTGCATTTGCGGCAACAGGCTGAACCCGTGAAAGGCACTGACTGACCAATCGAGCCCATCACTCACTTGATTGAGCTTTAGTCCGAGTTCGGTATTGGAAAGCGTTGCGTGGGGTTTCGTTTCAATGAACGTGTACCCACGCGCGGTCGGCAGCGGGATCTTGGAGGGCTCAAAAAAAGGCGTCACGAAAGCCGTAACCGTGTATGCCTGTGACAGGTAGTAATCGAGCTTAACCGCCGTTGTACCGAATCGCTGGTCGTCCTCAAATGGCAACATCGCAGCATAATTGCGTGGTGTAAGGTTGTCGGTCGGATTGATGCCATCTGCGCGCCCCCAGGCAATGATCTGCTTGCCGACACGTAAGTCCGCTTTCTCAAAGTGGGCGTTCAGATAACCTTCCAGCAGCTGATTCTTAGTGCTAGCGCCTTTGCCAATGCCGGGATCCGAAACGCGCAATTCCAGCTTGCCATCTAAATTCTCGGCAAAGCGCGGCTGCGCTTTGATTTGAGCGGTGGCGCCAAGCAAGTCCTTTTCGCCGTCCAGCGTCTTGGACGCACCGAAATAATCGGTTCGCAAGACACCTGAAACGCGCTGCTCCTGCAAGAACGAAGACAAACTATCGGCCACAGCGTGGCCGTCCGTGCCGGAATCGGCGGCACGGACCTGCAACGCTGAAATTGTCCCAATGGTCGCCGCGAGTATCAATACGACGGGCCGCTTCATTCGCTCTCAAGGTAGCGGGGGGTGAATTGACCATCACCAATCGCGACGCCGGCCTCAACCTTTTCAAACTTGAGGACAGTTTTATGACCTGTCTGATGATTCGTCATCTCCCGTTGTTTCGCGAACCAGCGTTGCGGACTTGGCTCAACCAGTAGATGGTCAGCCGTGGTCTGGGTTTTCAATAGCCGCCCCGACAGGTCGTAGTACTCCACCTTTGCCTCAATAGCATCGTCCTTTCTGACCCAGGTTTTTTTCTTGCTGTACCCGCTGTTGGCGCTGACCGATTCGTTGGCCGGAACCGACTCGATCACATAGCAATCATGTTTGTCCAGTGGCTCCGATCGCAGCAGCGCATGGCGGTACAAATCCACCTTTGGCAGCGATATGTCGCCATACGAAAAATCGGAACCAACAAAGCTGTCCTTCTTGTTGTTGGCCACCAGCCGTCGGGTCTTCTTTAGCGCAGGCAGGTAAATCCACTGGTCGTCGTCACCATCGCTGTGCTCGATTTGCAGAAAACCCGTGCCCTTGATGTCGTTGGGGAAGCTGAATCTCACCAGCAGATTGGAGTCAACTCCATTAGCTTGCAGCTTCTGGATGGTGTAACTGTTGCGCTCGCGCGTCTGCCCCTTGTCATTGATCAACACCATAGACAGATCCGTCTTCAGTCCCTTTAGCTTTGAAGCGAAGAAATTCTTTTCCATGATGTCGCGCGCGGCCAGCTCCGGCGCCGCGATGGCCGCCGGCGGCGCCAGCAGCGCCAACGCCAAGACGCCAGGCAAGGTGAAGTTACTCAGTTTCATTTGCCATCTCCAGCCGCCAATGCAGCGGCATTGGCAAACAGTTCCTCGCGCCGATCGCCAAAGATGAAGCGTGGCTTGAACATCATCATCAGGCTGCGCAAGAAGAACAAGGCGAAGAACGCGCTCACCGACATCGTCGCAATTACCATGGTCGACAATTGGTTGTAGAACGCGAATCCCGACGCCTGCAATACCGAGTACCCGGCAACGATGGACAGCGCCACGAACAGAATGGCCTTACCGGACGTCAACAACGAGTTCTGCGTCGCCTGCAAAATGCTGCCGGTGCGCGCAAGCTCCTCCCGAAAGCGGAACAGCAGGTAGATTTCATAGTCGGCGCCAATGCCGATGGCCATGGCTGCGGTGGTTGCGGCGCTGACGTCTAGCGGCGTATTCAGCCAGCCCATCAGGCCGAAGTTGGCAACGATGACGGCAACCAATGGCAGCACAACGAACAACCCACCCGCCCAAGACCGAAACACGATCGCGCCGAGAATAAATACCACCAGCGCCATCTGCGCCATGTTGCGCGCCTTGTCCTGCACGATGACCTCATTGAGCGCGATCAACTGCGGCAAGCTGCCGCCCATCTGCACAGTGACGCCGGGCGGAAAACTCTTCTCAATGACGGCCTGAGCTTTCTTGGCGATGATGTCGGCGTTGGTGGTACTGTCGTTCTTCAGATAGGCCCAGACCGCCGCGCGCTGGTAGTCGTTATCGACAAAGCTGTCGAAGTCCTGCGGATCGCCAGAGCTGGAATAAAGGAACAGGTATTGTGCCACCAACTCGCGGCTGTCCGGGATTTTGTAGAACTCGCTCTTGTCCTCATGCATGGCCTGGTTCATTCGCTTGACCAAATCCGCCAGCGACTGCGTCTTGCCGACGTCTTTTTGCGTTTCCAGGAACGCCTGCAATTTCGACATGCCTTCAAGCACGCGCGGGTCCTTGATGCCGTCCTGTCCCGGCGCAGTGATCAGGAACTGAATGGAGTTGGTGCCCCCGAACATCTTGTTCAACGCACGGTCATCAACACGCACCTGGCTGTACGGCTTGTGGTACAGCGTGAAGTTGTTGTCGATCCGCAGAAACGCCAGCCCGCTGCCCACCAGGGCAATCAATGCCAACCCGCCACCAACAATCCACGGCGCGCGTCCACCGACCAGCGCCTTGGCCAGGCCAAGGAGGAACTTGTCCAGAACTCCCGTTTCACGTTCGCGCTCGGCTTCGCGTTGCTTGGGCGGACGCAGCATCGAGCGCACCGCCGGTATCACGGTCATCTCCAAAAGCATGGCTGCAAGCACACCGCCACCGGCAAACACGCCGAAGTGCTGCACCATGGGAATCCCAGTGCCCGCCAGCGAGAAGAACGTGATGGCGGCAATCAGGCCTGCGGTGACCATTACCGGCCCCACGCGGACAATCGATTCAACCACCGCGTTCCGGTTGGCCTCCCGCGGATCAGAGCCAGCGGACCTTAAGCGATGGAATTCCTCATAGTAGCGCTTTAGAATCTGAATGGCGTGGCCTGCGGCCACCGCCATGACAAGAATCGGCGTGGTGGTGTTCAACGGGTCCAGGTGCACATTCAGCAGACCCATCAACCCCAGGCTCCAGAGCACGCTCAGGATGCCAGTCAGCATCGGCAACAGCATGCCTTGCAGGCTACGGAAGGACCACAGCTGAATCAGCATGATGATCAGCGTGGCGGCACCAAAAAACATCGGCATCTTCATAAAATGCTGGTCCGCAGCTTCACCGACGAGGGGCAATCCCCCCAGGTAAATGTCCACAGTGTCGTCGCGCTCGCTGTCGACAACTTTGTGAAGGTCGATGTTGAGCGCCAGAAAGTTGGGGGTGGTTTCGTCCTGCTTGAAGTCGGCGATGATGGACGCCGCCTTGCCGTCCGGTGAAACCAGGGCGTTGGTGTAGAACGGCATAGAAGCCACGGCGGCCTTAAGTTTTTCAATCTCGGCGGGCGTCTGCGGCACGGTCTCCATCATCGGCCGCACCTCCATGCCTTCAGCGCCGCCCTTGATCTGCTTCACTTTTTGCGCGCCAAGACTCAATACGTTGTGCCTGACCGCATGTGGCAACTGCTCCACCTGTTGCTGGATGCGCTTGATCTTGGCCAACACCTTGGGTTGGTAGATATCCCCCTGCTTGGGCACGATGCCTATCATCGTATAGTTTCTGCCGCCAAATATCTTGTCCAACTGGTTGGTCGTCTCGACATACGCATGCTTTTGCGGCGCCCAAAGATCAGGATTGGAATCCATCCGAAGGGCGCCCATGCGAGTGATCAAGAAGGCGGTGATGCCCAGGATGACAATGACAACCGCAAGCCGATGTGCGATGACCCACTGTGCATAAGGGCGAAAAAATCGGGACTTTGATTTATCCATCTCTAACCTCATCATATGAAAAATTTGTTGGTGCCGGAAATCCCACGGACTGGGCTTTACTGACACGTACTGCGGGATAAATGAATTCAGGCGTTACATTTTTTTTCTGTTTGAATTCGTGAGGCTATTGATTGTCGGCGGGCACGTACACTTTGGAGGCTTTCCATAGCTGGCGATTGATGAAATCGGGGGCGACGCGGCGCATTAATGCGAGCTGTTTGGATTGGCCTGGATGGATTTCAAGGGTCCCTTTCCGGAGCAACGCAAAGGAGGAACTGACCAACTCGTCTTTAGAGATCAGGGTGATGCCATCGCCCTCCGAAAGATCCGCCGTCATGTCGGTCTTTACTGCTGGCGGCATGATTTCGATGATCTCCACGCCCGAGTCCTCCAACTGGAATCGGAGCGACTGGGTGTAGGAGTGGATCGCCGCCTTGGTCGCGCAGTAGATTGGGATGCAAGGCAATGGCACATAGGCAAGGCCGGAGGAAATATTGATCAGAGTGCCCTTATTGGCTGTCAGGATATCGATAAATGCAGAGGTCATGCGTAGCACGCCGCCCACATTGATATTCATCTCATCCATCAGTTCGGTGAGGTCGGCCGCAGGAGTTTTGAGATTTCTGTAGCGGCTGATGCCCGCGTTGTTTACCAACACGTCGAGCTTGGGGAAATCGGCCTTCACCCTGGCAGCGAGGACGGCGATCTGCGCGGGGTTCGCAACGTCGCTCTGGATAGTATGGAGCTTCGGATGCAGCGCCTTTACTTGGTCGAGCACGTCTTGACGTCGACCGGTCACGATGACTTCGTTGCCGAGCTCGACGAACTTGAGGGCGAATGCGAGGCCGATGCCTGCGGAACCGCCTGTAATGAGGATGGTACGATTAGTGAGTTGCATGAAAATCCTATGTTGTATTTGGCGTCCTGCCTTACAGAGACGCTGCTAAACCAGAGAGATAACCGGCGACGTCTAGGCACTGGTTTTCCAGGCAGCGATCGGCAGACAGGGATTGCTGCGCCGGGGTTCAGTCGTCCAGGCTACCTAGGCTCAAATTGACGATCGTCCCAGTCAGCCCGCTCGCCTGATCCGAGGCCGCAAGAACTGCCATGTTGGCCATCTCCGCGAGCGACGAAAGCCGTCGTGCGTGAGTTCTGCCGGCGATCAGCTCCTGGAACTGTTCCCACGAAACTCCCCACGCCTTGGCGTGCAGTCCGAAGACTTCCTTGATCGTCTCCGAGTCCGGCATCCCCTGCGGCCGCAGACCAACCACGCGAACGCCGTAAGGTGCAAGCTCGGCGGAAAGCCCCCGAGTTAGCGACTCAACGGCGCTCATCGCCGGACCGACACCTCCCATCAACGGGATGCCCGTCCGCGAAGGGATTGAAGTGACAGTCATGATGACGCCTGACTTTTGCTCGATCATCTGCCGGGCGGCAAGTCGAGAGGTTAGGAAATACGACCGGGTGTACGTAGTGATCGGAAGGGAGAATTGTTCGACATCGAGATCGCACAAGCCGACGCCCTGCAACGTCGTGTTGGGAATGCCGACAGCGTTGAAGGAAATATCGACTCTGCCAACCTTGTCGATTACCGATTTCAAGTGGTCCTCGATTGCGCGCCCATCGAGCGCATTGACTTCGGCCGCTTCGGCAGCGCCGCCTATCTCAGTTGCCACGGCTTCGACCTTGGCGAGGGTCCGACCGGTCAGGAACACGGTAGCGCCTTCTCTGGCGAAGGCCCTGGCAACGGCGCTTCCAACGGCTCCCGCGGCACCATAAACGATTGCGTATTTGTCCTTAAGTTGCATGATTTGCTTCCTTTCCTCACATTGGCGGGGGCGTCGTTGCCGCAAGGCTCCGACGTAGTGATTGCAGCGCGAGACTCGCCAGTAGCACCGGCCTTGGCGAACCAAGTCCACACCACATCTGTAGTCAAGACGTTTGAAGTCCCCGAAAGGAGTCACGGGCAAGTAAAAAGGGCCGACCGAAGCCCCTATATCGCCAACACATACCGCTGCTTGGGCTTGCCCGTGGCACCGCTGCGATCGTAGAATCGGATCGCTCCTTCATTCCACGCAGGCGTTTGCCATTGCAGCTCGCCGCAACCCTTTGTCCGGGCATGACGACGAACCGTCGCCATCAGTTCGCTCCCCCACCCTTGTCCGCGCAGCGCGTCATCGACATACAGGCAGTCCAGGTGCAGGAAGGGCCGCGCCGACAAAGTGGCAAAATCGAGCGTGGCGGCTGCGTAGCCGGCCGCCTGCCCGTCCTGCATCAGCAGCCACACATGCACGCGCCCATCCGCCAGCGCCGCGCCCAAGCGCAGCGCATGTCCCTCTGCCTGATAGGGCAGGCCTTCATACTCGGCGTGAGCGCGGCACAACTGCACCAGGTCCGTGGCGTCGTCCGGCGTGGCAGCTCGAATTAGCACGCGCATTCGATCACCGGCGCATTGTCTGACATCCCGCCCGGTGCGCTGCCGGTGACAACTGGCTGCCCATCTCGGATCCAGAAGTCCAGCCCGCCCAGCATCTCCTTAACCGTGAAGCCGAGCGCGGCGAGCTTGTAAGCGCCCTTGGTCGAGCCGTTACACCCGATCCCGTCGCAGTAGGTGATATAGAGCTTGTTGCGGTCGAGCGCTGACGTGCTGTCGGCATCCATGGTCCGGTGCGGGAAGCTGATCGCGCCGGGCACATGGCCGCGCGCATAGTGCTCTTCGGAGCGGGTGTCGATCACGACAATGCCGGCCACGCCGTCGCGCAAGTCTTCGGCTACGTCCCAGGCGTCGGCGTGATAGCTCAATTTGGCCAGCATGTAATCGCGCGTTTGCGTGGGGGTGGCCGGTGGGTAGGAGAGGATGGACGACATGGCGTGCCTTTCTTTTCGGTGGGTGAGAGTCAGCAGTGTAGGCATTTTTGGCATTATCATTGAGTCCAATTTCAATTCACGTATAAGACCAATGCCCCTCGACCAGCCGCGCTTGTGGCTCCAACTCTTCGAAGCAAGCGCCGCGTCCGGGCAGGGCCGGCGCGACCAGCTGTGCACGGCCCTACGGCGCGCCATCCGGGCTGGTACTTTGGGAGTGGGTGAGCGCCTGCCGGCCAGCCGGGTACTGGCGCGCGACCTGGCCCTTTCGCGGGTGACGGTGGAGGCGGCGTACGCGCAGCTGGCGGTCGAAGGCTACCTGCACCGCCAGGTTGGACAGGGCAGCTTTGTCGCCATCGACTTGCGCACGCCCGCGCCGGTGCATGTGCCGGCCGGGCCAGCTGCCATCTCGCGCCGCGGCCAGCGCATGCTCGCCACAGGCGGCTGCATGGAACCGCTGCTGCCGCGCGCCTTCGCTGCCGGCAGCCCTGACTTGCGCGCCTTCCCCAGTGAGGTTTGGCGCCGCCTGCTCAACCGTCGCCTGCGCACTGAAGGTGAGCAACTCATGCGTTATGGCGACCCGCAAGGCCGGGCCGACCTGCGCCAGGCGATTGCTGACTACTTGGTACAGTCGCGAGGAGTGCGTTGTACAGTCGAGCAGGTACTGGTGTTGACCAGTTCGCAACAAGCCTTGCAGCAACTGGCCTTGTTGCTGCTCGACGAAGGCGACCCAGTTTGGATGGAGGAACCTGGCTACAGTGGCGCGCGCACCGCTTTTGCCGCGACCGGTGCGCGGATCGTGAACCTGCCGGTCGATGCCGACGGCGCCCGTCCGGATGCCGCACTGGCTGCCCCGCGCCTGGTCTATCTGACCCCCGCGCACCAATTCCCGACTGGACAGGCCCTTGGCCTTGCGCGCCGACGTGCCTTGCTCGACATGGCGCGCCTCTGCGGTGCTTGGATCATTGAGGACGACTACGACAGCGAATTCGAGTATGAAGGGCGCGCTGCCCCTTCGCTGCAGGGGCTCGACGAGGCGGGGCGGGTCATTTATCTCGGGACCTTTTCCAAAACCCTGTTCCCGTCCTTGAGGCTGGCATATGCGGTGTTGCCACCGGCGTTGGTACAACCGCTTGTCATCGCGCGCAGCATCGGCGACGGTCACTCGTCTCAGTTGATGCAGGCGGTGACCGCCGACTTCATAACGCAGGGCCATTTCGCGGCACACCTGCGCCTGATGCGCCAGCTCTACCGCAGCCGGCGCGACATTCTTCTTGGCGCGCTGACGCGCCATCTGCCTTGGGCGCAGCCTTTACCCAGCACGGGCGGCTTGCAGTTGTGCGTGCAACTGCCCGTAGGGAGCGAGAAACGGCTCACCCGTCTGGCGGCGGCCGTCGGCGTGGAAACCCCCAGCCTTAGCGCGCTCTACCAAGGGCAGGAGAAGGTCGATGGCTGGCGCCTTGGGTTCGCGGCATTGCAGCCGGAACAAATCGAACTCGGCGTGGTCGCGCTGACGCGGCTCGACCCGGACCGTGCGTGAAAGCGTGCGATTGTTTCACGTCGATGGCGCTACAATAGTTTCGCCTGAAATTTGGGTATTGGCCCCCATTGACGCGATTTCACTCCACAGACGCACAGGGGAGGTAAAACATGGGCGAACATAAATAATCCGCTCGTTAGTCTTGCGCGTCCGCCTTAGTTGACTCGTTTCTCGATCCTCAATCGTCTTAGCTATATCTTGACAATGGAGATGAACTGATGAGCCTCAAAGATAAAAACGTCGTCGTCACCGGCGGAAGCCGCGGCCTTGGACTGGGACTGGTCGAAGCGCTCGTCGCACAAGGCGCCAGAGTGACGGTCGTCGCCCGCGGCGCCGAGGCGCTCGAAGCGGTCCGTGCCCGACTGGGCGTCGCGGCGGTCTCCGCCGACATCACGGACGAAGCCGCCGCCCACCGCATCCTGGCCGAGGTCCAGCCGGACATCCTGGTGCTGAACGCCGGCACGCCGCCGCCGATGGGTCGATTTGACCAGTTGAGCTGGGCAGACTTCACGGCGACCTGGGAGACCGACGTCAAGGCCGGGCTCTATTGGCTGCAGGCCGCACTCAATCAACCGCTAAAGCCCGGCAGCCGGGTCTTGGTCGGGTCGAGCGGCGCGGGCCACACCGGATCGCCTTTGTCGGGCGGCTATGCCGGCGCCAAGCGGATGCTTTGGTTCATGGCCAAGTATGCCAACGGCGTCTCGGAGCAGAAGGGCCTTGCGATCCGCTTCCAGGCGATCGTGCCGATGCAGATGGTCGGCGGCACTGGGACCGGCGACGCGGGCGCCCAAGCCTACGCACGCGCCGCGGGTCTCACGCCCGAAGCGTTCCTGGCCCGCTTTGGCGAACCAATGCCGCCCCGGGACTTCGGCGAGATGGTGACCACCGTGCTGAACGACCCGAAATATGCCGAAGGCCTCGCGTTCGGACTCAAGAGCACAGGAGTGACGGTGCTCGAGGCCGCCGCCGCTTGAGCATCCGCTCGCCGCCAAAACACAGGAGATCCGACATGAAGCTCTACTATTCCCCCGGTGCATGTTCGCTCGCCCCGCACATCGTCGCCCGCGAGGCCGGCCTCGCCTTCGATCTCGTCAAAGTCGATCTTGCGTCTAAAAAGACTGAGACGGGAGATGACTATCTTGCGATCAATCCGCGCGGTCTGGTTCCGGCGATCCAACTAGCGGATGGCGAAGTCTACACAGAGGCCGCTGCGTTGGTTCAATATCTCGCCGAGCTGGTCCCGCAGTCGAACCTTGCGCCGCCAGCCGGATCCAGGGAGCGAGTTCGCGTGAACCAGTGGCTTGCCTTCGTCGCAGCCGAATTGCACAAGACGTTCAGCCCGTGGCTTTTCCAGGCCGAAGCTGCGGATTCCACCAAGCAGGCGGTGCGCGACAAGCTTGGCCTTCGCTTCGCGGAGCTCGATCGCCACTTGGCGACGCGCCAGTACCTGACTGGCGCCACCTTCACGGTCGCCGACGCCTACGCCTTCACCATCGTCAACTGGTCGAACTTCGTGAGCGTCGACCTCGCTCCCTACCCCAACCTGTCGGCCTACTTGGCACGTGTCGCCGCCCGGCCGAAGGTGCGCGAGGTCCTCATCGCCGAGGGTCTCGTCGCGGCGGCGCCCGAGGGAGCGGCGGCTTGAACACTGAAAAGGCCACGCCGGACGGTGATCGCCAGGCGAGCCTCCTCGCGCTAGCCGGGCAGCTGCGGCCCGAGCTGCATCGCTACTGCGCACGCCTCATGGGATCCGTCATCGACGGCGAGGACGTGGTGCAGGACACGCTGGTCCGAGCCTTCGCGGCGTTGCCAGGCCTGGACGCCACGACGCCGCTTCGGCCATGGCTATTTCGGATCGCCCACAACCGAGCGCTCGACCTGCTGCGTAGCCGGGCCATTCGCATGGCCGAACCAATCGACGTTGCCCCAGACTTCGCCGACCAGGCCAACCCCGACCCGATGGAGGTGCTGATGCGCCAGGAAGCAGTTAACACCGCAGTATCGCGCTTTGCGCAACTGCCTACGCTCCAGCGTAGCGTCGTGATCCTGAAGGACGTGCTGGACGAGTCGCTGAGCGAGATTGCCGCCCTCCTTGACCTCACCGTTGACGCAGTGAAGGCCCACTTGGCGCGGGGCCGCGCGCGCCTTCGGGAAATCAACGCCCAAGCCGCCCCGCCGCCGGTGGCGCGGCCGGCGTCGGCAGCGGTGGCGCATTATGCCGCATTGTTCAACCAGCGCGACTGGGACGGCCTGCGCGCGCTCCTGGCCGACGACGTGAAACTCAATCAAGCCACGCACCCGTTGCGTGTCGGCCGCGCGGACGTTGGCATGTTCTTCACCATTTACGCCAAGATGGATAGCGTCTGGCTCGCCCCGGCCTGGCTCGAGGGCCGCGAGGTGATCGCCGTTTTCGAAGACAGGACTGATCCGAAGCCCATCTACCTGATGTGGCTCGAGTGGTGCGATGGCCAGATCAGCTTCATTCGCGACTACCGCTACGTGCGATATGTCGCAGCCGACGCGGAAATTGAACTGGCGCCGGACGCTAATCCTGCGGGCGATATCGCGCTCTAAAATTGCGACAACAAATTGGAATTTAGTAATGCATTATTATTAGCGAATGCACACCCCATGATTGAAGCCGCCACCGTCACCACCGTCATGCGTACGCTTGCCGATCCAACCCGGCGGGCCGTATTCGAGCGGATCGTCATTTCCGACGATATTTCAGTCGTCGAATTGACACGGGTGACCGGTGTGACGCAAGACGCCATTTCCCAGCACGTGAACTCATTGAAACAGGCGGGCCTAGTTGCCGAGCGCCCCGAGGGCAGTAACGTTTATTACCACGCCCAACCTGAGGGGATCGAGCCGCTGATCGATTGGATGCGCCATTACGCTGCCTTGAGTCACCGCGGCGCCTTCTGGCGCGAGCGGTTCGTCAACCTTACAACCTTCCTGAATAAAATTGATCCATGAAAGACACCGAATTGGCGCCCATGATGAAAAGAGTCGAGTGTTGCGATACCGAGGCCGTCCGCTTCGCGGCGGCACGAAAATATCTGTCAATGCTGTTCTTCGCACTTACGGGCGCACATGGCGCCGAGGTGACGAAAGGCCCGGATGTTCTCACTGGCGACGTGGCGCGTTTCTATCAGGTGTTCGAGGCGGCGGGGGGTCATCCAACGGCGCAGCAGCTCGAGCGCGACTACCTCGCGCCGGGCTCGGCCGCCCTGCACGAATTCGTCAGGCTACGGCGCGTCACTCCCGAGCGTATCGCGCAGGCTATCGCGACACAGCCCGAGACGTATGCCAATGCCCGCCGTTGCCTCATCGCGCTACCTGCCGTGAAGACACGTTTGGTACTGGCGTTCGCGAGGCTCGCGACGCTTTACCCGGATGCGAAATTCCCGCCAGTGACGATCGTCGTCGGTCGCGGGCGGCCGGTCGGCATCACCGATCCCTCCGGCGTCACTATCGGCCTAGAGGCCCTGTGCGCGGCCGACTTCATGGATCCGAATATCGAGGACCGCTTCGTCCACGTTATCGCCCACGAATACGGCCACGCCCAGCAAACGGCCGAAATACAGGCACTCGAACCGGGTGCCGCGCAGGCGACGGTGCTGCGCATGTCGCTGATGGAAGGCGTGGGCGAGTTCGTCGCCGAACTCATTTCTGGCGGCATCGGCGAATTCCAGCTAAACGCTTGGACCAAGGGGAAGGAAGCAGACATCGAAGCGGCATTCGTGCGCGACCAGGACAAAACCGACCTGTCGGCCTGGATGTACAGCGGCGTTGGAGACCGCGATCACCCGGGTGACCTGGGTTACTGGGTTGGTTATCGGATTGTGAAGGCCTACTATGCGCGCGCCGGCGACAAGCAGGCGGCACTCAAGGATATCTTCGAGATGCCCGACGCGAAGGCCTTCCTTGCTAGGAGCAGATGGGCGCCAGGCGGCTAGCAGTCTATTGGATTTGATGTTGCACGAGGCGGGTTCGAGACTGGGCAGATGGCGCGGCTCCGGTTTTTCCGCCTTTTGACCAGAGATAACTGCGAATGAACCAGCATTCAGCCGCGCCGACCTGCATTCCATCGGCGCGAACTAGGAATACTTGCAACAGAACACGAGCCGTTCCGCCAGTGGTAGCTGGGTGAAGAGGAACGCAGAATTAGCCTAAAGTATCATCGCCGACACCACATTGAAACGCATCGACCCGCCATGACTATCATTCTCAACAGCGCCACCGACGCTGACCTTGTCGCCATCAACGAGCGCTATGCCGACATTGGCTTCGTGCCCTCACATGCGGACGAGCTAATCGTCGTCGCCACACTAGCCGGTGGCACTGCGGGTCAGGGACGCGTCGTGCCGATCGATGCGAAGAGCGGCGAACTGGGCGGCATCTACGTCCTGCCTCACTGCCAGGGTCGTGGCGTCGCCAAGCGCATCGTCGATTTCCTGATCCACCATACGAATCTGCCAGTCCTGTATTGCTTGCCATTTGCCGAGCTTGAAGGCTTCTATCGCTCGATGGGATTTGTTTCGGTCAAGCAGCGAGACCAAGTACCGCTGCAAGTGCTGCAGAAACATCAGTGGTGCAATGCCACCTACGACAAACCCGTCTTGCTGCTGGAGAGAATCGTGGCTTGAGATTCTCTGCCCCCTTTGCTGGACCGGTTGCCGCTGTTGTAGCGGCCCGCGAAGCCGAACTGGTCGACCAGGTACTGGTAGATCGCCGTGTAGTTGCGGCGCAGGCGTAGCTGGGCCTCGATGAAGGCCCGGTGTGGCTCGCACAGGGACAAAGGGCCCGAGTCGGGAGCCGGTGGCCAGGGTGGTGGAATTTGCCGCCGCCGACCCGGTGGCCAGGGTGGGGGAATTCGGCTCCGGCCCGGTCGTGCCTAGCGCCAGCCGGCGGATGGTTTTGCGGTCCACTCCGGTCAACCGCGCTATCTCGCCCTGGCTGGTGCCGGTCGCCAGCAGCGTGGCCACTGTGGTGCGTTTATTTGGTTTCAAGACGTTCACCCTCCATGCTCCCCTTCGATGGTCGAAGGAGCAAGGTTACGTCCTGCCAGCGGGATTGCTCTCCTGTGACCGGCTGACTAAGGCAGTGCTAGACGGTCAGGAGGTGGGGGATTTTGACCCGGCCAGCGGTGGGGGATTTTGCCCGGCCAACGGGGCTACGGCGCGCCCGCCCCGCCAATATAAAGAAAGGAAGTAGATCATGCAACCTGAGGGTAAATACCTTTTGAAGCCAAGCCCCGCTCCACCTACATTCGACTCCCCATACAGCCTGGAATGGCGAGGAAAATTTCTAAATGTTGAACTAAATGCGCTTCACGCTGAATGCTTTGGACACAAAATATTCGAAGATGATTGGTGGTCACAGGTCAACCGATTTAGTCTCGGCTGGGTGTGCATGCGTTGGTCAGATGACTTGATTGGCTTTGTGAACGTCGCATGGGATGGTGGGGTGCACGCCTTCCTCTTGGACACTATGATTAGAAGTGCACTGAGGCGTCGCGGCTTGGCCATTCAGTTGGTTGCACAAGCCGTCGATCGCGTACGATCGACCGGCTGTGAGTGGTTACACGTCGATTTTGAGCCCCCTCTTCGCCCTTTCTATTTCGATGCCTGCGGCTTCAAGCCAACAGATTCCGGTCTCATTAGGTTGAAGTGATCGCTCGTGCCCAAATCGGCCTTGGAGATGCCATGCATTTTCAATAGCGGCGGGCTTCGATCGGCTCAGGTTGGGGCAGCGGATTTTTCGATTTATTGCTGATATCGGCCCGCTGCGATCCCTTCAACACAAGGGAGGCTTGGTCTTGACTAGCATTCATGAAACTGCGTATCCACGCTTTTGAGGTGTACCGTCAATAGCGGACACTCTTGTCTCAAGCCGCCTGCGACTGTTTGCTGAAGAATTCAGCGAACAACGCTGGCCCCTCGTTGTGGCGGCTATATTCCGCGCTGACGGGTGCTGGCGCGATTGATTGCGGCTTGTAACTACTGGGCTGAACTGCTGATCGAAAGCGTGCGTTCAATGCGATCTTTTACAAAAGGTGCCGCTGCATCAACATACGTCAGGGCAGATTTCATATCACGCCAACCGACGTACTCCATCAGGCTTTTCACGTCCCAGCCATTGGTTGCCGCCCAATTTGCGAAGCCCCGGCGAAGCGAATGGCCACTGTAGAGATCCGCTGAACTCAGGCCGCCGCCACGAAGGATCGTGCGCAGTAACGGAGCAATACTGTCGATGTGCAGTTCGCTCGCGCCGACATGGCCCCAGCGGTCGACCCGACGATAGACCGGCCCATTGGTCAGGTGTGCGGCGCCGATCCAATCCAGGTAGGCGTCGACCGGACAAAGCCGCGATAGCGCCGGCGCCCTGAATGACGTGCCTAAATTCTGCCTGTCTCCTTTCGTACTGCCCAGGTAGCAGCTGATGCCTTCGCCGGCCCTGGCCTGAACATGTTCAACACGTATGCGGCTCAGCTCGTCGCTGCGAAACCCGCGCCAGAATCCAAGCAGGAGCAGCGACTTATCTCGCAGGTTGCGCAGTTCCGCGCTCCGGTCGGCGGCGTTGCGTGCTGCTGCGATCGCTGAATCCAGTGAGACGACGACGCGTTCCAGTTCTGCCAGCAAAAGCGGCTTGGCCTGCTTTTGTTGGGCCGGGTGCAGCGCTCGTATGCCGCGCATGGCTTGTCGCACGATGGGCGCCT
>JAZJYV010000081.1:0-69358 GCA_040390195.1 Pseudomonadota bacterium | reverse complement strand
TTTTCAGCTTGTCCTTGAGCTTGTCCATGGTCTCGCGCAGGCGCGCCACGTCGGCGCCGTCGAGCGTGGCGGCCAGCACCATGATGCCGTTCACGTCCACGGCCTGGGCTACCAGCTCGTCGCCCTGCCCTGCAGCCAGTTTCGACTTGAGCGCAGCCAGTTCCTTTTCCAGCGACTTGACGTGCTCTTGCACCTGGGCGATGCGGGTGCCCAGTTCCTCCGGGTTGGTCTTCAGTGCGCCAGCCGCTTCGTTCAGGCGGCGGTTGAGCGACTGCACCAGCGCCAGCGCGCCTTCGCCGGTGACCGCTTCCACCCTGCGGATGCCGGCGGCGACGCCACCTTCTGCGATGATCTTGAACAGGCCGATATCGCCGGTGCGGCTCACGTGGACGCCGCCGCACAGCTCTTTGGACGAGCCGATGTCGAGCACCCGCACCTCGTCGCCGTATTTTTCGCCGAACAGCGCCATCGCGCCGTGCTTGACGGCGTCATCGAACGACATATTGTGCGACACGGTGGCCTGGTTCTCCAGGATTTCGCGGTTGACGATGGCTTCGACCTTGGCGATTTCGTCGGCCGTCAACGGCGCGTTGTGCGAGAAATCGAAACGGGTGCGGTCAGGATCGACCACCGACCCTTTTTGCGCCACATGGGCGCCCAGCACTTCGCGCAGCGCCTTGTGCATCAGGTGGGTGGCCGAGTGGTTGCGGATGGTGCGGCCGCGGCTGGCCTGGTCGACCATGGCGTCGACCGTGTCGCCCACATTCAGGGTGCCCGCTGTCAGTTCACCGTGGTGGCCGAACACGTCGGCCTGGATCTTGAGCGTGTCTTCGACTTTGAACTGGGCGGCGCTGCTCTTGATGACGCCCTGGTCGCCCACCTGGCCACCGGACTCGGCGTAGAACGGCGTGGTGTCGAGCACCACGATGCCCGGCTGGCCGGCGCGCAGCTGCTGCACCGACACCCCTTCGGCGTACAACGCGACAACTGTGCTGGCGTGGTTCAGTTTCTCGTAGCCGACGAATTTGTTCTTCTCGCCGCTGTAATCGACGTTTTGCAGCTTGGCGAAACCGCCTTTTTTGCGTGCGTTTTCACGCTGGCGCTCCATCGCTTCCTTGAAGCCGGCTTCGTCGAGCACCACGTCGCGCTCGCGGCAGATGTCGGCCGTCAGGTCAAGCGGAAAGCCATAGGTGTCGTACAGCAGGAAGGCGGTTGCGCCATCGAGCTTCCTGGCATCCTTGGCCAGCTGCGCTTCCAGGATCTTCATGCCGTTTTCCAGCGTCTCGCCGAAACGCTCTTCCTCGGTCTTGAGCATTTGCGCCACGCGGCCCCTGGCCTCGGCCAGTTCCGGATAGGCCGCGCCCATCTCGATCGAGAGGTCCTCGACCAGCTTGTAGAAAAATGGCTTGGTCTGGCCCAGCTTGTGGCCGTGGCGCAGCGCGCGGCGGATGATGCGGCGCAGGACGTAGCCGTGGCTTTCCGGGCCGGGGATGATGCCGTCGACGATCATGAACGAGGCGGCGCGGATGTGGTCGGCGATCACGCGCAGCGATTTGCTTTCCAGGTCGGTGGCACCGGTTTCGCGCGCGGCGGCCTTGATCAGCGCCTGGAACAGGTCGATCTCGTAGTTCGAGTGCACGTGCTGCAGTACCGCGGCGAGGCGCTCCATGCCCATGCCGGTGTCGACGCAGGGCTTGGGCAGCTTGTGCATCACGCCCGCGTCGTCGCGGTTGAACTGCATGAACACCAGGTTCCAGATTTCGATGAAGCGGTCGCCGTCTTCGTCGGGCGAGCCGGGAGGCCCGCCGGGGATGTCGGCGCCATGGTCGTAAAAGATCTCGGTGCATGGACCGCAAGGCCCGGTGTCGGCCATCTGCCAGAAATTGTCCGAAGCGTAGCGCGCGCCCTTGTTGTCGCCGATGCGGATGATGCGCTCCAGCGGCACCTGGATTTCCTTGGCCCAGATGTCGTAGGCTTCGTCGTCCTCGTGGTAGACGGTGACGGTGAGTTTGTCGACCGGCAGGCCATAAACCTGGGTCAGCAGTTCCCACGCGTAGTGGATGGCGTCGCGCTTGAAGTAGTCGCCAAAGCTGAAATTGCCCAGCATTTCGAAGAAAGTGTGGTGGCGCGCCGTGTAGCCGACGTTTTCCAGATCGTTGTGCTTGCCGCCGGCGCGCACGCAGCGCTGCACCGAAGTGGCGCGCGTGTAGGGACGGCTGTCCGTGCCGATGAACACGTCCTTGAACTGGACCATGCCACTGTTCGTCAACAACAGGGTCGGATCGTTAGCGGGAACCAGCGAGCTGGAACGGACAATCGAATGTCCCTTGGATTCGAAGAATTTCAGGAATTTGTCGCGAATTTCGGATGATTTCATGTCGTATGGGCGAGTGGAAGCAGCATGCTATAAAAAATCGATTATAGCGTAAGTCATTTGCTGCTTTGCCTCGGAAAGGTGGAAGTCGGCCTGGGCGGCCCCCGCCTTCCACCTTGCTACCCGAATTGCGGCCCGATCAGGTCAATCCGGTCTGTACAAAACCCATCGACACCCCAGCCGAGAATTTCGCGCGCCCGCGCCGGCTCGTTGACCGTGTAGCAAAACAAGCCGAAGCCAGCCTCCTTGATCTCATGCGCCAGCGGCGCCGTCAAATGCGTCTGGTTGGTATGCACGGCCACTGCCCCCAGCGCACGGGCCTGCGCCAGCCAGCCCGGACCGATCACATCGATCAGGTAGCCGCGCGCCAGCTCAGGCGCCTCCTGCTGTGCGGCCGCCAGCGCCAAGGTGCTGAACGACGACAGCAGCGACGTGCCCGCCAACAGCGCGCGTGTGCAGGCCGCGACGACCTTGCCGGTCTCGGCCTCGAATCCCGGCGCCGGCTTGATCTCGATATTCATCCAGATCCCGTGCTCGATGCAAAAGCGCGCGAACTCGGCAAACAGCGGCACCGGCTCGCCTGCGAACTGCGCGCCGAACCAGCTACCCGCATCCATGCGCAGCAGTTCAGCCGCGGCATAGTCGTTGACCTTGCCGGCACCGGCCACCGTGCGTCCCAGGAAAGGGTCATGCATCACCACCGGCACGCCGTCGCGCGCGAGCATCACGTCAAATTCAACGGCCCGGAAGCCATGGGCCAGCCCTGCGCGCAGGCCGGCGATGGTGTTTTCCGGCGCCAGCTTGCCGCCGCCGCGATGCGCCACGACCGTCGGATAGGGCCACATGCGCTATTTCCCCGCCTGGGCGACCAGCACCGGCGCCTCGCGGTACAGCTCCGGCAGCACACGCTTCAGCTTGGCCAGCTTGGGCAGGTCGAAACGGGCAATGTAGGGCGAGTCCGGGTGCAGCGTGGCGTAATCCTGATGATAGCGCTCGGCCGGATAGAACGCCGTCAGCGGCACCACCTGGGTCACGATCCTGGAGGGAAAGGCATGTACCGCGTCCAACTGGGCGACATAGCGCTCGGCGACCTGCTTCTGGCCGGCGTCTTCATAGAACACCGCCGAGCGGTACTGGGTCCCGTTGTCGGGGAACTGGCGGTTCAGCTGGGTGGGGTCGTGCGCGACCGAAAAATACACCTGGAGCAGCTTGCCGAAGGAAACCTGGCTGGGGTCGTAACTGATCTGCACCGCCTCGGCGTGGCCGCTGGCACCACCGCTGACGCTCTCGTAGTCGGCCGTGCTCTTCTGCCCGCCCGAGTAGCCCGAAACGGCGGCAAGCACGCCCCGCGTATGCTGGAACACGGCCTGGACACCCCAAAAACAACCGCCGGCGAAGACGGCCGTAGCACGCGTGCCAGGAGCGGCCGGCGCGTCAAACGCCGGTGGCGGCAACTTCAGCGCCGTTTCGGCTTGCGCAAGGGACGCGGCCAGGAAACACATGCCGACTGCCAGCAACTTCTTGATTTCAAACGATTTCATCAGCTACTCCCTGTCACAGTTGGCGGATTTCCGCATTCGTTTCAGTATAGGTCGGGCCACCGCTGAAAACCTTACAAGCTTATGTTGAAAATAAGCTTGAGGGCATGCTCAGGTAGACCAGAATGACAACGTTGAGCATCACCGTGCCCCAGAATTTGACCAGGAAAGCGCTCTTGCTGGTCTTGTGGCGCAGCCATTGCTGGGCCAGCGCCGCGCCCGGCCAGCCGCAGGCCAGGCCGAGCAGCAGCAAAGAGCTCTCCGGCGTACGCCAGCGCCCCGCCCTCGCCGCGGACTTGTCCAGCGCATACAGGATGAAGCAGGCGAGACTGGCCACGCAGTACGCCACCAGCAGGGCGCGTGGCAGTCCCCACGCCAGTTCCAGCGCGGCGCAGAGGCAGGCAAACAGCAAGATGGAAAAATAGTACATGGGGCTGACTGGTGATCGTGAAGTGGCGAACAGACTGTCCGGGCTGGCGGGATTAGGCTGGCTTATTCACCGGGAGTCATATCATGGGCATATTGAGCAATATTTTCCACAAAATTTTTCCGCCATCGCATCCGGCTGGCAATCAGGGCGCCAGCCAGAGCGCCGCGCAGGGATCGATGCAATCGGCGAGCGCCCAGCCCGCCGGCCAAGCGTCAAGCAGCGCGCCCCCGCCTGCCGCACCACTGGGGCAAATCGACGTCGAAGCCATCCTCGACAATATGGTCACCGCGTCCGGCCAATCGCTGAACTGGCGCAGCTCGATCGTCGACCTGCTCAAGCTACTGCAGCTCGACAGCGGCCTGGAGGCCCGCAAGGAACTGGCGCGCGAACTGAACTACAAAGGCGACACCAGCGACACGGCCGCCCTGAATATCTGGCTGCATCGCCAACTGATGTACACCCTGGCGGCCAATGGCGGCAAGGTGCCCGCCGAGTTGAAGCACTAATCGCCTAATCGGTCAGGCTGACGTTCGCGGGGGTGCCACACGAGAAGCAAAATCGTGTGAAGGCGTTCTTGCGCGTGCTGCATTTGGTGCAGCGGTCGAACAAGTGGATGCCGCAGTGCGGACAAAAATCCAGGCTGGCATCCTTCAGGTCGACCGGACGCTCGCAGCCGGGACAGACGCTCTTGCCGAGCCGCGCGAACGCGGTGTCGTAGCGCAGCGTTTCGCGCCGCTGCACATCGGGCAGCGCCTCGGCAGCTTTCTGGCGCTCCAGGTAGCGCTGCAGCGAGACGATCGCGAAGCGCCCGACCACCACGGTCAGCACGATGCCCACCAGATAACGCACGTAGCCGCCGTAGCTCGGCAGGTAGGGCACGAGCTCGACGAAGAAGGCAAACACCGCAAAGAAGATGAAGCCCCACACGAAGGGCCAGTAACTGCTCTTGCGCTTCCTGGCGAACAAGTAACCGGCGATCAGCAACAGCGGCAACGTCAGCACCAGGCGGTACAGGAAAACGCGCAATTCCTTGGCCTTGGCGGCCTTGTCGGCCGCTTCGCGGGCCGGCTTTTCGAGCTCGTAGCGGCGCGCGGCGGCCTTGTCGGCGGCCTGGCTGGCGTCGAGCATGGCTTGCTGCTGGAGTTCGACGGCGCCGAGCGCGCTGCGCTCGGCGGCCTTGAGCGTGTCCAGGTCGCGCGTACGGGCGATCAGCTCCGGATCCTGGTCGGGCCGGGACGTGGCGTGGCGCGTGGAGAGCCAGTTCGCAAACGTCTCCTGCGCGCTGCGCGTGTTCGACACGGCAACCTGGTGCTTTTGCCGGGCCTGTTCCAGCAATTCGCTGGCCTGGTGCTTGTTGCGTTCGGCCTGGTCCGCCGCCGCTGCAACTTGCGGCCCTTGCACCGGGTCGATGAAGCTCTCAAGCGTGGTCGCACCCTCGACGTCCCACAGGTTCTCGACCAGCTTGCCGCCCAGGCCAATCAGGAAACCGGCAAACACGAAGGCGACCAGCCACAAGCCGCGTTGCATCCATTTCTCTGTCAGGCGCAATCCTTTGCTCATTTCGGGCTCCCAGGCGTTTTGTTGAGGAAACCGCAATATGGCATGCCGGCGCCGATTCGGCCAGCACAGCGATCAAGGTCACGTGCCACGCACCGTCCGGTAGCGTGCGACGCTACCGCTCCGCGTCGTTGCCGCGCAGGCGGGAACGACGGCAGCACTAGAAATAGCTCAGCCCGAGCGCTGCCCTCACTTCATCGACCGTGCTGCTCGCCACCTCGCGCGCCTTGAGTGTGCCCTCCTTGAGCAGCTGGAGAATGTAGCCGCAGTCTTGCGCGAGCGCCTCGCGGCGCGCACGAATCGGCGCCAGCAGTTCCTGCAAGCAGGCTTCGAGGCGCGCCTTGACCAGACTGTCTGCCAGGCCGCCGCGCAGATAATGGGCCTTCAGTTCGGCCAGCCCGGCCTGGTCGGTGTCGAACGCGTCGAGATAAAGGAAGGCCACGTTGCCTTCCAGGTGACCGGGGTCCGCCACGCGCAGGTGCAGGGGATCGGTGTAGACTTTCTTGACTGCGGCGCGAATCTGGTCCGCGCTGGCGCCCAGGTTGATGGTATTGCCCAGCGATTTACTCATCTTGGCCTTGCCGTCGATGCCCGGCAGACGTCCAATGGCGGGCACCAGCGCCTTCGCTTCGACCAGCACTTCGCGCCCGGCGATGCGGTTGAAGCGGCGCACGATCTCGTTGGTTTGCTCGACCATTGGAATCTGGTCTTCGCCAACCGGCACCAGGCTGGCCTTGAACGCGGAAATATCGGCCGCCTGGCTGGCAGGATAGGTCAGGAAGCCCGCTGGAATGTCGCGCTCGAAACCGCGCAGGCGGATCTCTTCTTTCACCGTCGGATTGCGTTCGAGACGCGCCACCGTCACCAGGTTCAGGTAGTAGAAGGTCAGTTCGGCCAACTCAGGAATCTGCGACTGGATCAGGATGGTCGACTTTGCCGGGTCGATGCCCACCGCCAGATAGTCGAGCGCCACCTCGATGACGTTGCGGTGGACCTTGCTGGTGTCGTCCATATTGTCGGTCAGCGCCTGGGCGTCGGCCAGCATGATGAATTGGCGATAGTCGTGTTGATAGGCGACGCGGTTGCGCAGGCTGCCGACGAAGTGGCCAAGGTGCAGCGGACCGGTGGGACGGTCGCCGGTGAGGATGATAGGCGACATCAGGGTTCCTTTTTGGTGCCCCGATGCGCCGCGCAAATGAAAACGCCACCCAAATCGAGGCGGCGTGGATAAAAATCACATCACTAAGCAGTGGCCGCGCGCTGTCAGCGGCGCCACCAGGTCAGTCGAATCGCGATGGAAGAAAAAATGTGCATGCCACCATGGTGACGCGTCGCGCCCGATCTGTCAATCCGGCGCGGCCAGCGTTACCAAGACATACAACTTAAATCGAAACCTGAAAATTATTGCGAACTCGTAGGGTGGAAAAGCGCAGCGCATTCCACCATTGCTTGCGTCAACGCGACGCCGGCGGTGGTGGAATGCGCTACGCTTTTCCACCCTACGAGTTCGCAATAATTTTCAGGTTTCGATTTTTGCCGGCGACTTTAGGATTGCGCGCGCTGGGCTGCGCGATAGCCCCACCACGCGGCCTCCTCGAACACAGAAAAACCGGACAGGTCGGCGTGCGCGAACAGAATCGGTCCGTCCGCTTCGCGCAGCGCCTTCAGGCCCGCATTGCTGCGAAATCCGGGCAAGGGCGCGGCCATCGCGTGGCCGCGCAGGGTAATGTCGACCCGCTCCACGCACGAGGCGAAACGCCAGCCATAGGCCGACTTCAGGTCAACGCTGGCCAGCGCCACCAGCTCGTCCGCACTGGCCGCCTGCATCCACTTGCGCGCCGCGTCGGGCGTGCGGTCCGACAGCGCGACGTAGGCGCTGAACACGGTCTTTTCCGGCGGCTGCACCCGGATGTCCTGGTGCGTCGACACCACGTAGCCGAGGCCCGGCTCCTGGTAGACCACGTTATCCCAGGCCAGCGGCGCCTCGGGCCGTTCGCGCGGAAAGTCCTTCATCAGGAAGTTGGCGACCATCCACGGCGCATAAGTTGGCATGTGCCGCTTTGGCTCGAAGCCGAGCGCGCCGATGCCCTCGACCACGCGCGATGCCACGTACAGCGGCATCGCGCACACGGCCTTGCGCGCCTTGACCAGGTAGCTGCGCGCCACGCCGCCTTCGAGCGTGAAACACAACGCCTCGACGCCGCCAGCCGCACGCTTAAGCGAGACGGCGGTGCCGGCCATGCGGCGCACGCCCGAGGCCTTGGCCATCGCCTCAGCCACTGGCTGCATGCCGCCCGGCCAGGTCAGCCAGGCGCCATTGCCGGCATTCGCGGCCTGTCCCCAGCGGCTGCAGTAATAATGCAAGCCAGCCCAGGCCGACACCTTGTCGTAGCGGGTGCCGTAGTCGTCGCGGCAGCAGTAGTTCAGGTACCAGTGCAGGGTCGGCGAACGGTAGCCATTCTGATCCAGCCACTGCTTGAGCGTGATCGTGTCGAGCGCGTCCCAGGCCGGATCGCTCGACGATTCGAGCGTGGGGAACACGAACACCCGGCGCCCGTCGCTTCCGCGCAGCTGGCGCAGGCGCTCGACCTCGGCGAAAAAGCGCCGGTGCTCGGCCAGCTCTTCCGGCCCCACGCCGTTGGTCGGAATGAAGCCGTCCTGCCACTGCCCCTTGAACAGCAGGCGTTCTTCCGGACCGTGCAAGATCGCACGCTCATCGTAGTAAGGCTTCTCGGCCATCGGATCGCGCACGATGATGCCCAGGTCGAACAAGATCTCGCGCACATGCCTTGACTCTGGCGACGGCAGCGGCAGGTAGTGGCCACCGGTGGGAAAGGCGAGCTCGCCGAAATGGCCGCCGGCCGCGTTGCCATACGGTTGCGGACCGTCGACCATCAGGAAATCGTGGTGGCCGTCCTTGTTCAGCTTCCAGGCGGTGGTCAGGCCGCCGATGCCCGAGCCGAGAATCAGCACATCGGTGCTGAACGTGGCCGTGGGCGCAGGCAGCGCACGCCGGTCGCGCAGGTAATGGCCTTCCGCGCGGCCGGGATAGTGCAGGCTCGGCGTGATCTCTTGCCAGGCGCGAAATCCGGCCGCGCTGCCCAGCACCGTGGCGCCGGCCAGCGCCAGGAAGGAGCGGCGCTCCATCAGCGGATCACCTGGCGCCAGTCGTGCTCGAATTCGTGGACCAGCGACTGGGTGTTGAGCCGGTTGGGCGCCATCTCGAGCGCCTTCATGTCGGGCGGAAAGTTGAACATTGCGCGCGTGGTGTCGGCGTTCAGGTAGCGCATCGGCAGGCGGTAGCTGGCCGGTGGTGCGTATGCCAGCTGCGGCGAGGCCAGGATGAAGCCCCATTCACCGAACGAGGGCACGTAGGCATGGTAGGGGAAGGTATGCATACCGACCTCGCGCAAGGTCGCATCGATGGTCCAGAACGCGTGGGGCGCGAAGAACGGCGACGTCGACTGCACCACCACCAGGCCGTTGGCGGCGACGTGTTTCCTGACCATGCCATAGAACGGCACCGAGTACAGCTTGCCGAGCGCGAAGCTCGACGGGTCTGGAAAATCGACGATCGCCGCATCGAACATGTCCATGTTATTTTGCAGCCAGATCGCAGCGTCGGCGTTCACCACCGTAACCCGCTTGTCGGAGAACGAGCCGCCGTTCAACCTGACCAGCTCGGGCCGGGTGGTGAAGGCGCCCGTCATGGCCGGGTCCAGGTCGACCAGCGTGACGTGCTCGATGTTCGGGTAGCGCAGGATCTCGCGCAGCGCCAGGCCGTCGCCCCCGCCCAGCACCAGCACCCGGCGCGCCCAGGGCAGCGCCTGCAGCGCCGGATGCACCAGCGCCTCGTGGTAGCGGTATTCGTCGCGCGAGGAGAACTGCAGGTTGCCGTTGATGTACAGGCGCAGGTCGTCCTTCCAGCGCGTGATCACCAGTCGCTGGTAGGGCGTGGTGGTGGCGTACACCACTTCGTCGCCGAACAGACCATGCTCGCCCCACTGCACCATGCGGTCCGACAGCGCAAAACCGAGTACCAGCACGAACATCACGCTCGACGCCCGCAGCACGCGCCCGCCGGCGTTTTTCAGCTCGCCGCGAAACACGTACAAGGTCCAGAAGCCGACCGCCACGTTGAGCATGCCGAACAGGAAACCGGTGCGCACCAGCCCCAGGTAAGGCGCCAGCACCAGCGGAAACAGCAGCGACACGGCCAGCGCGCCGAGGTAGTCGAAGGTCAGCACGCGGCTGACCAGTTCGTTGAAGGCCGTGTCGCGCGCGTTCAGTGCCCGCATCACCAGCGGCACCTCCATGCCGACCAGCGCGCCGATCATGAACACCAGCACGTACAGCAGCGTTCGAAACGGCGCCGACATCCACGAGAACGTCATGAACAGCAGCGCCGCCGAGACGCCGCCGATCAGGCCCACCGCCAGTTCGATGTCGATGAAGCGGGCCAGCACATCCTCCTCGGCAACATATTTGGACAGGTGGGCGCCCACCCCCATCGCGAACAGGTAGCAGCCGATGATGGTCGAAAATTGCAGTATGGAATCGCCCAGCAAGTAGCTCGACAGCGCTCCTGCGATCAGTTCATAGGCCAGGCCGCAGGAGGCCACCACAAACACAGAAAGTATAAGAATTCGTTTGGTCATGAATCGGCTTTTGATCTAAGATCGACGTGCGCTGTCATATTGACTATCTTTCATGGGGAGGACCTTGTGCCCGCCATCCTAAACTATCTGATGCACCTTGCAACAGCGGCCATGCTGGTTTTGGCATTTTTTATCGTCTACACCAAGGTCACGCCCTTTGACGAGGTGCTGTTGATCCGTCAGGGCAACCACGCGGCGGCCCTGTCGCTGGGCGGCGCGCTGATCGGCTTTTCGGTGACCATCGCCTCGGCGCTGATGCACACGGCCGACTATATGCAATTTTTCGGCTGGGCGGCCGGCGCGATGGTGGTCCAGCTGCTGGTGTATGCCGTCGCCACCAGCCTGCTGCACATGGCCAAAGACCAGATAGAAGCGAACAACGGCGCCTTCGGCGGCCTGCTCGGCTCGATCTCGCTGTCGATCGGCTTGATCAACGCCGGCTGCATTTCCTAATCTTCCCAACGGAGAACCCATCATGTCACTCGGCTCATTCATCAAGAAGCAGTTTATCGACGTCCTGCAGTGGAACGAGGAAACCGAAGGCGTGCTCGCCTGGCGCTACCCGATGCAGGATTTCGAGATCCAGAGCGGCGCCATCCTCAACGTGCGCGAGTCGCAGGTGGCGGTGTTCGTCAACGAGGGCCAGATCGCCGACGTGTTCGGCCCGGGCACCCACAAGCTGACCACCCAGACCCTGCCGCTGCTGACGAACCTGAAGAACTGGGACAAGCTGTTCGATTCGCCGTTCAAGTCGGACGTCTATTATTTCAGCACGCGCGTGCAGACCGGGCGCAAATGGGGCACGCCACAGCCGATCACGATCCGCGACAAGGACTTCGACATGATCCGCGTGCGCGCATTCGGCATGTACTCCTATCGCATCGCCGACGCCCGCAAGTTCTTCACCGAGATCAGCGGCACGCGCGAGAAATACACGCGCGACGAGGTCGAGGACCAGCTGCGCGGCATCCTGATGGCGACCATGGCGTCCTCGCTGGGCGGCGCCAACGTCGCCTTCCTCGACATGGCGGCCAACCAGGCGCTGATGGCGCAGCAGGTCAAGGGCGACCTGGCCACCGCCTTCCTGCGCTACGGCGTCGGGCTCGACGAATTCAACGTCGCTTCCGTCAGCCTGCCGGAGGAGCTGCAGGCCGCGCTCGACGAGCGCATCTCGGCCGGCATGAAGGGCGGCCTGTCGGCCGAAAAAATGGGCGGCTTCACCAAGTTCCAGGTGGCCAGCAGCATTCCGCTGGCGGCGCAGAACGAAGGCGGGCTGGCCGGCATGGGCGCCGGGCTGGGCGCCGGCGTCGCGTTCGGCCAGGTGATGGCGCAAAGCCTGGGCGCGGCCACCGCAGCGCAGGCGCCGCAAGCGCCCGCCGAGGAGTCGATCGAGAACCGCCTGCAAAAGCTCAAGGGATTGCTCGACAAGGGGCTCATCTCGGCGGCCGATTACGACAGCACCAAGGCCGAACTGCTCAAGAAATTGATCGGATAAGCGGCCGTCCATGCAGACCGTTTCCTGTCCCAGCTGCGGCGCTCCCGTCGAGTTCCGCTCGCACGCCTCCGTCATGGCGGTGTGCGGGTATTGCAATGCCTCGGTGCTCAAGGATGCCGACGCGGTCAAGGACCTGGGCAAGATGTCTTCCGTGCTGGAAGACTTCTCGCCGATCCAGATCGGCACCGCCGGCGTCGTTGGCAGTCGCCACTTCACCGTCGTAGGACGCATCCAGCTGCGCTATTCGGCCGGCATGTGGAATGAATGGTACCTGCTGTTCGATGACGCCAGCACCTCCTGGCTGGGCGATTCGTCGGGTATGTTCACCATCACCACGGCCGTTGATGCCGCCGGCGAGCTGCCCGCCTTCGACGCCATCGTTCCGGGCAACCGCTACAACATCGGCAGCGATCGCTTCACCGCATCCGAAAAACGCATGGCCGACTGCATCGGCGGCCAGGGCGAGCTGCCGTTCCGGGTTGGCGAGGGCTACCAGGCGCGGGTCGCCGATTTCCGCAACGGGTCCGCCTTCGTCACGCTCGACTACTCCGACGAGCAGCCGGTGCTCTACAACGGCCTGGCCGTCACGCTCGAAGAAATGCAATGCCAGCTGCTGCGCGACGACGAGCAGATCAAGGCCAGCGCCGGCAAATACCGCGGCAAGCTCGACGCGCTTGACTGCCCCTCCTGCGGCACGGCGATTAAATACCTGCCGGGGATCACCCCCAACCTGGTGTGTCCGGGCTGCGCGACACAGCTCGACGCGACCGGACCGGAGGCCCAGGTGCTGGCCGCCGGCGAACGGGTCGAGGCCATGCGCACCACCATCGCGCTCGGTGCCCAGGCCAAGATCAACGGCAGCGACTACCAGGTGATCGGCGCCATGGTGCGCGCCGACGAAGAGAACACCGAGTGGACCGAGTACCTCTTGTACAGCACGCGCAACAGCTTCTTCTGGCTGGTCGAGACGGCCGAGGGCTGGTCGCGCGCGAACGTGATGTTCAACTGGCCGGACTGGAGTTCGATCGCCAGCACCGAGGCACGGCTGGACAAGGTCGTCTACAAGAAGCTGTATGACTACCGGGCGCGCGTGCTGTTTGCGGCCGGCGCCTTCAACTGGCGCGTGGCGGCCGGTGACGAAGTGGGGGTCTCCGAATTTGCCAACGGCCAGACGCGGCTGGCGGCCGAACTGACGAATGAGGAAATGACCTGGTCGCGCTCGGTGCCGGTGGCCTTCGACCAGATCGCCGCCTGGTTCGGCAGCGACGTGCGGGCCGACGCCAACCGGGCCAAGAGCGCAGGCGGCGTGAACGCCGGCGCCTCGCCGCGCAAATTCATGTGGTGGATCCTGGGCTTGAACGCGATTCCGCTGCTGCTCAATTTCGGGGCCAGCATCTTCTACGTGGTGCTGGCCATCCTGGCGATCTACCTGCCCTACAAGTACCTGGAGTCGGACGACAAGGGCAAGTCATGAGCAACAAGTTCTTCATCTATGCGCTGTTCGTCACCGTGGCGTCGACCTGGACCAGCTGGGCCGGCATGTTCAAGGCCAGCACCAACTCGGGGCGCGGCAGCAGCTGGAGTTCGAACAGTGGTTATTACGGCGGCGGCACCGGTGGCGGCGGCGGGGGCGGCCACAAGTGATGCCGGTGTCGCACCGTCCTGCCGGCAACCACCTGCTGGCCGACTTCTACGGCGTCGAAGCGGCCAGGCTGCTCGATCCGGCGCAGATCGACGCCATGTTGCGCGCCGCCGCGCTGGCGGCCGGCGCACGCATCCTGCACAGCCACTTCCACAGTTTCGGCAAGGGGCTGGGCGTGACCGGCGTGCTGCTGCTGGCCGAATCGCACATCTCGATCCACACCTGGCCCGAATTCGGCTTCGCGGCGGCCGACATCTTCATGTGCGGCGAGGCCCAGCCGCAGCTTGCGCTGGACGTCATCGAAATGGCATTGCAGGCCGGCGCGCGCGAAGTGAAGACCATCTTGCGTGGCGCGAGCTAGCGCTAACGTTTGCTCGAAACTTCACTCGTCGTTCCTTCGCAGGCCCACTGGTGCCCGGAATAATTCTCTTGACATGGATGCGACCCCTTGGACGACTGCAGAAACGCCTGCGCGGGAACGACAAGAAGTCTCGTCAAGCGAAATTATTCACAAGCTCGCAGGGCGAAATCGTCTACGCGCTTACCCTGAATTGAAATGTGCGGCGCAATATTTCGCCAGGCGCCAGCGGCGTCAGGCCATGCCCTGGTCCCATATTGTGCGCGTTGATCAGATGGTCGACTGGCTCGAAGCAAAAAAAATCACCGCCGGGCGGCGCGTACACGATGTAGTAGCCGGCGTCGGCCTCGATCTCCAGCGCCAGTCCGGTCTCGGGCCACGCGATAGCGGCCTTGCCGTCCCACCCCCCGAAGATGTGGTCGATCGCGTCGTCCGGCAAACCGATTGACTGGTTGAACGACCAGGCCGCCGGAATTGCGACGGTATGGCTGGGCAAGCGCTTCGGTCCTGGCATCCAGAGCTCGCGTGCAAGCGCCCGCAGGGTCACGCCCGCGCTGCGCGGCATGAAAGGATGCAGGCCCAGGCCATAAGGCAAGGGACACCCGCCCGTGTTGCGCACGCTTAGCGTCACCTTGAGCGAGCCCCCCTGCAACGCATACTCGATCTGCCCCCGATAGTGAAATGGCGCGCCATCGTCTTGAACCAGCGTCAGCACGGCGTGGCTGTCGCTGGCCTCGGCGACCGTCCACGGCAACTGCCAGCCCTGGCCGTGGATCGGAAATTCATCGCCGGCGCGATTGGGCGCGATTGCGTAATGGCGGCCGTCATAGCTGAAGCCGCCCGCCATCCGGTTCGACCACGGCAGCAACAAGAAACAGGCCAGTTGATTGGGGCGCGGCGCCTCCTCACCGCAATACGGGCGCAGCACCGGCAGCGCCGCGCCACCGGCGATCCAGTCAAGACGCGCCAGGCCGGCGCCGAACTGCGGGAGTATTTCGGCGTACAGCTCGCCGCTACTTAAGACAAGCTTTTGCATTTACCGGTACTGCGGTCCGGTCAGCAGGAAGGCGCCGCCCTGGTAGGTGGTGGCGATATCGTCGGCCGCCGGATAGGCGCCAGTGTCGGGGAACTTGGCGGCGAACTGGGTCGAGCTGTCTTTCGCGACGAAGCCGAGATGGGCAGCCTTGCGGTCGTCCCACCATTTGGCCGGGTTGTCCGAGACTCCGAACGCGATGGTGTGGCCCACGCGTGGCGCCATCAGCGCGCAGCGCAGCGACTCGACCAGGTCGTCGTAGCTGAAATAGGTGACCATCATGCGCGGGTTGAGCGGCTCGGGGAAGCTCGAACCGATGCGCAGGCACACCGTCTCGATGCCGAAACGGTCGTAGTAATAGCGCGACATCGACTCGCCAAACACCTTGCTGATGCCGTACATGCCGTCCGGACGCAGCGGCATGTCGGCGTCGACCAGGTCGGTGGTGCGGTAAAAGCCCATTGTGTGGTTCGAGCTGGCGAAGATCACGCGCCGCGTGCCGGCCTTGTGCACGGCCTCATACAGATTTGCCACGCCGAGGATGTTGGCCTGCATGATCGGCTCGAACGGCGCCTCTACGGAGATGCCGCCGAAGTGCAGCACCGCTTCCACGCCTTCGAGCAGGGCCAGCACCGCGCCCTTGTCGGCAAGGTCGCACTGGACTACCTCCTCGCCCGCGCGTGCGGGGCCCAGGTCGGCCAGGTCGGACACCCGTACCACGTCGGCCCAGGCGGAAATCCGGTCGCGCAGGATACGGCCGAGGCCGCCGGCGGCGCCGGTCAGCAAGATGCGTTTGAATGGTTTGCTCATGTTTGCTCCAATTGATTGTGATCCGAACCCGTCGCCTTCGCGCAGTGTGCTTACGTCACCGGCGCCGGGTTGAACAGCACCAGCGCGTTGTGCAGCTTCCACTTCTCGGCCCAGGTCCTGCGTCCGCTGGCCACGTCGAGCAGCAGCTGGAACAGTTCCCAGCCCACCTCCTCGATGCTGGCCTCGCCGCTGGCGATGCGCCCGGCGTTCAAGTCCATCAGGTCGTGCCAGCGGCGCGCCAGGTCGTTGCGGGTGGCCACCTTGATCACCGGGCAGGCGGCCAGCCCGTACGGCGTGCCGCGCCCGGTGGTAAAGACGTGCAGGTTCATGCCGGCGGCCAGCTGCAGGGTGCCGCAGATGAAATCGCTGGCCGGTGTGGCCGCGTAGATCAGGCCCTTCTGGCTCAGCTTCTCGCCCGGCGCCAGCACGCCGCTGATGGCCGCGCTGCCGGACTTGACGATCGAGCCCATCGCCTTCTCGACGATGTTCGACAGCCCTCCCTTCTTGTTGCCCGGCGTGGTGTTGGCGCTGCGGTCGACGCCGCCGCGCGTGAGGTAGGCGTCGTACCAGGCCATCTCGCGGATCATCGCCTCGGCCACCTCGGGCGTGGCGGCGCGCGCGGTCAGCTGGTCGATCCCGTCGCGCACTTCGGTGACCTCGGAGAACATCACGGTGGCGCCGGCGCGCACCAGCAAATCGGTGGCGTAGCCGACCGCCGGATTGGCCGTCACGCCGGAGAACGCGTCGCTGCCGCCGCACTGCACCCCCACCACCAGCTCGGACGCCGGGCAGGTTTCGCGCCGGCGCAGGTCGAGCGCCCGCAGCTGGGTGTCGGCGGTGCGCATGATGGAGTCGATCATCGACTGGAAGCCGATATGGCCCGCGTCCTGCAGGCACACGGTGCTGATGTCGGCGCCGCCGAGGATCGGAATCGAGCCCTTCGGAAACAGGCGCGCCGGTTGCAGCTTTTCACAGCCCAGGCTCACCACCATCGCCTGGCCACCGAAATTGGGGTTCTGGCTGATGTTGCGCAGCGTGCGGATCGGCACCTCGGCGCCGGGCGCATCGATCGCCACGCCGCAGCCATAGCTGTGCTCCAGGCCCACCACGTCGTCCACGTTGGGATACTTCGGCAGCAGCTCGGCCTTGATGCGCGCGACCGCATGCTCGACCACGCCGGCGACGCACTGCACGGTGGTGGTGATGGCCAGGATGTTGCGGGTGCCGACCGAGCCGTCGGCGTTGCGAAAGCCCTCGAAGGTGAAACCGGCGAGCGGCGCCAGCATCGGCGCGGCGCGGGTCGCGATCGGCAAGCCTTCGAGCTCGCGTGCGGCCGGCATGCGCAGCACCGCCTCCGAAATCCAGCTGCCGCGCTCCAGCGCGCGCGCCGCAAAGCCAATCGTGACGTTATAACGCAACACCGGGGCGCCTTCGGCCAGGTCGGCCAGCGCCACCTTGTGGCCCTGGGGCACCGCCTCGCGCAAGACCAGGCCGTCGGCGAACACGGCGCCCGCGGCCAGCCCTCCGTCGTTGACCACGATGGCGACATTGTCGTTTTCGTGCATGCGGATATAGAGCGGCGGAGTGGTCGAATTTGTCATGCTGGAGGTGCCCGGATAGCGTGGGAAAATCCCGTTGCGTTCATTTTTAGTATGCCACCAAATAAATATTTTGGCTAGTCCACCTTGTAAAATTGGTCCGACCACTTTAGAATGGCCTGACCAAACCGCGATGGCCGTCGAATTTGCAAACCATCCCCAGCGCGCCGATTTGGCGATGACCATCTCCAACCCATGCCGCAGCGCGGCCCCGTCGGAGTGGCGCGCGGCACGCGAGGTGCCGCGATTAACGACCGTGCCCACGCGCGGCGCGCGGCATCGTTTCATCTTCAGGCAGGAGACAAGCATCATGAGAAACAGCTTCAAGCTCGCCGGCGCATCGATATTCGCGCTCACCTCGCTCATGGCCAGCGCGGCCGACAAGCGGCCAATCCGCGTGATCCTGGTCGGCGATTCGACCATGGCCACGCGCACCGGCTATGGCGACGCCCTGTGCCAGCGTTTCCAGGCCAACGTGGCCTGCATCAACCTGGCACGTGGCGGGCGCAGCTCCGGCAGCTTTCGCGCCGAGGGGCGCTGGGACGAAGTGCAAGCCCTGCTGCGTGATGGCGCCGCCTTCAGCGCCAGCTATGTATTGATCCAGTTCGGCCACAACGACCAGCCGGGCAAACCGGGCCGCTCGACCGACCTGGTCACCGAATTCCCCGTCAATATGGCCCGCTATGCCCGCGAGGCCAAGGCCCTGGGCGCAGTACCAGTACTGGTCACGCCGCTGACCCGGCGCAGCTTCAAAGGCGCATACCTGCGCGACGACCTGGCGCCGTGGAGCGCCGCCACGCTCAAGGTCGCGCAGGCCGAACAGGTGGGCGCGCTGGACTTGAACGGGCAAAGCGCCGCCGCAGTCCAGGCCATGGGCCAGGCCGAAGCGGACACGCTGGCAATGGAACCACCGCCGGCGGCAATGGCGCCCGATGCGCCAGCGGCCAGGGCCGAGCCGCAAGGCGCGCCGAAGAGCACCTTCGATCGCACCCACCTCGGCGCCAAAGGGGCCGCGCTGTTTTCCGGCATGGTGGCAAGCCAGCTGGTCAAGCTGGTGCCGGCCATCGCGCCTGCGCTGAAGGCCGCACAATGAAGGTCATGCTGCTCGCCGCTGCCGTGATGGCCACGGCAGCCCAGGCCCAGGACAGCCGCACGGTGCTCGAGCCCGTGGTGCCGCCCGCCTGCTCGATCCTGGTCGCGAACCGCGACGGCAGCGACACGGCGCGCATCCAGGCCGCCATCGACCAGTGCGCGCCGGGCCACGCGGTGCGCCTTTCAGCCAGCAATGAGCTGCGCAGCTTTCGTTCCGGCCCATTGACCTTGCGCAGCGGCGTGACCTTGCTGATTGACGCCGGCGCCACGCTGTTGGCCAGCACCCGTGCGCAAGACTACGACCTGGGCAAGGGCAGTTGCGGCACGATCGACCATGCTGGCAAGGGCTGCCGGGTATTCATCAGCGCCGACGGCACGACCGGCAGCGGCATCATGGGTGAGGGCACCATCGACGGCCAGGGCGGTCACCTGATCGACGGCCAGTCGGAAAGCTGGTGGCAGATCGCGCGCCGCGCGCAAAAGGAAAACGCCAGCCAGAACGTCCCGCGCCTGATCCAGCTGCGCAACGCAAGCAATTTCACGCTGTACCGCATCACGCTGCGCAATTCACCCAATTTTTACGTCGCCATGAGCGGCGTCGACGGCTTCACCGCCTGGGGCGTCAAGATCGATACGCCGGCCGATGCCCGCAACACCGATGGCATCGACCCCGGATCGTCGCGCAACATCACCATCGCGCACAGTTTCATCCGCACCGGCGACGACAACGTCGCCATCAAGGGCGGCAGCGCCGGCCTGACCGAAAACGTCTCGATCCTGCACAATCACTTCTACAACGGCCACGGCATGTCGATCGGCAGCGAGACCGTTGGCGGCGTGCGGCATGTGCTGGTCGACGACCTGACGATGGACGGCAGCGTCTCGGGCCTGCGCATCAAGAGCGATGCCGGGCGCGGCGGCCTGGTCAACGACGTCCGCTACCGCAATGTCTGCCTGCGCAAGGTGCGCAATCCGATCGAGTTGATCACCCGCTACGAACGGCGCAGCGAGGGCAGCAAGATACCGAGTTACCGCGATATCTCCTTCGAGCATGTCTACAGCACCAGCGCGGGCCGCGTGCTGTTGCAAGGTTTCGATGCAGACCACCCGCTGCGCCTCAGTTTCGTCGATACCCTGGTGCCCGGCGAACAGCTGGTCGAACACGTGCAGCAAAGCGGTGCCATCACCAACGCGGCAGGCGCCTGCGAGGGACGCTTCCTTCCCTTCCCCGAGCCGGAGATGGTCAACACGCGGCCGCAGCTGAATGCCGCGCAGGCGGCGCACTACAGCTACGCCGAAGTCCTGAAGGCCGGCGCCGACGGCAAGCCATGGGATCCGCTGGCCGATCCGCTGGCCAGCGGCGCGCCGTTCAAGGCCGACTACCTGGTCGATGCCACGGTGCGCGCCGACGGCGTCACCACCTTCAACAGCGTACAGGCGGCGCTTGACCACGCCATCGCCAACGGCAGTGGCAATGCACGCGTCTACATCGAACTCAAGCCGGGCCTCTACCACGGCCTCGTGTACGTGCCTGAGGCGCCATTCCCGATCACCTTGTATAGCCGCGAGCCCGACGCGCGACGCACCCGCATCCGCGCCGACATCGATGCCGGACTGCCTGCCGAAATCTACGCGCGCCGCTTCGGACCCCAGTTCACCCGCTCGCCCGCGGCGGTGCAGGCGATGTTCGCCCAGCTCAAGGCCCTCCCGAACGTGCAAACGCCCGGCGCGATGGTGCTGTGGGTGAAGAACAGCGGCTTCCAGATGCGTAACATCACGGTCGAGAATTATCACAGCAGCGACGTCGCCCATCCCGATTGCACCGACCTTGGCTGCCTGGCGCCGTTGGCCGACGGCCGCGACTCGCGCGGCCAGGACCAGGCCGTGGCCATGCTGCTTGACGGCGCCGACCGCGCCCAGTTCGAAAACGTGCGCTTCATCGGCTTCCAGGACACGCTGTTCCTGCGCACCCCGGTCCCCACGCAGGCCGTGCGCAGCTTCTTCCACAATTCCTATGTGCAGGGCGACGTCGACTATATCTTCGGCAACAGCACCGCCTATTTCTACCGGTCGGAAATCCGCTCGATGGGCAGCCGCCACGCCAGCTCCTACGTCACCGCGCCGAGCACCAGCATGCGCGCACGCTACGGCTTCGTGTTCAACGAATGCAGTTTCACCAACGATGGCAGCCCCGCCGCGCTGAGCGGCACCTTCCGCTTTGCACGCCAGTGGTTCAACGGCCAGCGCTGCACGCCCTACGGCACCCTGGCCGGCGTCGACGGCTACAGCTGCACGCTGGGCGAGACCAATCGCTACCAGGCGCCGCGCGGCAGTATCGACGCCACGGTGCTCGAAAGTGTCGGCCAGACGGTGATCCTGAACTCGGTCATCGGGGCCCACATCAGCAAATTGCAGCCCTGGTCGGACTGGAACAAGCCGGGCGCGCTGCCGTACCGGCCTGCGCAGTACGACAGCGACGGCTTCTGGAGCCGGCTGCGGCGCGCCGGAATCGAGCCGTCCCGCCTGAACGCCACTCCCGGACCGAATCAAGCCTTCCTCGCAGAATTCAACAACACCGACAAAACGGAGACACCATGACTTTCAATCCTCAACGCCGCACCCTGATGCGCGCCGCTTCGGCCGCCGGCATCACGCTTGGCGCCGGCTTGCCAGGCGCCGCCAGCGCCGCGCTGCCTGCCGATCCGTGGCAGCGTGCACAGGACATCGTGGACAAATTCAAGCAGCCGCTCCAGTTCCGCAAGCAGGACTTCGTGATCACCGCCTACGGCGCCGCGCCGTGCAAGGCGGTGCAGGTCACGGCGCGCATCTCGCACACCGAAAAAGGCCCGGTTCCCAGCCCGGCGCCCGGTGCGCCCGACTCCTATCAGGCGATCGCCGCCGCCATCGCCGCCTGCAATGGCGCCGGCGGCGGGCGCGTCGTGATCCCGGCCGGCAATTGGCTGTGCAAAGGTCCGATCGTGCTGCTGTCGAACGTGAACGTGCACCTGGCCGCCGGCGCGCGCGTGTTCTTCAGCAACGACCCGGCCGACTTCGCCAAATACGGCGACGTCGACTGCGGCAAGAACGGCAAGCTGGTCATCTCGCGCTGGCAGAGCAACGACTGCCTGAACTATTCGCCCATGGTGTACGCCTACGGCCAGACCAATATCGCGCTCACGGGCGAAGACTGGACCAGCGTGCTCGATGGCCAGGGCGGCGTGCCGTTCGAGCCGACCGGCGACTGCTGGTGGGACTGGAAAGGCAAGCGCAAGCCCGGGGAAAGGGCATCGCAGTCGGCGCAAAACAACGCCAATCCAGCCTCGCTCGCCGCCGTCGCGCCCGGGCTGGACCCGGCCAGGCTCAAACTGATCGAAGGCGACACCAGCCGCCTGCGCGCCGACGAAACCTGGTTGCCAGCCTTGTCCGAAGCAGGCGTGCCGCTGGCGCGCCGCGTGTTCGGTATTGGCCACTACCTGCGCCCCTGCATGGTCGAGTTCATCGGCTGCAGCAAAGTGCTGCTCAAGGGCTACCAGCTGAACCAGACGCCATTCTGGCAGCACCACCCGGTCAACTGCAACACGCTCGAACTATCCGGCGTGCACATGGACAGCATGGGCCCGAACAGCGACGGCTTCGACCCGGAGGCGTGCGACACGCTGCTGGTCCACGGCTGCACCTTCAACACCGGCGACGACTGCATCGCGATCAAGGCCGGGAAGAACCTCGACACCCAGTACGGACCGACCCGCAACGTAGTCATCCAGGATTGCATCATGAACAGCGGCCACGGCGGCGTCACCCTGGGCAGCGAAATGGCGGGCGGTATCGAGTACGTATTCGCCCAGAACATCGAGTTTCGCAACGCGCACTGGGCCACGGATGCGCTCAATACGGCGATCCGCCTGAAGGCCAATATGAACCGCGGCGGCTTCCTGCGCCACCTGTATGTGCGCAACGTGACGGTGCCCAACGGTGTCGCCCTCGAACCGAATTACTTCACCCCCCTGCCCGGTTCGCCGATCGCGCCGAAGAGCGTCGGCTCCTCTGCCGGCGCGGTGGTCACCATCGACTGCGACTATGCGCCAGGATTCGACAGCGTGCGCACGCGCCCGCCGGTGGTCTCGGACATCCACATTTCGGGCGTCAAGGTTGGCAACGTGGCGGCCAAGGGAGGACGCTACTCATGTTTCCAGGCCCTGCTGATCATCGGGCCGGTCGCCTTCGACTACAACGGCGCGCAACCGGCCACGATCCTGCCGGTCAGCCGCGTCAGCATCAGCGATTCCGATTTCGGCACGCCGCTCAATGGCGCGCAGCCATGGTACCTGTACAACGTGCGCGAGCTGACGCTCACCAACGTGACCATTGACGGCAAGCTCTTCAACACGACCTTGTCGGCGTAGTTCATCTCATTTTCGCGCAGGCGGGAAGCCACAGGAGCTGTCCGCGCACGCCTGGGTTCCCGCCTGCGCGGGAACGACAGTATCTTTTCAACAGGAGCACCTTAGATGTAGGCAATACTTTTTCAACTCAATCGGGACCAATAAAATGAAAACTAAAATACTCATGGAGACAATGGCGCTGGCCGTACTGGGCCTCGGCTCGGCCCACGCCAGTACCATTTCGCTGCAAACGGCCACCGTCACGGCGACCTACAACGGCGCGGCCAGCGGCATGCTGGGGCTGGACCATTTGTTCGCCGCCGAAGCTGGCTCGAACATCACCAAACTCGATCCCGCCGACAGCGGCGACATCGAATTGCTGACCGCCGATTACCTGTTCGGCGTCGACTTTTCCAGCGGCGGCGCGCTCAATGTGCTCGCCAATGGTCCCATCCCGAGCGGCAGCTATGTGATGCGTTTCGATTTCGGCACCACCCTGGCGCACGCGATCAACGGCTTCACGCTCACCGACATGGGCGGCAATGGCGGCGCGCCGCTGCTGACCATCATCAACGACCACACCTTGCAGCTTGACCTGAGCAACATCACCTGGAATGGCGATTTCAGCATGCTCAGCGCGCAGATCGCCACCGTACCCGAACCGGGCAGCACGACCCTGGTGTTCGCCGGCCTGGCCGGACTGGCGCTGACGCGGCGAGCGCGAACAGCACGCCGCTGACGCCGCGCGGCGCAAGTTCGCCGCACCCCATTCCATTTCCTGCAACAGGAGAATTACATGAGACATTCAGGTTTCAAGGCAGCCCTGTGCGCTGCTTTTCTGGTCGCGGCCGTCCACGGCCACGCAGACCCGGTCGATCCGGCGCGACAAATCGCGCCTTCCGACGGCTGGGCCAGCCAGGCCGGCGGCACCCTGGGCGGTTCGGCCGCCACCACCGCCAACATCTACACGGTCAGCAATCGCGCGCAACTGCTCGCTTCAATCAGCAACGGCGGCAGCAACAGCAAGATCATCAAGCTGGTGGGCATCATCGACATGAGCGAGGGCGTTCCATTTACCAGCACGTCCGACCAGGCCGCGCGCGGCACCATCCGGCTCAAGAGCAATACCACCCTGATCGGCGACGGCAGCAATTCGGGCATCGTCAACGGCCAGATCGTCGTCAGCGCCGTCTCCCAGGTCATCATCCGCAATCTCAAGCTGGTCAACCCCTGCGACGTCGGCCCGATCTGGGATCCGAACGACGGCGACTTCGGCAACTGGAACTCGGCCTATGACGGCATCGGCATCTCGGCGTCCGACCATGTCTGGGTCGACCATGTCAGCTTCACCGACGCGCCGATGACCGACGACTTCATGCCGATCGAGAACGGGCGCATCAAGCAGTGCCACGACGGCGCGCTCGATATCACCAACGCATCGGACTACGTGACGGTGTCGTACAACGTCTTCGGCCAGCACGACAAGAACAACCTGGTCGGCTCGAGCGACAGCGCCAGCGCCGACGAGGGCAAGCTGCGCGTCACGTTCAGCAACAATGTGTACCGTGACATCGCCAGCCGTTCGCCGCGCGTGCGCTTTGGCCAGGTCCACCTGTTCAACAACTACTACGTCGGCAGCAAGAGCGGCGGCGTCTACCCGGTCCACTACAGCGTCGGTGTCGGCAACGCCGCCAAGATCCTGTCGAATAACAATGTGTTCGAAGTGGCGGGCGCCCATGTCTGCGACGATGTCGTCATGAATTACGCCACCAACCTGCCGGGCGCGTTCAAGGACACCGGTTCGGCCCTGAACGGCGCCGCGCTTGGCAGTTGCGGCGTCTCGAACGCGGCCAGCTGGAGCCCGCCGTATACGTTCAGCCCGCGTCCACTGTCGCTGGTCAAGGCCAATGCGCTGGCACAGGCAGGCGGCGGCAAGCTCGCCACCGCCGTCACTGGCACCGGCAGCACCAGCATCGACGCTGGCGCGACCCTGCTGTGTCCCGCCACCGGTTTGTACTTTTGCGACGACTTCCAGTCCGCCAGCACCGACAAGTGGGACCTGCTGCCGGTGGCCGGCGCAAATGGCAGTTTCAGCATCCAGTCTGAAGTGGCCGGCGGCGCCAACAAGGTGCTGCAGTACGGCGCCGCCACCACCGGCGGCGTGCTGGCGCAGGTCAAGGCCAGTGCCCTGGCGAATGTGCCGGGCGCCGACTACTACCTCGAAGCGCGCATCCGCCCGATGACCAACGGCACCACCGGCAACAAGCAGCTGTATCTGCTGACCCGCTATGTCGACGCCAACAACTGGTATGGCGCCGGGCTGAACGTCCAGAGCAGCACCGCCAGCACCCAGGTTGAAATCGCCAAGATGCTGGCCGGCGTGCTGACCCGTCCCAAGCAGGTGAAAAAGCCGATTTCGATGGACGCCCAGTTCTACACCGTCCGCTTCGAGATGATCGGCGCCACGCTGACGGTCTACCTGGACGGCGAAAAGCTCGGCAGCGTCACCGACAGCGCCTTCGCCGCACGCGGCCTGGTGGGCCTGTACACGGCCAACAAGTCGTTCCAGATCGACGACGTGCGCATCGGTAACGCCAACTTCAAGCCGGTCCAGCTCACGCTCAATCCGGGCGCCACCAGCTACGCCGCCGAAGCGGGCGACACCCCGCTCCAGGTCACGGTGACGGCAGTGGCGGCCGATGGCACGCAAGACAGCTACAGTGCCGTCTCCAGCAACGAGCAAGTGGCCACCGTGAGCGTCAACGGCAGCGTGGCGACAATTACCGCGGTTGGCGCCGGCACGGCCAACATCGTGTTTACCTCGGGTTCCGACCCGACCCTGACACGATCGATCGCCGCCACCATCAACCCGCAGTTCATCCAGCCGACCCAGACCTACACGCTTGCCGGCGCCACCTATCCGGCCGCGCGCGCGGGCGCCGAATACGTCGACGCCGCGCTCAAGCTGGTGTTCGACAACCCGCCCACGCTGGGCAGCGGCGGCACCATCCGCCTGTTCCGCAAGCTCGACAACGCGCTGGTCGACGTGATCCGCCTCTCCGGAGAAACCGACATGCTCGGCTACGTCGGCCAGGACCAGATCCGCAAGGTCAACACCACGCCGATCACGATCAGCGGCAACACCGTCACCATCAAGCCGCACAGCAATGCGCTGGCCTACAACACCGAGTACTACGTGGCCATCGCCGACGGCGTATTCAACGGCGCCACGCTGGGCGGCATCCCGTTTGCCGGCATCGGCAAGCTGGGCGACTGGTCGTTTACCACCCGTCCCGCGGCGCCGACGAGCGCCAGCGTCACGGTCGACGACGACGGCGCTGCCGACTTCCGCACCGTGCAGGCAGCGCTGAGCTACGCGATGAAGAGCTTCGCCAAGGCCACGCCGGTGACCATCACGGTGATGAACGGCAGTTACGAGGAACTGCTGTTCTTGCGCGCCAAGGACAACGTCAGCATTGTCGGCCAGAGCCGTGACGGGGTGGTGATCAAGTACAGCAATTACGACACGCTCAACTCCGGTTCGGGCGCCAGCCAGGTCAGCAGTGCGACGGCAACGGCGGCCGGCGGCCGCGCCGTGATGCTGGTCGAAACGTCCGACCTGCTCAGCTTCGACAACCTCACCATCAACAACACGACGCTGCGCGCGGCCGCCATCTCGGCGCAGGCCGAAACGCTCTACTTCAACAACGACACGGGCCGCGTGATCGCCCGCAACGCCACTTTCAGCAGCGAGCAGGACACCTTGCAGCTGAAGGGCTACGCCTGGTTCTACCATACCCTGGTGGCCGGGAATGTGGACTTCATCTGGGGCGGCAGCCGCGCGGCATTGTTCGAGGAAAGCGAGATCCGCTCGGTCGGCGACACCACCAGCGCCACCAGCGGCGGCTACGTGCTGCAGGCGCGGGTGCCGAACGCCAGCGACAAGGGCTATGTGTTCCTCAACAGTTCGCTGACCCACGGAGCGGGGCCTGGTCCGCTGCACGGCGATGTGCCGGCCGGCGCGACCTACCTGGCGCGCAGCCCGGGCGGCACCGCCACCTGGGATAACGCGGCCTTCATCAACTGCAAGATGGACAGCCACGTCGCCGTCGTCGGTTGGGCAGGACTGGGCGTGAATGGCCAGCCAGCGCCGAACCCGTCGGTGGCCACCGCTGCCAGCGGCTGGCGCGAGTACGGCAGCACCGACTTGGCCGGCAACGCGCTGAACCTGGCGGCGCGGGTGGGCGGCTTCACGCTGAGCGCGACCGACGTCAGCGTCGGCTTCGCCACGCGCGCCAAGGTGTTTGCCGCGTTTAACAGCGGCGCCGGCTGGAACCCTCAACCTTGATGTAGGATGGGACCGCCAGAGCTCGCGCTCCGGCGGTCCAAGACGAGCCATGATCCGAATCACACTGATCGCAGCGCTGCTGCCCCTTACTTGCCTTGCGGCCGACCCCACGCGCCAGAACGCACCCGACGACGGCTGGGGCGCCGGCACCATGGGCGGCTCGGCCGCCACCGAACAACACATCTACCGCGCCGCGACCCGCAGCGCGTTGCTGGCGGCCCTGGCGCACGGCGCCAACGACAGCAAGATCATCCTGGTGAGCGGGACCATCGACATGAGCGAAGGTCGCCCTTACGCCAGCCATGCCGACCAGGGCGCGCGTGGCGCGATCCGCCTCAGGAACAACACCACCTTGATCGGCGAAGGCCGCGACGCCGGGATCGTCAATGGACATCTGCTGGTGAACCGCGTCTCGCAAGTGATCATCCGCAACCTGAGCATCGTCAACCCATGCGATGTTGGCCCGGTATGGGATCCGGCAGACGGCCCGACGGGCAACTGGAACTCGCTGTTCGACGGCATCGGCATTTTCGCGTCCGACCATGTCTGGATCGACCATAACAGTTTCACCGACGCGCCCCTGACCGACGACCTGCTGCCGTTCGAAAACGGCACGATCAAGCAGTGCCACGACGGCGCGCTCGACATCACGGCCGGTTCCGACCTCATCACCGTGTCGTACAACACTTTCAGCCAGCACGACAAAAACACCCTGATTGGCGCCAGCGACGACGCCGTCGGCGACGCCGGCAAACTGCGCGTGACGTTCAAGGGCAATCTGTACCGCGGCGTGGCCAGCCGCGCGCCGCGCGTACGCTACGGCCAGGTGCACCTTTTCAACAATTACCACGCCGGCACCAAGGCGCCGGCAAGCTATCGCACCAGCCACAGCGTCGGCGTGGGTACGGCAGCGCGTATCATCTCGTCCAACAATGTGTTCGAGGTGGGCGGCGCCAGCGCCTGCAACGCCATCATCAAGGAGATGGCCCACGGCGCGCCGGGCGCGTTCAGCGACCAGGGGTCGCTGCTCAATGGCGCGCCGCTGGGTGGGTGCGGCTTTGGCGGCGCGCCCACCTGGGTGCCACCCTACGCGTTCGAACCGCTGCCGGCGGCCCAGGTCAAGGCACACGTACTGGCCAATGCCGGCGCCGGACGCATGGCGTCGGACTAGTCGCCCCCTGGGGTTCCACCCTACATGAAGGAATTTGAAAATGACTCGTATTATTTTGGCAGGACTGGCTCTGGCAATTGGCGTTGCGCACGCACAGGATCGGCGCCAGGTCGCACAACCAGCAATCCCCGCCGTTTGCAGCGCGCTCGCTGCCGATAAATTCGTCGGCACCGACCGGGTGGTCGCCGACGCCGACGAGCACAAACCGGACACCGCACTGATTCAGGCTGCGCTGGACCGATGTGCCCCTGGCCAGGCCGTTCAACTGGCCACGGCACAGGGACGCAACGCGTTCCTGAGCGGCCCCCTGCGCCTTCCCGATGGCGTCACCTTGTTGATCGAAAAAGGCGTCACGCTGTACGCGTCGAGAAACCCGGCCGACTATGATTACCCGTCCGCGCCCAGCGTGTGCGCTAGCACGGACACGGCCAATCGAAGATTCGGCACGCAGGAAGCGGCGCCGGAGGGACTGCGCACAAACAAAGGGCCCGCAGCGCCGATCGGATGCCAGGCCCTGATCACGATCGCCAACGCAAAAAATGCCGCAGTGATGGGCGGGGGGATCATCGACGGCCGCGGTGACATGCAATTGACCGGGCGCGACTACAGCTGGTGGCAGATGGCGCGCAAGGCTGAACCGGGCAACAAGAAGTATTACAGCGTGCGGCTGATCGTCGCGCGCCATGCCGATGGCCTGGTCCTGTACGGCATCGCTTTGCACAATTCGCCAAACTACCATGTGACAGTCAATGACACGGACGGCTTCACGGCATGGGACGTTCATTTGCAAACGCCGACCGTGGCCCACACCGACGCGCGCAACACCGATGGCATCGACCCGGGCAACTCGACCAACATCACGGTGGCCCACAGCTGGATTGACAATGAGGACGACAACATCGCCATCAAGACCGGCGTGACCCACATGAGCGTATTGCACAACCATTTCTATCGTGGCCACGGCATGTCGATCGGCAGCGAGACCTATTCTGGCGACAGCCACCTGCTGGTCGACGACCTGGTGGAAGACCACACGACCAGTGGCATCCGCATCAAAAGCAATGTGACGCGCGGTGGTCTGGTACACGACCTGCTCTACCAGAACATCTGCATGCGCGATGTGCAAATGCCGATCGCCATCAGCCCCTACTACAACAATGGAACGGTCGACCAGTTCGACGATCCGGGATTCAAGGGCACCCGAATTCCCCACTACCAGGCCATCACCTTGCGCAATGTCACTGTCATGACCGCCGGCGACGTCTTGATCGCGGGCGCCGACGAACGCCACCGCACCGAAGTGCGCCTGGAGAACGTGCACATCGCGGGGATCAAGCCCGATCAGGTGCACATGAAACTGGCCGATATCGCCAACGCCGGCACCAATATCCCAATGGGCTCCCTGGCGCAGGACGTGAAAGTGCGTGCGCTCGGCATGCCGGTGTCGGCCACGCCCTACAGCTGCGCGGGAAAATTCGTGCCGATGCGCTAGGTATAATTGGGGCCTGTTTCCAATCAGGCGCCCACCATGACCCAAGCATCCACCGCCCTGCCCAAAGCGCTCGGCCACATCCGCGTGCTCGATTTGTCGCGCGTGCTGGCCGGGCCCTGGTGCTCGCAGAACCTGGCCGATCTCGGCGCCGACGTGATCAAGATCGAACGGCCCGGCGCCGGCGACGACACGCGCGCATGGGGCCCGCCCTACGCGCGCGACGCCGACGGCAACGACACCAGCGAAGCCGCCTACTACCTGGCCGCCAACCGCGGCAAGCGTTCGGTGACGGTCGACATCGCCAGCGCCGAGGGCCGGGCTTTGATCCGGGAACTGGCGGCACAGGCCGACGTGGTGATCGAAAACTTCAAGGTCGGCCATCTGAAACGCTATGGCCTTGACTACGACAGCCTGAAAGCCATCAAGCCGGACCTGGTGTACTGCTCGGTGACCGGCTTTGGGCAGGATGGCCCGTATGCGCACCGCGCCGGCTACGACTTCCTGATCCAGGGCATGGGCGGGCTGATGTCGATCACCGGCGAGCGCGACGACCTGCCCGGCGGCGGCCCGCAAAAGGCCGGCGTGGCGATCACCGACCTGATGACCGGCATGTACGCGACTGTGGCGGTGCTCGCTGCGCTGACCCATCGGGACCGCAGCGGCGAAGGCCAGCACATCGACATGGCCCTGCTCGACGTGCAAGTGGCCATGCTGGCCAACATGGCCAGCAATTTCCACAACAGCGGCAAGCCGCCCAAGCGCTGGGGAAATGCGCACGCCAACATCGTGCCTTACCAGACCTTCGCTTGCGCCGATGGTCATTTGATCGTGGCGACCGGGAACGACGCGCAATACATGAAGTTCGTCGAAGCCGGAGCGCGGCCCGAGCTGGCAGCCGATCCGCGCTTCGCCACCAATCCGCTGCGCGTGCAGCATCGCGAAGTGCTGGTGCCGCTGTTGGCCGACATGGTCAGGACGCGCACGCGCGAGCAGTGGATCGACTTGCTGGAGGCAGTGGGCGTGCCTTGCGGGCCGATCAATGATATCGGCGAAGTGTTCGACAATCCACAGGTCAAGGCGCGCGGCGTGGCGATCGAGATGGCGCACCCGGCGGCCGGCAAGGTCACCCTGGTGCGCAGCCCGATGAAGCTGTCAGCCACGCCGGCCGAGAGCAGCCTGCCGCCGCCAATGCTGGGCCAGCACACCGACGAGGTGCTGCGCGAGGTGCTTGGACGCAGCGACGCGGACATCGCCGCGCTGCGCGCGAAAGGCGTGTTATAGGGCGGAAGGTGGAAGGCGCTGCGCTTTTCCACCCTTACCAACGCTAATGCAGCTGATGCTTCAGGTCCGACAAGGCGTCGTGTACCTTGGTCACCTGCTCCTTGAGCTTGGGCGCGACTTTGGCCTGCTGCATGCAGACCTGCTCGGCGTCGTCGCCGAGCTGCTCGAGGTAGTCAACCGCCTTGCGAATGCGTGACTCGTCCTGCGAACCGAGCACTTCCTTGGCCAGGCCCGACTGCCGGTCGAGCTTCTCGATAGCCTCCTTGAGCTGGCTGGGCGTACCGCTTTCGGTCAGGCAGGTCTGGCTGGCCTGGCTGATCGCCTGTTCGATACGGCTGAACCTTTGCTGGATTTCCTGAGTCTGTAACATGATGCCCCTCCTTCCGTTGGTAGAAGCAGTTGGATCGGCCGGCGCGGAAAAAGTTGCATTTGGCCGCCGCCGAACAGGGTTTCATGCAGCACGCGCCCGCTTGGCGCGTGTTCGCCCCCCCCAGGCCCTGTGGCATCTGAATATTTTGATTTTTTGAAAAATTCCTCATTCCCGCGCGCGCAGCAATCCATATGACGCATGACCGGACACGGCGCACGGGTCCGCGTTCGCGAGGATGACCGATTACAGGCACACGCCTTGCGAGAAGGCTTGCAGCACTTCGCCGCGCTCCGATTGCACGAAGGCGCTGATGCCCAGGTTCCTGCCCACCGCGCCGGGCGGAATCGACAGCGCGCGCGACAATGCCGCCTTGCCGTCGTGCCCCAGCTCGACCGGGGCAAGCCATTCGCGCACCACGAAATCGTGTTTCAGGGTGCGCCCGCGGTTCTCGCCGGCCGTGACCTGGCTTGCCACGCCGCTCTCGGTGAGCGCCACGTACAGCGTGCCGCCGCGGGCCGCGCTGGCCTTGACCTCGACCGGCAGGCCACTCGCCCCCGCCTGTCCCAGCACGATGCTGATGTCGGCCTGCGCCGGCGTCTGGTTGATGCGGCGCACGGCCGCCGGCAAGCTGGCGCTCCATCCGCTGGTGCCGCCGCGCAGCTCGCGCCCGGCAAGGAAAATCTCCGGCGTATAGATGGTGTGCGAGCCGGCAAGGTTCGACAGCCAGCGCTGGCGCTCGGTGAACGCGGCGCGCGAATACGGGTCTTTCCAGCCGATGTAGTTCCAGTAGTCGACGTGCAGCGAGAGCAGCACCGCCTGGCCGGGCGCCACCCCGGCGGCGCGCAGGCCACTCACGTACTGGTCCGCAGGCGGGCAGCTGTCGCAGCCTTCCGAGGTGTACAGTTCGAGCAGGGCGACGCTGTGCGCCGGGCTCTTGCCGCTGCACGCCTGCGCCGCCATCACTGGCGCCGCGGCGCCCTGCAAGGCCGCGCACGTGCCCAGCCACCACCACATCTTGTGCATTCCGTTCTCCCAAGTGTCGCTATCGACGATTGGTCGTCCCCCGCGCGCAATCCTTACAACGCGGGCGGCTCGAACCGGTAGCCCACACCGTATACCGATTGCAGGCAGTCTGCAGGAAGCTTGCGGCGGATGTTCTTGATGTGGGAGTGACCGTGCGGTCGCTGATGGCGCGCCGGTCCTCGTGCGCCACTTGCGCGCGATGGTCAGCCGCACGGCCCGCTCCTCCGCTCCTGCCCCATTCGATTCTCCAGTCAAGGCACCGGCGCCATGATACCGTCCAAATGTGCAGCAACTGTGAATTCATGCGGGCCGCGCCAGCGGCACCAGCGCGCGCAGGCGCAGCGCGATCAGGAAGGCCAGGGCGAGCATGGCCGCCAGCAGCGCGACCACGCCGTTCCAGCCGCCCAGGCGCCACATCACGCCCGAGAACGAGCCGATCACGCTCGAGCCAAGATAGTAGAAAAACAGGTACATGGCCGAGGCCAGCGCGACCGGCCCGCGCGCGCGCAGGCCGACCCAGCTGCTGGCGACCGAGTGCGAGGCGAAGAAGCCGAAGGTAAACAGCCCCATGCCCAGCACGATGGCCGGCAGCGCGTCCGACAAGGTCAGCAGCAGGCCGGCCAACATGACCGACATCACCAGCCACAGCACCTTGCGCCGTCCCAGCCGGTCGGCCATGCGTCCGGCCCAGACGGAGCTGAACATGCCCAGCAGGTACAGCAGCGACAGCGCGCCCACCGCGCTCTGGCTCATGCCGAACGGCGCCGCCAGCAGGCGGTAGCCGATGTAGTTGTACAGGCTCACGAAACAACCCATCAACAGCAGCGCCAGCGCGAAAATCCAGGGCAGGCCGGCGTCGCCCAAATGGCCGCGCGCGCCACCGAGCAGCGCGCCCCAACTGCCGCCTGCGCCCCTGAAATTGCGCGACGCGGGCAGGCTGCGCCAGAATTCCCAGGCCGCCGCCAAGCCCGCCACCCCCATCGCCGCCAGCGCCACGCGCCAGGAAGCATGGTCGCTCAGGACCGAGGCCAGCACCCGCCCGGCCATGCCGCCGAAGGCGCTGCCGCCAATGTACAGGCCCATCGACAGGCCCAGCGAGGGCGCCTCGATCTCCTCGCTCAGGAAGGCCATGGCCACCGCCGGCATGCCCCCCAGCGCCACCCCGAGCAGCGCACGCAACACCAGCAATTGCGCGAAATCCTGGGCCAGCGCCGACAGCAGGGTACACACGGCGGCGCCCAGCATGGCGCCCGCCATCAGCTTCTTGCGCCCGAAACGCTCCGACAGCACGCTGCTGAGCACCAGCGAGAGCGCCAGCGCCAGCGTCGAGATCGACAGCACCCAGCTGCTCTGGGCCGGCGACAGTACGAACTGCTGCGCCAGCACCGGCATCAGCGGCTGCACGCAGTACAGCAGGGCGAAGCTGGAAAAGCCGCCGCACAGCATGGCGCGGTTGATGCGCTTGAATTCGGCGGTACCGGCGACGATGGCGGCATGGGACATGAGGCATTCCGGGCTGTGGGTTCCGGATCATCTTAGGATTGCGCTTTAATACTGTCTAATATATATTTAAGGCGATTTTAATACTTTAAATAGATGACTTAACATGGAACTGCGCCAGCTTCGCTACTTCATCGCCGTCGCCGAGGAGCTGCACTTCACACGTGCCGCCGAGCGCCTGCACATTGGCCAGCCGCCCCTGAGCCATGCCATCCAGATGCTCGAGGCCGACCTTGGCGCCCAACTGTTCGAACGCAGCAAGCGCTGGGTGCGCCTGACGGAAGCGGGCAAGCTGTTCCTGGCGGACGCGCGCCGCATCCTGGCGCTGACCGGCCAGGCGGCCGAGACGGCGCGCCGCGCGCAACGGGGCGAGGCGGGCGAACTGTCGATCGGCTTCACCTTCTCGACCCCGCTCACGCCTCTGTTTGCCACCGTGATCAACCGCTACCGCCAGCAATTCCCGGCCGTCAGCCTGACCTTGCACGAAATGTCGACCCTGCGCCAGCTCGACGCGCTGGGTCAGCGCACGCTCGACCTGGGCTTCATCCGTCCGCCCGAGACCACCATCCCCGACAGCTTTGCCCTGACGGCGCTGCGCGAGGATCCATTGACGGCGGTGCTGCCGACTTCCCTGCCCCTGTCGCAGCAGGCGGCCATCGCCGTGCGCGAGCTCGAGCACCTGCCGTTCGTGATGTATCCGCAGAACGCGGGCACCGGCATTTATCCGCAGATATTCAGGCTGTGCCGGGCGGCCGGCTTCGTGCCGCGCATCGGCCAGGAGGCGGGCGAAGCGTCGACCATCATCGGCCTGGTGGCGGCCGGCTGCGGCGTGTCGCTGCTGCCCGCCTCGTTCGACCGCATCCGCATGGACGGCGTGTGCTACCGGCCGCTGGTCGACGCCGCCGCCACCACCACGCTGCTGCTGGCGCGCCGCGCCAACGAGCGCGCGCCGCTGGTGGACGCCTTCCTGGCACTGGCCTGCGACGCGGCGCGCGAATAATCGGCTTGAGCCGGCAAGAGATGGCCGACCTGGCCGCGTTCCTGAAAGTGCAGCAACGACGAGCCGTCGAGATTTTCCGTAGAGTGGAAAAGCGCGGCGCCTTCCACCCTACGGTTTTTCGACGGAAGCGATGTTACGAGTAGTCGGCGTCGAGCTCGGAGCCGGCGTAGTTTTCCAGCTCGGCGAACAAGGTTTTCATCGCGGTGCGCGTACCCAGTTTCTGCACCACCGTGCAATGCGTGCGGTAGGACTCGATCCGCTCGGCCATCACTTCCTGGTGCTGCGCCGGAATCTTGGCCAGCAGCGCCGCCCATCCCGCTTCAAAATCCGGCTTGGCCTTGCGCACCGCCCTGACGAAACGCTCGAACTCCTTCTGGCCGGTGCGCGCGACGATCCGCCCGCCGCCTTCGATGGCGAAGATGATGGCCAGCGCGATCACCCCTTCCGCGTTCAGGTCGACATCATTGATCGGACCCTCGTAGTGATGCCGGCGCAGCCAGTTGGCCGCCCTGACGATCGCCTGCACGCCCTTGCGTTGCTGGTACTGCTGCTCGTATTTCTCTGGCCCGGCCCAGTTCTGGGTCGGATCTGCACTGCAGATGTCGACGAACAAATCCTTCAGGCGCCGCTGCGCATAGACCGGATCCTGGTCGTACTCGCCAACCAGGGAATCCTCGGGCAGCTGCGACAGGTCCTTGATCATGCGAAAACCCACCTGGAACGCGTGCTCGGCGCCATGCTCGATCAGGAACTCGAGCGCCGCCTCGTCGCCCTCATGCATCAGCGCGTGCTCAAGCCCGAGCGAGACGCCGCCCACGGTGAGGAAATACGCGCGCTGGATCCCTTCGGCCGTGCGGTCGTTGGTGAACTTCTCGGCCACCATCGCAGTGATGCCGGCCAGTTCGTCGGCCAGCATCACGGCCTCGTCTTCGACTGCGCGCTGCGCCAGGCAGCGAATCGCGCGCACCAGGCGCGGCAGGCGTTCTTCTACAATTGCCGGCAGCATCGTCGCTTCGGTCCCGATCACGAAAAGATGCCCGTGCCGATGCTCTTGCGCGCGCCGCGCTTGGGCACGCTGCTGCGCGAGGACGGCACCTGCTTGCGCAAGCGGTACAGCAATTCCTTGGTCGAGCGCTGCAGGAATTTCTGCTCTTCGTCGGGGTCGTCGGAGAACTCGGCGTCGGCCAGGTCGCCGCTGTGGCGGAAATCCGGGAACAGCTCGAACAGGGAACGGTCCCAGCCATCTTCACTGGCCTTGGCCAGCTCGATCGCCAGCGGCACGATATCGCTGTCGGACGAGGTCTGGCCCGTGATGTAGGGCCCCTTGGCCAGGATTTCACCGGCCACCTCGAGGATTTCCTTGGGCGCCATCGAAAACAGGATCGCAAAGACGGTCGAGCCGTGGTCGGTGGCCGACGCCTCGGCCAGCAGCTCGTGGCGGCGCTCCGGGTCGTCGGTCGAGAACACGATGCCGTGCACGTGCGCGAACAGGGTCTCGGCGACGCGCTCGGGGTCGTCCTCGATCATGTCGTCCGACCAGGTGGCGGCGAAGAAGGCCAGGCTGTCGGCCCAGGCCTTGGCCGGCACCAGCAGCGTCGCCAGCGACGTCTTGCCGCCGTCAAAGCCAGCCAGGTGCAGCGCCGTCACCTGGGGCGGCAGGCTGGCCAGCACGTCGACCACGGCCAGGTCGCCGTGCTGCTCGACTGCCTCGGAGAAAGCCTGCTCGGCATGGTGCAGCGAGCCGGCCAGCACCAGTTCGCTCACTTGCTTGTGCAGCGCGGGAAGGTTCGATTTGGCGTTCATGGTCATTCGTCCTCGTGGTCGAACATTTGCGCGAAGTCGTCGGTGACGCCGTCCTCGTCGTGCTCGTCGTCGCCGTCGTCGTCCTTGGACAGCTGCTCGAGCGACTGGTCGTCGTCATCCCACAGGCGCGGGTTCTTGAACAAAAATGCCGTGATGATGGCCTGGCGCGCCAGGTCGGGATGGTGCGCCGTCATGGCCGCGTACATCGCCTCGGCCTCGCCCTCGCAGGTGGCCATGGCGAACACCCGCGCCGGGTCGCCGCCCTCGTACTCGCCCGCCTCGGACAGCAAGCCCTTGGCGTTGGAGAAGCTGATATGGTCGACCAGCGCGAAACTCATCATGTTGACGTCTTCGATGCCACCACCGGACGCGTATTCGCTCACCAGGGCGCCCTGCATCAGCTGGTAGTTCTTGCGGTTCGGCGGATCGCCCAGGATGCCATCGATCTGGCCGCCAAGCTCGCGCGACTGATAGGCAAACTCGGGGTGTATTTTTCTCATTTCTTGATCCTGTGTTGGGTGGTCGCGCTCACGCGGGCAGCGCCACGCCGTTCAGATTGAACAGCGCGCGCCACAATTCGAAAGCTTCCGCTTCCGCGTCGATGATGATGCGGTGGTTCACGCTTTGCTTGTATTCGTCGCGCCTGGCTGGATCGGACAGGATTTCATAGGCCTTGGTGATGCTCTTGAAGCGCACCTCGGCGCCCGGCGCGTCGTTACGGTCCGGATGGAAGCGCATCGCCAGCGAACGGTAGACCTTCTTGATCTCTTCGTCGCTGGCATTGGGCGCTACGCCGAGGATGGTGTACAGATTTTCCACAGAACAACTCCAGGCGCCAGCCAAAAACAATAAAGGAAGATTATACCCGTCCGTCGCACGCACGCAGGCGGGAACCCCATGCCCTGGGTGCAATCTGAGGTGGCATGGGCCTCCGCCTTCGCGGCAACGACCTGTTCTACGGTAAAATGCCGCAACCCCAACATTGCAAAGTATTTCCCAATGAGCAACGATAAGAACGCGCCGGCGGCGCCGGCACCGAATTTCCTGCGCAACATCGTCGAAGCCGACCTTGCCGCCGGCACCCACGTGCGCGCCGGCCTGCCGCCGGTGATCACGCGCTTCCCGCCCGAGCCGAACGGCTACCTGCACATCGGCCATGCCAAATCGATCTACGTCAACTTCAGCCTCGCGCGCGACTATGGCGGGCGCTGCCACCTGCGCTTCGACGACACCAATCCGGCCAAGGAAGAGCAAGAGTACGTCGACACCATCATCGACAGCGTCAAGTGGCTCGGTTTCAGCTACGAGCACGCCGGCACCAGCCACCTGTACTTCGCCAGCGACTACTTCGAGCAGCTGTACCTGATGGCTGAGTACCTGATCCAGGCCGGGCATGCCTACGTCGACAGCCAGAGCGCCGAAGACATGGCCAGGAACCGCGGCAACTTCGGCACGCCGGGCACCAATTCGCCATTTCGCGACCGCCCTGCGGCCGAATCGCTGGCCCTGTTTCGCGACATGCGCGCCGGCAAGTACAAGGACGGCGAGCACATCGTGCGCGCCCGGATCAGCGAAGATGGCATGGCATCGCCGAACATGACGATGCGCGACCCGGCCATCTACCGCATCCGCCACGAGCACCACCACCGCACGGGCGACAGCTGGTGCATCTACCCGATGTACGACTACACCCATCCGATCTCGGACGCGCTCGAACACATCACGCACTCGGTCTGCACCCTCGAATTCCAGGACCACCGGCCATTCTACGACTGGCTGCTGGCGACCCTGGCAGCGGGCGGCTTCTTCGGGCAGCCGGTGCCGCGCCAGTATGAATTTGCGCGCTTTAACATGACCTACGTCGTCACCAGCAAGCGCAAGCTGCGCCAGCTGGTCGAAGAAGGCATCGTGACGGGCTGGGACGATCCGCGCATGCCCACCATCGTCGGCCTGCGCCGGCGCGGCTATACGCCCGAGGCGATCCAGTTGATGTGCGAGCGCAGCGGCGTCTCCAAGTCCGACGGCTGGATCGACATGGGCGTGCTCGAAGGCTGCCTGCGCGAAGACCTCGACCCGAAGGCGCCGCGCGCCACTGCCGTGCTGCGCCCTTTGCGCCTGGTCATCGACAATTTCCCCGAGGACCTCTCGGTCGACTGCGAGTCGCCCGTGCACCCGCACTTCCCCGAGCGCGGCGTGCGCCGCTTTCCGATCACGCGCGAGCTGTGGATCGAGCAGGACGACTTCATGGAAGTGCCCAGCAAGGGCTACTTCCGCTTCTACCCGCCGATCGGCGATGCGCCGGGCAGCCGGGTGCGCCTGCGCCACGGCTACGTAGTCGAATGCACGGGCTACGACAAGGACGCCGACGGTGCCGTCACGGCGGTCCATGTGAACTATTTCGAGGACAGCAAGTCGGGCACCGAAGGCTCGAACGCCTACAAGGTCAAGGGCAACATCCACTGGGTCAGCGCGGCCACGGCCGTGCAGGCCGAGGTGCGCCTGTACGACCGCCTGTTCACCGAGGCGCAGCCCGACGCCGGCGGCAGGGACTTCAAGCTGGCGCTCAATCCAAACGCGCTCGAAGTGGTCAACGCCTACCTCGAACCGGGCATGGGCGCGGCCCAGGCCGACCAGCGCTTCCAGTTCGAACGGCACGGCTATTTCGTGGCCGACCGCGTCGATTCGGCCCCTGGAAAACCGGTGTTCAACCGGGTTACCACGCTCAGGGACAGCTGGACCAAATAAGCTTCGTCTCAGCGCAAGAAATCAAGCCGCTCCGGCCTTGCCGTGGCGGCTTTTTTTATCGGCTTGCATACTCACGGTTTCAATTTTTGATGCATACCTAGTAGTCATGCTAGCTGCATTGGCAACCGGGCTTGGGTAAGGTTCTAGCGCTACCTGCGATGATTGGCCAACCATGCCCCAATTCAGAAACCCGTTCCCGGCTTTCCTGACCGCTCGCCCGGCCGCGTGGATCGGCACTTCGCTGTCGCTGGCGATCGGCCTGCTGTTCTACCTGGGCACGCTGAAGTCGATCGAGGACGATGCCGGTCAACGTTTCGCCGGCCATGCCCGCAATGCCCAGGGCACGATCAGCGCACGCCTCAAATCCTATTCCGACGTCCTGCGCGGCATGGCCAGCCTGTTCAGCACCACCGAGCATGTCACGCGCGCCCAGTTCCACACCTATGTGGAAGGCTTGGGCCTGCCGCTCTATTTCCCGGCCATCGCCAGCATCAATTTCGCGCGCTCGTTCAGCGACCCGGAACGCGCCGCGATCGAGCGCAGCTTGCAGGAAGAAAATCCGCCCGACCCGGGCACGGGCACACCATTCAAGATCTATCCGCCCGGGCGGCGCGCCGAGTACTCGGTGCTAGTCTTCGTTGAGCCGCCCGCCACCTGGGCCAACATGCTCGGCCTGGACCTGGCGTTCAATCCCCTGGTCCGGCCGTCCCTGACAGCCTTGCGCGACACCGGGGTGCTGGTCAGCTCCGGCATGCCGATCGCCGCCATGTCCGGTCCGAATCGCACCGGGCTGGCCATGCGGCTGCCGGTGTATCGGCCACGCGCGCCGATCGTCACGCTCGAACAGCGCCGCCAGGGCTATCTCGGCTCGGTCGGCCTGGCCTTCAATGTCCAGCAGCTGGTGCAAGGCGTCCTGGCCGAGATGCCGATCAAGAACGTGCGGCTGACCCTGATCGACCAGGCCATCGGTGTCGACCAGCGGCGCGGCCGGGTCCTGTTCGACAGCATCGCCACGGCCACCAATCCGGCACCGCTGCCGGTCGCCTCGGGAAATCGCTTCAGCAACACCTTGCTGGTCGACTTCAACGGCCGCACCTGGCAGGCCACGTTCAGCGTGGCGCGCCGCGACATGTACAGCGGCTTCGAGGAATACCTGCCGTGGCTGGCGGCGCTGGCCGGCTTTGTGACAACGATGCTGTTGTACGCCCTGTTCCAGGCCATGAGCCGCTCGCGCCAGCGCGCCATCACGCTGGCCAAGGGCATGACGCGCGAACTGCGCGAGAGCCAGGCCAAGCTCCAGTTGTCGCACCAGAGCCTGCGCCGGCTGGCGGCCCACGCCGAGCAGATCAAGGAGGGCGAACGCAAGCGCATCGCGCGCGAAATCCACGACGACCTCGGCCAGAACTTGCTGGCCCTGCGCATCGAAGTCGACATGCTGGCCATGCGCACGCGCGAGCATCACCCGCGCCTGCACGCACGCGCGCGCGCGACCTTGATGCAGATCGACGCGACCATCCGCAGCGTGCGCCAGATCATCAACGACTTGCGTCCAAACGTGCTCGACCTGGGCCTGTCGGCGGCAGTCGAGTGGCAGATCGGCGAGTTCGAGCGGTGCAACGGGATCGCCTGCGTCCTGATCGACGAACACCAGGAGTTCGCCTTGCATGACCATTGCGCAACGGCCTTCTTCCGCATCCTGCAAGAGTCGCTGAGCAATATTGTGCGCCACGCGCACGCAAGCGCGGTGCGGGTCGAGTTGAACGTCGCCGGCAACCGCTTGTCGATGACGGTCAGCGACAATGGCGTCGGCCTGCAAGCGAACATGCGACAAAAGAGTGGCTCGTTCGGCCTGGTCGGCATCGAGGAGCGCATCCGCATTCTTGGCGGAAGCTTTGGCATCAGCAGCGCGTCCGGCGCCGGCACCACCGTCTGCATCTCGGTGCCGCTGGACCAGCGCACGCAGCATGACGCGCAGGCGCTCCGGATTGCGAGCGGCCAGCCCGCCCTGGCCTGAGCAGTACTCACCGAGCCGCCCAGCTGCGCGACGCGCGGCTCCATTCCGATACCTCATCGCGCCGGCCCCGGGGCGGCGCTTTCATCCGGCCTTGGCGGTCCGTCTTATCCGCTGCCGGATCTTCCTAACGATTCCCTGAGCAGATACGCCGTTGCCTTGTCGGCAGGTCCGCTGCCGTGTCAGGGAAAACTGATTTGACTTTTGCGCCATGTCAATCGGCCTCAGCTGAAGTAGGGCAACAATCATCACCACGAACCCAAGTCAATGCGCACAGCACGAATCGACCGGCAAAGCGAGAAAGGAGACCCGGCGCGGCAAACGCCAACACAACCCACCATCAAGCCACACTCACTGACGAGGAATATCATGACGACGAAGCAAGCAAGTGAAGTTATTTCAAGCCTCGATCTCGATCAGATCAAGGTCAAACTGATGCACAAGGCGTCCGGCGAAGGCTGGAGTCAAAGCCGCGCCGACGCTGTCGAGACCGAGTACCGGCGCTTTCTCCACCTGGTCAAGGTGCATCCCCAGGAGCAGGCCATGCCGTTCGACGATGTCGACCTGTTTTGGCATTACCACATCCTCGACACCCTGAAATACGCAGCCGATTGCGAGCTGGCATTTGGCCACTTCCTGCACCACGATCCCTATGTCGGTCTCGGGGGCGGCGACCCGGCCGCCGCCGCGACGGCGCAACGGACGGCACAGCTGTATGAAGCCGAGTTCGGCGAGGCCTACGGCCACCGCGATGCGGCGTTCTGCACGACGGGCGCCAAGCCAGCCTTCTGCACGACCGGCGCCAAGCCAGCATTTTGTACCACGGGCACCCAAGCGGCATTTTGCACGACGGGCGCCGCATTCTGCACGACCACTGTTGAACCGGCTTTCTGCACCACGACAGCGGGCGTCCAGCCCAGCCCGGCCCATGCTCCCAACCCAGCGAAGCTTGTCATGATTGGCGCCTGATTTCAGGCCCTTGCAGCCAGATACCGGCGCGCTCCGGACGCGGATTGCCGGTATCGACGACGCAGCAAATTAATTCCATGCGGAAACAAACCGGCGTGAAAATGCGCTAGAATGGGTGTTCACCATTCATTTCGGGGTCATCATGGCAGTTAGTGGAGTGTCATCGAACAATGTAGCGGCGGCGCCAGCACCGCGCCAGCAGGAGGCCAAGCCGGTCGTCGACCGACCGGCCGAGCAGGCGCCAGCGCCTGCCCCGCAGCCTGCCCCGGTGATCAACACCAGCGGCCAGACCACCGGCACCACCATCAACACATCGGCCTGAAGCGGCCGGCCGTTCAGGCTGGCCGTGCGCCCGAGTCGTAGCTGTGGGTGCCCATCAGGGACCGCAGTTCCCGAATACTGAAATCGCTCACCTCATGCATGCGCAGCAGGATCGTCGCGCCGATCGGCAGCGTGCGGTGGCGAATCTTGCTGATCACCGGCGGCGCCACTTCGAGTGCACGCGACAGCGCCGCGTCGTTCTTGAGCTGCAATCTCTCGATGATGGCGTCAAGCACCTTGTTCGGATCGTAAGCGGCAGCGTCGGGGAGTTTTCTGTTCGTCATTCTCAATTCTTTCAAAAAGTCACATATCCATGTGTCGTTCGGCTTCAACTTGTCTTTACAAGTTAAAAATAATCAACTTTTATAAAAACACGCCGATTATGCGGCCGTTTCCAACAGCGCAGAATGATACACGGGTTTGTTATTCTTTGCTCAAGTCGTGAAAGAACAACGGCAGCTCGCGCCGATCTTGAAAGGATTTTTCAGTGATGCGGGGTGTCGCCCATAGGCAGCAGCCACCAATGGAGCGCCATGCGCGTGGCAAGTTGCGAGCACGTTGTGGGAATTAGATAGAATTGCAGAAAAGCATCATTGGACGCATCCGTCATGCTCCAGCCGAGCTGGCGGCGGATTTCTTCCGGTGCGGGAGGGGGGCGGCGTGCGCTGCCACGTGCGGCCATATAGGCCCGCACCTGTTCTTTGCTGGGACGGATCAAGCCTGGCATGGTGCACCTCCGCACAAATAAACAATCAAGCTAGCAATAGCTAAACCTTAGACTGCGCAATAGCACTGCGTTTGCGCAGCCTCAAACGTGTCTGTTGATGTTTCTCAGCGAATTACGAAAACGCAATAGTTACTTCTTTTCACGCACACGGTGCTGTTGTTTCTTGTGGGTTTGCTTGCGGTTCTGCTTTTGCTCGAACAGGGTCACCGCCTCTTTTTTCGCCTGCTCGGCCGTGCGCAGTTCTTCCTTGTCGTCATGCGCGACAAAGAAATCGGCCGATTGCGCGTCGACCACCAGCTTGATGGCGGCCGCGTCGTCAAGGTCGTACAGTTCGGTCAGAACGGTCGTCACCTCGTCCAGGAATGCTTCGTAGGTCAGTGTGCTCATGTGCTTGTTTTCCGGATCTTGGGGGCGAAGGCCTCATTTTAACAGCGCCATCGCGGCCAGCGCCGGCCCCACCTGCGGATGGCGCAGGCGCACGCCCAGTTCAGCGTGCATGCGATGGTTGTCCATACGGCGCGATTCGGACATGAACGAGAGCAACATCGGCGAGACCTGCGCCGCCAGTTCGGCGCGCGCCAGGCGTGGCGGCCGGACCAGCCCGAAGGCGTCGGCCACGCAGTCGAAATACTCAGCCATTTTCATCTGGCTGTCGTCGACCGCGTGATACACCCGTCCCGGCAGGCCGCGAAACAGCGCCAGCGCGATGATCCGGGCCAGGTCGTCGGCGTGGATGTGATTGGTGTAGACGTCATCGGCCTCGAGCAGGGCCGGCGTGCCCTGTTCGAGCCGCTTGAGCGGCAGGCGGTCGGCCGCGTAGATGCCCGGCACGCGCAGGATCGCCAGCCGCGCACCGGCGCGCCGCGCCCAGGCGCGCAGCACGCGCTCGGCATCGACCCGGCGCCAGGCGCGCCCGTTATGCGGGGCCAGCGGCCGCGTTTCGTCGATCAGGGCCCCGCCGCAGTCGCCGTAGACGCCGCTGGTGCTGACGTACACGAGGCGCCCTCCCGCAGGCAGGATGGCAGCCAGGTGGCGCGTGCGGCGGTCTTGCAAGCCCTCCGACTGGGGCGGCGCCAGGTGCAGCACATGCTGCGCCAGGCCGTCCAGGCGGCGCAGCGTGGCCGGCTGGTCGAGGTTGGCCACCAGCGGCACGGCGCCGGCCGCGCGCAGCGCAGCGCAGCGTTGCGGGTCGCTGGTGACGGCAAAGATCCGAAAGCGCGCGCGCAACAGGGGCAGCACGCGCATGCCGACATCGCCACAGCCGAAGATGAGCAGGCGCGGCCGATTAAATTTCTGGGTTGAATTGTCCATGGCTGGAATTGTAGGGCCATCCGCGCGCCCGTGCCAGGCGTGCGGCGGCCAATCATGAATATGCCCTACAGTGAAGCAATCACAACTATGGCAGACGCATTGCATACCATCATGGCACGACGCCCGCGCTCCACGCCGTGGTCTGGCTCGCTCAAGCGTCTCCTGACGACGCTCACCCGCGCGAGCGTCCGGGCCGTCGCCAGGAGTACCAAACCGGCGCGAAAGAAAGCGGCCGCGCCCCGCAAGGCCGCGCGTGCCGCCCCCCGTTCTTCCGGCCAGTGGAGCGCCGCCATGGCGACGACCGCCTTTGGCACGCTACGCTACAAACTGTTCAAGCCGCCCGGCGCAAGGCGCACCGATCGATTGCCCCTTCTGCTCATGTTGCACGGCTGCGAACAGGATGCCGACGCGCTGGCGGCAAGCAGCAAGATGAATCAACTGGCAGCCCAAAAGAAGTTCTACGTGCTCTATCCTCAGCAAGAACGCCATGCCAACCCACATGGTTGCTGGAACTGGTTTGACACCCGCTCCGGGCGCGCGCAACGCGAGGCCGACGCCATTGCTGGCACGCTGGCGCAGGTGTGCCGCTTGCATGGCGTGGACGATGCCCGGATCGCGCTGGCGGGCTTGTCGGCCGGCGCCGGGATGGCCGCGCTGGTGGCAGTGCGCCATCCCGGCCGTTTCCGCGCGCTGGTCATGCATTCCGGGATCAGCGCCGGGGTGGCCACCTCTGCGCTCAGCGCGATGGCGGCCATGCGCGGGCGCCGGATCGCAGCCAAGCCCCTGCCGGCCACCACGCCCTTGCCCGCCCTGATGGTGATCCACGGCGACCGCGATCGCGTCGTCGCCCCTGGCAACGCGGTCACGGCCGCCGAACAATGGGCGGCGCAGATGGGCGCCAGGGCCATGCCGGCACGGCTCGTCCAGCGGGGCATGCGCTACCCGGTGCGCATCACCGATTACAAGGTGTCGGCAAGAACGGCCGTGACGCTGCGCCAGGTGATTGGCCTGGGCCATGCCTGGAGTGGCGGCAGTCGTGCCTGGCCCCATGGCGACCCGCAAGGGCCCAGCGCCACCCGCCTGGTCTGGGACTTCGCCAGCAAGCAGTTCGACCACTAGCTGCGGGAATCGAGCCCCCGCGCGTCGTGCCCGCGACGGCGGGAACCCATAGGACGCAAGCCCAGCATGGATCCCCGGTTTTGCGGGAATGAGGGCTCAAGGACGATGGGCGGTATGCAGAAGCCAAAGCCTGCGCGCGTGCCACGGCCCGTGTAAAATGCTTGATACAAAACCTTCCCACCTCACTGCCCCCCCTCCTATGACGTTCCAGATTACCGTTCAGCCTAGCGGCCACCAATTTGCCTGCGAGGCCGACGAGCCCGTGCTCTCGGCGGCGATCCGCGCCGGCATCGGCCTGCCCTACGGTTGCAAGAACGGCGCCTGCGGCTCGTGCAAGGGCAAGGTGCTCGAGGGCGAGGTCGCACACCGGGCACACCAGCAGCGCGCCCTGAGCGAGGAAGAAAAGGCCGCCGGCTTCGCACTGTTCTGCTGCGCCACCACCGGCGCCGACCTGGTGATCGAGGCACGCGAAGTGAGCGGCAGCAGCGACTACCCGGTGCGCAAGATGCCCTCGCGCGTGGCCAGCATCGAAAAAGTCGCGCCCGACGTGGTGCTCATTACGCTGCAATTGCCTGCCAACGAGGCGCTGGCCTACCGTGCCGGCCAGTACATCGAATTCATGCTGCGCGACGGCAAACGGCGCAGCTACAGCATGGCCAACGCGCCCAGCAATCTCGACAGCCCGATCACGCTGCACATCCGCCACATGGCCGGCGGCCTGTTCACCGAGCAGGTGTTCGGCAGCATGAAGGAACGCGACATCCTGCGTTTCGAGGGCCCGCTCGGTACATTTTTCCTGCGCGAGGATTCCGACAAACCGATCGTGATGCTGGCCTCGGGCACCGGCTTCGCACCGATCAAGGCGCTGGTCGAGCACATGATGCACCTGAAGTCGACCCGCCCGGTCAGCCTGTACTGGGGTGGGCGCCGCCCGCACGATCTGTACATGCGCGCGCTGTGCGAGCAGTGGGCCGCGACCCTGCCCAATTTCCGTTTCATCCCAGTGGTGTCCGACGCACTGCCGGAAGACCAGTGGACAGGACGCACAGGTTTCGTGCACCAGGCCGTGATTGACGACCTGCCCGACCTGTCGGCCTGCCAGGTATATGCATGCGGAGCGCCGGTCATGGTCAACGCCGCGCAGCGCGATTTCGTGGCGCAGTGCCGGCTGCCAGCCGATGAATTTTTCGCCGACGCCTTCACAACTGAAGCCGATCTCGCCTAAGTGTGCGATTTGAGGTATTTTATTGGGCGACGCGGTCAATTGAGATAAACCGCGTTCTCCCAACCTCAACTTGAAGGGTCACGAAAAATGCACCAGCAAAATCGACTCAACCGCCACATCGCACTCACCCTGTTCGCCGTAGCGGCCGCCGCACTGACGCTGCCCGCCGGCGCCGCGCCCGACGCCGCCACTGCGGCCCAATACAAGGCTGCCATCGACAGTCCGCTGCGCAGCGATGACGACCGCAAGGGCGACGCCAAGCGCAAGCCGGAAGCGTTCCTGGAGTTTTCCAATGTGCGTGCCGGCATGAAGGTGTTGGACGTGTCAGCCGGCGGCGGTGCCACCTCGGCCCTGCTGGCCGTGGCCGTTGGCAGCGGCGGCGAAGTCTGGGCCCAGACCGGCAAGGCCTCGCCAAAACTGGAGGCGCGCCTGGCCGCCAAGCCGATGGCGAACCTGCACCCGTCGATTGCCCCATTCGACAATCCGGTCGCCGCCGGAACGCCGCCGCTCGACCTGGTGACGATCAACATGTCCTACCACGACATCGTCAATACACCGACCGACCGCGCCGCCATGAACAAGCACCTGTATGACGCGCTCAAGCCGGGCGGCCACCTGGTCATCATCGACAATGCGGCCAAGGACGGCAGCGGCCTGACCGCCACCAACACTTTGCACCGCATCGACGAGGCGGCCGTGGTGGCCGAAGTGACCAAGGCAGGCTTTGTGGTCGACGCCAAGGGCGACTTCCTGCGGGTGCCGGGCGATCCGCGCGACCAGGCCTTCTTCAAGATGGAAGGCAAGCCGGACGACAAGTTCGCCGTGCGCTTCATCAAGAAATAAATCAGCGCAAAGCGCCGCGAATGAGCGCGTCGGTGATCCGCTCTTCAAAGCGCGCCCGCGAGGAATACTCGCCGGGCTGGTTTTCGGGATTGGCGCCGACGCCGCTTTCCACGTAGACCAGTCCATTCTTCGTTTTCGGATCGAACACGAAGGCCGCCTTCAGTCCCCACGAAAAGCCGAGGTGTCCGACGCCGCCAAAGCTGCCACCGGCGACCAGCCGGTCGCCGGTGGCCTTGCCGTCCGTGATGCTGCTGGTGTCCGTGAAATGCTCGCTTCCCAATCCCCACGCCCGGTACAGGCCATGGTAGCTGTCGCCATTGGCGCCTTGCTGGGTCCATTGGCGCTCCAGCATGGCCGTCACCGTTTCCGGCTTCAGAATCTGCGTGCCCTTGTAGCGCCCGCCATCCATCAGCATCAGCATGATCTGCGCCAGCTCATTGCTTGAAATACGCAAGCCGCCTTGCGGCCCGAAGAGGCTGCCGTTGCGGCCAATCACGTAGTCGGCCAGGCCGGCCGGCGCAAGCGGCGGCGCCACGCCAAAATCGTCGGTCTGTGCGATCCACGGCCCGTTGGGGTTCCAGGTCTCGTCGCCGTCCTTGACGCGCTTGCGGTACAGCGTCGCGATATTGTCGATGTCGGCCGCGCTCATCGCGCTCACATTGTAGCTGGCCTTCAGGCCCATCGGCTCGAGGATCAGCTGGCGCATCAGCCGGTCGAAGCGTTCGCCGCTGGCGCGCTCCATCAAGGTCGCGATCACCCCCCAATTCAGGTTGACGTAGTCGAAATAGCGGCCCGGCGCCGCGCGCCTGGACCACATTTCGCCCTTGCCATACAAGGCGCCCCCGGGCACCAGGAACTCCTTCATGTCCGATCTGGCGTCCCAGGCGATGCCGGCGTCGTCAAGCAGCGAAGACTGATGCGACAACAGCATGCGCAGGCTGATCACCTGATCCGGAAAATTCGGATTGCGCAAGCGGTAGCCGAGGTAGTCGCTCACATCGGCGTCGAGCGCCAGCTTGCCCTGCTCCACGAGTTTCATGGCGCCCAGCGCGGCCACCAGCTTGGAGATAGAGGCGACGCGGTACATGGTTTTGGCGTCGGCCGGCTGCGCTGCGCTGGTGGGGGTGGCAAGGCGCTTGTCGCCAAACTGCCTGCTGTAGACGATGGCGCCGCTGCGGATTGCCACCACCGACAGGCTCGCCAGCGGCATGGCCGGATCGCTCACGATGGCTTGCAACTGCCGCGTGAGTGCCTGTTCCGGCAGGCTGGCGTGCGCCAGTTGGGTGGCGAAGATCAAGGCTGCCAGGGCATGTGCGCGCTTCATTGTCTCTTTCGTGTCGGTGGTGGCATCAGCTTAGGAGCATGCCCGATCGACCACCAATGAATTTTGTTGGCGTCCCCATAATCGCACCACATGGCAAGAACGCGTATGATCGCAAACTTTACACCGACATCGACGACCATGAAGACCTGCGCCGCCCTGCTCCTGCTTGCCCTGTCCTGTACCGCATTCGCCGCCGACCCCACCGCGCCCTATGTCGTCGAGCGGCTTGAGCTGCCCGGCCCGGTCGCCGGCGTGGTCGTGAAAGTCGACCTGCGCGATCCGCGCGTGCAGGTCAGCGTGGCGCTGGCCGACAACCGCGATCCGGATGGACCGGGGCCAGCGGTCGGCCTGCTCGACACCACCAGCGGCGTGGCACGCCGGCGCGATTTCGACATCACGCTCAACGCGAGCTTTTTCAACGCGCAGGACGCCAGGGAGGTGCTGGGCAAGCGAATCCGCTACTTTGTCGGCAACGGCGCCTACCCGGTAGGCTGGCATTTCTCGGACGGCAAACTGGTCACCGCACCGCAAAAACCGAACCAGTTCCGCCAGGCCCTGGTGGTGCACCGGGGCGGCGCGATCAGCATCGACACCGCACTGGAGGCGCTGCCGGCCGATACCGCCTTCGCCGTCAGCGGCAACGCGATGTTGGTCACCGATGGTCAAGCCACCACCTCGGTGAACGAGGCGCGCGAGCCGCGCAGCGCGGTCGGCCTGAGCGCCGACGGCAAGACCTTGATCCTGCTGGCCATCGACGGCCGCCAGCAAGGCTACAGCCGTGGCGTCTCGATGAAGGAGCTGGCCCAGATTTTCCTGGACCTCGGTGCGCGCAATGCGCTCAATCTCGATGGCGGCGGCAGCACCTCGCTGGTGCTGAAAGATCCTGGCAGCGGCGGCTACGCGATCGCCAACAAACCATCCGACCTGTCCCCGATGGGCATGCACTTGCAAGTCGAACGTCCCGTGGTCGACGTCATCGGGGTGCGCCTGCTGCCCTGACGCCGCAAGGTATCACTGGCGGGTATCCATACCGCGCATCCATTTGGCGAGGCATGGCTTCCACCTGCGACCCCAATTATGCCTTGGACTACGGCAGAAATCGCGATAATGAGGCTTGAAATTCAAGAATCAACGTCGTCCTCGCGAAAGCGGGGCCCCATACTGAGCACATTCAGATTGGGGCCCCCGCTTTCGCGAGGACGACGTCGGGCCACCTGCGCGGGAACGACGAGTCCGGGCGTCACGAATTGTGCGGTTTTTCGGCGATTGTCGAGGCGTCGAACTGGGCGCTGTTCTTGCCCGTGATGCCGCTGTAAAACTGCTGGATTTCGGCCATGTCGGCCGTGATGTCGCCGCTGGTGGTGAACATGCGGCCGATGCCGCCGGCCTTGCGCCGGAAGTCCAGGTAGGCCAGCGCGATCGGCACCCCCGCGCCGTGCGCCATGTGATAGAAGCCCGTCTTCCAGTGCGTCACCTTGCCGCGCGTGCCCTCGGGCGCGACGATCACCAGCAAGCGCTCGCGCGCGGCGAACGCGGCCACCGTGTTTTGCACCGTGTTGTTGGAGGCGCCGCGCTCGATCGCGATGCCGCCCAGCCAGCGCGACAGCGGTCCGAGCGGCCAGGCGAACAGGCTGGCCTTGGCCATCCAGTACACACGCAAGTGCAGCACGAAGCATAGCATCAGGGTGATCGGAAAATCCCAGTTGCTCGTGTGTGGCGCGGCAATTAGCACGTACTTCGGATAGGCTGCCAGCTGTTCGGCCGACATGCCCTCGGCGCGCCAGCCGGCCAGGCGCAGGCCGGCGCGCGAGAGGCCACGCATCAGGTGCTTGACGATGGGTGTGTCGAAGATGGTCGTTTGCATGGTGCGGGGCTCGGCAGCGGGCGGGCCAGACATCGGGCACAATAGCGTTTGATGCCGGCTAGCATCATTTTACCCCAAGGCCGGCGCGATCCCTCGAAAGTATCCATGGCTTTGATGTCCCCCTTGAACGGCCTGCGCGTCCTGCAAAACCGTAATTACGCCCTCTACCTGGCTGCGCGCATCCTCGGCACGCTGGCGGTCCAGATGCAAAGCGTGGCGATTGGCTGGCAGGTGTACCAGATCACCGGCAACCTGTACGACCTGGGGTTGATCGGGCTGGCCCAGTTCGCCCCCTTCCTGGTGCTGATCCTGCTGGCCGGCCATGTGGCCGACCGCTACGACCGGCGCAAGATCATCGCCGTGTGCCTGGCCACCCAGCTCGTATGCAGTGTGCTGCTGCTCGGCTTCACGCTGGGCGGCTCGCACGTGGTCTGGCCCGTGTTCGCAATCCTGGTGCTGTTCGGCAGCGCGCGCGCCTTCATGATGCCGGCCAGCCAGGCCGTGGTGCGCAATATGGTGCCCACCGAATTGTTCAGCCAGGCGGTGGCGCTGTCGGCCTCGACCTTCCATATCGCCGTCATCGCCGGCCCCGTGATTGGCGGCTTGCTGTACCTGGCCGGTCCCGAGACGGTCTACCTGAGCGCGTGCGCGCTGCTGGTGCTGTCGGTGGGCCTGATGTGCATGACCCGCAGCGCGCCGCAGGCGACCCACAATCAGCCCGCCACCTGGCACACCGTGCTCGAAGGCTTGCGCTTCGTCTGGTCGCGCCCCATCATGCTCGGCGCCATGTCGCTCGACCTGTTCGCCGTGCTGTTCGGTGGCGCCACCGCCCTGCTGCCCGCGTACGCGCACGACGTGCTGCACGCGGGGCCGGGCGCGCTCGGCCTGCTGCGCACCGCGCCTGGCTTTGGTGCTGCCGTGTGCTCGGTGGCGCTGGCCTTCTATCCGATCAAGCGCGCCGTGGGCGGCTGGATGTTCGGCGGCGTGGCCCTGTTCGGCCTGGCCACGCTCACGCTCGGCTGGACCAGCCAGATCGGCGTCGCACTGGCGGCCCTGTTCCTGCTTGGCGCGGGCGACATGGTGAGTGTCTACATCCGCCACCTGCTGGTCCAGTTCGAGACGCCGGACGCCATTCGCGGCCGCGTCAGTGCGGTCAATGCGGTGTTCATCGGTGCTTCCAACGAGCTCGGCGAATTCGAGTCGGGCCTGACCGCCGGCTGGTTCGGCCTGGTGCGCGCGATCCTGTTCGGCGGCGCCGCCACGCTGGCCGTGACCGGTGCCTGGGCCGCGCTGTTCCCGGTGCTCTCGCGCATGGACCGCTTCCCCCACCACGAAAAGGAAGCGGCGGCGCAGAAAGCAGCCTAGCCCATGCCTATAATGGGGCTTGACCACTGACCGCCGACGCCCAATGCGCAACAGCCTGCTTCCCCACCGTTTCGTGCGCGCCCGGCCGCACCTGAGCCTGGCCATCGTGTTCGGCCTGGTGGTCGGCTATGTCCTTCCCGCATCGGATGGCGCGGTCCTGCGCATCCTGATCGGCTGGAACGCCGGGGTCTGGTCCTACCTGCCCGTGATGGCCTGGCTGATGATGCGCGCCGACCACCACACGGTACGCCGGGTGGCCGCGCTGCAGGATGAAAACGCCGGCGTGGTGCTGGCCACGCTGGTGATCGCATCGGCCTTGAGCCTGGCGACCATCGTGTTCGAACTGGGCGGCGATGCCAGCCTCAGCGACAGTACGCCGGCCGTGCGCTTCGGGCTGACGGCCCTGACCATCTTCGGCGCCTGGTTCCTGGTGGGGACCCTGTTCTGCTTTCATTACGCCCATTTGTACTACACCGACGGGCAGCCACGCGCGCCACTGGAGTTTCCGGGCGATGGTGGGCAGCCGAACTACTGGGACTTCCTGTATTTTTCGTTCACCATCGCTGTGGCGGTGCAAACTTCGGACGTGGTGATCCTGACGCGCGGCATGCGCAAGCTGGCGCTGGCCCAATCGGTGCTGACATTTTTCTTCAACCTGGTGATCCTCGGTTTATCGGTCAATATCGCCGCCGGCCTGATCAACAAGTGAGGCCATCCTGCGCGGCAGGTCGATCGGGCCGAAAGGTGTAAGATAAAGCTGTGTGCGCAAGATGGCACATGCAGGAACTTTTCGAACAACCGGGAGTGAACATGCTAATTAACATCAACACCGACAAGACGATTGAACGCCACCAGGGCCTCGATGACCATGTGCAAAATGTGGTCGGGGCCGCAGTACAGCGTTTTCGGGAACACATCACTCGGGTTGAAGTCCATCTCAGTGACGAGAACAGCCAGAAATCGGTCGATGGCGGCAATCGCTGCCTGCTGGAGGCACGGGTGACCGGTTACCAGCCGATCGCCGTCAGCGAGCACTCCGCGACCTTGCACCAAGCCATTTCCGGCGCCGCCGACAAGCTTAAACGCGCCATCGACAATGCGCTGGGCCGCCTGCACGACAAGAAAATGCAGTCCACGGCCGTGCTGGTCGACGCGCCGGATGAAGTGAGCGAATAAACCGCGAACGCATCAAGCTGGGGTGGAAAACAAGGAGGCCGCCCAGGCCGCCTTCCACCCTGTTTCGACGGTCCATCAAGCGAGCAAGCTGCCTTCCGCGATTGCGCGCAGATAGCGCAAGCCCTCGAGCGAGCGGCTGCCATACCACGACATCATTTCCCCATCGACCAGATAGACCGGCTTGCCGATCTGCAGCGCGAGCGCGTCCGCATGCGCCTGCGTGAAGCGATAGGGCTCGCTCGACAGCAGAACCGCATCGAGTTGCGCGAGCAATTGCGCGGACCAGGCGAACACCGGATAGCGCGCGGCGCTGTCGTGCTGCGGCAGGCGCCAGCCCAGTTCGGCCAGCATGCGCGCAATATAGGTGTCAGCCGAGATGCTCATCCAGGGATCTTGCCAGATGCAGTACAGCATTGTTTGCGGCGGCCCCTTGGGCACGGCCTGCAGGGCCGCATATTCGTGCTCGAAGGCGGCGCACCATTGCTCGGCCCGCGCATCGGCGCAGAACACGCCGCCCATCAGGCGCGCCAGGCCCAGGTTGTCGCGCGGCGCCAGCGGATGGGTGACGACAATGTGCGGCACGAATTCGGCCAGCGCGTCGACGGTGGGCTTCTCGTTCTCGTCGATATTGACCACCACATGGGTCGGGGTCAGCCTGCGGATCTTGTCGAGATTCACGTCCTTGGTGCCGCCGACCTTGGCAATGGCCTTGACCACGGCCCCCGGGTGGATGCAAAAACCGGTGCGCCCGACCACCTGCGCGGCCAGGCCCAGCTCGCACAGCAATTCGGTAATCGAAGGCACCAGCGAGACGATGCGCGCAGCGGGATGGGGCGGGTGCAAGCGGCCGATGGCATCGGGAAATTCCATGTAACATCCTGTGAAACGGCGTATCGGCTATTGGAACATTGCAGTGGGATTGTTGCAATGGGCTATGATGACGATACGACAGAGAGACTATTTTGGAACGAATCGGCAATTTTGGAGCGTCCGGCTACACGACGCGCGACCTGCAGCTGTTTCGCGAAGCGGCCGACGCGCCGCTGGCGGCTGCGCTGGCGCCGTGCGCGGTGGTGCGCCTGGCGCCCGGCGCGAAGGTGGCCGACAGTGCCCGCGCGCGGCTCTATATCGTGTTGCGGGGCGCGCTCGACGTGGCCGCCGACAGCCGCAGCGGCATGGCCGACGGCACCGTCAGCCGCATCTTGCCGGGTGAAAGTGTCGGTGAGCAATCGGTGCTGGACGAGACGAGCAACCTGCTGGCCATGACGGCCAGTGAAGAGACGGACTTGCTCGTGATCGAGGCCGACCTGGTGTGGAAGCTGATCGAGCAATCGAACGGCTTGGCGCTGAACCTGCTGCGCCTGTTATCGTTTCGCATTCGCGCGGCCAACGCCCTGTTGCGGCGGCGCCAGAAGCTCGGCGAGTTCTATCGCCAGCTCTCGATGAATGACGGCTTGACGAGCCTGTACAACCGCGCCTGGCTGGACGACATGCTGCCCAAGATGGTGGGGGCGGCCGAGCGTGACGGCACGGCGCTGGCGCTGGTCATGATCGACCTCGACCACTTCAAGAAATTCAACGACAGCCACGGCCACGTGGCGGGCGACGAGGCCTTGCGCGCGGCGGCGAGGGTGATCAGCGCGGCCTTGCGGCCGTCCGACTTCGCGGTGCGTTATGGCGGCGAGGAAATGATGGTGATCCTGCCCGGCAGTGGCGAGGCGGGTGCGGCGATGGTGGCCGAGCGCCTCTGCCAGCGCATGCAGCAAGCGGTGATTTTCGCCGACATGCGCCTGCCGCTGCCGCACATCACCGGCTCGTTCGGCGTGGCCTGCCTGGGGACCGGGGTCGACGGCAGCGCGCTGGTCGCCGCCGCAGACGCCGCGCTCTACCGCGCCAAGCAAGCCGGCCGCAACCGCGTCTCAACCTAGAACTGAAAACCGGGGTCAGAACACATTTCCGAATAAACCGGGGTCAGAACACATTTCAAAATGTGTTCTGACCCCGGTTTATTCGCACTACCGCGCCAAGCAAGCCGGCCGCAACCGCGGCGCCACCTAGAACTGAAAACCGGAGTCAGAAGACATTGCCGAAAAAACCGGGGTCAGAACACATTTCAAAATGTGTTCTGACCCCGGTTTACACTTCAAAATGTGTTCTGACCCCGGTTTATTCGACGTTCAGGAAGGCGTCGAGGCCTTGCTGGACCAGGGCGTAGGTCTTGTCGATGTTGCCGGCAATGTCGCCTTGCAGCACCTGCAAGCCACTGAGGATGTCGCGCGCTTCCTTGAAGCCGCGCTCGACACCACCGCGTATCGTGTCGATGAAATTCTGGCGCGTTGTCGCTTCGTCCTCGCCACCATGTTGTTGCCTGTAGGCTTGGTAGAACGCAGTCGAGAGGCTGACAATGCGCCCCGCCGTCCCTTCCGGCGTGTTGTCCTGGCTGACGGCATGCTGGATCGCGTCGGCGCCAAAATCGGCCGTGAGCGCTTCGTTGATACTGGTCAGCGCCGACTTGTACAGCAGCGCCAGCGGCGCGTTGCCGGCCGCGATCGTCACGCTCAGCGATGCCTTCACGATCGAGACGTTCAACTCCGCATGGGCCTTGGCGCCCACGCCACCGGCGTCGTCCCTGGATTTGGGCAGCTCCGCCACCGGCGCGGCCCCACCTTGGCCACTCGCCGCGGAAACAGGGATTGACATGGTCGTTCTCCTTAGTCCAGCATAGCCGGATGCACACAAGCGTCTCTCTTCCTTTATCGGCACCCGCGCCAGAACCTGTAGCCCCCGCTGCAGTAAATACAAACCTATGACCACGCACACTTTCCTTTGGCACGACTACGAAACCTTTGGCGCCCAGCCGCGCCGCGACCGCCCGGCCCAGTTCGCCGCCATCCGCACCGACGCCCATCTCAATGAAGTGGGCGACCCCATCATGCTGTATTGCCAGCCGGCACCGGACTTTCTGCCGGACCCCCAATCTTGCCTGATCACCGGCATCACGCCCCAGCAATGCCTCGAGTGGGGCGTGCCTGAACATCAGTTCGCCGCCACCATTGAATCGGCATTCAGCAAGCCGGGCACCATCGGCGTGGGCTACAACACGATCCGCTTTGACGATGAAATTACCCGATTCATGTTCTGGCGCAACCTTATCGATCCCTACGCACGCGAGTGGCAAAACAATTGCGGCCGCTGGGACTTGCTCGACGTGGTGCGCATGACCTATGCGCTGCGCCCGGAAGGCATCGAGTGGCCGCTGCGCGAGGACGGCAAGCCGAGCTTCAAGCTCGAACACCTGGCCAAGGCCAACGGCCTGCTGCATGAGGCGGCGCACGATGCACTGTCGGACGTGCGCGCCACCATCGCGCTGGCGCGCCTGATCCGCGACCGGCAGCCCAAGCTGTTCGATTTTTGCCTGGCCTTGCACAAGAAGGACAAGGTGGCCTCCGAGATGGGCATGCACCTGGCGCCAGCGGCGCGCCAGCCTTTCCTGCATGTGTCGGGCATGTTCCCGGCCGAACGCGGCTGCATCGGCCTGGTCTGGCCGCTGGCCACCCACCCTACCAACAAGAACGAGGTGCTGGTCTGGGATTGCAGCTACGATCCGGCCGAGCTGTTCGGCCTTGACGCCGACACCGTCCGCCTGCGCATGTTCAGCCGCAGCGCCGACCTGCCCGAAGGCGTGACGCGGCTGCCGATCAAGAGCATCCACATGAACAAGTCACCCATGCTGGTCGCCAATGTGAAGACGCTGACGCCGGCCATGGCCGAGCGCTGGGGCATCGATCTCGAACAGGGCCGCCTGCACGCGCAAGCGGCGGCGGCCGGCCCCGACCTGAGCACGCTGTGGGCCCAAGTCTATCAGCGCCCCGCCGCCGACGAGGAGACCGACGTCGATGAAGACCTGTACGGCGGCTTCATCAACAACAACGACAAGCGCAAGCTCGAGTCGCTGCGCGCGGAAAGCCCGCAACGGCTGGCGCTGGCCCATCCCTCGTTCGATGATGCGCGCCTCGACGAGCTGGTGTTCCGCTACCGCGCGCGCAATTTCCCGGCCAGCTTGACGGCACAAGAGGCACAGCACTGGGAGCAGCACCGTGCCGCGCGCCTGTTCGACGGCGCCAACCGTGCCCGCACCATCGAGCAGTTGTTCGCCGAGATCGACGCCCTCTCGGAGGACGCCGACGAACGCGCCGAGGACATTCTCGGCGCCCTGTACGACTACGCCGAAACGATCGCACCTCAGCGCCGCTAATCCTTCCCCCCGGAGAGACACAGAAGATGAGAAAAATAATTGCCCTTGCCTGCCTCGCACTGGGCCTGGCATCCCCTGCCCTGCACGCCGCTGACGGCGCCGCCCTCTACCAGCAACACTGCGCCGTATGCCATGGCGACAAGCTGCAAGGCGTGACGGGCCCCAATCTGGCCGACAAAGTCTGGCTCAAGGTCCAGCCGCACAAGGCAAGCTTGGTCAAATTCATCGCCGACGGCCTGCCCAATGCCGGCATGCCGGCCTGGAAGGGCACGCTCGACGCGGTCAAGATCGGAGCCATCGCCGATTACCTGCTGGCGGCCCACCCGGGCGCCAGCGCCAGCGCCACGGCGGGGGCACCGGCCTATCCCGAGCTGGCCAATTTCAGGCTGCCGCCGGGCTTTTCGATTTCGGTATTCTCCGAGCGCGTCGAGAACGCGCGCAGTATGGCCGTGGCGCCGTCGGGCACCGTGTTCGTCGGTTCCTTCAAGGCCGGCAAAGTCTACGCCCTGGTCAGCAGCAAACGCGATTACGTGATCGACAAGGTGGTCACCATCGCCGAGGGCTTGAACAATCCGATCGGTGTGGCCTACCTGAATGGCTCGCTGTATGTGGCCGAGGTGTCGCGCGTGATCCGCTTCGACGACATCGACAGGACCTTCGACAAATCGCCAAAATACAAGGTTGTGAAGGACGATCTGCCGACCGAGAAATGGCATGGCCAGAAGGTGATCAAGGTCGGACCGGAGGGAAAACTGTACCTGCCGATCGGCGCGCCCTGCAACGTCTGCAACAAGGAAAACGAGGCCTACTCGAAAATCTACCGCATGGATCCGGACGGTTCGCATTTCGAAGTATTCGCGCGCGGCGTGCGCAACTCGGTCGGCTTCGCCTGGCATCCGGCGACCAAGGAGATGTGGTTCACCGATAATGGCCGCGACATGATGGGCGATAACCTGCCGTCCGATAAGCTGAACCTGGCGCCGGTAGCCGGCCTGCATTTCGGCTTTCCATACTGCGCCGGCGGCGTGGTGCCCGATCCGGAATTTGCTGCCGGCCGGCGTTGTGCGGAATTCGTCGAGCCGATGGCCAAGCTGGGGCCGCACGTGGCCTCGCTGGGACTCGAGTTCAACACCGGCTCGCAATTCCCGGCGCAATACAAGAACCAGCTGTTCGTGGCCGAACACGGCTCCTGGAACCGCGCCCAGAAGATCGGCTACCGCGTGGCGCTGATCACGCTTGCCGAGAACAAGGTCGTCACCGATACCGTGTTCATCGAGGGCTTCCTGCAAAACGGCGAGGTGATCGGACGGCCGGTCGACATCGCCTTCCTGGCCGATGGCTCGATGCTGGTGTCGGATGACTACAAGGGCCGCATCTACCGCGTCACCTACACCGAACCGGCAAAAAAATAAGCGCCACGTTGACTACATCGCAGGGTGTGGAAAAGCGCAGCGCGTTCCACCGTTTCCGGCGCTGAAAAGCTCGAGCGCCGTCCACCTCGGGTTGAATTCAGTTGCGGTACAGGTTGATCGCGTCGCGCGTCTCTTGCGCGACGCGGCGCGCGGCGGCGGCGAAATCCTCGCTGCCTTGCGGCGTCGCGTACAGGATCGCGCGTGAAGAATTGATCATCATGCCGGTCCCGTCTGCGCTCCTGCCCGCACGGACCGTCGCCTCGACATCCCCGCCCTGCGCACCCACGCCCGGCACCAGCAGCGGCATGTCGCCAACGATGGCGCGCACCTGCGCCAGCTCCTCCGGAAACGTGGCGCCCACCACCAGTGCGCACTGCCCGTTGCGGTTCCACTTCCCGGCCACCAGCTGCGCCACGTGCTGGTACAGGGGCTTGCCGTCCAGGTTCAAGAATTGCAGGTCCGAGCCGCCCGGATTCGAGGTGCGACACAACACGATCACGCCGCGCTCGCTCCATTCCATGTACGGCTCGACCGAGTCGAAGCCCATGTAGGGATTGACCGTGACGGCGTCAGCGCCGTAGCGGTCGAACGCCTCGCGCGCATACTGCCTGGCGGTGGCGCCGATATCGCCGCGCTTGGCGTCGAGGATCAGCGGAATATGCGGGTAGGCCGAGCGCAAATAAGCGCAGATCTCTTCAAGCTGGCGCTCGGCGCCGAGCGCTGCAAAATAGGCGATCTGGGGCTTGAACGAGCAGGCCAGGTCGGCCGTCGCGTCGATGATGGCCTTGCAGAAGGTGACGATGCCATCGGGCCGATCCTGCAAGTGGGCGGGAAAGCGTGCCAGGTCGGGGTCGAGGCCCACACACAGCAAGGAATTGTTGGACGTCCAGGCGGCGGACAACTTGTCGATGAATTTCACGTTATGGCCCTCGGATTCAATTGCAAACCCGTCATTGTACCCCGTTCAATTGCCGTTTTTCCCGCCGCCGCCACCACCAGAACGGGCGGCCAGCCGCCTTTTAGGGTATATTTTTGACCATTCAACAACTTGCCATGAACGGAATCACCATGACTCACTCCCTGCTTTCCCGCTGGACCCGCCTGCTGCTCACGCTGATCGTGACCGGCGTGCTGCTGTCGGGATGTGGCTACAACGCCTTCCAGACCAAGGATGAGGCCACCAAGGCCGCCTGGGGCGAGGTGGTGAACCAGTACCAGCGCCGCGCCGACCTGATCCCGAACCTGGTCAACACCGTCAAGGGCTATGCCTCGCACGAGAAGGACACGCTCGAAGCGGTCACCCGCGCGCGCGCCGCCGCCACCAGTTTCCAGATCACGCCGGAAGTGCTGAACAACCCGGCCGCATTCCAGAAATTCCAGCAAGTCCAGGGCGAGCTGTCGGGCGCGCTGTCGCGCCTGATGGCCGTCTCCGAGAAATATCCGGACCTCAAGGCCGACACCAGTTTCCGCGATTTGCAGTCGCAGCTGGAAGGCACGGAGAACCGCATCACGGTGGCGCGCCAGCGCTACATCGTGACCGTGCAGGACTACAATGTGCACGTGCGCAGCTTCCCCAGCAACCTGACGGCCATGATGTTCGGTTACCAGACCAAGCCTTCGTTCACGGTGGAAAACGAGAAGGCGATCTCGACCGCGCCGACCGTCAATTTCGGTAAATAACCATGCGCCTGCCGCGCTTCGCCTCGATTGCCGCGCTGGCGCTCGCGCTGGCCGGCGGTGCGCAGGCGCAACTGGCGCCGCTGCCGGCCCACAGCGGCTATGTGACCGACCAGGCGGCCATGCTCAGCCCCGAGCAACGCGCAGGCCTGAACGCGGTGCTGGCCGATTACGATGCCAAGACTGGCAGTCAGATCGCCGTGTTGCTGGTCAAAAGCACGGAGCCCGAGCAGATCGAACAGTTCAGCATCCGCGTGGCCGAGGCCTGGAAACTGGGCCGCAAGGGTGTTGACGATGGCGTGCTGCTGCTGGTCGCCAAGGACAATCCCAAGGGCTTGCGGCGCCTGCGCATCGAGGCCGGACGCGGTGTGCAGGGCGTGCTCACGGACGCCCAGTCCAAGCGCATCTTGCAAGACGTGATCGCGCCGCACTTTCGCCAGCAGCAGTACTACGACGGCCTGGTGGCCGGCGTGGGCGCGATCTCGACCCTGCTCAACGCAGAAAAATTCCCGCCGGCGCCGGTGGCCGCGCGCCACCAGCAAGCCGAACGCGGCGCCACCGACTTCTTCTCGCTGCCCTTGATCCTGTTCGGCGCCTTCATCGTGTTCATGCTGTTTCGCAATCGCAGTTCGCGCCTGGGCAGCAATGGCTGGGCCAGCGGTGCGGCCGGCTTCATCATCGGCAATGCCTTGGGCAAGCTGAGCAGTGGCGGGGGCGGGGGCGGGGGCGGGGGCGGGGGCGGCTCCTCGGGTGGCAGCGATTTTTCCGGCGGCGGCGGCAGCTTTGACGGCGGCGGCGCCTCGGGAGACTGGTGATGGCGAATCGACTCGGGCCGCGCCTGCGGCGACTGCTGCGCAACTGGCGCTCCACGCGGGCGTCCGGGCGGCGCGCCTTTCCGCCGGCCACGCTGTCGGCCATCGGCGCGGCCATCGCGGCCGGCGAGCAAACCCATCGCAGCGAATTGCGCCTGATCGTCGAGGCGGCCACGCCGTTCGACGCCATCTGGCGCGGCGACAGCAACCGCCAGCGCGCAATGGCGCTGTTTTCCGAGTACAACATCTGGGACACCGAGGATAACTGCGGCGTGCTGGTCTACCTGAACCTGGCCGAGCGCAAGGTCGACATCGTGGCCGACCGCAACGTGGCACGCCACATCGACAGCGCCACCTGGCAGGCGATCTGCCAGGAAATGACGAATGGCTACGCGCGCGGCACGTTTCACGACAGCACCCTGGCGGCGCTCGGGCGTATCAACGACTTGCTGCACCAGCACTTTCCCTCGAATGGCGCGCGCCCCAACGAACTGCCGGACCAGCCGGTGATGCTGTAGCGCGCGCGAACGGTTAGAATTCGCTATTCCGTTCCCATCGAAAGCTGCGCCATGAAATTAGACCAAAAAGTAGCCATCGTCACCGGCGCGACTCAAGGCATCGGCCTGGCCTGCGCCCAGCGCCTGATCAAGGAAGGCGCGCGCGTCATGCTGGTCGACATCAAGCCGGAGGGCGTGAGCGCCGCCGGTGCGCTGGGCGAGGCGGCCCGCTTCTTCGCCGCCGACGTCAGCCAAAAGGCCGATGTCGACGCCATGATGGCCGCCACCATGCAAGCGTTCGGCCGCGTCGACATCCTGATCAATAATGCCGGCGTGACCCACGCGGCCGATTTCCTCGACCTGCACGAGGACGATTTCGACCGCGTCATCCGGATCAACCTGAAGTCGATGTTCCTGTGCAGCCAGGCGGTGGCGCGCCAGATGGTCAAGCAGCAGTCGGGCTGCATCATCAATATGTCGAGCGTCAATTCGGAGCTGGCCATCGCGAACCAGGTGCCATATGTGGTGTCCAAGGGCGGCATCAACCAGCTGACCAAGGTGATGGCGCTGAACCTGGCCCCGCACGGCATCCGCGTCAACGGCATCGGCCCCGGCACCATCCTCACCGAACTGGCCAGGAAAGCGGTGCTGGCCAGTCCCGAGGCGCGCCACACCATCCTCTCGCGCACCCCGATGGGACGCTGCGGCGAGCCGGAAGAAATCGCCTCGATCGCCGCCTTCCTGGCCAGCGACGATGCGTCCTACATGACCGGCCAGACCATGTTCGTCGACGGCGGCCGGCTGGCGCTGAACTACACGGTGCCGGTGCCGGAATGAGCAAGCCGGCGTCGCCGGACGCGCCCGGCGTGAACCTGCTCGCGCTGGAGAACCAGTTCTGCTTCGCGCTCTATTCGGCCGCGCACGCCATGACGCGCGCCTACAAGCCGCTGCTCGAGCGGCTCGGCCTGACCTACCCGCAGTACCTGGTCATGCTGGTGCTGTGGGAGCACGATGAAGTGCCGGTCAAGGACATCGGTGCGCGCCTGTTCCTCGATTCAGGTACCTTGACGCCGCTGCTCAAGCGGCTCGAGGCAGGCGGCCTGCTGCTGCGCGGCCGCGATCCGCAAGACGAACGCCAGGTGCGCATTGCGCTGACCGCGCAGGGGCGCGCGCTGCGCACCAGGGCGCTCGCCATTCCCGAGCAGGTGTTGTGCGCCAGCGGCCAGGAACTGGGCACCCTGGGGCGCCTGCGCGCCGACTTGTCGGGCGTGCGCACCGCCTTGTTCAAGTCCATGGGCAGCGACCAGTAGCGATGTGAGGCAATCGGGGCGATAGGCACAATCAATTGTGCACAATTTAATTGTGCGCTATAGTTCTCCCATCGGCACCGTTGCCGCTCATCCCCACCAAGGAGTTACCATGCAAGTCCTCTACACCGCATCCGCAGTTGCCACCGGCGGGCGCGACGGTCGCGCCACCTCCAGCGACAAGGCGCTCGACGTCCAATTGTCGACCCCGAAACAACTGGGCGGCGCAGGCGGCCCCGGCACCAATCCCGAGCAATTGTTCGCCGCTGGCTATGCCGCTTGCTTCCTGTCGGCCATGAAACTGGTCGGCGGTGCGCTCAAGACCCCGATTCCGGCCGACACCAGCATCCACGCCGAAGTGGGCATTGGCCCCAACGACAAGGGCGGATTCGGCCTCAGCGTGAAACTGGCCGTCAGCACCCCCGGCATGGACCAGGCGGCGGCGCAGGCGGTGGTGAACAAGGCGCACGAAGTGTGCCCTTACTCGAATGCCACACGCGGCAATATCGACGTGCTCCTGAGCGTGAATGCCTGAGGTATGGTTTGAGATATATGAATTTCTAATGATTGATATTGAAAATTACTACTAGACATATATGCGGCAATGCAGCATAATGCATCTGTCTCCACTATTCTCCTCCAAGAAAATAGTTTTAAGCCCGCTTTCATCAGCGGGCTTTTTTTTGTCCCATCGGCTCCGGGCAAGACGTTTTGGCGCAGCCAACACAGCAGCCCAGACCCCGTTCATTCCCAGCATAAACAAACTGATCGGTATTTGATCTGTGTCATATCAATGTCATGCCCACTCCCTATACTGGATTCATCTGCCATACATGCAACCGATATGCGTGATGCCAGACGGGTGTGTCAGCTTTCGGGCGACACACCTATTACCGAATTTTCCATCTCTTGGCCCGATCTTGGGTTTTGCCCGCCTCGAATGGCGGGCATTTTTTTTGGCGAACACGCTTGCGCGCCAATCTCAATCAACTATCATGAAGTCTCGCTATGCAACCGGAGATGTTCGAATGAGTTCTCATCCATCCAAACCCAGTGCCAGCCCGCCTCCCGCCCCGCACCGACGACATCGGCAACCGCTGGAAGGCGAACTGGTCCTGAGCGAACTCGATCCCGACCAGGTCGTTGACCATCTCGACGGCGACTTTGCGCCAATCGACATGGCCACCTTCGGCACCGTGCGCGAAGTGTGCCCCAAGTGCCAGCACGCCCACTTGAGGCTGGTATTGCGCCAGGCCACAGTACGCACCGCCCATCTGTTCTGCGACAATTGCGCCAGGTGTTTCGACGCGCACTACCCGGATGGCGCGCCGGCGCTGACCATCTGAGCTGCAGATCCGGGCCGGCGCATGGCGGAGCATGCTATCGTGCAGCTTTTCCCCTGCCCGCGCCGCCATGTCCAACTTGCTGAAACTACTTGTTCTCGATCTGAAATACCGTCGCCTGCGCTTGCACTGCGCGCTGCTGATGTATGGCGCGATCGTCGTGATGGGTTCGATACCGGGCGCGCGCGACAAGATCGGCCACTACGCGCCCGGCCTGGTACTGCACGCGGTCGCCTACGCCGGCCTGACCGGCCTGCTGTTTACCGGCACCATGGGGAGCGCGGGCCAGCGCGCCCTGAAGGCCGTGCTGATCGTGGCGGCGATGGGCGGCTTCGATGAGATCGTGCAAAGTTTCCTGTCCTACCGCAACGGTGCCGTCTCCGACTGGCTCGTCGATTGCAGCGCAGCCCTGATCACCTCCTCCCTGCTGTGGGCATTTTTGCCTGCGCCCCGTCAAGCCTGATTCACACATTGCAAGCGCTTCTTGACCTTGTTTGATCTGGGTCAAGCACTGCGTGCGGGCTTTGGAACGTCCCCGGCATTCGCGCCTCTTATCTAAGTGGCATGTCGCACACGGATAAACAGACCCAACACAAGGAGTAGATCATGAAGCGTCAAGAATTGAGCGTGCTGCTGGCCGGTGTGCTGGCAATCGGACTGGCCGCCTGCAGTTCCACCCCATCGAGCAGCGAGGGCAGCAACACGGTCAGCAGCAGCAACAGCGGCGAGGCCGCCAACAGCACGCCACCGGCGACCTCAAGCAGCAGCGGCAGCACCGGCAGCAGCTATATCAGCGGCGGCGGCAGCACTGCCAGCAGCGCTGGCAGCGGCACCTCAAGCGCGGCGGGCGCGCAAGACCAGGGCAGCCGGACAACCGCAGGCACGACGGCGCTCAACATCACCACCACGGGCACCCCGAACAGCGTCGTGACCTTGATCGAGCCGGTCGCACGTCCGGGCAGCTCGACGGACTCCTCGATGGGTAGCACCGGCACCGCCGGCACCACCGGCAGCAGCACCGCCGACAAATCCTACCGCGTCACCGTGCGCATGGACGACGGCAGCACGCGCACGACAATCCAGGATTGGGCACCCAGCTATCGGGTCGGCGACCGGGTGACCACCACCGACAATATGCAGCGCCAATAAGCGCCCGGTGGCCTGTCCGGGCCTGGCTACCTGGCCAGCTCGACCATGACTGCCGTGTACATTTCCAGGTTCAGCAGCAACTGCTTGAGTGTCATGAACTCATGCTCGGAGTGGCCTGAGTACACGGTGTGCGGCATGGCGGGGCCGAAGCTGACTGCGTTCGGGAACAGCCGCGAGTTGGTGCCCCCGCCGATCGAAATCGGCTTGGCGTCCTTGATACCGGTGAAGTAAGAGAACACCGACAGCAATGTCGGCACCTGTGGCGCGCTGTCCTGGACCCACGGCTCGCCAATCTCGACCTTGACCTGGCCCAAGCTGCCATGGCGCGTCTGCCATTTGGCCAGCGCCGCCTGCACCTCGCTGGTGAGCTGGGCCGTGCTCTTGCCCTTGGGTCGGCGCAAGTTGATGCTCAGTTCGATACCATCCGGCTGCTGCCGGATCACCGTAGGGGCGAACGTCATCGGCCCCATGAAGGCGTCGCGGTAGGCGATCTTGCCGAATTTCTCGCCATGGAAGCCAGTACCGATCATCTCATTGAGAAAATTCACCAGCATGCCGGCTGTGGTCGGTGCCCATGCCTGCACGGCCAGCGCATCGGCCAGCATGCTGATCGCATTGACGCCGTCTTCCGGCTTGGATGAATGGGCCGACACCCCGCGCGCCACCACCACCAGCTGCTTGCCTTTCCACACGAACTGGTAATGCATGCCGGCCTGTTTTGCCGCGCGCCGGCGGATCGCCGCTTCCAGCGCCGGCGTGGCGTGCTCGATGGTGGCACTGGCATCTTCGGGAATCTGGCTGCCGAAGAAGCCGCCGCCGAACGCGCCCAGCGAGGGCGCTGCGGCCGGCGCAGGGGCGGCATTTCGCGGCACCGTCACGCTGACCGTGCCGTAGCCCTTCTCGGCCGTCACCACCGGATACTCGGCATCGAGCGTGATGTTCATTTGCGGCGGCGTGTGGGTCTTGAGGAAGGCGACCAGCGGCGCCCAGTCCGACTCCTCGCCCATGTAGACATACAGTTCGAGCCGCTTTGACAGAACAATGTTCTGGTCCTTGATCGCCTTCATGGCGTACAGGGCAGTGGCAATTGGCCCCTTGTCGTCTTCCGTGCCGCGTCCGATCAGGCGGCCCGGCTCGCTGGTCTGGTCCAGTTCGAAGGGCGACTTCTTCCACTTGCCAGGGTCGACCGGCTGGATGTCACCGTGCGTGATCACGCCGACCCGCTCGCTGCTCGTGCCCAGGCCGATCACCACCACATAGCCGTGATCGGCGAAGTCGAGGCCCAACCGCGCCGCCTCATCTTTCAAATACTGCTTGAACGCGAGCTGCTGAGGATTGCGCTCGAATGGCACGGCAGGGTCGGCCACGGTATTGAAGCTGACCATTCTTGCCAGGCTCGCGACGACATCGTCGTGGTAAGTGGCCACGGCGTAGCGGGCGGCGGCGATGGCCTTGTCGGCCGGCGGCGCAGCGAATGCGCTCGCTGCCAGCGACAACAGCAAGGCAGCAATGACAGGTTTCTTGGACATGGAGAGTTGGCAAAATGAACAGGGGAAACGAGTCTAGCACAGCCGTTTTGCGGCCGCTGGCGCGGCCCGTTTACTTGCGCACGGGCGCGCTCCAAGTGGCTTCGATCGCCCGGTTGATGCGCTCCATCACGATCGGCGCAACGTCCTTGCTGCAGACGATGTAGCGCTGCACACCGGGCGGCATATCGGGAAACTCGCGCAGCGTCGCCTGTTGCAGCGCGCTGTCGTGGGCGCGCGCGTAGGACCAGTCTTCCGGATCGGTGAACATGAACGACACGCGGCCGGCGGCGACCATGCGCATCATCGCGCCCGGTTCAACCGTGCGGCGCTGCACGCGGTTGACGCCGGCGCCGATCAGGGCGTCGAGCTGGGCTCCGTACGAGACGCCATCGACCACGCCCAGCGTGAGCGCAGGGTCGGCCAGCAGCGCGGCCAGGCTGGCGTGCACTGCCACCGCCGCCAGCGCATTGGGCGCGATCAAGACCTGATGCGGCGGGTCGACGTGGAAGGGCACGCTGAACTGGGCCAGCGCCTCGCGCGCAGGCAATCGATACCAGCCGAAGGAACAAAAATTCCTGGTGCCCGATTCGAACGAGGCCCAGATCCGCTTGGTGGGCAGCTTGACGAAACGGGCTTGAATACCGGCCGCGCCGAACACCTGCCGCGCCCGTACCATCAGCGGGCCTTTCTCGACCCCGTTTTCCAAATAGTTCAGCGGCGGCTTGTCACGCCAGGCGACGGTGATCTCCTGCGCCGCCGCCACGGAGGCGGCCAGCAGCGCCGCGGCCAGCAGGGTCAATCGCGAGAGGGGGCTCATGAGCGCCGATCATAGCCCTCCCGCCCCCAAAAGTCACGAATGCCGGTTCAGCGTGACGCGATGACGTTGACGCCGCTGACACTGCCGTTCGCGTGCTGCTCGAACTGCAGGCGCAAGCCGCCTTCGCGGGCGACGAACTGGGCGCCCGCCAAGGCCTCGATCTCGAGCGCCGGCTGGCTGTCGAGCTGGGCCAGGAGGCGGCGCGCATCACCGCTGACGGTCAGCGTGCGGCCGTCAGCCAGGTCGTACTGGCCCTTGAAGTCGTCGCGATCGGCGGCGCTGAGTTTGACGCGCACGCCAGGCACGATTTGGCGTGTCGTCAAGGCGCTGCCGGCGGGTGCTGCCTGGGCCGCTGCGGGCAAGGCCAGCACGGTGCTGGCGGCAAGAAGGGAAAGGAGTACTGTGCGCATGATAGGTCCTGTCAAGTGAGTGCGCCCTCGCTCGTAATGTCGACGGCGTCAAGGTCACTATAGTCAAGCCGATACTGTCGCGTGCATGGTTTGCGACGAATGGCCGTTTTTCCGGGTCCAAAGGGGAAACCCGGGCGGCACATCGGGATAGGGGCGACCAGTGTAACTGATCGGTCCCCTCCCACACCACCCGGC